>CALYBC010000014.1 GCA_944393725.1 uncultured Alphaproteobacteria bacterium | reverse complement strand
CCCGTTTACGGGTAGCAAGTAATCTTCGCCCTGTCAGACCGTCATACGCCCTTAAGGCGTTCGCTGGCACCATTAGGGTTACACCCGCTTGAGAAGAACCACCGGCTAGGCCGGTGGGTTTCTTTTTTGTCGTTAGATGGTCTAGTTTTCTAATAAATCATTAGCTTTGGCTATACTGACGGTTACCCGCTTGGCGTTGTCGGAAAGTTCCATGTTCTCAAATATGTACAGTGCATCGTGAAAATATTCCAAGCTTTCTTCCAACAAATCATTGTCCTCTTTATCGCGGCCCAGACGATAATATATGTTACCAATTTCTTCTTGAATCGCTGCCCAAGCAAAAGGATCGCGTTTTTCGGTGATAATCTTTTGTTGGTTTTTATAGGTGTTTATCGCCAATTCGGCTATAGCATTATTGTCGGTTAATGAACTTAGTATGTTGAGCCGGTGTCCCAGCAGCCCTTCAATATCAGCCCAAAATTCCGGAAATAGTGAGTAGGTAAATATTTTTTCACTTTCTCTTAGGTTAAATACCGAATCTCGTAAAGCTTGTATATCTTCTTTTTGGCGCCAATAGTCATATAGAATATCAGATAAGCGGTAGGATATAAATCCATAGTCGTATGGGTATACATATTTGCCCAAATATTTTTGAGCAAGTTGGTAGTTGCGAATTGCCCCTTTGAAATGTTTTTCCGATTTGCGAGAAAACATATTTATGGCACATTCGTGCAACTGCCCCAGATGGTTGTATATACAACCGAGGTGTAGTGGATTTTTAATTAAATCTTTGTGTTCCAAAGCCGTTGCCAGTAGACCATTTACAACCTTAAATTCTTTGTCATTATCATTATTACGACAATAGCTTAAATATATAAGTGCCAAGAAGTTCATTATATAGGGCATAAATTCAATACCTAGATTCTTGGCCGAGCTGTCTTTTGATAGCATTGTTATGGTCTTTTTGAGGAGATATTTCTGACGAATGCCCGAGGTTTTATCAGGTGTATCAAGTGCCGCAACAATGGCTCCGATAATGATGTTTAGTATCGGTAAGGGAAAGTTTTGCGGGTTATCAAAAAGAGTGACCGGTAAATACAGACTGTCAAGCAAAGACAAAAATGATGAGTTGCTGCGTTCATATTGCATCGGGGTTTGAAAATTTAGTCGGATTTTACCGTCTTCGCGGTGCCCCCATATCAAAATATCGGCTTTGGTGCGGCCCAATATGGCTTGGCCTTTGTCGATAAAATCAAAAAATGTGCGTCCTTCCAAATTGAGAAAACTTTTGCTGAACGGTTCATCAAAATATCTCACCGTAAGGTGTTTTTGTGCGTGCAGTTGTGCGGCTAAAATTTCGCCAGATGAGCTTTCCACATTTTCGTTGAACTCAACTACAACAACATTGATATTAATATGCAGAGCCTCTTCTTCAGAAAGGATGTCATAATCGTTGCGACGAGGTTGTAAAAAAAACGATTTTAGAAAATCCAGCAGAAACATCAGTCTTTGTCCTTATGGTGTGTCTTGGCCGAGGAAAAAATCTGACCGAAAGTGTTTTTTATGTCAGATATAAGCTCTTGTGAACTTTCTTTGAAACTTTTTATCGGGGTTTGCCATTGCGATATGCGATATGCTTGCCATATCATTAAAATTCCGGCGAAAAGCGGCATTGAGAAGGGATTCCGCCCATAAATTTGCAGACAGCCGAGTATTAAGAGTAATATAGAATTATTCCAGCGATTGCGGAGCAGTAAGGGTGCCGGATAACCGCTGTTATATACCGTAACCACAATAGAATTATATCCAAGTTCTCGGTATTGCGGAAGCATACTCAGTCTTCTGATGATACCGATGGCCAATTCTATTAAATAAAACATGCAAAATACAATAAAACAGGGAAGTATATATTCTGCGGAACTTTGGAGGCCAAGCCAACCGATTAGGTATCCTCCTAAAACTGCGGTGTTAAGGCCAATGGGTGAAAAACGGCTGTAAAAATAAGAAATGATAAAAGCCCCTAGAATTCCTGCTGCAGTATAATACATCATAAGAGGTGCCGCACTTAACAGGTATAGTGCAACAATACCGCCGCTTATGGTTAAGCCTTCCACTTGCGGCATGGGGTTTAGGCCACTTAAGACTCTCCAACCTAGGGCAAAGACCCAATAAAGCAAAATGGTGATGACTTGATTATAGAGCGGGGATATTTGCGGAAAAATATTTATGAAATTACCACTGATAAATACAGCACCAGAGCAAGCCAAAAGCGTCGCCAAACTGCTGAGGTATGGGCGATTAAAGAATAAGGCGCCGATTATTAAAAAGCCAAATAACAGCGGAGAAAGGTACGAGAGTAAATCGGTGTCTTCTACGATATCATATGGGTACCAGAAGATGCAAACGGCGATTGTCGTTACTAGCGTTACGGAGATATACAGCGATAAAACATTAACCAACAGGCGTTCGCGTAAGTGTTCAATTTTGAGGAAAGATAAAAACAAAACTATCGTCAGTAGCATACTGACAATAAAAACAGCTCCGCCGATAAGTGTGTCTAGGCTCATATTGTTAAATTAATCCTTTGTGTGAAGGTTAATCTTTGAGGGAAGTATATACAATACTAACGGTATCTTCAAGCTTGTTTGTCGGGTTATGCCATGTATTTCTTGGACATCTGCATCAAAAGATTATATATCTTTGGGGTGGTATCGGCATTGATACCCGAAAAAATATTACTGAAATTAACAAAACCGATTTTTTTTACGGCGGTTCCGAGGTAGTCGTTCGGAATGGCATAAATGCTACTCAAGATTTCACCTTCGTTGATTTGAATTTTGTTTTGCTGCAATATTAATTTAAGTTCGTTTATGATCCCTGACAGTTGTGTGTGGAATTTGGTGTTTTGCAGAGAATCTGATATTTTGTGCGGTGATGTTGCCAGCAGAAGTTCGGTGGTAAAATAAATGCACAAGTTTTGCCATAAGGCCGCTGGAAAATTTTTGACGGAGGATATGATAAATGAAGGAGAGGAAAATAAATTTCCAATGTTAAAAAAAGTGTCGGTTTCGGCAGATAAGAAAAAAGTTATATCTTTATCAAAAACATCCAAAGTGCTTTTATTTGCATTAAGCGTAAGGTGGGGGTTGGTGAAACCATTTATAATCTTGGTATTGGTTTTGTGATTGATAAAGCGGTGATTGTAAAAGCCTGAGAGGTTAATAATGTGAAAAGTACCTTCTTTTTCGGTTGGCAAAAAGAAAATATCACTACGACAGCTCTCCGCCGAAGAAACCAGAAAATAAAAGTCGAATTTCTGGTTGGCAGAAGTGATTATTTCGGGTTTGTAGCGAAAGGGTTGCATAAACGGAGAACGGACGGTTAGCGTACCAAGTTTGCGAAAAAAATCGGCTTGGTTTACTGGGAGTAAAAGTTTACATTCATAACCCGAATTAAGAAAATATGCTTGTAAGAAAAAAGCTAAGGGGGAATCGCCGATAATGGCTATTTTTTCTGGCTTAGTGATAGGGGGCTTTTCTTCTTTGGCAAAAAACATCGGTTAATTTCCTTTTTGTAAACAGGCGATAAAGAAACCGTCAGCTCCTCCGAATTGAGCAAGATGATGAGGCAAGACTCTGATAAAGCCTTCGGAAGTGAGTATTGCGGAAAGTTCGGCGGGTATTTGCGGCGTGAGATTTATGATTTTGTAATTTTTATGTTGTTGTAAAAATGAGTGGATTTGCTTTTCGCCTTCATCTTTGCAGAGAGAGCAGGTGCAATAGAGAAAGACTCCGTTTGTTTTGAGGGCTTTATCAATATGTTGTAGGAGGTTTTGCTGAGTTTTTGATTGTTTTTCTATGTCTGATATGCTCTTGGTGTGGACTATTTCAGGGTGGCGACGCAGTGTCCCGGTGGCAGAGCAAGGGGCATCAAGTAAGATTATGTCAAACTTTTGGTCGGTGGTTTGTAAATAATCAACTCCGTCAGAGCAGATTATTTCTTTGGGCGAGAGTTTGAGACGAGTTAGGTTTTCTTGCAAGGTAGCAAGTCTTTCTTTTGATATATCAAGACAGCTCACAATAGCGCCGCCACTTAGTAATTGTGCGGTTTTTCCACCCGGGGCGGCACATAATTCAAGAACGCTTTTGCCAGCGATGTTGCCAAGCATTTTTACCGGTAGCGAGGATGAAAAATCTTGTACCCACCAAGAACCTTTGTCGTATGCCGGAAGAGAGGAAATCTTGCCTTTGCAGTCAAGACGAATCGAGCCAAGAGGTAATTTTACACCGTCTAAAGTTCCTTCTTGATATGTGTTGCCGCAAGTGATGTCTAAAAGAGGTTCTTGAGATGATATTTTTTCAATCGCGGCAACCGTTTTAACCGAGTAATCTCGTCTTAGTAATTCGCGAAATTTTTGGGAGAAAAATTCTCCGCCGTCGTTTTTTTGAAATTCTTCTTTTTGGGTGCATATTTTGCGTAAAACAGCATTTACAAAACCGGCAAGATATTTGTTGGTTTTGCTTTTTACCAGCTCAACATAACTGTTTATAACGGCGTAGTCCGGAGTGTGCATATATAAAATTTCGGCAGCACCCAAAACAAGAGCATAACGAGCTATTTCATCTTGTTTTGACAGCTTTTTGGTTATCAGAGATTTGAGTATTTTGTTGATGTAGGTTAAGTGCCTGAGTGAGGTTAGTACCAACATGGTGGTAAAAGCGTTATCTTCGGCTTCCGTATAAGGAATGCCTCCTACAGAATTGCCGGTAAGAGCCTTACTCAGTAAAAGAATGGAATTTTCGCGAGCCGAAGACATTTTATTTCCATGTTAGTGTTTTTTGCTATCGGCATTCTAAATAAATGAGCGGATAATTACAAGGTAAAAAATCTATCTTGTCAAATTTGTTAAAGTAAGATAATTTTATGCGAGGTGATTTTTTATTAAACCAAAGGGAATGTAAGATAAATGAATAAAAGATACAACGGAAAAGCCTCTTTTGACGAGTGGATGAAAGAATGGCATATGGAAGAAAGATATAATTTCAAGGCTATCGAAAAGAAATGGCAAGAAATTTGGGATGATGAAAAAGTATATAAGGTGGAAATTGATAAAAACAAAGAAAAATTTTATGCTTTGGTGGAATTCCCTTATCCTTCCGGTGCCGGCTTGCATGTCGGACATCCGCGTTCTTATACAGCCTTGGATGTAATTGCCAGAAAAAAGAGAATGCAAGGCTTTAATGTGTTGTATCCTATGGGGTTTGATGCTTTTGGTCTGCCTGCCGAAAATTATGCCATTAAAACCGGTGTGCATCCGGCAGTTTCTACCAAAGCAAATATTGAAAATTTTACCAGACAGCTTAAATCTATCGGTTTTAGTTTTGACTGGGACAGATGTATTAATACTTGTGATCCGGAATACTATAAGTGGACACAGTGGATGTTTATCAAGTTCTTTGAAAAAGGTTTGGCTTACAAAGATAAGATTGCAATTAACTGGTGTCCCTCTTGTAAAGTAGGATTGGCTAATGAAGAGGTAGTTAACGGTCATTGCGAGAGATGCGGCTCTGAGGTCGTCAGAAGAGATAAAGAACAATGGATGATTGCCATTACCAAATATGCCGACAGGCTGATTAAGGATTTGGACGATGTCGACTTTATTGATCGTGTTAAATCACAGCAAATAAACTGGATTGGTCGCTCCGAAGGTGCAGAGCTGGATTTTGAGTTCGGTGATGATAAGCTGACCGTGTTTACTACCAGACCGGATACGGCATTTGGTGTTACTTACATGGTTTTGGCTCCCGAACATGAGTTCGTGCAAAAATATATGGATAAATTTGAAAACCAAAACGAAATCAGAGCTTATGTTGAGGAAACAGCCAAAAAATCTGATTTACAAAGGACCATGAGTGATGAAAAAACCGGTGTAGAACTCAAGGGAATTAAGGCAAAGAATCCGTATAACGGTCAGATGATACCGGTGTTTATTTCCGACTATGTTTTAACCGGCTACGGAACCGGTGCCATTATGGCTGTTCCGGCGCATGATCAACGCGACTATGATTTTGCCAAGGTGTTTAATCTGCCTATTGTTCAAGTGCTTGACGGTGGCGATATTTCCGAAAAAGCTTGGGAAGAAGACGGTAAACATATTAACTCAGGTTTCTTGGATGGTTTGAATAAAGATGAGGCGATGCGAAAGGCCATTGATTATGCAGTGGCACATGGCTTTGGCAGGGCTAAGGTTAATTATAAACTGCGTGATTGGGTGTTTTCTAGGCAAAGATATTGGGGCGAGCCAATTCCAATGGTATATTGCGAAAAATGCGGTTGGCAGCCAATTCCGGAATCAGAGTTGCCGCTAACCTTGCCTGAGGTGCCTGATTATCATCCAAATGATGAAGGAGAATCGCCTTTATCAAAAGCAGGTGATTGGCTTAATACAACTTGTCCGAAATGTGGCGGCAAAGCCAGAAGAGAAACCGATACCATGCCTAACTGGGCCGGTTCTTCATGGTATTTCTTGCGTTATTGTGATCCGCATAATGAAAAGGAATTTGCTTCAAAAGAGGCTCTTGATTATTGGATGAATGTTGACTGGTATAACGGCGGTATGGAACATACTACCTTACACTTGTTGTATTCGCGTTTTTGGCATAAATTCTTATATGATTGCGGATATGTTCCCATGCCGGAACCTTATAAAAAACGCACATCTCATGGCATGATTTTAGCCGAAAACGGTGAGAAAATGTCAAAATCTCGCGGTAATGTCATTAATCCTGATGATATAATAGATGCTTATGGTGCAGATGCTTTCAGATTGTATGAAATGTTTATGGGGCCGTTTGATCAAACCGCTATGTGGTCTGATGAGAGCCTGATGGGAGTTTATCGTTTTGTCGGTAAGGTATTTGGGCTGTTTAAGAAGGTTCACAAAAATACAAAGCCATCCGAAAAAGATTTGCGAGCAATGCACAAGTGTATTTTGGAGGTTAGCGAAAGAATCGAACAAATGCGATTTAATACCGCAGTGTCTTCATTGATGACATATGTTAATTATCTGTCATCGTTGGATAAAATTGCTCCGGAATTGTACGAAAATCTGCTAAAATTAATGTCGCCGTTTACTCCGCATTTGGCTGAGGAAATGTGGGCAAGATTAGGTCATAATACCTTTATTGTAGCTGAAACTTGGCCCAAAGGCGATGCCAAATTGGCAGAAGAAAATATGGTTACCGTGGCCGTGCAGATTTGCGGCAAAATGCGTGGAACAATCGAGTTGGCGAAAGATGCTTCCAGAGATGTGGCCGAAAAAGCCGCTCTCGGCCTTGAAAATGTTAAAAGACAACTTGAAGGTAAAGAGATTAAAAAGGTTATTGTGGTGCCTAATAAAATTGTTAACATCGTGGCAGCTTGAGAGGATAAAAAATGATGAAAAAAATCGCCGCTTTGATATCGGTTTTGCTTATGTCCGCTTGCGGGTTTCAGCCTTTGTATGTGCAGAGGTCCGGTGGAAAGGCTTGGTATTACAGCGGTGATTTTGATACCTCAATTGCCGATGAGATGGCTCAGATAAAAGTGGCCACCATCGCGGAGCGTTTCGGTCAGCAGCTGCGAAATGAGTTATTGGATTTGCTTACTCCTAAAGGGGTGCCGCAAAATGCAAAGTATAGGCTGAAAGTGGTGTTGACGGATAGAATCGTGACGCAACAAGCAATGCGTGATGATGTGACCGCAACCAGTGAAAGAGTGGAATATCGTGTTTCATATCAGCTCTTTGCAGGTAATGAAGAACTTGTAAAAGGTGATTCTATTGCCTATGTCAGCTATGATATTTTGCGTGATCCATATTCTACAACCATGGCTCAGAAAAAAGCAGAAACCGACGCGGCAAGAATTATTGCAAATGATATAGTTCTCCGTATTGGGGCTTATTTTCACTCTCAAATTAACGGTAACTTATGATATATAAGCAAGTACAGGTCGAATCATATTTTAGAAAACCGGCATCCGAAATCAAAGCCGTGCTTTTGTATGGTCAAAATGAAGGTTTGATTGACGAGTATACCAAAAAATTTGTTAAAACGGTAAGTGAAGATTTGTATGATCCGTTTGCAACTGCTTATTTGGATTGGGATGAAGTTAAAGCTGACGGCGGTGCGGTTATGGCTGAGTATAATGCTCAGTCGTTAATGAGCGTCAGAAGGGTGGTTGTGGTAAAAGAGGCCGATAATAATTTTACCAAAACTTTGGAAGCTCTTTTGGAAAATGATAAAAATGATAACCTGCTTTTGCTTATCGGTAAACAAAGTTTAAACAACAAATCTTCTTTGGTTTTGCTGGCTAATAATCACAAGGCGGTTGCCGCGGTCGCTTGTTATGAAGACAGAGAAGAAAATGTTTCATCATCAGTACGGGCAATGTTGGCTGAAAACGGCATTACTTATGAAATGCCGGCGTTTAGCTTGTTGTGTTCGCGTTTGTCTAACGATAGAAAAATAAATGTCTCGGAGATTGAAAAACTTATAACTTATGTCGGAACAAAAAAACACTTCGTGGCAGCAGATGTTCAGGCCGTAATTTTTGATCAGGCAGCGACCGGAATGGACGATTTGTGCTTTGATGTGTTTTCTGCAAACAAGGAAAAGGCTATAAGCGGTTTGCAGAGACTAATAAATGAGGGTGAAGAGGAAGTTCAAATCGTTAGAGCTTTGATGCGTCATGTCAGCAATCTTTTAGCGGCTAAAGCTTTAACCGAGGGGGGAATATCAGATATGGAGGCCGCAAAAAAAGTCCTTTCGAAAAGATTGTTTTATCGCTATGATGCGATGGCAGCACAACTTAGAATATGGAAAAAAGAGCGGCTGTTTGATGTGATGGAGCTTTTGTATAAAACAGAAAAGGATTGCAAAACTACCAATATGCCGGTAACCGAGATTTTGTCTTATACGGTACTTACACTATTATCCGCGGCAGGAAAACTTAAAAGAGCTTAGATTTCGATTTGAGCTTCGTAAGCATAAATAATTTTAGCTTCTTCACCTTCATCACGGCTTAATTCGCAGACCAGAATAGAATCCTCAAGTCGCAGTGCTGATAGTATATCTTCGGATATGTCGTTAATAACAACACAATCAGAGCCGTTGCGGTAGAGTTCGGCACTTTTGTTGTCAAAATCTATAACCATATATGGATCTTCCGGCTTACTTTCCTTGGCATATAACAAAAGCATAACTTCATCGTCTTCGTCTATCAAAAAATCATAACTGTCAAATTTGCCTTGGCTCATGTGTTATCCTTTCGTTGTATCTGTATGAAATTATTGTATATAGCAATACTTGAAGAAATGTTAATATGTTGCATATTCACGATGAAAATATAGTTTATTTCTGTTAACATTACTTTATCATGCAGAGAGGAATGTAATGAGGGATTTGGTTGATAAATTTGTTAATATGCTAAAGTGGCCGGTGGCATTGTGGTTACTTTTTTCGTTGCCGGCGTTTGTGAGCTCTTTGGATTATTTTAAGTTTTCGGAAATTAAATATTGGGCGTTATTCGGAGGTTTCTTCCTGTTCTTTATTGCTCGTTCATTTATGGATGCATCGGCAAAAGTGAGTATGGAAGTGTTGGCTCATGAGTTTTCGCATGCCTTGTTTGCCGTTTTGACACTGCATAAAGTGAACGGACTTAATATTAATCCGGATGACAGCGGAGGGGAAATGTCATTTGAAGGAGAAGGTAATTGGTTAATTGTTATCGCTCCGTACTTTTTTCCTTTCTTTGGTTTTTTGGCAATGATAGGCATAAGTATTTATACCATGTTTGCACCGATGAATCTTATCTTAAACGGTATTATGGGATTTGTTATCGGTTATCATGTTGATACCGTGGCATCGCAAATCCATGAAAAACAAACCGATTTACCCAAGGTCGGGTATGGCTTTTGTGCCGTATTTTTGTTGCCGGCCAATATGTGGATGATTGGTTCGATGCTGGCTTTTAATTCAAAAGGATGGGACGGGTTTATAACATACCAGTCCCTGATATCCTATTTGAATGGAAAAAATTTAAATTATATTGCTAACTTTTTGGGCTTTTAGCCGGCAATTGCCGTTAGTAGCTCTCGACTAAAGTCAGCTAATGAATTGTCGTGAGCTCCCATAATGACAATTCTGTCGCCTTTGCGAACATTGTTTAAAACAAATTTCTTTGTATCTTCTTTATGTGGCAAAAACAGAGCTTGATTATGTCCGTTTTCTTTAATGCGGTTGATTATGTTAGCCGATGTTATGCCGACATCTTGCGGGGTAAGCTCATAGATTTCTTGCATGATCATAATGTCATCTGATGATAGAACGCGAGCAACCGCTGCGGCAACTTCATCTCCGGTATTAACCGCCGAAAAAGGTGTATGGGGTTGGTACATCGCAATTATGCGTCCGGGGTAGTCTTTGAGAGCCGATAGAGAGGCCTCTATTTTGCTTGGATTATGGGCAAAGTCGTTGTAAACGGTTATGCCGTTGGCAGTGCCGATTTTTTCGAGACGAACTTTGATACCGGTAAAGCTTTCAAGAGCTTTTGCCGCATCTAATGGATTGACACCAACAAAAGAGCAAGCGGCAATAGTGGCAAGAGCGTTGGCAACATTGAACGCACCTAAAAGATTAAGTTTGAATGTTTGTCCGCGGAATTCATACTCAACACCATCGGCTATGCTTCTTACTGTCTGGGCATAGAAATCTGCCGCGGGGTTGTGCATGGAAAAACTTTTGCAGTTTGGGTGTGCATTAATGTGAGTGTGGTTAGGACAATCCAAGTTTATAATTAGGTTCTGAGAGTTGGCGGCAAAAGTATTAAAATATTCAAACAACTTCTCCATTGAAGTGTGGTCATGAGAGATGTTGTTGATTATGCCGACAAACGGGTGATATTTGCGGATTGAGCCGTCACTTTCATCAGCTTCGATAACACAGATATCACTTTCATTATAGATATAGTTGGGGATGCCTTTACGGTTTGAAAAATTGCATAGGGCACCACCATTAACCATGCAAGGGTTTTTGCCCAAAATATCTAAGACATAACCTATCATCGCGGTGGTGGTAGTTTTTCCGGCAGTGCCGCCGACAGCTATACCGTGCGGGTATGAAGAAAATAACTCTTGCAATAAATCAGAACGGGTTTTAATCGGAATATTCAGAGCTTGTGCTGCTTTAACATCAGGGTTGTCGGGATTAATGGCTGCAGAGACGCACAAGTATTCCAAATCCGGAGTAATTCCGGAACCGTCTTGTTTGACAATTTTAATTCCGACATCTTCAAGTGCTTGTTTGCGGTCGGCATCTTTGCCGATATCAAAGCTGTGGTCTGAACCGTACACTTCATAACCTTTTAGTGCCATAATTTGTTCGAGCGGACTGATACCGTTGCCGGCTGCGCCGCTAAATGCTATCTTTTTCATCCTGTTAAAAGTCCTTATCCTTATAATGCATCAAGAGTTTCTGCTTCTTGTTTTTTTAATATTTCCAAATTTTTGTAGTCTATCACTATATAGGTTTTTTTGTCGCCGTCAACACCTATGCTCAAAGCTGCGGCGACATCGTTGTTGTAATAAGTGGAAAATAAAACCGCATCTCCGGATAAAAGCTGTGATAAAAATTCCGGATTGCCTATGGGAGCATTTTCAGTAACGGTTTCTTCCTTGCCTTGGGCGTTGGTAACGGTTTTGCTTATGACGGCGGGGGTATAGTCTTCTTGTTTGTTACCGTATTTTTTGTTTAGATAATCGGAGTAGGTGTTATATTCTTTCAAAACTTTTGAGGCAGAGGCATCGTCGTCTATTAGTTTGCTATAGGCTAATATGCGGTATAACTTGTTTTCTTCGCCATAGGTAACATAAACGCGTTCAAAAAAATCAATTGCTTTGGGTAAATTGCCGGCCAGAAAGCTATTGACATAATCTTCCATTTCAACAGGGGTGAGAGTTACTCCTTGGTTGCGGGTGTTGTCCATAGTCGAGGCCCAGTATAGGCCAAACGGAGCACTGTCAAGTTCTTGTGTGGGAGCGGTTGTTGATGCTGTACGCAAGGCGCGGCTTTTGAATTCGGGAAATTTTTGCTGCCGTAATTTTATCGGCTTTTGGTTGAGAAGGTTGCGAGCGGAATCAACGGCATCGGAAATGTTTTCTTCGGTATTTAAATTTTGCTTTTGCTCTTCGGCTGCCGACGGAGCCGAAGGATCAAATAAAATATCTTTAGAGAATCCGCTATCTTGACTGAATCCTACCGAAGGCAGAATGAGAGTCAGGCCTAATGCAATTATTGATTTTTTCATCAAAATCTCCTGAAAATCTTATAAATTTAGTTTGAAACATAACTTATTATGTGATTATTATATATATATTTATTCGGAATGGTTACAAGTTTTTTATCAGACTGTGAAAAACATGATTGATGATAAAGATGCCAGATTAAAAGCTTTTGTCAGAAATAAAACTAAAGAAGCTTTACTTAAATGCGGCAGGAAATTGGTTATAAATGAAGGGATTAATGCTTTAAGTGCCAGAAAATTGGCGCAGGCAGCTAATTCTTCCGTGGGTATGATTTATAATATTTTTGCTACCATGGACAATTTTATAGCCGAACAAAATGCGATGACACTAAATGAGTTATCGGCTAAAATGAGCTCATTAACAATGTCAAAAAATCCTTTTAATAATCTCAATCATTATGCCGATGTCTTAGCTTCTTATATTATGGCAAATCCTAATCTATGGGCATTGTTATATAATCGCTATTTGTCAGGCGATGGTTTTAAGCTTACAATTGCTGAGGCCAGAATTATTAAAAAAATTGATATACTCATAAGCTTTCAAGTGGTGCCGTTGATAAAGAAAATGTCGGCTAAAGAAAAAAAAGTATCCATAAAAGTGTTGGAAATGGCACTGTTTGCCATGAGCGGATATTTGTTGAGTGACAGATTAAATAATAAATCGAGCCTAAATAAAGAAACTTTGTGTAAGTTGTTGATGAATACATATATTGCCGGAATGGTCAGCTTGGAGGATATAAAATAAATGTTGGAACAAATTTATTACAGCTTTTGGGCCTTTTGGGAATATATAAATTCTTATTCGTTTTTGCAGACTTTTTTTAATAATCGTTTTTATATGATCTTGTTGGTGATAGTTTTGGTACATCTAAAAAACGCAACCTACAGTTCTATGTTTATGAGCGCTCTAATCAATATTCCGGGAACAATCTTGCACGAGTTGATGCATTTTACGGTCGGGTTGGTGATGAACGCTAAGCCTTGTAATTTTTCTCTTATCCCTAAAAGAAATATGGATGGTAATTATGTAATGGGAAGTGTCGGGTTTACCAATATTACTTTCTATAATGCCGTGCCGGCGGCTTTGGCTCCTTTGTTGTTGCTGCCTATCGGATTTTATATTAACCGCTATATTTTGCCGGCTATTACGCCATCTTTTGTAAACTATACCCTGTATGTGTTGTTGCAGACAATCATCATTGAGAATTCAATGCCGTCTTCAACCGATTTTAAAGTTGCTCGCTCGCATTTCTTGGGCGTGGTAATGTATACGGTATTATTTATTGCTCTTTTTACCATGATATAGAAAAGAATCAGTGCTTGTTTAACCGATTATTTAGACTCTTGGCAGTATCTTAAAGCCATAACATGACGAATCGATAGCCGGCTTTCGGGTCGGTTGTCCTGTTATAATTATAGTTTGTGGATTAATCGTATTTAAGGAATCTGATATGATAAACCTAAAAAAAAGAAAAAGTTTAGTCGCTTGGGTGGTGGCTGCATTTTTAGCTATGACCAACGCGGCTTTGGCCTCGGAAATTGATTTGAAAATTCCGTCGCTGGATGTTTCTTATAACATCTTTGGTTATGCAATTACCGGATCACATATTTTGCTTTATGGTTTGGCAATTTGTGCGTTCGGTTTGCTGTTTGGTTTGTATGAATTTGTCGGAATTAAAAGAATGCCGGCTCATAAAGCTATGCTCAATGTTTCGCATACAATTTATGAAACATGCAAAACTTACATGAAACAACAAGCTAAATTGTTGGTGGTTTTGGAATTGTTTATTGCCGCCTGCATATTCTACTATTTCTACTATTTGAACGCAACTCCGTTGCCTAAAGTATTGACCGTTTTGGCTTGGTCAATTTTGGGTATTTTGGGTTCTTACACAGTGGCTTGGTTCGGTATGCGAATTAATACTTATGCTAATTCGCGTACCGCTTTTATGTCATTGAAAGGAAAACCCTATCCGGTAATGAATTTACCTTTGCGTTCCGGTATGTCTATCGGTGTTTTGCTTATCTGTGTCGAATTGGTAATGATGATTTCCATTCTCTTGTTTGTAGATAAAGAAAATGCCGGTGCTTGCTTTATCGGTTTTGCCATTGGTGAATCTCTCGGGGCTTCGGCTTTGCGTATTTGCGGCGGTATCTTTACCAAAATTGCCGATATCGGTGCAGATTTGATGAAAATTATTTTCAAAATTGATGAGGATGATGCCAGAAACCCCGGTGTTATTGCTGACTGTACCGGTGATAATGCCGGCGACTCTGTCGGACCTACCGCTGATGGTTTTGAAACCTATGGCGTGACCGGTGTGGCTTTAATCAGCTTCATCGTTTTGGGTGCCGGCATGATGTATGCCTCAAACGGAGATTTGGTTATGATGCAAAACGGAATCGATATTCAGGCAAGGTTAATCGTATGGATTTTTGCCATGAGATTGTTGATGATTTTGACATCGGTCGTTTCTTACTGGTTGAACGGAGTGTTCTCTAAATTGGCATTCGGTAAAAAAGATGCTTTCAATTTTGAAACTCCGCTGACAACATTGATTTGGTTAACTTCAATCATTTCTATTTTGGTTACCTTCGGCGTATCTTATGTGATGATTGGCGATATGGACGAGAATTTGTGGTGGAAACTTTCGGTTATTATTTCTTGCGGTACCTTGGCTGCAGCATTAATTCCGGAATTTACCAAAATTTTCACTTCATCAAAATCCAAACATGTGGAAGAAGTGGTTAATGCTTCACGCGAAGCCGGTGCTTCTCTTAACATTATCTCCGGTATTGTTGCCGGTAACTTCTCGGCCTTTTGGCAAGGTTTGGTTATGGTCGGTTTGATGGCCGTTGCTTACTTTACCGCTCGCGAAGGTTTGGATGCTTTCATGGTATATCCGACAATATTTGCTTTCGGTTTGGTGGCTTTCGGTATGCTCGGTATGGGACCTGTGACCATTGCCGTTGACTCTTACGGACCGGTTACCGATAATGCTCAATCCGTATTTGAATTGTCGCAGATTGAAAATATTAAAGGTATTAATAAAGAGATTGAAAAAGATTATGGATTTAAGCCCGATTTTGAAAAAGGTAAACACTTCTTGGAAGAAAACGATTCAGCCGGAAATACCTTTAAGGCTACGGCTAAGCCGGTGTTAATCGGAACGGCCGTTATCGGTGCTACGACCATGATTTTCTCAATAATCTTGTTGCTAAACTTGCAGCTTAACCTTTTGGACCCCGAAGTGTTGTTCGGTATCATACTGGGCGGTGCGGTAATATTCTGGTTCTCGGGTGCTTCAATGCAAGCCGTTTCTACCGGAGCTTATCGTGCGGTAAACTATATTAAAAAGCACATTAAGCTAAATACCGCAAAAGCTGCTTCAATCGAAGATTCAAAGAAAGTGGTGCAAATTTGTACTTTGTATGCGCAAAAAGGTATGTTTAATATCTTTATCGTGATTTTCTCTTTCACGATAGCTTTTGCGTGCTTTGATGCAAATTTATTTGCCAGCTACTTGATTTCAATTGCCGTATTTGGTTTGTTCCAGGCTTTGTATATGGCTAATGCCGGCGGTGCTTGGGATAATGCTAAAAAGGTAGTTGAGGTTGATTTAGGCGAAAAAGGTACTCCGTTGCATGATGCTTCGGTAGTAGGTGATACCGTTGGAGACCCGTATAAGGATACCTCGTCGGTAGCTTTGAACCCGATTATTAAATTTACCACTTTATTTGGTTTGTTGGCGGTTGAAATGGCCGTGGCAGCTCCGAAGTGCGTATCGTTGGGATTGGGAATCGCCTTCTTTGCTTTGGGATTGATTTTTGTTTGGCGTTCTTTCTATGCCATGAGAATCGAGCCGGCAAATAAAGACTAACTTAATCTTTAGAAAATAAGCAGTTAGAGCCTCCGAAGCGTGAAAGCTTCGGGGGCTTTAATTAAATGTTAGACTTTGTCTGTTAAAGTAACAATAAAAGGAGAAATTGCCGTGTTGTTGAGCTGGGTAAAATCGCTAAAAATTTATGCCGACAGAAGAATGCCTCTGATGTTGTTGCTCGGATTTGTTTCGGGTTTGCCGTTTTTGTTGGTGTCATCTACTTTGTCTTTGTGGTTGAAAGATGTCGGTATTTCTTTGGCGGCAATCGGGCTCTTTTCATTGGTAAAAGCTCCTTATAGCTTTAAGTGGTTGTTCTCGCCGTTAATCGACCAAGTAAGCTTACCGTTATTGTCAAGACTTGGACGGCGTCGTTCTTGGGCGGTATTTTTGCAGATTTTATTGATAATATCACTGCTGGTGATGTCGGTGTCAGAACCTGAAGTTTCACCGTTATTATTTGCTTTTTGGGTGCTTTTGGCAGCATTATTTTCGGCGTCGCAAGATATCGTTTTAGACGCTTATCGTATTGAGAGATTTAAGCCTAAAGAACAAGCTGCCGGTGTAGCAGTATTTGTGTTAGGATATAGAATCGGTACGATTTTTTCCGGAGCCGGTGCTTTGTTCTTGGCAGAATTTTGGGATTGGTCAACAGTATATCAAATTATGGCTTGCGGTGTTGTCGTCGGTTTGGTGTCGATTTGGGTTGCCAAAGAACCGGAAAATAATAAACCGTCTAAGCCTAAGACTTTGCGGGCTACGGTTGTAAATGCGGTGGTGAAGCCGTTTACCGATTTTATGAAACGCGACAAATGGGCTGTTATATTGCTGTTTATTTTCTTTTATCGGATGAGTGATGCCTATGTGGCTCCGATGGCCTATCCGTTTTTTGACGATATGGGATTTTCTAAAATTCAAATCGCATCAATCATCAAAATTTATGGGGTGATTGCGACCATTATCGGAACGGTTATCGGTGGCGCAGTGGTTGCAAAAATCGGCTTAGTGAGGGCATTGGTTGTTTGCGGATTTTTGCAAGGTTTATCAAATCTGGTGTATGTCGGGCAGGCTTATGTGGGAAATAATGCGCAAGTGTTAATGCTTAACATATTTATCGAAAATATTTCAGGCGGTATGGGAACGGCGGCTTTTGTGGCTTATTTATCGGCGTTATGTAACAGAAAATATACCGCGACACAATATGCTTTGTTGTCGTCATTTATGGGGGCAGCACGCGACATTTTTGCCGCGACTTCGGGAGTGGTCGCGGCAGCAGTGTCTTGGCAGTGTTTCT
Source organism: uncultured Alphaproteobacteria bacterium (assembly GCA_944393725.1). Classification (GTDB taxonomy): domain Bacteria; phylum Pseudomonadota; class Alphaproteobacteria; order RF32; family CAG-239; genus CAZU01. The sequence continues at coordinate 19,116 of CALYBC010000014.1, read as the reverse complement.
TTATTATTACCACAATAATGGCGGTGCCAGGGTTATTGATTTTGTGGTACTTGATAAGGGTAAAAGCTATTAAAAACTAGGCCTTGTACGGTAATTTATCATAAATAAAATCGCTGATACAGTTGGGTAGAATTGATCCAAACCAAACCGCTAAACGCATTTGCCAGGGAAAAACTATCAGACCGATATTTTTTTCTATTCTTGCGGCGATAATGCGTGCGGCTTGGTCTGCCTCCATAAAAAACGGCATGGGACAGGTGTTTTTATCGGTAATGCGCGAACGAACAAATCCGGGGCAAATAGTGGAAACACCAATGCCGAGACTTTTTAAGTGCAATCTTAAACCTTCGCCCCAGGCTTTGACACAAGCTTTGGAAGCAGAATAAGACGGGCAGGTCGGCATACCGTGATAACCGGCGATTGAAGATGTAATAGCAATCTGTTTTACCTGTTCTGACGGAGCTTTTTTGAAAAGCTCGATGGTAGGAAGAACCGTATTTACAACACCCATGACATTAATGTTGAAGGTGTTGCGGACATTTTCCGATGTTTCTTCTACGGAGCCGACACCGGCATTGGCAAAGACCAAGTTGAGCGGAAGTTGGGCATTGCATTTTTCTATCCAATTTTTAACGGCAGCAGCATCAGAAACATCAAGTTTTACAGCCGTGACTTCACAGCCCAATTCTTTGCATTTGGCGGCAACCTGATTTAATCTTTCTTCGTTGCGGCCGCACAGTGATAAACGAGCTACTTTTAAGGATGCATAGTGCAAAGCCAAAGCTTCACCAATGCCTGATGAGGCTCCGGTGATTAGTACATGAGAAAATTTGGTCATTATTTTTCCTTTAAAAACTTATTAAACTTTTGTTTTTATAATGTTTGCAAAATTTAATTTACAAAACGGAGTTCTTACCTTGAGTATAGCAAGCATGACCGGTTTTGCAAGAAGTAACGGAAGTTTGCAAACAGCCGAAGAAAATATTAATTGGATGTGGGAAATAAAAACCGTTAATGGTAAATCTTTTGATATGAAGACAAAGTTGCCTTCAGGGTATGAAGATTTGGCAATGGTAATAAAAAATACTGCCGCTTCTTATATAAATCGCGGCAGTGTAAGTGCAATGCTGGAAATAAACTCAGAAACAAATGCAAAAAAGGTAAAAATCGACACTGATTTATTGCAAAAATTAACCGAAGAAGCTTTGGCCTTGAGTGAAAAGTATTCCGGTAAAATTGCCCAGCCCAGAGCTTCGGAATTAATGGCATTACGAGGGGTTATCGAGCTTGAAGATGCTCAGCTCAGTGAGAATGAAGCGGTGGTTTTGCGAGGTAAAATTTTGGCCGATTTTGCAGATTTGTGTGATAGGCTGCGTCAAGACCGAGAAAATGAAGGCAAAAAAATAAAAGTTGCGTTGGAGGCAATTTTAGATAAAATAACTGCTATCGTCGCCAACATTGAGCAAGCTGCCGATATTTTGCCGGAAAAAATTAAAGAAAAACTGCAAGAAATGTTGAAGCAATATACTGCAGATGTACAGATAAGCGAAGACAGAATGGCTCAGGAAATAGTGTTTTTGGTTACCAGAGCCGATATAAGAGAAGAAATCGATCGTTTAAAAGCCCATATCAAAACAGCAAAACAGTTGTTAAATTCCAATGAAGCAGTGGGCAGGCGGTTAGACTTTTTGTGTCAGGAACTTAACCGCGAAGCTAATACAACCTGCTCAAAATCTGCCGATATTGCAATAACCGATTGGGGTATGGAATTGAAATCTTTGATAGAGCAGTTTAGAGAACAAGTTCAAAATATAGAATAGGGGAAAAGAAATGGACGAGATTATTGATAGATTGCGTAAGGTTAGAAAAGGGGCGATGTTTATTATCGAAGCTCCTTCGGGAACCGGTAAAGGCACTGTAATTAAAGAGTTGTTGAAAAATGATGATAATATTAAATTTTCGGTTTCGGTTACGACACGAGCTCCTCGTGCCGGTGAGGTAGAAGGAGTTGATTATTATTTTGTTACCGATGAACAGTATAATGAATTCTTAAAACAAGATGCATTCTATGAGTATGTTGATTCTCAATATGGTTCGCGATACGGGACACTGCGTTCGGAAGTGGATAGCTTTATTAATGTCGGGCAAGATGTTTTGTTTGATATGGATTGGGCCGGCGCCAGACAAATGCGTCAAAAAGCTAAAGATGATGTGGTAACCATATACTTGTTGCCTCCGTCAATCAGAGAGCTCAGAAGCCGTTTGGAAGGCAGAGGAACAGACTCTCAAGAAGTGATCGATAAAAGAATGGGGATAATACTGGATAAGGTTAGCCATTGGGATGAGTTTGACTATGTGATTGTTAATGTTAATTTGCAGGAAACCGTTACCAAAATTCAGAAAATTATTTCCGGCGAGAGAATGCGCCGAGTAAGACAAATCGGCTTAAAGGGATTTGTTGATGAGCTGATTAAAGAGGCAAAAGAAGGTTAACGAGAAAGCTTTTTCTTTTGCTCTTCATTCATTGATTTATATACTATTACGGCATTTTTATCAGCGTTGGCGACATTTAGCGAAGCAGCTTTTTTGTAGAGATTAAACGCTGTGACATAATCTTTGGAAACTCCGACACCTTTAGTGTACATCCAAGCTAAAATTTCGGTGGCTTTAGGGTCGTTTTCTTTTACTCTTGAAGTGATTTCGTTTAATTCAAGCGGGGTGACCTGATTGGTTTTGACGGCGGCCAGCGTCTTTAGCCATTGCTGCTGTCTGGATTTTTCTAAGGCTGATGGGTTGGTATATTCGCGGGATAAACTCATCGGTCTTTGAGTATCTTTTAAGGGAGATATTTTTTCTTGAGGTAAATTTTTGAAGTTTTCTTCATCGAGCCAATTAAAGTCAGGAGTTTTGCGGTTTTTTACGAATAAAGGCAAGTAGCCCTGATTGTCGGAGCGGATGACATCACGGTATAACTCATCAAGGCTTGAGCAATGTCCGTTTTGCCCAAACAATAAAAAAATACTTATCAAAGCAAAAAAACTTATATGCTTCATAGTCCTTCCCTTAAAATTAACATTGCAATAATAGCATATTTTTGCTATAGGGGTCTATATATTTTTGTGCTTTATAAACAAAAGGGATGTGGTGATTTATGCTGAAAACTTTTGCCAATATTACCGAAATGATTGGAAAAACTCCAATGCTGGAGTTTACCTCTTTAGAAAAAAGATTGAACTTAAAAGCCAAAATTTTTGGTAAATGCGAATTTTATAACCCGTTGTTTTCAATAAAAGACAGAGCAACTTGGAATATGATTAAAGCGGTTTTGGATAAGATTGAAGTGGGTGAAGATACGGTTTTTGTTGAGGCAACCAGCGGTAATGTCGGCGTGTCCATGGCGGCAATTTGTGCAGCAAAGCAACTGAAGGCTTTAATTATTATGCCGGAGGATACTTCGGCAGAAAAAGTTAAGATGGTAAAATATTTTGGTGCCGATGTTATCTTGACCCCTAAAGAAGACGGAATGCAAGGGGCAATCGCCAAAGCAGAGATTTTAGCTAATAAATCAGATAAAGTTGTTATGCTTAAACAGTTTGAAAATTTGCAAAATATGGAAGCACATTTGCTTAATACCAGTACCGAGATTTGGGATGAAATGAACGGTAATGTCGATGTCTTAATTTCGGCGGTGGGAACTTCCGGAACTTTGAGCGGAATCGCACAGGCTTTAAGAACTTCTAATCCGGACTTGTATGTCGTTGCCGTAGAGCCTAAAAACAGCAATGTCTTAAATGGAGGCAGTAAAGGTTTACATAAAATTGCCGGAATCGGAGCCGGTTTTGTGCCGCCGCTTTATAAAAAAGAGCTGGTTAGTGAAGTATTTGATGTGGAGGATGTTGATGCCTGGGATATGGCAAAAGCCGTTGCACAGACCGAAGGATTGCCAATAGGAGTATCTGCCGGCGCGGCTATGGTGGCGGCTGTGGATTTGGCGTCTCGTGATAAGTTTAAAAATAAAAATATTGTGGTGATTTTGCCTGATGCAATAAATAACTATATTTCGCAAATATAGATTTTTGCTTGCCAGAAAATATTTTTTTGCCTAGTCTGAATTATAATTCTAATAAAATTAAAGAGTAAAAATGAAAGCAAATTCTATTCTCGGCCGCTATTTAATTAAGCAGATAGTATTTAATTTTTTGGCGGTGTTATTGGTTATATTGGGTATCATCTTTTTGTTTGAGATGGTGGAAAGATTGCGTCGTATTGCCGGACATCCGGATTTGGATGTGTGGTTTGCCGTGCAGCTTGCAGTGGCAAGATTACCGAAAACTGCCGAGCAAGTATTTCCGTTTGTGATGATGATTGCGGCAATGATAACTTTTTGGAAGTTAAGCAAAACCAATGAGTTTGTGGTAATGCGGGCGGCAGGAGTTTCAATATGGGATTTTTTGTCACCGGTGTGTTTGGCAACATTTGTAATCGGTATTATAAATGTTACCTTGGTTAATCCGGTGGCTGCCGATTTGTATAATATGTTTGAGGTCTTAGAACGGAGAATGGATAATAAAGACCCTTCGGCAGTTATGTTTTCTGATGATGGGTTGTGGATAAGAGAATCCATAGATAATAATAAAGTTATGGTAATGCAGGCCAAAACCTTGCAACAGGAAAAAAGCGGAAACTTGTTGCTTAGAGGGGTCAGTATCAGCGAATTAGACGCAAAATCTCGTCCTATAAGGCAGATTGAAGCATTTGCCGGAGTGTTGGAAAAGGGTTTCTTTGATTTGAAAGATGTTGCAATCTATACTGCCGGTAAGCCTGTTGAAAAATTGGGCAGTATGCAGTATAAAACGGTCTTAGACATGAACAAAATTCAAGACAACTTCTTGGAACCGGAAGCAATATCATTTTGGAAATTGCCGAAAGTAATAAACTTTTATGATAAATCTGGGTTTGCGGTACAACGGCATCAGATGCGTTTTTGGTCTTTGGTAGTTTCCCCGTTTTTCTTGGTGGCCATGGTGATGATGGCGGCTGTGTTTGCTTTGCGTCCGAATAATCGGCGTGGTGGGGTTATGTTCTTAATCGTCGGAGGTATTGTTACAGGTTTTTCTGCCTATTTCTTATCTCAGGTAGTTTATGCCATGGGAACCAGTGATAATCTTCCGGTCGGTCTAGCGGTTATTGCCCCCACAGTCATTGCCGCTTCAATAGCAGTATCATTGTTGCTTCATCTGGAAGACGGGTAAAAAACGCGTATAATGGCTCATCTCAAAGCGATTTTTCGCCGACAAATGCTCGGTCATGTACCACCTTAAGTACACTCGCTCGCATTTGCGACTTTAATCGCTTTATCTGACCCATTCTCCGCGTTTTTTGTTTTTGCATGGCTCATCTCAAAGCGATTTTTCGCCGATGAATTAAAAAAATACTGGATTTTTAAATTTTTTCTGTTATAAAACAAAACATATTAGATGTGAATATTGTGAAAGTGGGGCCGAAAGCTCCGCTTTTTGTTTAGGGAGAATCGATAGCATGCAACAAAAACACCAACTCTATGATTTGCTGGTGCCGGTGATTGAAAAAATGGGTTTCGAAGTAGTCAGAATTATGACCATCGGAGTACAGAAACCTACTTTGCAGATTATGATTGAACGGCAAGATAGAAAAAATTTGGTAGTGGATGATTGTGCCGCCGTTAGCCGCGTGGTTTCCGATATTTTGGATGAAAAAGATCCGATTGAAGGCGAATATTCTTTGGAAGTTAGTTCGCCGGGGCTCGATAGACCTCTTACTAAACCTGAGAATTTTTCAAGATTTGCCGGTTATGAGGCAAAAATCGAAACCGATGAAGCAGTGGAGGGTCGCAAAAGATTTAAAGGGAAAATTATCGGAATCGATAATAACCAAGTTATTAGCTTTGAAATGGATGACAAGGTCTATGATATTCCTTTCAATGCAGTTGCAAAGGCTAAACTGTTGCTTACCGACGCTTTATTGGCCGAGGCGGAAGCAGAACAGTTTATTGATGAATAATGTACTAACTTTTAATTTTTTACGCAGAGGATAAGATGCAAACACAAGAAAATATGCCCAGACCTGAGATTATCTTAGTCGCAGATACCGTTGCCAGAGAAAAAAACATTGATAAAGAAGATGTTTTTGAGGCAATGGAAGTTGCAATTCAGAAATCTGCCCGTTCTAAATACGGTATGGAACACGATATCAGAGCCCACATTGACCGCAAAACCGGTGCAATTTCTTTATCAAGATATCGTGAGGTTGTAAAGTCGGAAGATGATATCGAAAACGAAGCTACTCAAATAGCTTTGGATGATGCTTTAGCCTATGATGATAAAATAAAGGTAGGCGAATTCTTGATTGATCCTTTACCGCCGATTGACTTCGGACGAATCGCCGCTCAAACCGCTAAGCAAGTCATTATGCAAAAAGTTAAAGAGGCTGAACGCAACAAGCAGTTTGAAGAGTATAAAGAAAAGGTCGGCACAATTGTTAACGGAACAGTTAAAAGAGTTGATTTTGCAAGTGTAGCGGTAGATATCGGCAGAACCGAGGCTTTGTTGCGTCGGGATGAGATGATTCCCAGAGAAAAATTTAAGGTCGGCGACAGAATTAGAGCCTATGTCTTGGAAGTTCGTCGCGAGAACAAAGGACCGCAAATTTTCTTGTCCAGAACTTGTCCCGAATTTTTGGCAAAATTGTTTACTTCGGAAGTTCCGGAAATCTACGATGGTATTGTTCAGATTGTAGCCGTTGCCCGCGACCCCGGTTCAAAAGCTAAGATGGCTGTTAAGACGGATGATGTTACCGTTGATGCAATCGGTGCTTGTGTCGGTTTGCGCGGTATCAGAGTGCAGGCCGTGGTTAATGAATTGCAAGGCGAAAGAGTCGATATTGTTCCTTACTCTGATGATAAGGCTCAATATATTGTCAGTGCTTTGGCGCCGGCAGAGGTAACCAAAGTGGTTATTGATGAGGAAAACAACCGCATAGAGGCCGTAGTTCCGCAAGAGCAATTCTCGATTGCCATCGGCCGCAGAGGTCAGAATGTTAGATTAGCTTCGCAGTTGTTGGGATGTGATATTGATGTCTTGACCGAAGAGCAAGAACAAGAAAGAAGATCAAATGAAAACAAAGTTCGTTCACAAAGATTTATGGAAGCTTTGGATGTTGATGAGATGATTGCTCACTTGTTGATTGCCGAAGGTTTCTCCAATGTTGATGAAATTGCCATGGTAAGCGTCAACGAATTGGCCGAAATCGAAGGATTTGACGAGGATATTGCTCAAGAATTGCAAAAACGCGCCAAAGAATATGTCGAAAAACGCAATAAAGAATTTGCACAAAAGAGCAAATCTTTGGGTATCGACGAAAAGTTGCAAGCTATTGACGGTTTGGATAAGGATATGCTTCTGACTTTGGCCAATAACAATATCAGAACCATAGATGATTTGGCCGATTTGGCAACCGATGAGCTCATTGAGATTTTGGGTGAAGATACTTTGTCGGTGCAGGAAGCCGAAAAAGTTATCATGGCTGCCAGAGCCCATTGGTTTGAAGAGTAGCGTAATAATGGTCGACGGGATTATTTCCCGTCGACTAAAGGATTAAAAAATGCAAAAAGAAACGACCAGAAAATGTATTGCAAGCTCTGTTGTGGCGGAAAAGGAACAAATGTTGCGCTTTGTTGTTTTGCCGGATGGAACCGTGGTGCCTGATTTTAAGAAAAAGTTACCCGGTAAGGGTGTTTATGTTTGTAATGCCAAATCTTTGTTGCAAAAAGCAGTGAATGCAAATTTATTTGCCAAAGCTTTGAAAGTTAAGACAAAAGTGAGTGAGGAGTTGGTTGCTCAGGTCGAAAGTATTTTGCACAAACAGGCTCTTGATGCCATATCGTTGGCTCGCAAAGCCGGATGTTTGGTTTGCGGAATGGATAAGGTAGCTGATGCTTTGAAAAAAAATAATGTCGAGTTTTTGTTGGAAGCCTCTGACGCCGGTGAAGACGGGCATAAGAAAATTATGGCGGCCGCCAAAAATTTGGAAGTTTTCAGTTTGTTTAAGACAGAGGAGTTAGATAAAGAATTAGCAAGAGATAATACGGTCCATTTGGCCTTTTTGAAAGGCGGCGATATGGCAAAGGCGGTTAGAAAAACTTTTGTTGCTCTGACCTCGTTCTTAAACAACTAAAGATTAGAAACGGAGATGAATTTATATGACAGATGATAATGCAAAAACCAAATTAACATTATCGGGAAAATCTACCCTGACGCTTAAGCTTAGTGGCAAACCTCAGGCCACCGACGGTAAAAAAATGGTGCAGGTCGAAGTGCGTAAGAAAAGAGTTATCGGGCAGAATACGCAGACTGAAACCAAGCCAAAAATTGATGAAGAGACCGCTGCAAAGTTAAAGCTTATTGCTGAGGCTAAAGAATATGATTCAAAACGCCGGCAAGAAGAGGAAGAACGCAATTTATTAAGACAAAAGCAAAAAGAAGAAGAGTTGCGCAAACAAAAAGAAGTTGAAGAGGCGCAGAAAAAAGAGGCCGAAGAAAAAGCTAAAAAAGAAGCCGAGCAACAAAAGAAAGAAGAAGCAACCTCTCAGGTGAAAGAAAATGAAAACAGAGTCTTAACTAAGTTTAAGGAAAGACAAAAGCACGATTTTGATGATGAAGAGGATGATGATGATTACGGATATGCCTCTACGGGTGCAACGAAAAAAGCCGTGTCAAAAGAAGAAGTGTTTGAACAAGAACGCAAAAAGCAAATAACCAAGAGGTCTTTTGAACCGCAACGCAGACAGGCAAAAGTAAGTATTCACAACATTTCAAGCGGCGATGATGACGATGATGATTACGGATACGGGGCGCCGCGTCGCAGATTTAAGAAAAAACAGCCTAAACCGGTTGCTCAGGTTGCGCCTACTGAGAAGGTTATTAAAGAAGTTATTATTCCGGAGATTATAACCGTGCAAGAGTTGGCAAACCGTATGGCTGAAAAGTCTGCCGAAGTGATTAAAAAATTGATGTCTTTGGGAGTTATGGCAACCATTAACCAACCGATTGATGCCGATACGGCTCAAATTATTGTTGAGGAGTTTGGTCACAAATTTAAGAGAGTGGCGGATAGTGATGTTGAGCAAATCTTGAATGCTAATGAGGATACTCCGGAGCAGTTGTTGCCGAGGGCGCCGGTTGTTACCGTAATGGGCCATGTTGACCATGGTAAGACATCTTTGCTTGATGCTTTGCGTGAAACTAATGTGGCGGCAAAAGAGGCCGGCGGTATAACTCAACACATCGGTGCTTATCAGATTACCGTAAAATCCGGTCAAAAAATTACTTTTATTGATACCCCCGGTCACGAGGCATTCTCAGAAATGCGTGCCAGAGGTGCCAAGGTTACCGATATTGTGGTTTTGGTGGTAGCGGCCAATGACGGTATCATGCCGCAAACTATTGAGGCAATTCGCCATGCTCAAGCTGCCGAAGTGCCGATTGTGGTGGCGATTAATAAAATTGACTTGCCCGGTGCTGACCCGATGAAAGTTAAAACCTCTTTGTTGCAACACGGAATCGGCGTCGAAGAAATGGGTGGCGAGTGCTTATGCGCAGAAGTTTCGGCTAAAAAACGTATTAACATTGATAAATTGGTTGATGCGATTTTGTTGCAAGCCGAAATGCTTGATTTGAAAGCCAATCCGAATCGTAATGCCGAAGGTGCAATTATTGAAGCCAAAATGGAAAAAGGCCGCGGTACGGTAGTTACGGCTTTGGTACAGAAAGGAACACTTAAAGTCGGTGATATTTGTATTGCCGGTAAAGAGTGGGGGCATGTTCGTGCAATGTTTAATGAAAACGGTCAAAAAATGCAAGAAGCAGGTCCGGCTACTCCGGTAGAGGTTATCGGGTTACAAGGGACTCCTTCGGCCGGCGATGACTTTGTTGTGGTTGCCGATGAGGGAAAAGCCAAAGAAATTACCGGATATCGTATCAGAAAAGAACGCGAAGCCAAATTGGTTAAATCGGCTAAGTCGGCTATGGAACAAATGCTTGATAAGATTAAGTCCGGTGAGGTTAAGCATTTGCCAATTATTATCAAAGCCGATGTTCAAGGCTCGATTGAGGCTATTGAGGGTACGGTTTCCAAGCTTTCTAATGATGAGGTTAGTGTTCAGATACTGCATTCGGCAGTCGGTGCAATTTCCGAATCGGATGTAACTTTGGCCAAAGCGTCGCATGCTTTGATTATCGGATTTAATGTTCGTGCCAATGCCCAAGCCCGAGATATGGCTCGTCGTGACGGAGTTGAGATTAAGTATTATTCAATTATTTACGATGTTTTGGATGATATTAAGAAAGGTTTGGAGGGCATGTTATCGCCCGAACTTAAAGAAAAACTCTTGGGTTATGCCGAAATCAGAGAAGTTTATAACATTACCGGCGTGGGCAAGGTCGGCGGTTGTATGGTTACCGAGGGTATGGTAAAACGTGGTGCCAAAATCCGCTTGTTGCGTGATAATGTGGTTATTCATGACGGAGCTATCGGTCAGCTCAAACGCTTCAAAGAAGATGTTAAGGAAGTTAAAGAAGGGTTTGAGTGCGGTATTTCGTTTGAAAATTATAATGACATTCAAAAAGGTGACTTTATTGAGTGTTATGAGATTGAGGAAATTGCCGCAAAATTGCAAGCCTAACTCTTTGAAAATCAGTGTAAAACAGCCCAAAGTAAAAAATGGGCTGTTTTTTTGTTTTTTAAGTTTGACAATTTTGTCTATTTCTGGTAAATTATGTGTCATAAGGAAATATAATTGAGATATTATGGTAAATTTAACATTATTGGTCTTGTCATTGATAGTGTTCGTGGCAAGGCGGATCTGTCTAAAACGGAATGCCGTGAAAGTTATTGAAATATGGCATTGCGAAAATGTAAGATACTGTTCTTTTGTATGGAAAGGGCGGTATTATGAAAATGGTGTAATTAGCAGTTACGCCAAAAAATTAAAGAGACTCAAAGTTGTCGGTTACGATGTAACCGAGGCACTGTGGGTTCTTGAGTAAATAACTTTTTAATTTTTTATATTATGGAAATACTAAAAATTTTGTTTCCGGCACTGATGCTGCTGGGAACCTATTTATTATACCAATTCTGCTGCCGCGGAACGGTATTGTCGTTTTCGGCAATATTCGGGCTTTCGATAATCTTAAAGGTTGTTGATGTCCTGTTGCTCGCGGCGGTGGTGGCTGTTTTTTATAATAGCCCACCCGAATTGGTATTTAACATCACCCTTCTTATGCTGGTTATAGGGGTGCAACAAGAAATTCTGCATCAAACAAGAGCAGACTTTCTTGATTTTGTCACCATATACGGCAAAGATGTCGACTTTGTCTTGACCGACGAAGTCAATGGCAGAGAAGGGGAAGCAAAGATGAGAAATGTTTCATTTCCGGTGTTGTATATCGGGGATGAAAAATTAAACAAACAAGAGACCTACAAGGTTGATTTGTTTGTTCGATATGACAAACGCGGTGAACCGGAAGAGGTTTATTGCAATTTGTCATAAATTTTAACGGTGAGGTCTTGAAGACCTTGCCGTTTTTTGTTTTAAAAAATCCTTGAAAAATAAAAAAAATGCGTTATAAGGACATTTGCTTGAAGACACCCCTGGAGGTCTTTGAGTTGTTTTGTTTATTTTATGAAGGATTTTGAAAATGATTACTTTTAATGCAGAAAAAAGAGAAAAAGCAGGTAAGGGGGCAGCTCGTGCATGTCGTCGTGAGGGCCGTATTCCTGCCGTTATTTATGGTGGAAAACAAGAACCGATGATGGTTTCTTTGCATCCGGTAGAGTTGGAAAAGGCTCTTGACACCAGAGGTTTTTATGAATCTGATGTAGAAGTTGTTGTTGACGGACAAAAAATTGCCGTTGTTTGCAAAGATGTGCAGTTCCATCCGGTTTCGGATAAGCCTATTCATGTTGATTTCATCAGAAAATAAAAAAATCGTCTAATGGGCAACTAATACAAAATTTGCGATATGGCGGCACAACAAGAGTTTTCTTAGTGCCGCCTTTTTTATAAAAGAGAAATAAAGATGTTTTTAATCGTTGGTTTGGGAAACCCCGGAAAAGAATATGAAAATACCCGTCATAATGCCGGTTTTATGATGGTTGATGCTTTGGCGCAAAAGTTTGGATTTGCTCCGTTTAAGAGTAAATTTGACGCCTTAATCGCTGAGGGCAAAATTGGGGCAGAAAAGGTTTATATCTTGAAACCGCAAACCTATATGAATTTATCCGGCAATGCGGTGGTCAAGGCGGCCAATTTTTATAAGATTTTACCGCAAAATATAATAGTTATTCATGATGATATGGATTTGCCATTGGGCAAGATAAAAGCCAAAATCGGCGGGGGTGCCGGCGGACATAACGGATTAAAATCAATAGACGCGGCAATAACTCCGAATTACAATCGTATCAGAATCGGGGTCGGACATCCTGTTGGCAAAGGCGAAGAGGTGGTTAATCATGTGTTGTCCGGGTTCGGCAAGGCAGAAAAAGAAATTTTGCAAAAAGATATTGAGCTGGTGTTAGATACCGTAGAAGTGTTGATTGAAAAAGGAATTGCTGAATATTCATCCTGTTTGGGAATGCGACAAAAGAACTGATGCTGGCGGTTTTTGCGGTTGAAATTGTAAAAATTATCAGCTATAACAATGCCAATTTTGAATTTTTGGGAGAGTTTTGATATGGGATTTAATTGCGGTATTGTCGGATTGCCTAATGTGGGAAAATCTACTCTGTTTAATGCCTTGACCCAAACCATTGCGGCACAGGCAGCCAATTTTCCGTTTTGTACGATTGAGCCAAATACCGGTAGGGTGGCAGTACCTGATGAGAGGTTGCAAAAGCTTGCCGATATTGTAAAGCCTAAGCAAATTGTGCCGACCCAGCTTGAATTTGTTGATATTGCCGGATTGGTTAAAGGAGCCTCCAAAGGTGAGGGCTTGGGCAACCAATTTTTGGCCAATATTCGTGAGGTGGATGCCATAATTCATGTGTTGCGTTGTTTTGAAGATGAAAATATTACCCATGTCGAAGGTTCGGTCGACCCTATTCGCGATGCCGAAATTGTTGAAACCGAGTTAATGATTGCCGATTTGGAATCTTTGGAAAAAAGGTTTGATCAGGCTCAGAAAAAAGCCAAAGGCGGTGATAAAGAGGCCATTCTTAATGTGTCGGTTATGGCTCCGATTATTGAAGCCTTGAAAATGGGACAGCCGGCTCGTACCGCCGCTCCTGATGAAAGCAATAAAGATGCTTATAAAACCTATAAAATGTTGCAGCTTTTGACCGCAAAACCGGTGTTGTATGTATGTAATGTCGATGAAGCCTCGGCTGCTAATGGCAACGAGTTTTCTAAAAGAGTATTTGAAAAGGCCAAAGAAGAAAACGCTCGTGCGGTAATTATTTCGGCGGCAATAGAATCGGAAGTGGCACAGCTTGATGATGAAGCCGAGAAAAAAGAATTTTTGGAAACATTGGGGTTGAAAGAAACCGGATTGTCAAAGATTATTCGTGAGGGTTACAATCTTTTGGGCCTGCAAACTTACTTTACTGCCGGACCGAAAGAAGTCAGAGCTTGGACATTTGTTAAAGGTTCGAAAGCACCGGTTTGTGCCGGTATCATTCACTCGGACTTTGAGCGCGGCTTTATTCGTGCCGAAACCATCTCTTATGATGATTTTGTGACTTTGGGCGGCGAGCAGGCATGCAAAGAAGCCGGCAAGATGCGTTCCGAAGGAAAAGAGTATGTAGTGCAAGATGGCGACTTGCTAAACTTTTTATTCAATGTTTAGCGGATTCCTACTTGTATATTTACTCCTCATGTACCTTTTTTGTGTACACTTCGTCGTAAATATACTGCGTATTAATCTCGCTAAACATTGAATAAATAAACAAGAGCGGATTCCTACTTCAAATATTTACTCCTCATGCACCTTTTTTGTGTACACTTCGTCGTAAATCGTTCTTATTGAGAGGATATAAAAATGCGTTTGGCTTTGTTTCAACCCGATATACCGCAGAATACCGGAACTTTGCTCAGGCTGGGAGCCTGTTTGGATTTGCCTTTGGATATTATTGAACCTTGCGGTTTTGTGTTTAACGAAAAGGCAATGCGGCGTGCCGGTATGGATTATTTGGATAAGGTGGAATACCGCAGACACAATTCGTGGGATGATTTTTTGCAATTTAGGGCGCAAAACCAGAAAGAATACGGGCGCATTATTTTGATGACAACCAAAGCCAGCCAACCTTATACCGATTTTCAATTTAGAGAAAACGACATTATTTTGATGGGACGCGAATCGGCGGGAGTACCCGAAGAAGTGCATAATTTGGCTGACGCCAGAGTGGTAATTCCGATGTCGCCGGATACTCGTTCGATAAATATGGCAATATCAGCAGCAATGGTGATTGGCGAGGCTTTGCGGCAAATTAGGTGGCAAAAGTAAGATTTTTAATATTTTTTGTACAAAACCAGTTGACCATTTTGTCTAAAAGTGCTATTTTACGGTTTATAAAAAAATTATGAAAATATTATTAAGTCAGGTTTCAAGCAGGCTTTTGCTATGCTCTTTTAGGCTTAAAATCTTAAAAAATTTGAATTATGGCAAAAGAAAACATTGTAATTCCGTCAATATCACGGGATTATTACCTGAGCGGTGAAGGTCCGATTAGGATGAAAACGACGAGCCCGACTCGTTCAGAAAAATTTGAACGTTTAGAAAGATATCTGCCAGGTATTTATGAGGAAGAAACGGGAGAGTTTTTTCCTGAGAAGTTTACCGGGATTGTAACGGCTCTCTCAGAGGCTTACCCTATGGGTATGGGCTTCGCATTGGAACCTGATATCGATAATGAATATCAGAAGATTCCGGTGCGGTTTGGGTCCTTGGTGCGTGGAAGATATGCGACGGAAGCCCGCACATACCTGATGTATAGGAATAGGGGGCTAAAAAAAATCATGGACGCTAAACGCGTCATGATTTATAAGGCGGCACTTAATGCTGCCGAATGGGTTGCTTGTTTTTTCCAATTAGGAAATCCGCAATATCGCGGTATTTATCTGATTGGGGAAAAGAAGATTCCCTTTAGGGTATTTGAGACCGAAGGGAAGAGTATTTTTATGAACATGGTGAATGGAATGATTACCGTGTGTCATAAAAAAGAAAAAATGGACCCGGCTCCAAGTAAGTTCTCCTACGGCGAAATAAGATTTCGTCCGTGTTGGGAGGACAATCTTAAGGACTATGTGCGCTATTAATTAGTGTTTTAAGTCCTTAAAAAAGGTGTTAAGTGTCTTATAAGAGGCATTTGACACCTTTTTTGTTGCAAAAAATGAGAAAATATTAACTTTTTTATGCTATATGTGTTTTTGTTATTGAAAATTAAGTTTTTGTTGCTAAATTTAATCTTGTGTTAGCTGCGATTGCAGTTATTGCAAAATTTTAAAACCATATGGAGAATATAAAATGAAAAAGCTTTTAAGTATGTTTTGTGCTGTTTTGGCTTTGTCTGCTTGTTCAACCATGGGCGAAAGCTCTTTCTTTGGCGGCAGCGAATGCGAATCCAGAATGGCTCGTGACTTCATGGAAAACGCTGAAGACAGAGTCTTCTTCGCATTTGACAGCTCTGCTATTTCTTTGGATGCTGCCGAAGTTTTGGATACCCAAGTTCAATGGTTGAAGAAACATGAAGATGTTAAAGTTGTTGTTCAAGGTTACTGCGATGAAAGAGGTACCAGAGAATACAACTTGGCTTTGGGTGAAAGACGTGCCAATGCCGTAAAACATTACTTGGTTTCTAAGGGTATTGCTGCTGACAGAATTTCTGTAATCTCTTACGGCAAAGAAAGACCGGCTGTTTTGGGTAACAACGAAGCCGCTTGGGCTCAAAACCGTCGTGCCGTTACCGTTGTTGTAAGCGAGTAATAAATACGACGATAGTAGGGTTTATGACCTATGCCTTCGGATTGTTTTCCGAAGGCATATTTTTTTGCTCTTGTGCTTTGCGGGCTTTTGTTTTAAATTGTGGTAAAATGTTGTTTTATCCGGAGATGAAAAATGAAAAAATTTGGTTTGATTGTGTCTGTTATGGCTTTGATGACGGCTTTTGATGCAAAAGCAGTGTCCGATAATGCTTTGCAAAGACAAATAGATGAATTGCGTGAAGATATACAAGTAATACAAAGACAAAACTATCGCAATAAAGAAGCCGGTGAAACACAAGATGTGGTGAAAATGAGCGCGATGGATGAAAATTTGCGTGATGTTATCGGTCGGATGGATATGATTGAACACCAGATTAAAACTTTGGATGAAAAAATTAACCTGCTTAACAAAGATATTGATGTCAGGTTGAAAATGATTGAGGGAAAGCCTATTGAGAGCGGGGGTTTGGGCAAAGAGGCTCCTAAGAAAAAATTTGATGCTCCGGTGGCTCAAGATGCTCCGGCTGCAATCGTTGGCGGAGCAATTACCAAGGGTGATGATTTGCCCGAGGTTAAAACCAAAACCGCAGAGCAAGTATATCAGGAAGGATTGGACGCTGTAAATGCCGGAAAATATGATGAAGCGGCAGATAAATTTACGGTATTTTTAACTAAATTTCCGGATAATAAATTAGCGCCAAATGCTCAATATTGGTTGGGTGAATCATTTTATGGCAAAAAAGATTATGCCAAAGCAGCGGTAGCTTTTGCCAAAGGATATGAAAAGTATAAAGACGGTAATAAAGGGGCAGACAATATCCTAAAGCTCGGTATGTCAATGCAAATGCTCGGCAAAAAAGAAGAAGCTTGTACCGCTTTTGTAAATTTGCCCAAAGAATTTCCCAAGGCGGCCGATAATTTAAAAAATAAGGCAGCTCAGCTGGCTAAAGAGCTTGGCTGTAAATAGGTGTTATGAAAGAGTTTTTTGCCAAATATAAAATTGATGAGGATGTTATCGCCGTCGGAGTTTCGGGCGGGGCGGATTCTTTGGCCTTGGCTTTATTGATACAAAAGGCCGGAAAAAAAGTCGTCGCTTTGACGGTCAATCATGGCTTGCGAAAAGAGGCTCAAGATGAGGCGGAATATGTGGCCAAAATTATGGCAAAAAACAAAATAGAACATCATATTTTGTTTTGGCAGGGAAAAAAGCCCAAAAAAGGAATCGAAGAAGCGGCCAGAGAAGCCAGATATAATCTGTTGTTTGATTTTTGTCGGCAAAACAATATTAAAGTTTTGGCAACCGGACACCATATGCGAGATCAGGCAGAAACATTTTTGCTAAGGCTGGCTCGAGGCAGCGGAGTGTTTGGCTTAAGCGGAATTTTGCCGGTTAGTGAGCGACAGGGGATTAAAATAATCAGGCCGTTGCTTAATATGCATCCCGATGAGATGAAGAAATTTTTGCTTAATCAAGGCATCAAGTGGGTCGAAGATCCGATGAATGGCAATGAGGATTTTCTTAGGGTTAAAATTCGCAAGTTTTTGCCGGAACTTGTAAAAATCGGAATTGATGAAAAAAGATTGGCACTTACGGCGGCAACACTGCTTAAAACCAGAGAGTTTATCCAAAAAGAGGTCAACAAATTTGTAAATGCTTATGTCAGAAATTGGGATAATGTAGCGGTGAGCCTGTCTTGGCAGAAGTTAAAATCTCTGGATTTAGAAATAAGCAGACGCGTTTTAAGCGAGCTGATTTGCCGGATAGGTAATGAGGATTACGCTCCTAAAGCCGAAGAATTGGAAAGAGTTTTGACCGAAGATGATGATTTTAAGGGTTGCACTTTGGGCAAATGTGAATTACTTTGGGCGGCAAAAAGATTGTGGATTATCCCACAAGATGAAACAAATGAACTTATGAGCAAAAGTTGTTGGGATAGCTTTGTAGAGGTTCATCCGCAGTATAAAAATGCCGGACTGCCTTATAAGGTCAGGCGGGCGTTGTGGCAGAATTTGAAGGATTAAAATGGCAAAGGCTAAAAGAAAATCGGATTTTATTGTCAGTGGTTTGGTGGCGCAAAACCGTCGTGCCAATTTTGATTATTTGATTGAAGACAAATTTGTGGCCGGTTTGCAGCTTTTGGGAACCGAGGTTAAGTCTTTGCGGCTTGGACATGCCAATATCAATGATGCATACGGTGTTGAGCGAAACGGCGAAATTTTTATGGCCAATATGTTTATTGCCGAATATACCAATAAAGGGTATTCCTCGCATGCTGAGAAACGCGAACGCAAGCTCTTGCTTACCAAAAAAGAAATAAGAGATATTATGAACGCTTTGGCCAAAAAAGGAGCAACCTTGGTAGCGATAAGATTGTTTTTTGATAATCGCGGCAGAGCCAAGCTCGAGGTTGGGCTTGGCCGTGGCAAAAAGAATTATGATAAGAGAGAGACGATTAAGAATCGCGAACTCAATAGAAAAATGCGTCTAAAGGATTTCTAAAGCAGCTTTGTGCGGTCTCGCAAAATTCATGTACTACTATGTACACTAAAATTTTGCGTGCCGGCAAGTTTTAAAATAGTATATTAAGGCTTTTTTAGGCTTGTTATTCTCTAGTGTTTTTTTCTTTTTTGTCATTCTCGGGCGGTGTTTTTTTTGTCATTCTCGGGCTTGTCCCGAGAATCTAATCAAACAATGTGACAATACTCAAGAGACCCTCGGAACAAGTCCGAGGGTGACGGTAAAACGGCGTATAATGGGCAACTAATACATAAAACCTCTTTAAGGCTAGGTCATGTACCGCCAGTACACTCCCGTCGCCTTAAAAAAGTTTTCTTATTATTTGCCTCATTCTCCGCCGTTTTGTTTTTATTGCAATGGGCAACTAATACAGAAAAAACATTATGGGTTCTCGGAACAAGTCCGAGGGTGACTATTGTGTGTTGCTCGAGGATGATGGTAAAAATGTCTTGCCAATAAAAAAATTAATTTCTTTTTAAGGAAAAATGTGGTAAAATAAAATCCGTACGGAGTAGCTGTCCGTGCGGATTTTTCTTAAGAAAACCAAGATTTAAGGACGCAACAAGAATGTTGAGTAAAGAACTTA
>CALYBC010000013.1 GCA_944393725.1 uncultured Alphaproteobacteria bacterium | reverse complement strand
TAAGTTCTTTACTCAACATTCTTGTTGCGTCCTTAAATCTTGGTTTTCTTAAGAAAAATCCGCACGGACAGCTACTCCGTACGGATTTTATTTTACCACATTTTTCCTTAAAAAGAAATTAATTTTTATCCGGCCTTCTTTTTATTCTTGATAAACTTCGGAGCTTTGCCTTCATTAATCACTTTTTCATCAATAACAATTTCTTCCAAATCTTTTTGATCCGGAACTTCATACATCAACTCAAGCAAAGCTTCCTCCATAATTGCACGCAATCCTCTGGCTCCGGTCTTGCGTTCAATAGCCTTTTTAGCCACCGCCTTGAGTGCGGCCTCGGTAAATGTCAACTTGACGCCTTCCATTTCAAACATGGTCTTATATTGTTTGACCAAAGCATTTTTAGGCTCTGTCAACACCTTAACCAAAGCTTCTTCATTTAAATCATCCAAAGTCGCAATAATCGGCAATCGTCCCACAAATTCCGGTATCATACCATATTTTAGCAAATCCTCGGGTTGCACATCTTTAATAATCTCGCCGATATTGCGTTCTTCTTTAGGAGCAACCTTGGCCCCAAACCCGATTGAAGTTTCTTTGCCCCTGCGGCTGACAATCTTTTCCAATCCGGCAAAAGCACCACCGCAAATAAACAAAATATTGGTTGTATCAACATGCAAAAATTCTTGTTGCGGGTGCTTTCTTCCTCCTTGCGGCGGCACATTTGCAACCGTACCTTCAATAATTTTCAACAAAGCCTGTTGCACGCCCTCACCCGATACATCACGAGTTATTGAGGCACTGTCTGATTTACGAGTAATCTTATCAATCTCATCAATATATACGATTCCCCTCTGTGCTTTTTCAATATCGTAATTGGCATTTTGCACCAATTTCAAGATGATATTTTCCACATCCTCACCGACATATCCGGCCTCGGTCAAAGTAGTAGCATCGGCAATGGCAAAAGGCACATCCAAAATCTTGGCCAAAGTCTGTGCCAAAAGTGTTTTACCGCTACCGGTAGAACCGATTAAAATCACATTTGATTTGGCAATCTCAACATCATTATTGGTTTTCTTGGAGTTTAGCCTTTTATAGTGGTTATAAACCGCTACTGCCAAAACTTTCTTTGCCAAATCTTGTCCGATAACATATTGGTCCAAAAACTCTTTAATCTTAGAAGGCGACGGCAAAGCATCAAACATTACTTTACCTTCGTTTTTTTCCATCTCTTTTATTTCGTCGGATACAATGCTGATGCACACCTCAATACATTCATCGCAGATATATACCCCTCTTCCTGCCACCAGCTTTTTTACTTCATCCTGACTTTTGCCGCAGAACGAACAGTGCAATTTTTCTTTATCGTCTACCATTATTAATCCTCACTTACTTAATATCGTTTCTTGATGTTACGACATGATCAATCAGTCCGAATTTTTTAGCCTCTTGCGGATTCATAAAATTATCACGCTCCATTGCCGCTTCAATCACATTTATTTTTTTGCCGGTATGGTTGGCATAAATCTGATTAAGTCTTTTCTTCATATCTAAAATTTCTTTAGCATGAATCTCAATATCTGTCGCCTGTCCTCTGAAACCGCCCGAAGGTTGATGAATCATGATTCTGGCATTGGGCAGAGCAAATCTTTTACCTTTTGCACCGCCGGCCAAGAGCAAAGACCCCATTGAGCAAGCCTGTCCGATGCATAAAGTATTCACATCGCAAGAAATATATTGCATAGTATCATACATTGCCATACCGGAAGTAACCACACCGCCCGGAGAATTTATATAAAGGAAGATATCTTTTTTCGGGTCTTCGGCTTCCAAGAACAACAGCTGAGCACAAACCAAAGCAGACACTTCATCATTTACTTCGCCGGTCAAAAATATGATTCTTTCTTTTAACAATCTTGAAAAGATATCAAACGAACGTTCTCCGCGCGATGTCTGTTCAATTACCATGGGTATCAAACTATCTCTGATTTCGCTCATCATTTCTAATTCCTCTTATAAAAATTAAGCCTAACACAGTTTATGTGCATATTACAATATAATCAACAAATTATTAAAAAAAGTTTTTTAAAGCAAAAAAAATCCCTCACGAAGCCTCTCGCAAGGGATTACGAATCTTGTTAAATTTACTTACTCAAGATATCCAAAATTTTCTTGGTAGCATCGGCTGTTGATATATTCTCAAACACGGCATATTCATTTGACAATCTGTCAAGAGCCTGCTCATAAATTTGTCTTTCGCTGTATGATTGCTCGGCCAAGTTTTCATTACGATGCAAATCTCTTATAACCTCGGCGATTGCGACCGGATTACCCGAATTTATCTTATTTTCATATTCCTGAGCTCTCCTTGACCACATCACTTTTTTCACTTTTGCTTTACCTTTTAAGGCACTCAAAGCATCAGACATGGTATCGGCTCCGGAAATTTTTCGCAAACCGGTAGTTTCGGCCTTAGCCATCGGGATACGCAAAGTCATTTTATCTTTATCAAAATTAACCACAATCAACTCCAACTCGCTTCCTGCGATGGTCTGTTTGGTTACATCAGCCACTTTGCCGACGCCATGAGCCGGATAAACTACATATTCTCCCGTAACATAAGGATTTTTAACTGTTAATTTTTTATTCATAACTCCCTGCCTATTGTTAAATATTCGATTGTAATTTTGCTTAACGAATGCTAACATACCACAAAATCGGATTTAAATCTAGTCAAAAAAAACATATTTTGTCAAAAAAAGTTTTAACTCTATATTAATCATAGAGATTTAGTATAAAATTATGGAAGAATTTTTTGCTACAAGGTGCATTTTTATGAAAAAAATAATACTTATCGCTCTTTTATTTATATCTAAAACCGTAATGGCTTCAGTTGTTCCTGAATATGCTGCCAACGACTATAGTAAACACGAGCTTAACCGTTCCGAACAAAAATGTATTGACGAAGGTTATAAAATCACTTACGCCAACTGTGATAGTCAAACAGCACCTTCAGAGCCTTGCCCCTACAACGATACATATTATCGCACCTGCTCTCAAGAACAATGGTGCCGCAATAACAATTACACCTTCAAAGAAGAAGATTGCGAGCTGCCCTCATATCCGGTCAAGATGTGTGACAACAAACTTTCCATGTACCGCGCATGCCAAGAAGATGCGGCAAGAGCCTGCGAAGAAGCCGGCTTCACTTCTAAAGAAAAATGCCAATTAACCGATAAGCGTTGTCCATATAACTCCAACTATGGCAAATGCTGTAACACTTGTCCGCAGTTCCAATATATTTTAAGCAAAATTCCGGCAGGATATATTGCCCAAGGGGAGACCTGCACCACCTGCGACGGAATTGTCAAGACCAATGTGGTAGAAGCTCCTTGTGACGGCTATATGCCTTGCGAATATGGTCCGCTATCGGCTCAAACATCTTCTTGCCTCAAAGGCAAAAATACTCTTTATTCAGCTTGCCAAACCTCGGAAATGGTCTGCAAAGAACAAGGATATCTGTATTCTTCCTGTCAAGAAACCGAAGACACTATAACTTGTCCGGAAAATGACAACTTTAAGAAATGCTCCATAAACTGCTATAAATTAGCCGTTAGCATGTACCCCGAAACCGATATTATCGGCGAAGACAGCACTGATCCGGTTATTGATATTACCAAAAAGTCAATGATGTCGCTCTATGGAGAAATATCCAACGCCTGCAAATCTAACATCCGTCCGGAAGTAACACTCAACATTAATGAAAAAAATCTCGAGATGTATGCCAATATTTTCGAACGCAACATCAGCGATATAAACTTTATCCTCAATTACGAAACACCGGCATCTTTATCAATCACCGGAGCCTTAAACAATGTTAGAATAACAGTCAAAGGCAACGCCCCTGATTGTCCGCTCAAAGGTAAATCCTTCAATGTTGCGGGTACGGTAAGTTTTGTTGATGTAAGCAATATCTGTGCCGACATAAATATTGACGACGGCTCTAAATTCATTTCAACCGGTAATGTTACCGGCAATGTTAGTGTCGGCAAGGATTCGTCATTTGCTATTAAAGGAAACCTGATTGGCAGTCTAACCACAAAATCATTTGCTCAAATTTTCATTAAAGGTATTCTTAAATACGCCGATACGCAAAATACTACATCCGATTCTGCGAGTATTTTGTTTGGTTGCAACACCCAAGCTAAAATTGCCGGCGGCATAATAGCCGATACTTCCAATATTGTAATCAAGCAACGAAGTGTCATAGATGTTCCCTATATCAAATTAATATCGACCAGCAACAATCCAGATCTTCCCAACACTTTAAGCAGTATACACCTTCATCGCTATTCGCGTCTGCTTAGCGTGTTAGGCAATATTGAATATCCATTGGTTGACAACAATAAGATGGATTGCGATGACAAATATCTTATCCACCTTGGTTCATCTTTAGATACGCAATCGCAAACTGCGACACTGGAACCATCTAACCTTATGGAAGACAAGTGGCAGTGCCGCGAATTAGATAAACAGCAACTAAAGTGTAACTAACTTAGTTATTCACATTAGGTGAATATATGGATTGCGGCTCGGATGGATTGCTCATCACATTTACATCCTCTTCCGGAAAAGATTGAATATCATATATTCTGCCGTTGGCCTCAGTCACCGTATTTTGGAAATCACTTCCTAAAGTCTGTGCTGCTTCTTGCGGGTTCATATTTTCAATATCCGGAACCGAGGCATTTACATCGGCTGCGTTAGGCTGCAAATCTGTCGGTGTCGATTCGCTGGCTTGGTTTTCAACAACTGCCGGCTTCGCATCACTGGGAGCTGATTGATTATTTTCTTCAACATACGGAAGAGGATCTCCCAGAGGATTCGGAGCATCCTTTGGCTGTTCTACCAAAAATTCGTTTTGACCTCCGTTTTGAGTGGCCGCAGCACCAAATACAACAGTAGGATCGTTACTTTCTTGAGCAAGAACCAACGATGCAATAGAACAAAAAGCCGTAGTCAACAATAAAGTTCTCATAAGATTTCTCCTTTACCAGAGGTTAAAACATTACCTAAAGTTTATAACGCATAATATTTATAATTCAACATTGAAAACAAAAAAATTAATGCTTTTTAAGTAATTTTATGCTATCATTACAAATATTATTTGAGGAGAATAAGATTATGAGTGAAATCGGAGCACTTGGTTCATATGCACTGGCGATGCAACAGTTGCAGTTGAACATAATCAAACAAAATGCCGAGATGCAACAACAAATAGTCGAGGTCTTACTAGACCCCGACCGTATGGTTTCTGCCTCCTCAGATTTAGGAACAAATATCGATGTAAGTATCTAAAAACTTACCAACATAACAAAAGACATCGACAAGAAAAAGGCCATAAAATACTTTACAAAATTCCAAACTGCCAATCCTAAAGTAGCCGACCAATCGACCTCATCTCCGCCTTCTTTATAGATTTTGGCAAATACGATTGTATATAATAAAGCCACTACGGCAACTCCGATATACCATCTTTCATCACCGCAAATATCTCTTATCTGTTCTGGTTTAAGCTTAATGACCGCAGCAAATCCTGAAATAATACCCAACAACACTAGCGGGTTGAAAATAGCACCGGAAGTAAATAAAGCAATTATTCCCTTAAACATGGCGACCTAGCTCATCCACACTCTGCGGCTCAAATACCTACTGTCAGAATTTTTCAAAGACGATGGCCATACGCAACGGGTAGTACCTGCGGCTTTTGTGTTTTCTGCGATTTTAAGTTTTTGGTCAATCATTGCCTGCACACCGTTAGCCCTAACATTGCGTGTAGCAGAACGGCTCCAATCAAAAAAATTTTTTTCAATATCCTGACGCATCAATAAATTCCCCAGTAAAATATTACATAATACAAAAGAGTACGCTCAAAAAGTAAACAAAATATTAACTAGTGACTTTGGCTAACAATTTTTACTTTTTGCATAAGTTCTTTTCCCCACTTTTCAACAATCTTACCATCATCGCCGCAAACCCAGACTCTGACTTTTGGTTCGGTTCCCGAAGGATGAATAACTACTCTGCCGCGACCCTTAAGTTTGTCGTTCATATCCTCGACGATTTGCTTCAAATCCTGATTTGCGGCCACTTTCTTAACCGTTGCCACGGAATCGACGCCAACATTTTCAAAAAACAACGCATCTTCATCAAACAGCGGAAAAATTTCGCTTGGCTTTTTGCCTTGAGCAATGATTCCGGCAATGGTTGCCAAAAAAGCCATCATTGCGTCACCTGACTTTGCATATTCAAGCAAAACCAAATGTCCCGATTCTTCACCTCCGATAACTCCGCCTTCTTCCTTAAGTTTTTGCACCACATTTCTTTCGCCCACACCGGTAATAAAATACTTTAGACCAAGGTTTTGAGTTATATATCTTTCCAATGCGGTATTTGATAGTTTGGTAGAAACGATGGGACGAGACTGATTCTCTCCGGAATTTTGCATGGTTTTCGCCAAGAAAGCGATAAGTTGATCACTCTTAACCAAAACACCGTTATCATCACAAATTTTTATGCGATCGCCATCTCCGTCAACAGCCACCCCCAGACTTGCAACCTCAGCTTTTACTTTTGCCAGCATATTTTCAACATGTTGCGAACCGCAATTATTATTTATGTTATATCCGTCAGGTTTATCGGCGATAGCTACGACATTTGCCCCCAATCTTCGCAAAACCTCCGGCAATATGTCGCTGAAGCAGCCATTAGCACAATCAACCACCACCTTAAAATTTTGCGGCAATTTTTTATCATTAAACATATGCAATGCTCTTTGCATATATTTTTCTTTTATTGAACCATCAACCGACACTTTT
This sequence comes from uncultured Alphaproteobacteria bacterium, assembly GCA_944393725.1. Lineage (GTDB taxonomy): Bacteria > Pseudomonadota > Alphaproteobacteria > RF32 > CAG-239 > CAZU01. Next base: position 25,453 of record CALYBC010000013.1, on the reverse strand, counting down.
CCGATTTTATCTTTATTGAAAGAGAATTGATTTTTTTCAATAAGGCTTTCTATTTGAGCGGTAGTTTGGTTATCAAATTTATCACCGTTATTGGCGATAAGCTTGATTCCGTTATCATAAAAAGGGTTATGGGAAGCGGTAATCATGAGAGCCATATCCACGCCAAGTTCTGCAACAAAAGTAGTAACTGCCGGAGTAGGAATTACCCCAAGTTTTATCACATCGACACCTTTAGCCGTAAAACCGGCAACAAGAGCAGCCTCAATCATATCGGAAGAGATTCTGGTATCTTTGGCAATAGCCACTTTTTTATGATTGATACAAATTAGCTCTGCGGCGGCACAAGCCAGTTTGGTTGCAAATTCTATTGTCATCGGGAATTGATTAGCCACACCGCGAACACCATCAGTACCGAACCACTTATTATCAGCCATATTTTTTACCTCATAAATCTATACACAAACATAAGCAGGAGTTTACGAAAAAGGTTAACAAAAGCAAGAGCGAAAAGAAATTTATCATATAACTAGATATTACCAAATATTACAAACAAGCATTAACACATTTTTATTGACAACGAGTGAATGCTAATATATAAGAGCGACTGTACTCTACGCCGACATAGCTCAGTTGGTAGAGCTACTGATTTGTAATCAGTGGGTCGGGAGTTCGAGTCTCTCTGTCGGCACCATTAAGAACAAAATGCACCTTTACGGTGCTTTTTTTGTTTTAAAAGCTGACAGGAGGATGAACTTCCGACCCACTTAACCATATATCAATTTTCCCTTGATTTTTAAGACAAATTTTGCTAAACCATGTCCATACAAAAATATTATTAACTTAAATTTATTTATTATGGAGAAAAGATTTTTTTATGCATGGTTTAGCCAAACCATGAGTTTTTTACTACAATTAGGTGTTGTTTGTATGTTAACGGCCTACGCTTTTTATTCCCTTCCCTGGTTAAAAAAGTATATTTATCCTGAAGAAACTTACACCATCGGATATGTAGTCGTGTTGGCTATCGTATTTATCATGGCAATATGGTATGGCATCCAAACCAAAAAAGGACACATTGTAACGCTTAGTTACGCTAATGCCTTGGCTGTATTGATGGGCATATTACTATCAGTTTCAGCTACCAAGCATGGCTTTAACTATCTTCTCTATTGGTTTACCGGTGGCTATATTATGTTGGCAATTGCAATCTTTTGCGGCATAAATGCAAAGCAAGACATCCGCCCGCTTGTAGTGTTAGCTTTTTTTGCCTATGCTGTCGGCGCATTGGTATTTGTATTTATGGGTTATGAAGCCCTATATAACATTTGGTTTAATATTTTTTGGGCTGTTTTGGCCTTCATCTTTGCCATAGTTGAGGTTCAAGATTTCTGTTTTAAAGTGACAGAAATAGAAGATGATGAAGATGTTGACGCATTGGTTCATCCTATGACCATCAACCTGTTCTGTGATTTATTACTATTCGGAGCTGTGTTTGATGTTATGAGGATAGCCGTCAAAATTTCAACTTTCAGATGGCTCAGAAAATAAATTATAACTCCTTCGCTTATTGTCTAACTACATTGCGATGTACAGACTTACCAAGCGAAGGAGTTTTTTTATTGACTTTAAATTTATATTTCTATATTTCTAGAATTATAGAAACAACATTTAGAAAGATAACTAATAATGCCTCAACAACTAACCGATATTGCTGCCGTATTTGACGCCCTAAGCAACGAAACCAGACTGCAAATTTTCCGCATTTTGGTGGAGCATAGCAAGGAAGGTATAACCCCAACCGAGATCTCGCAAATAATGGGAAACTTACCCCGCAACACCTTGTCCTTTCATTTAAGCCTAATGACCAATGTCGGCCTTTGCTCTTCAGAAAAACAAGGCAAACAAATATTTTACAAACCAAATTGTAAACAAATTAAAGATATTACCAAATTTTTACTAACCGACTGCTGTGACGGAGGTTGTTCATGCTAGAAATATTTACGCATTTGGCTGATTGGGCAATTTTGCAAATGGGACTTACCAAAGCAACCCACCTTGGTTCTGCAGTACATTTTTTTATTGAAGACAGTACAAAGATCTTTGTGCTTTTATATTTGTTGATATTCATCATCTCGCTGTTTCGGTCTCAGCTTAGTCCTGAGCGTGTCAGGGATTATTTATCCGGCAAGTCTCGATGGAGTGGCTATTTTCTGGCTGTTTTTTTAGGAGTGGTTACTCCCTTTTGCTCTTGTTCATCCATTCCGTTGTTTATGGGATTCTTAGCCGCCGGCGTTCCGTTTGGTGTAAGTGTCGCCTTTTTAGTCAGCTCCCCTTTAATCAGTGAAATTGCCGCCATAATGTTGCTTAGCATGGGGAGCCTTGGGGCATACATTGTGTCAATTTATATTATTTCAGGAACAATCATTTCGGTTTTAGCCGGATATCTAGCCGACAAATTTAATATGGAAAAATATTTGGCACTTAATATTCCCCAAAACTCGCCTCCGAGCTGTGCTTGCTCTTCCATGAAAGAAAAGGCCGTTGCATTAATCAAATATGCCCACGAATTTTCGTGGAATCTGGTTAAATCTTTATACCTTTATATCTTACTTGGTCTAGCCATCGGCGCTTATATGCATGGCTATATTCCGCAAGAATTTTTTGTAAAATATATGGGTGCCGATAACATCTGGGCAGTACCGTTTGCCGCTATTGTCGGTATACCGATTTATGCTTCTCAAGCCGGTATTGTACCTTTGGTTCAAGTTCTTTTAATGAAAGGTGTTCCTGTCGGTACGGCTTTAGTTGCTTTTATGAGTATTGCCACAATTTCACTGCCTGAAATGATGATGCTAAAAAAAGTATTTAGCTTAAAACTTTTGCTGATATTTATCGGTTACTTATTAGTTGCATTTATCGCAACAGGTTATTTATTAAACATGTTATAGGAGAAAATATATGAAAGAGATAAAAATACTGGGTACTGGTTGCCCAAAATGCAAAGCGACTTTTAAGATTGTTGAAGAAGTTGCCAAAGCCAATGGTTTTTCAGGTCCGATTGAAAAGGTGGAAGATATCGTTGCCATCATGTCTTATGCTGTAATGTCAACTCCCGCTGTAGTAATTGACGACAAAGTTGCATTTGCCGGCGGTGTCCCCTCCAAAGAACAGGTTGAAAGCTGGTTCAAATCATCAAGTTGTTCTTGCTGTAGCTGTGGTAAATAAAAAAAGGAACTCTCTCTGAGGGTTCCTTTTTTGAGGATTTATTCGCCTCCTAATCCTTAACTTTATTAAACTTTACCTTCGGAAAATCTTCTTGAGCCTTGTTTAAATGCCAAGCATTTCTGGCCAAGAACACCAAATCACCGTCATTATCTTCGGCTATATTCAATCTATTTGCGTCAACAAAATTTTTCAACGCATTTTTATCATCTGATGATATCCAACGAGCCGTAAAATACTGCGTAGGTTCAAACATCACCGGCAGATTAAACTCATTTTTGATTCTGTCTGCCATCACCTCGAATTGCAACACTCCGACCACGCCGACAATCCATTCGGCACCGACTATTGGCTTAAATACGCTTGCACCGCCCTCCTCGGCAATTTGTTTCAAGGCATCACCCAAATGTTTCGATTTTAAGGGGTCTAACGCTCTGGCCGACTTCAAAAGTTCCGGAGCGAACGACGGAATACCGGTAAAATTAATTTTTTCTCCTTCGGTTAAAGTATCCCCGATTCGAAGCTGACCGTGATTGGGTATTCCGATAATATCGCCGGCATAAGCATCCTCGGCCAATTCGCGTTCCTGAGCCAAAAACATTACCGGTGTCGGAACTTTAATCCCTTTCCCGGTTCTAACCTGCGTTAATGTCATTCCGCGCTTAAAGTGCCCCGAGCAAATTCGCATAAAAGCAATTCTATCGCGATGCTTAGGATCCATATTGGCTTGAATCTTAAATACAAAGCCGGTTACCTTATTTTCATCAGGCATAACCATTCTTTCCTGAGCCGGATGCGGACGCGGGGCTGGAGCAAACTTATGCAAGCCTTCCAATACTTCTTTTACGCCAAAATTATTGATGGCACTGCCGAAAAACACCGGAGTAAGAGTTCCGGCCAAATAGGCTTCCAAATCAAATTTCGGGCAAAGCTCTTGTATCATCATCACATCTTCACGTAGCTTTGCCACCTGATGAGCCGGCAACAATTCATCAAGCTTGGGATCATCAAGCCCCGAGCAAGTTTCAATCACGCTGTTGATGGCCGATTTGTTGCGTTCCATCAAAATCATTCGGTTATTAAGAATATCGTAGCAACCTCTAAAATCTTTACCCGAACCGACGGGCCAACTTGCCGGAGTAACATCCAAAGCCAAAGTTCTTTCAATTTCATCCAAAAGAGCAAACGGGTCTTGCCCCTCACGGTCAAGCTTATTAATGAAAGTAATAATCGGCACATCACGCAGGCGGCAAACTTCAAACAATTTTTTGGTCTGAGTTTCAATACCCTTTGCCGAATCCAAAACCATCACGGCCGAATCAACCGCGGTCAAAACACGATAAGTATCTTCCGAAAAGTCTTCGTGTCCGGGAGTATCCAAAAGATTAAAAGTAACATCGTCAAAATCAAAAGTCATAACTGATGAAGCCACCGAGATACCACGCTCCTGCTCGACCTTCATCCAGTCCGAACGCGCACGACGATTTTCGCCTCTGGCCTTAACGGCTCCGGCTTGTTGAATGGCTCCGCCAAACAACAACAATTTTTCGGTCAAAGTAGTCTTACCGGCATCGGGGTGCGAAATAATAGCAAATGTTTTGCGTAAATTATCGTTGTTCATAACTTTTAATCTTTCACTAGAAAAAAACTACCCTGCTTTTAATTTAAATCTCATCTTTTGTCAAGCCGCAAGCACGAGGTAAAATTCCGCATAAAAAAGACCCTGAGTCACAATACTCAAGGCCTTCTAATTTTACTCATCGACCATCGGTCAATGACCAAGTCACAAGGGCAACGGCTATAGACAATATAGCCTCAATGATTGCTAACCACCAAAAACCACCATAAAATGTTAGTAATATAATTGGAAGAGGGAGCGACACCAAAATTATGATTCCGGCGACACACAACACTGCACCCAAACCATTATCTCGCAAAGAGCCCCAATATATTAACAACACACCGATGATTGTAAAAACAATGGTGGCTACAATATCCAGCCAATGTTCGGATAAAACAATAAAAACATCCATAATGAATAAAATTACGCTTTAACAATAATTACAAATACTCGCGGCATTTTTTTCTAGTCCATAAAAAGACTAAAACAGCCAATACTACTCCGATGACACCGAGAGCCCAATGGTAAAAAAACAATAGTATCACCATCGGATAAGCCACTCCTAACAGCAGCAAAAACCCAAACACTCCGGTCAACAATCTAACATAATTAGATTTTGCATTTCCCCAATTCATTAAAAACTCTGCAACGGCAACCAACACGGCAACCACCGGAAACCAAAACCAATGTTCGGTTAGTAAATTCAAAAATCCTGCCATAATAAAAAAATTAAAAATTAAACTCAGCTACAAACTAACACAAAAAATACAATATTCAAGCCTTTTTATGCAAAAAAAAGGCTCTGTACTCTAAGAGCCAGAGCCTCCAAGCATAAAAGAAACAATTTATTTTATTTCATTCCCGTCGGCATCGTATTTTACGATTGTAGCCTTATCCTGCAAAGATTTAACCACATCGCCCATGGTTTTCTGAGCCAACATGGTACGCAACTTTCCTTCTACCTGTTTCAAAGGTAACGGTTTAGCATCTCTTATATCTTCTACCAAGATCACATGATAACCGAACTGTGTTTTCACCGGTTTTTTTGAATATTGACCTTTTTTCAAACCAAAAGCAGCATTAGCAAATTCAGGCACCATCATATCTTTGGTAAAATATCCGAGATCTGCCGGCTCTTTAGAATATTCTTTAGCCAATTTATCAAAATCGCCCTCTTCTTTTAATTTAGCAATAACTTCTTTAGCTTTAGCTTCAGAATCAACCAAGATATGTTTAGCCTTAATTTCTTTCTCACCCTTAAAGCTGTTTTTATATTGATTGTACAACTGTCTTATCGCGCCATCGGTGACTTTATCTCTCATTTGTTTTTCAAGATAAATTTTGCGGGCCAACTCTTCTTTCAAAGCCTCAAGCTGTACTTTATACTCGGGAGTTTCGGTAACTTTATCGGCAACGGCAGCCTGATAAACCACTTCGCCGTCAACAAATATATCCAAAGTTTTAGTATAAAATTCATCAAAAGAAGTCTTATCCTTAACCGCAGGATTAACATTATAAGCGGCCTCTATTTCTTCGACCGTAATATTTTTACCGTTCACGGTAGCGGCGACACCGTCTTTTCCGGCAGCCCAAGCCTCGCCGCCTTGCAAAAATGCGGCCGACATAATCATCAAAGCAATATATTTTCTGTTCATAATACACCTTCTCCCGTTAAAAACAAAACTCATTTTTTCTTATATATCACAAGCTCCGTATTTTCCAATCATTTTTTTTTGCAAGTTCATAACTTTTTACCGCCCCTTGACTCTCAACATTTAAAACACTAAATGTAGAATGTTGAAATGTTTAATAAATATGAATTTTAAGGAAAAATAAAAAAATGATAGGTAGCCTTGCCCGCAAAATATTTGGTTCTGCCAATGATCGTTATATAAAAAAGCAATACAAAACCGTAGAAAAGATTAACGCTTTGGAAAGCTCGATTTCACCGTTAAGTGATGAAGAACTCAAAGCCAAGACCGACGAATTCAAATTAAGAATAAAGCAAGGCGAAACCTTAGATGAACTGTTGCCGGAAGCTTTTGCCGTGGTAAGAGAAGCAGCCAAGCGCACACTTGGCCAACGCCATTATGATGTTCAGCTTATCGGCGGTATTGTACTGCACCACGGTCAAATTGCCGAAATGAAAACCGGTGAAGGTAAAACTCTAGTAGCCACTCTTGCTGCCTATCTTAACGCCTTGGAAGGCAAAGGCGTTCACATCGTAACCGTTAACGATTATTTGGCCAAACGCGATGCCGAATGGATGGGACAAGTATATCGTTTCTTAGGTTTGAGTGTTGATTACATTATCCATGAAAAAGACGACGATGCCAGAAGAGCCGCCTATAATTCCGATATTTTGTATGCCACCAACAACGAGTTAGGCTTTGACTATCTGCGTGACAATATGAAATTCCGCTTATCAGATATGGTTCAAAGACCGTTTAATTATGCTATTGTCGATGAAGTTGACTCTATCTTGATTGATGAGGCCAGGACTCCCTTGATTATCTCCGGAGCCGCCGAAGACAGCTCAGAAAAATATATTTTGGTCAATAACATTATTCCCAAACTGCGTGAAGATGACTATGAAAAAGACGAAAAAGCTCGCCAAGTCACCCTCACCGAAAAAGGCATGGTCCATGTTGAAGAACTGCTAAAACAAGTTGGTTTAATAAGTGAAGGCGGATTATATGACCTTGCCAATGTCAGCCTGGTCCATCATGTCAATCAGGCTCTGCGTGCTCACAAAATGCACACTCGTGATGTTGACTACATCGTAAAAGACGGCAAAGTTATGATTATTGACGAGTTTACCGGCCGTATGATGGAAGGACGCCGTTATTCAGATGGTCTGCACCAAGCCATTGAAGCAAAAGAAGGTGTAAAGATTCAATCAGAGAACCAAACTTTAGCCTCCATTACCTTCCAAAACTACTTTCGATTATACCCCAAATTGTCAGGTATGACCGGTACGGCCATGACCGAAGAAGCAGAATTCAACGACATTTACAATTTAAGCTGCGTCGAAATTCCGACCAATCGTCCGGTCATTCGTCAAGATTTGCATGACGAAATTTATCGTACCGAAAAAGAAAAATACGCCGCCATTATCAAAACCATTATTGAATGCCACGAAAAAGGTCAGCCGGTATTGGTAGGAACCGCTTCGATTGAAAAATCGGAATTGGTAGCCGATATGTTGGCAAAACAAACCAACCTCAAATTCGAAGTTTTGAACGCTCGCCATCATGAACGCGAAGCTGCGATTGTTGCCCAGGCCGGTGTATCCGGAGCCATCACCATTGCCACCAACATGGCCGGTCGTGGTACCGATATTCAGCTTGGCGGTAATGTTGATATGCGTTTGAAACAAATCTTAAAAGGAGATGAAACCCCCGAAGAAATCGAGGCTTTACGCACAAAAATCAAAGAAGAAGTCGAAGTTGACAAAGCCAAAGTAAAAGCTGCCGGCGGTTTATATATTTTAGGTACTGAGCGTCACGAAAGCCGCCGTATTGATAACCAATTACGCGGGCGTTCCGGCCGTCAAGGCGACCCCGGAACTTCAAAATTTTTCTTATCATTAGAAGATGATTTGATGCGTATTTTCGGCTCCGAAAGAATGAGCATAATGTTGCAAAGATTAGGCTTGCCCGAAGGTGAAGCTTTGGTTCACCCGTGGATTAGCAAAGCTTTGGAAAAAGCCCAACAAAAGGTCGAAGAACGCAACTTTGATATTCGTAAAAACTTGCTCAAATACGATAATGTGATGAACGAGCAACGCAAAGTTATCTACGAACAAAGACGCGAATTAATGGAATCAGATGATGTTTCGGAAACCGTTACGGATATGTGCCACGACCAAATTCGCAACATTATTTACAAAGACATTGCTTATGGCTCATCACCCAAAGATTGGAACTCTGATGCAATTAAGCAAGATTTAGCCAGATTAAGCGGTATTTTGCTGCCGATAGAAACTTGGGTTGCAGAACCGGAGATGGATTCCGAAAAGTTGGTTGAGAAAGTAACCTCTGTTTTGGACGAAGCTCAACAAGCTAAAAACGCCAATGTTCCGGCCAACATTGTTCGCACGGTAGAAAAGTCTATTTTGTTGCAAGAACTTGATAGTTTGTGGAAAGACCATATTGCCACTTTGGATTATATGCGTCACACCATTGTTTTGCGTGCATACGGACAAAAAGACCCGCTCAACGAATACAAAAAAGAAGCCTTTAATCTGTTTTCCGATATGTTGAATCAGTTAGGCGAGAAGGTAGCTTTTATTCTTATGCGTACGGTAATTCAAGCAAGCTCGGCCAATGAACTGGAAGAAAGAAACGCCAAACAGGCCAAAATGCAAGCCGTTCATGAAAGTCCGGTTAATTTACTTTCTGGCAAACAAACCAATGAAACACCGGCTAATGAAAAGCAAACTCCGTTTGCTTATGGCAATCAGGCTATTGATCCCAAAGATCCCAACACTTGGGGCAAGGTAGCCCGCAATGATCCCTGCCCCTGCGGCAGCGGCAAGAAATACAAACATTGCCACGGTCAGGTATAACAAAAAAGACGCTAGAACCATCTAGCGTCTTTTTTTATTTTTCCGAAACTACTTCAACGGCAGCATCGTATTAGTCTGCTCGCCGGAGAGAATTACGGTTCCGGTCACCTTGCCGATATTTGCGGCAAAGTTATTTTGAACCTCAAGCTCTCTCAGCTTCAGGATTTGCGGGTTGCGTGCTAATGCTTTACCCTCAATATCCATAGCCTTTGCCGTAGCTTCTGCCTCAGCAATCTTTGCCTTAGCCGCGGCCTCTGCCTTAATCACCGCCTGACGACCTTCTTCTTCAATCTGGACAGTACGGTTTTTGGCTTTCTGAGCTTCTTGTTCGGCCAAAACTTTCTCCTCAATTCCTTTCTCAAAGGCATCACTATAATCAACATCCGCCATTTGGAAAGTAATTTCCGAGAAAAATTCTTTAGGAAGCTCATTATTAAGCTGAGCTGTAATTTCAGCCGCAGCCTGTTCACGGTTCGAAACCAAATCCTGCGCCGTCCAACGTCCAATGACGTCTTTTAATGCACTCCTCAACACCGGGTAAATGAGTTTTTCCTCATACCCCTTACCGGCTGATAAGTACAAAGCAGGTGCATTGGCATCGACAATTTTGTATGTAAATACATACTTGATTTCCGCCGGCTGGATGTCTTTGGTATAGGTTGCATCCAAAGCCTCAATTCGCTGGGTCGTTTTTTCGACCTTAATAAATTTTGAAATCAGCGGCCATTTAAAGGCTAGGCCATATTCCGGCTCTGGAGCAACTTTACCAAGAGTGACTCTGATACCTACCTCTTCTGCTCCGATTACAGAACATCCGCCGAAGCATAAAACTAACAAAAGTACGGCTGCAATACCGCACATTATGTAAGTTTTTACCTTGTTTGCGCTTTTTCTTTTTTCTTCAAACATATTTCTTACATTTATAACACCCCAACTTGCCTTGCTGATCATGCTTGATTATTTCAATGGTATCCTTTACATAATCAATTCTTAACTCTTCCCCCGAACACGTAGTTCTCTGTTATAAAAAACAGTGGGCTGCCTTTATTTTGCGCTGGCTCTTTCGAATATTTTTTATGCAAAATTTATCAGTCTTTACACTCAAGTTTCCAAACAAAGTTTGTTTAAGGTGTTTCTTAATAATTTATTTCTAATTAAAACCAACACCACTTATACCACAATTTCACCCCCCACGCAAGCACTTTTTTGACAAAATTTCGAAAAACATAATTTTCACCCCAAAATTGTCTCAAAAATTGTTGCCTAACTACAATTTTTTGCTGGATTTTTTATATCTAAAATGCTATAAGGCACGCAGGAATAAGATTCTGTATTGAGAAAGCCGGTAGATAAGGCGTAAAACCGTCTGCTTTGACACTGGCTTTTTTATTTTGTTAACACTAACTTTAAGGATGAAATATGTCTGAAGTAAAGATGAAAATGATGGATGGTAACGAAGCTGCCGCTTCGGTTGCCCACCGCATGAATGAAGTCTGCGTCATCTACCCGATTACTCCGTCATCTCCGATGGGTGAATGGGCTGACGCATGGTCTGCCGCCAAACAAAAGAACCTCTGGGGCGTTATTCCGGAAGTTCAAGAAATGCAATCCGAAGCCGGTGCTGCCGGTGCTTGCCACGGTTCAATCCAGGCCGGTGCCTTAACCACCACCTTTACCGCTTCGCAAGGTTTGCTCTTGATGATCCCCAACATGTACAAAATCGCCGGTGAATTAAGCCCGTTTGTAATGCATGTTGCTGCTCGTTCTTTGGCTTATCACGCTTTGTCGATGTTCGGCGACCACTCCGATGTTATGGCTTGCCGTCAAACCGGCTTTGCCATGCTCTGCTCCAATTCGGTTCAAGAAGCTCATGACTTCGCCGCTATTGCTCAGACATCCACTTTGCGTTCTCGCGTACCGTTCATGCACTTTTTTGACGGTTTCCGTACTTCGCACGAAATCAAAAAAATTAAATTACTCTCCGATGATGATTTAAGAGCTATGTTGGAAGGTGTTGATTACTCTTTCAATGCCGAACACGCTCTTCGTCCGGAAAAACCGGTTATCCGCGGTACGGCTCAAAACCCCGATGTCTTCTTCCAAGGTCGTGAAGCCGGCAACAAATTCTACAACCAAGTAGAAGGCATTGTTCAAGAGGAAATGGATAAGTTCGCCAAAATCTCCGGCCGTAAATACAATGTCGTTGACTATGTAGGCCCCGAAGATGCCGAACAAGTTATCGTTATTATGGGTTCCGGTGCCGAAACCGTTGAAGAAACCATCAATTACTTAAACAACAACGGTTACAAAGTAGGCTTGATGAAAGTTCGCCTCTATCGTCCGTTCCCCGAAAAATCTTTCTTGAAGGCTTTGCCCAAGTCGGTAAAAGTTGTTAATGTTTTGGACCGCACCAAAGAATCCGGTTCTATCGGTGAACCTTTGTATTTGGATGTTGTTGCAACCTTAACTCAAGCTTTTGCTAAAAGTGAAATTGCCTCTATGCCGCGTATTTTCGGCGGTCGTTATGGCTTGTCTTCTAAAGAATTCACCCCCGGAATGGTTCGTGCCGTATACGAAAACGGTGCTTCGATGAAACCAATTAACGGCTTCTCTGTTGGTATCAATGACGATGTAAACAACACATCTCTTCCCTATTCCGATGATATCGACACCGAAGGCAAAGATGTTGTTCGTGCCGTATTCTATGGTTTGGGTGCTGATGGTACCGTTGGTGCTAACAAGAACTCTATTAAAATCATTGCCGAAGACGCCGGTAAATATGGTCAAGGTTACTTCGTTTACGACTCTCGTAAATCAGGTTCTATGACCACTTCGCACTTGCGTTTTTCTGACAACCCGATTAAAGCAGCTTACTTGATTAACAAAGCTGACTTTGTTGCATGCCACCAATTTCCGTTTATGGCCAAGGTTGACATCTTAAAGATTGCCAAACCCGGTGCCACATTCTTGTTAAATGCTCCTTATGAGGCTGGTGAAGTTTGGAATCACTTACCGATAGAAGTTCAAGAAGAAATCATTGCCAAAAAACTCAACTTCTACACCATCAACGCTGTAGAAGTTGCTCGCGAAACCGGCATGGGTCAACGCATTAACACCATTATGCAAGCTTGCTTCTTCGCTATTTCCAACATTTTGCCGAAAGACGAAGCTATCGAGCAAATCAAAAATGCCATTAAGAAGACCTATTCTAAGAAAGGCGACGCCATTGTTCAAAAGAACTTTGCCGCTGTTGATGCCTCGCTGGCACATTTGCACAAAGTTGAATATCCGACAGAGGTTACTTCAACCTTCCATCGTTTGTTGCCGGTTCCGGCCGATGCTCCGGAATTTGTTAGAAAAGTTACCGGTGAAATCATTGCCGATCGCGGCGATCAACTTCCGGTATCTGCTTTTGCAGAAGTTGTTGACGGTACCTGGCCCACAGGAACCACTAAATACGAAAAGAGATGCATTGCTACCGAAATTCCGGTTTGGGATCCCGAGACCTGCATCCAATGCGGTAAGTGTTCTTTGGTATGCCCGCACGGCGTAATCAGATTAAAAGTAGCTTCTGACGAAGAGTTGAAAAATGCTCCGGCTACTTTGAAATCTGCCGCCTACAAAGGTAAAGAGTTTGCCGGCAAGAAATTCATTTGGCAATTATCTCCGGAAGACTGCACCGGCTGCGGTATTTGTACTTCTGCATGCCCGGCTAAAAACAAAGCCAATCCGGAATTGAAGGCTATCAACATGGATCATATCGAAAACCATTTGGAAGCCGAAAAAGCCAACTGGAACTTCTTCGAGACCTTGCCCTATGTCAAGAGAACCGAAGTTGTTAAGAACTTGCCCAAGACAACTCAGATGATTCAACCCTTGTTTGAATTCTCTGGTGCTTGTGCCGGCTGCGGTGAAACTCCGTATGTTAAATTGTTGACCCAATTGTTTGGTGACCGCATGGTTGTTGCCAACGCTACCGGATGTTCTTCAATTTACTCCGGTAACTTGCCGACCACTCCTTATGCCAAAGACGAAAAAGGTCATGGTCCGGCTTGGGCTAACTCTTTGTTCGAAGACAACGCCGAATTCGGTTTGGGTATGCGTTTCTCAATTGACCAACAAACCTCTTTCGCCAAACAGCTTTTGGAAGGTTTGAAAGACAAAGTTGGTGCCGAATTGGCTGATAAATTGTTGAACAACCCGCAAAAGACCGATGTTGAAATTGACGAACAACGCGATTTGGTAAAACAACTCCGCGACAAATTGGCTACAATCAACACTCAAGAAGCCAAACATTTGAACAAATTGGCCGATTACTTGATTAAGAAATCGGTATGGATTTTGGGTGGTGACGGCTGGGCTTATGATATTGGCTTCGGCGGTCTTGATCACGCTATTGCTTCGGGCAAAAACATCAACATTTTGGTAATGGATACCGGAGTTTACTCCAACACCGGTGGTCAGCAATCAAAAGCTACCCCGATGGGTGCCTCTGCCAAATTTGCTACAGCAGGTAAATCATTGCCGAAGAAAGATTTGGGCATGATTGCTATGTCTTATGGCAATGTATATGTTGCTCAAGTTTCAATCGGTGCCAACGACAGTCAAGTAATCAAAGCCATGAACGAAGCCGAAGCTTATGACGGCCCGTCCATCATCATTGCTTACTCACACTGTATTGCTCAAGGCTTCAACTTGATTGACGGTTTGGCTCACCAAAAAGCCGCTGTTGAATCCGGTTCTTGGCCGTTGTATCGTTACAATCCTGAAAACATCAAAGAAGGCAAGGCTCCGTTGAGCTTAGACTCTAAAGCTCCGACCAAACCTTTGGCCGAATACATGGCTAACGAGACTCGTTTCCAGATTGTAAACAAACAAAATCCGGAAAGATATGAGACCTTGGTCAACAAAGCCCAAGAGAATGTAAACGAAAAACGTTCTCTCTTGGAACACATGGCTGAGTTCAAAGTAGCCGAATAGGCTCACTGACTTAAAAAACTCCTTAACCTTACGGTTAAGGAGTTTTTTTGTTGACTAATTTAAAATACAATGCTTAAAATCACCTCAATACTAACTTAAATACAAATTATTATGGAAACGAAATTTTTAAAAAGAGTCGGCAAAGAATGTATGCACGCATCAAAACTTGCCGCGATTAAAAGATTTAGCGAACTGACCAACGGTAAAACCGACAACTGCGAAGTTAGTCTGGCGGTTGCTAATTTTACCGATAAGAGTGATATGATTTGGTATACGATATGCGAGCAAAAATTTTTATTTTTGCCTGTGTTCAAAAAAACAAATTTTCACGCTCCCGAAGATTTGGAAGACATCTCATCAATAAGCATAATTGATGCAGCAAGCTATTTCGTCCGTGCCGGTAAATTATACTGCTATGCAACTGATGGCCGTATCATGGCAGCTCCAGTAATCTGGCATAGTGCTCAAACCGAGATTTACGCCAAGCTTGCTGGAATAACCCCGGATTCATACGCATTGGTAAAACTATACACCATTGATCGCGTAAGAAAATTTGTTGGGGTTGCATGGGTTCTAACCGATGAAGAACAAGGTGTCATTGTTGACATACCTGTTTTCGCCGAAGATGCCAGCTTGTTTATCGGCCCCAACGGCGAGGAGCTTTCCCTATATGACTATGATTATGTAGAGGCTCTCGAGAACGAAGTCTTTCATCATGGAAAAGACATTTGGGTCACGCGCCTTGATGAAGATGACAACATCTATCTTGAAAAAAGTAAGATGTTCATGTCTTATAATCCCGACGCTAATTAAAATAAGAAACCACTCTTTCCTCACAGAAAGAGTGGTTTCTTATTTTAATACACCAGACCTTTATCATTTAAGCTTCGCTTTATGCGAAACATCAGCCTTTCGGTCTGTTGTTCAAATCGGCCTTGCTTTGCCATTTTTGAAAGCTCGGCAATTCTTTTTTCGTATAGCTTCTCTCCCTCCTTATAAGAAAGCCCGACAGCCTTCCACATCTCGGGAGTATTAAAAGCTCCGGCAAAGCCACGAAGGAGTAAGTCTCTGACATAATCCTGTTTTGGCCGCTCCATCAGCTTTTCTACCGGCAGCCTGATTCTTCTACCGATTACAGACCTTTGTGCCATCACTACATTTGCCAATAAATTATCAATGGCATATGTATTTCCGGCAAAGACCTCATCGTCAAATAATCTGGCATTAGGATCCAACTGCGGAGCCTCAAAGAAGTTGAATTCAATATGAGGCAACAATATCGGCAGTTCCGTAGCAGCCAATAAAGTATCCGCAATTCCGGTAATTACCAAAACCTTAGGCTTACCTTGAAGGTTAAGCTGAGAGATAATCTCATCGATTTTTACGGCACTGTCCGCATAATCAATGACCTCCTCGCTCAAATGGTGTTTTTTCACCCACTCTTCAGGAAAACCCAAGTCAAGCAACCCTTCCTCCAGCCATTCTGCCATTTTTGAGCTTTGACACTCAATTCCGCGACCGGAAGAAATGTTAATCAACTCCGGCAACTTCCCGTAAGAATTTCTGAATCTAATTGCCACCTCTGCCGTATATGCCAGCACTCTCGGGTAATTATTTAGTACCAACATAAAATCAGCTTGCGGCACGGCCTTAACCGAAAAAGACTTCACCTTCATATCCTCATCCGACAATATTGACGGGAATGAATTACCGCAATCTTTTTTGATTACCTCTGCCATCGACAAAGGATTTTCTGCCATTTTGTACCCTGCCCACCTTTCCATATACACGAGGTGCCGCAGGTCTTTCTTACTTAGTCCCATATAAAAAAATTAAAATTAAACATTTTTATACTGCCTTAACAAGGCATTTATTTGTGCCATCGTATGCTTCATATTCCCTATGTTAAGGGTATCAATATACTCTCTGCGTTGCCGCATCAAATCTACTGAACCTTCATCAACATCAAAGAAACAAAAAGCATCTGTGCTTAGTCCTGCTACATAACCTAGATTGATGATGTTTTTCATCAACTCGCGATCGGGCAAATCATTAACTTTTCTAAAAGTCAAATGACATCTCTCAACCCCCCAGCCATGGAAAGCCTTTGCAATGTTGGCGATTAGCAAATCAACCCCGATACCGTTAACATCAAGTATCTCAGTGTCAAGCACTCGGTCTTTTGGTGCAATTAGCTCATTTTCAAAAAACACCCAATCAATATCAGGCATTTTAAGACATAGAGCTTGTGCCGCCAACAGCGAATGTCCCAAAGAAGATACGACAAGCACCTTCTGAAACTCAGGATTTTCATCAAGATAAAGAGCCAAATCATTGACCAGATTATATCTTTGCCAAAACTTTCTCCTCCCGATGATAACATCTTCCGGCACATTCATATTTTTCAATATCAGTGTTGCCAGCTTTTCTTCCGGAGCTCCGAAATTTATGTACTCCGGTAAATTTAGCGCCGGTAGACATAAGATTTTCGGATATTTTCCGTGTTGGTTCTTATAACGGTTTGCAAAAACCGCTGCCTCAGCTGCTGCTCTTAGGTTATCAGAAAAAACAACAACCAAATCCACCTCAGGTATTATATCTTTTGAAGCGGTTTGCAACTCGACATTATTAATATAGGAGCGATAAGGCATCCTAACCAACGACAGCCACGTCTCATAACTTTGTGCTTCTCTGACATTGTAAGCAGAGAGTTTTTTAAATTCTAATTTTTTTGCCATAAAATAATAAAATTAAAAAATTTAACATAAATTTACCATAACGCATTTGAGGTTATTATGCGTTTAGACAAAAATCAAGAAAAAATTATCAAAAACTAAACTTTATTTTAATTTATCGGGGTTAAGTTCTTTTAACTCCGGCAACACAAACTCACCGTCTTTTCTTACCAAAACATCATCAAACCAAATCTCACCGCCGCCGTGAGCCTTGTCTTGAATCAAAACCAAATCCCAATGCACGCTTGAGCGATTACCGTTAAAAGTCTCATCATTATACGAATTTCCGATTGCCATATGCAGCGACTCGGCAATTTTCTCATCAAACAAGATATCCAACATCTCTTTTCTGATATAGGGGTTAACGCCTATTGCAAACTCACCCATATAGTGCGCCCCCTCATCGACATTAATCTGCTTTTGCAATTTATCGTTATTGGCACGACTTTCGGCCTTGATAATTTTGCCGTCCTTAAATTCCAGATATACATTAGAATAAAAAGTTCCGCCATAGACCGTATCGGTATTAAACTGGATATGTCCGTTGATTGAAGTTTTTAGAGGTGCTGTATAAACTTCACCATCCGGAATATTCATCTTTCCATCGCAAATAACAGCCTTTAATCCTTTAATAGAAAATTCCAAATCGGTGTTCGGTCCTTTAATCCTTACTTTATCAGTCTTATCCATCAATTTTTTCAAAGGAGCCATCGCCTTGCCCATTTTTTTATAATCAACCAGGCATGCCTCAAAGAAAAAATCCTCCAGTGCTTTGCACGACATTTTCGACACCGCCGCCATGGTATCATTAGGATAACGCATTACGCACCATCTAGTCTTAGGAATTCTGCGATCAAAATGCACCATATTATAATATATTTGATTATATGCTTTCATCTTGGCCGGTGGAATATCCGAAAGTGCAAACAAATCATCATACCCTCTGACCGCGACATAACAATCCATCTCATCCATTAAAGCCGAATGCCACTTTGCATATTGTTCGATTTGTGCCGGAGTAGAATTTTCCACCAAATTTTTTACAAAAGAATTATCATTATAAACATAAAACGGAGTTGCTCCCATTTTAGCGGCTATTCTGATAAACTCATTAAACAAATCTTTGGTAGAGGCACTAAATGCTTCAATATAAATTTTTTCTCCTTTTTTCAGATTAAGCGAATTTTTTAAAACATTTTCCGCTAACTTGGTAATTCTTTCATCTATTTTCATTTTTTATAATCCTTTGACAAATTCATTCAATAACTTTACCCCAAAACCCGATGCCAAACCGCTTTTGTCCAATCTCACTCCGCTCATATCAATATGTGCCCACTTATTCCCTTTTTCAATAAAGCGATTTAAAAATGCCGCCGAAACAATTGAAGCTTTACCGTCCACGGCAATGTTTCTGATATCGGCAATCGGCGAGGAGAGCATTTTTTCATATTCTTTATCCAGGGGCATCAACCACAACTTTTCTCCGGTTGCCTCAGCCGCCTTCAACAACTTGTCACCCAAAGTTTTATCATTACTGAACAATCCGGCATAAGTACTTCCCAACACTGTCCGCAAAGACCCCAAAGTGGTTATATCAATGATGTTTTTTACCTTGTAATTTTTCTGCAAATAAGCCAGACAATCAGCCACCGCCAATCTTCCTTCGGCATCGGCATTCATAATCTCAACGGTCAAGCCATTATATGCGGCATAAACATCACCTATTTTCATAGCTTTGGCTGAGGGCATATTTTCGGCCAATCCCAAAATAACGATAATATTTTTACGCACTCTTTGTAAAGCGGCAGCCTTTAAGGAGGCAATCGCCGCTGCCGCCCCTGACATATCCATTTTCATCTCAATCATTCCGGCATTTGATTTAAGACTCAACCCTCCGGCATCAAAACAAATACCTTTGCCTACTATAGCCACATCATAAACTTGCGAATTTTTATTTCCCGGCCACGAAGCCACTACCATTCTTGGCGGATTAATACTTCCCTTTCCCACTGCCGCAAGCAATCCCAAACCCAGTTCCTGCATATTTTTTTCATTCAATACTTCAACCCTGAGCCCCAGATATTTTAATCTTTCCACATCTTGAGCAAACACTTCCGGTGTCAAATAACTTGCCGGCTCATTACACAAATCTTTGTCATAACGAATGGCCGTTGCCAAAGCTAAATATTGTTTGAAATTTTCTTGTGCTTCATCAGGATTATCAACCCTAAAAACCACTTGTTCAAGCCTGGTAAAATCTGCCGGTTTCTTGGTGGTTTTGTATTTGTCAAAGCTATACGATTCTTGCAAAATACCAAAGGCTATATTTGCGGCATCAGAGTAATTTTTGGTTGCGACATAGGCTTTTTCATCATTAAACAACAAATGATACAATTTCCTGCCGGCATCTTGCATTTTAAGCAAATTGTTTTCATCTCCGATACCGAGCAAAATCATTTTCGCTCTGCCGCCAAAAACCTCAACAGCCTCCTGCCAACTTGCCTCAAAATCAGATTGGGCTATCGCCTTTTTCAATAAGCTCCCTTCATCAACGGTCAAGAAATTATACTTTTCACTTTTATTTTTAGCCATCGGCAAAACCTTAACCTCTTTTGCCTCGGGTTTTTTATCGGTAAAAACAATTTCCAACATGATGAATCTCCATCAAATCATTAGTTATAGCAATACTAGTGCATATTTATTAACATAAAGCAAAAAATTTAAAAAAAATTATAGACAGAAATCAAAAATTATAGTAATCTTTAGACAAATTTAACAAAAAAGAACTAAAAAATGAGTCCAAAAAGCAAAAGTCTAATAAGCCTTATCAAAAATGAAAAAGCCATCACGGCTATGTTCATAAACAAACTCCACGCCATATATCAAACCAACTATCGCAAGAGTAAAAAAGGTGAAGGCACTCACACCAAAAAAAGTAAAGATAAAGGTGGAGATAAAAAAACTACCGTCAAAAAAACCTCTAAGAAAAATGTTGAAGGGCTCAAACGAGAGCTGAAATTAATGCTCTCTTTTTACGGTATCGGCACACCGCACCTCACGCCGCCTGAACAACCCCCGCTTTCCAAAGAACAAATTTCAATGATAGACATCGATTTTGATGGATTATACTTTACCCCGGCTCCAGATGACCTTTCCGCCACATACCGTGCTTTCAAAGAAAGTAATCAAAATTTCGAAATTACCCACTTTAACAAACCGTACGAATACGACTTAAACGAGGCTCCTTGTTGGGCTGACATGAAAAAATTCAACAGTTTCCGTGTTATGTCTCGCCCGATATGTGCTCAGCTGGCTCAAATAAATTACCCCCTGGATAAGATAAATCGACTTACCTATGTTGACATACTCGATATGATATCCACTCACAACAGAGCGTATCCTGAACATCAAATGCCCAACCAACGCACTCGTTTCTTAAAAATATTTGCTGCCTGCTACTACGAAGAATTTCTTGAAAAAAAGCGTCTGCTTGGTGAAGAAAAAGAAGCCAAAGATTTGCTGACATATATATACTATCTTGATAGACCGGAAAAATGCCCGCAAAACTTGCGTTATATCATGTCTTTATATACCGTTCACCATGACAAAAATCGTAAAAATGCCAACGAACTGGAAGACTACAGCAAAGTAAATGATTTTTCCAACCTCTGCTTATGCAAAGATATGCCCCATCACAAGATTTTACACACCCCTTATGAAATTGACATTAACCGCAATATTGTATTTTTCGGCAGCTTTTTACAAGAGTTTCAAATTGTCAGAAACCCCGAAAAAGAAAGACAATACCTACAAGGCAATATCAAAGATTTCAATCCTTCATTTTTAAAGACCAAAGGCAACCCACAAAAACTAAACTTCAGCGGCAAATTTAATACTGACAAAGGGCGTTAAATGGAAGAATTGCTAAAACGAATTTCAGAACTTGAATACGGTATCACTGGTTCACCGCTTATTTCTGCCGACATTATACAAGCCAAAGAAGATTTGTCAGATGCATCTTTACCCCTGCCTCCTGATGAATTTTGGCAGTTTTTGACTTATTATAACGGCTTCAAATTAGACGACCGCTGTCTTTTCGGCATTGATAACCACCATCATTTTTTGCACGACTTACTAGGCGAAAATCTGGCTTCCGGCAATCCTTATCAAGACAATATAACATTGCTTGGTGAAACTTCCGGTACCTATGTTGCTTGGGTTAAGGACAAAAGACAATATTGCATAATTGACAAATCAAGTTTTATGGTGCTACATAGACTAAAAGATTTTGCAGCAACCGTAAGATATATTTTGAAAATAGATGACTAATATTTTTGCATACTCAAAAGACACCATTAAAAAAGCCGCCCAAATTATAAAAGATGGTGGCCTGGTTTCATTTCCGACCGAAACTGTTTATGGTCTGGGAGCCAATGTTTATAACGCCAAGGCAGTTGCCAATATTTTTGCGACCAAAGGCCGCCCGACCTTTAATCCATTGATATCACACATCTGCGAGCTTAATACTTTTTATGAACTTTCCGAAGTTGACACAAGAGCCGAAGCTCTGGCCAAAAAATTCTGGCCCGGCCCGTTAACTATGGTTGTTAAACGCAAAGATTTAAGTCCTTCTCTTGATTTGGTCTGTGCCGGCCTAAAAACCATGAGTGTTCGTATGCCCAACCATCCCGTAGCTCTTGAGCTTATCAAAGAATCTGGCGTTCCGATTGCCGCACCTTCGGCCAACCGTTCGCAAAGCATATCTCCGACCACGGCTCGCCATGTTTTTGAAAGTCTGGGTGAAAAGGTTGATATGATTATAGATGGCGGCAGTTGCAAAGTCGGTGTTGAATCCACCATTATTGATTTAACCACCAAAGATACTGTCCTTTTACGTGCCGGAGGTTTAGCCAAAGAAACTATTGAAGAATTTTTAGGTGAAGAAATAATTATCTCTCAAGGCAACCCCAACACTCCGACCTCCCCCGGACAAATGCTCAAGCACTACGCTCCGCGCATACCGCTGAGAATTAACATCACCCCGCAAGAAAAAAGAGAAGATGAATTTTATATTGGTTTTGGTAATATGGAATGCAATCTCAATTTAAGCAAAACCGAAGATTTGACCGAGGCGGCGGCCAATTTATTTGCTTATATGCATTTAGCGGAAGAACAAACAAAATATCCGGCCATTGCTATGGCGCCAATTCCGATGAAAGGCCTCGGCCTTGCCATTAATGACCGGATAAAGAGAGCTTCATACCGCTAGTTTATTTGTCTTCGAAATAGATTGTATAACTATTTTTAGAAACTGAGTATTCTATCAACTGCAGAATACCGAACAGTATTGCATACAAACCCAAGACCACCGAAACGGTAACGGCACCGATCATCGGATAAGCCAAGATCAAAAAACCTACCACTACGCCGATAGCCCCCATAATAGCCGAAAACGCCCACGGTAGCCCATATTTTTTGATATCCCAAGCCCCGATAAGTTCAACCACGCCGGTAAATAAGCACCACAAGGCCAAAATAACCGGCAGACTTGCCGCCGTAACACCTAAGTTAAGCAACAAGATAATCCCTACCAACAAATTAATGATTCCCACCAGCAAATACCAGCCGGATTTTATAGCTGTTGAAGACATAATATAAAAGGCCCCTATAAGCAAAAAACCTATACCGATATAGGCAGCTACTGCCATCATAGTACCCAAAGGATTAAACCAAATAAACACCCCGAGCAATATCATCAAGATACCGGCGACCAAATTCCATTTGGCATTTTTAATTTTAGCAACCAACATATTACCTCCCAATATAATAAAAAATTAAACTACTATTATATTTAGGTACTAAATTACAGGATTTAAACCCTCAATTGTTTTTTTAAGGCATCCAGTTTGTGTACATACCTATCAAGTTGGAACACACAAGCCCCCCACAAAGCCGAGACTACCGAACCGCATAATATACCGAGCCTGATTTCACCCTGCATAGCCTCCGGCAGCGAGAGCTTACCTACAAACAATGCCATGGTGAAGCCGATACCGGCAACCGATGCCACACCATACAAATCAAGTATTTTAACTTCTTTGGGAAAGTTGGCTATTCTAAGTTTTATCAAAGCCCAGGTCATAAAGAAAATACCAAATTGCTTACCTAAGAAAAGTCCCAAAATAATTCCGATTGTAAGGGTATGCGTAAAAGTTTCCCAAGTAACATTTCCCAGATATAATCCCGCCGAAGCAAATGCAAACACCGGCAATATCACCACATCAACCCAAGGTTTCAATTTATGGCTCAAAATTTCCAAAGGCGAAGCCTTGGTGGAATTAACCCGCATTGGATAAGCCATAGCTACGACCACGCCGGCAATAGTGGTGTGAATACCGCCGTTTAAGAAACAATACCACAAAACAACACCAAGGATAAGATACGGAGTAAAATTGGTAATCTGCATTTTATTAACCATATACAGGGCAAAACAGGCAAGCCCTGCATAACCTAACAAATCTAAAGAAACTCCCTGATTATAAAACAATGCAATAATAATAATTGCTCCCAAATCATCAAAAATAGCAATAGCGAGTAAAAAGATTTTAACGGCTTGCGGGATTGCTCTACCTACCAACATCAACACACAAATGGCAAAAGCAATATCGGTGGCGGTAGGAATTGCCCAACCGTTCATATACTGAGGATTATTGTGATTTATAAGAGCATAAATAAAAGCCGGGCAAATAATTCCCCCTAATGCCGCCAAAGCCGGCACCAAAATTTGTCTTGGATCGGAAAGAAAACCTTCTTTCATTTCGCGTTTTAATTCCAACCCTATTTGCAAAAAGAAAAACACCATCAAGACATCATTGACCCACCATTCCAAAGATTGGGAAAAATTCATATCAGCAATACCGACAAACAGCTGCGTTTCCCAAAAATGCTTGATAGGCTCACCCCAAGGCGAGTTTGCACAAATTATAGAAGCCACCATTGCGGCAATCATTAACAAACCGCTGGTCATCTCATTATTAATAAACTTTTCCAACCAATCTTTAAAACGCAACATATTTTCACCTCGTATTTTTGCAATCATCCATTTATGGTAGTACTGCAAATATTAATATTTGATAAAAAACAAAAATATTCCGTTTAACCATATTTTCAACTTTTGATATTATGATTATCATAATTTAATCTTTTGGAGTTTGCGACATGAAAAAGGTTGCTTTGATATGTGGTTTAATTGCTTTAATTGTCGGATATCTTTATTGGTTTTATCAAAAACAAGAAGTTGAAGATAAAGAACAAATGCTAATAGAGCAAGAAACTGAAAAATATAAACAAGACTGTTTTAATCAATCTTATCCTAAAGATTTGAGCTCTATTAATATGTATAACGATGAAATGAAATGTTTGGACAGGAAATATCATCAATGTTTGAAAGGCATTATTATTGCTAAAATAAACGAATTAGCAACGAAAGAAGATGCTCAAAAAATGATTGATGAGCTCAATAAATTTGAAGAAAGTGTTCTATCATTATATTGGGATTTGTATAATCGCGAAGATTACGGCGTTATGGGGCGGGGGGTTAATGATGCCGCTCTTGGGCGTTATTATGAATACCTGTTGTCAGACATCATTAACTTCAAGTATATATCAACTTACCCCAATCCATCATAAATTTTAGTTTGGATATTTTAATAATAATTCCAAAGCTCGTTGCCGTTCGTCAATAGAGCGGTTTTTCTTTATGCTATTTTGCATATTTTCTGAACTACTTTTAAAATATTTTTTATAACCTCGTTCATCATAGATTTTATTGATAATATCTTCATCACTAAGATTAGATGCATCATTACCCAATGCTTTGTGAATAAGGTTAGCACCTCCTTTACCTCCAAATAGTACAGATACTGAAAAAATAGCATCTTTTATAATAGGTGAGCGCGAGTCAAGATTTAGTCCCTTAATATCATTTATTCCATTTATTGTAGTGTTATAATTATTTTTAAGTACAAAATTATGTTGTGAATCCAAAAACTCAGAGTTTTGTAAAAGATTTTTCCAAGCTGATTTAAAGGTATCGGCTCCTTGCTTTGCCGCATCAAAACCACCGGCTTGTTGAAGCGTGTTATAAAAGTCTTTATATTCTTCTTTGTTTTTCATATAATTGAGATAATCCTTCATCGTTCCTGGCCCTGTAGCAATTTGATAAGTACCATAGCTGCAACCACCTGTTTTATCTGCCTCACAATTATTAAACAGATTTTTCCCATTATCTGTTTCTCCTTTTGCACTCAACATGCCTAATTGGTA
>CALYBC010000012.1 GCA_944393725.1 uncultured Alphaproteobacteria bacterium | reverse complement strand
TCTTCCCATAAAATTTGAGCAATCTTTGATAAAGATTATAGCGGCGGCGGTTGCCTTGCTCCATATCATATATCATCTGTACCGACAAAGGCGACATTAGTGCCACTTCTTGAATGCTCAAGCCTTTTTCTTGCCTGAGTTTTCGCAATTCAACCGACAATTTTTCTCTTAACTCTTATTTTAGATTCACAGTTTTAACTCCTTATTTTGTTTATGAATAAAACAAAACCGCCTTAAAAAAACTAAGGCGGGGAGTTCGAAACTGTTACAAGTACCAGTCTGGGTTATTCGTGCATAGCCTTATATCCCCAGCTCCCCAAAAGGAGTTGGTATTTCTTGTATGAAGTTTCGACACTCCACCAAAGCCTCTCGCTTTGGCAAGAGATAAGTTAGAGCAGATTACAACATTTGGCAAGAGGTTTCTCCATATGTTTATTATTATTCATTCTCGGGTGTGTCCCGAGAATCTAGTAAATGCCATAGATTATGAGATCCTCGGAATAAATCCGAGGATGACGGGAGGTGTGTGGTGTTCGATGGTGACAATTATGTAGTGTCCGAGGGTGATGGTAAAAATTTATTTTATTATACCAAAACACAAGAGTAAAGCACGGCAAAAAAGTGCATTATTGTACCCACCAAGACAAACAAATGCCAAATTGCGTGAGTGTATTTTTTGCTCTTCCAAACATAAAACAAAACGCCAAAGGTGTAAAAAGCCCCGCCTAATATCAAGAAAATCAATCCTAAATCCGGAACCGCCGCCGCCAAAGATTTAGAAGCAAATACAATCATCCACCCCATCAATAGATATAATGTCACCGACCAAACTCTGGTGCCGCTGGTTGTAGAGGAGGCCAATTTTAAAATTGTTCCTAAAATAGCCAAAGCCCAAATTATACCAAACAACACCCAGCCCAGCGTACCTCGTAAACTCACCAACAAAAACGGTGTGTAGGTGCCGGCAATCAGGTAGTAAATAGAAATGTGATCAAATTTCTTGAGCCGTTTTTTTATGTGTTCGTTCTTAATAGCATGATACAGTGTCGAGGCCGAATACAAAACGATCATGCTAACCCCGAAAATGACCGTCGAAACAATCACCCACGCATCGCCGTATAGTGATGAAAATACCGCCAACAATACCAGTCCCGCAATGCTTAAGCCGATTCCCGTGCCGTGAATAATGCAGTTCCACAATTCTTCTTTAGGTGTATATCTGGTAATTGCAGTCATCTTGTTCTCCGTGTATCATAAAAACATCTCATAAAGATTACCTCAATAATTACACATGTCAATAAGGCACCTTGGGGTATTATGGTATGTAAAAGGAAACTATTATGCTAATCAAAAAATTGTCTTGAAAAAAATCTGTTTAATGCTAAATTATCAGACGATAAATTTTAAATAAAGCCGTGCGGGGCTGTCCGCACAACAATCTTAGAAAGGATGAATAATATGACAATTCGCGTCGGTATTAACGGATTTGGCCGTATTGGTCGTTTGGTATTCCGTGCTGCCCAAAAAAGAAACGATATTGAAATCGTTGGTATCAATGATTTGATTGATGTTGAATATATGGCTTACATGTTGCGTTATGATACAATGCACGGCCAATTCGACGGTACTATTGAAGTTAAAGACGGCAAGTTGGTTGTAAACGGTAAAGCCATCCGCGTTACCGCCGAAAAGAACCCAGCAGATTTGAAATGGGGCGAGATCGGTGCTGAGTATGTTGTTGAATCAACCGGCTTGTTCTTAACCAAAGAAAAAGCTCAAGGCCACATTGATGCCGGTGCTAAATATGTTGTAATGTCGGCTCCGTCAAAAGATGATACACCGATGTTTGTTTGCGGTGTTAATACCGATTCTTATGTTAAAGGAACTCAGTTTGTATCCAACGCTTCTTGCACCACCAACTGCTTGGCTCCGATTGCCAAAGTATTGAACGATGCTTTTGGTATTAAAGATGGATTGATGACCACTGTTCACTCAACTACCGCTACTCAAAAGACCGTTGACGGACCGTCAATGAAAGATTGGCGTGGTGGTCGTGCCGCATCTGGCAACATTATTCCTTCTTCAACCGGTGCTGCTAAAGCTGTTGGTAAAGTAATTCCTTCATTAAACGGCAAATTAACCGGTATGTCTTTCCGCGTTCCGACATTGGATGTTTCGGTTGTTGATTTGACCGCCAACTTGGAAAAAGCTACTACTTACGAAGAAATTTGTGCCGCTATGAAAAAAGCTTCTGAAGGCGAATTGAAAGGCATTTTGGGCTACACCGAAGATCAAGTTGTTTCATCTGATTTCTTGGGTGATGCTCGTACTTCAATTTTTGATGCCAAAGCAGGTATTCAGCTCACACCGACCTTTGTTAAGGTTGTAAGCTGGTACGATAACGAATGGGGCTATTCAAACAAAGTTTTGGATTTGGTAGCTCACATGGCTAAGGTAAACGGCTAATTTAATTATCAGACCCTCTTGGCTGAAAGCTCAAGGGGGTCTTGTTTTTTAATACAATAGGGTAAAAAAATGACAGCATATAAAACCATAGATGATTTAGGCGATTTGAACGGCAAAGTAGTTATGCTCAGAGCCGATTTGAATGTGCCGATGAATGACAAATTTGAAGTAACCAATACCGCTCGTATTGACCGCACCGTTCCCACTATTAAAGAATTGATGAGCAAAGGTGCCAAAGTTGTGGTAACCTCGCACTTGGGACGCCCCGAAGGTAAGGGCGATATGGCCAATTCTTTGTCGCACATTGTAAAAGATTTGGAAAAATCTTTGGGCAAACATGTAGTATTTGTTGATGACTGCATTGGACCTCATGTTGAAGCAGCTATAAAAAACATGAAACAAGACGAAATTTTATTGCTTGAAAATCTTCGTTTTTATAAAGAAGAAAAGAAAGGTGACGAGAATTTTGCCAAAGAGCTTGTCAAACCGATTGATGTTTATGTATCCGATGCTTTTTCAACCGCGCATCGCGACCATGCTTCCATGGTTGCCGCCGTTAAATTGCGTCCGGCGGCTTTTGGTCGTTTGATGGAAGAAGAGGTAAATGCTTTGTCCAAAGGTTTGAATGATCCCAAGCGTCCGTTGATTGCCATCGTTGGCGGCTCAAAAGTTTCGACCAAATTAGATTTGTTAAACAATTTGGTTAAGAAAGTTGACAAACTGGTAATTTCCGGCGGCATGGCTCACACATTTATGAAAGCCAGCGGCATTGATACCGTTAACGAAGCCAACTCCTTGGTACAAATGGATATGCTAGATACGGCCAAAGAAATTATGGCAACCGCTAAAACCAACAACTGCAAAATTGTTTTGCCGTTAGATGTTGTTGTTTCTAAAGAATTCAAACCGATGGCCGAACACAAAACCGTAGATTTGGATCACATTCCGGCCGAGGGTTGGAGCTTACTTGATGTTGGGGAAAAAACCATTGCCGCCATCAATGCCGAATTAGACGAGAGCAAAACTTTGGTTTGGAACGGACCTTTGGGTGTGTTTGAGATGAAGCCTTTTGATAATGCTACCAACAAAGTTGCCGAGCACGCTGCCGAGCTCACACAAGCCGGCAAATTGATGTCGGTAGCCGGCGGCGGCGATACGGTTTCGGCTTTGGCCAATGCCGGCGTTGAAAACAAGTTTTCATACATCTCGACTGCCGGCGGTGCTTTCCTTGAATGGATGGAAGGCAAAGAACTCCCTGGAGTTGTAGTTTTGAAAAAATAATTTTCTAAACTAAGTATAAACAGGCTTTTCTCAAATGAAAGGCCTGTTTTTTTATTTATATTATTAAGGAAAAATCAAGTATTTTGCACTAAAATAAGCAACAATGAATAATTTTCTTTTATTTTAGACAAAAATATTGTATAATTAGTCTATAAAGACAGGTTTCGGGAGTTAAAGCCATGGCAGAAGAAAATAACGAAAAAAGCTTTTATCCATTCAAGATCAAAACGGACGAAGAAAAGCGTAAGGAAAAAATAGAAAAGTATAAGAATAAATATCCTTTTGCTACGCTTATGAGATTATTGGGAAGTGATGCCGATATTGACCTAGACGATGAGGTTGCTCTCGAAAATAAGTTGCGTACTATAATGCACAACGAATTGTTATCAATGGAAAACGCAGCGAATTCCGAAGATTATAACAGTGCTGCGACATATGAAAAAAGTAAAGACAGAAACGGCAATGATGTTGAAGGCAAAATTCCCGAAGTTCTAGATTATTTCCAAGCAGTTGATTCCTATAAAAAATATGAAGATAGCTACATTAGTTATGAAGGCGTGCGTTCAGAAATTCTAAATAAAGATATTTCAGACTCAGAAAAACAAGCTCAAATTGAAGAATTAAACCGCCAACCACAATATGCGGAAGCAATAGCCGCTAAAGAAAAATTTGAAGAAGCCGAAAAAAACTATACTAATTACAATCACGATTTAGACGTTTTGGAACGCAATCCCAAAGAGGTTAATCGCAGTTTGCTAAAATTTTATAAACAGTGTAAAGCTGCCGGCAAAGAAGAAGACTTTAATAAGATATATGAAGAATTTACTTCTGATGTATCATTTAGGCCATCAAGAAGTTCCGAAGGAAAAATTATTAATGAGCATCGTTTCAATTTAGATGATGCAGGGCACATAAGTCATTCAATATTAAACCTTGATAATAGTGGATTAGACATTAGCTGGGTTGATGGCAAATTAGGTATAGCACATTGTACCGAAAAAATGTCAGATGTTCAAATAGACGCACTGGCAAAATATTGTTACAAAAATGAAATAGATGTTACCGATGCGATGAAGCTTAATAATCTCCTTGTAACCGACAAAAAAGGTGATGAAATCGGCAAGGCCGGAGATGTATTACAACAAAAGATTGCTGACTTGCGTAACGGCAATGAAGATAATACGCCATCAAAACTTGATGAGAATGAGTTTTCCGATTTGTTGGGAGAGCCTCTTCGGGTTGAAACAGATCCCACCAGCTATATAGACAAAGAAAAAGATTTAACTGTAAAAGACAGAGCAATAATCGGAGCTGTTAAAAACAGAATTCAAACTATTGGTTACCATGATCCGTCTTTAACCAAAGTCAGAAAAGTATGGGGTTCGATAGTTATCAGTGTTTACAAAAATGAAAATGATATTCTAAAAGACGGCGAGGTAGATAAAAATGGTGTTCGCAATCATACCAAAGAATTTTCGGTTCGTATAAAGCCTACCAATCCGCCCAAAGTATATTTTTATATGGAACAGGGCAAAGAGTTTAAATCGTCGCATGCCAGAGTTGTTTTGGACGCCATGTCTGCCTGTGGTTCGCGTTACTATGTAATTCCCGGCGGTAATGAAATCGGTGGTTCGGTATTCAATGCTTTTATGGAAGCATCCGGTAAAAGTTTAATGATTCCATTATGCAAGAGATCAAAAGACGCACCGGGAGTTTATCTTGAATCTGATCATGTTGAAGCCATGCTCAAGGTTATTAAAGATGAAAACAAACAAGACAGCGATAAATTGTTGGATTTCCAAATCCGACTGGTTCGAGAGTTAAAAGCTCAAGAACTTGGTCGTTGCAGCGAAAATCCCAACTATAAAACCAATTCCAAGTTGACTGATAAAATAGATTCATTGGAAAGAACAATTAAGTATACCAAATTACAGAATGGTCAGATGACCGAGTTGGAAAAATTTATTAATGCCGGACTTGCCGGTGCTTACGGGCGAAAGTGGGATGAAGTTGACCGAGCTGCAGCTTTGGTCGCGTTGAAACACATCACCGAAGATATAGGCAAAGGTAAGCTGTTGGGTAAAGGATATGATCCATTGGATAAAGAAGGCAAAAATATCGATAAGATGAAAAAAGCTCTGGTCTTCTATATGACTGCTGAAAAACCCAAAATTGTTGCCGATATTCATGAATATATCAGAGCATCTACTGACAACAAAGATTCTAAGATCGAAAGTTCAGTAGAAGCAATGTGTAGAAAAGCATACGATCAGAACATTTTAAATAACTATTTTGACGGTAATCTAAAAAATAAACTCGGAGTGGAAGGATTAAAGCCTGTAATCAATAATGCTACCGAGAAATATAAGCCTGAAAAATATATGGAAATGGCCAATGGTTTGGATGGTGATGATGCCACGATAAATCGCAAAGTACGTGAACTCTATATTAATGGTAAAGAAAAAGAATTGCAGCCACCGGCACTTCCTAATCCGGAGTTGCGTGAATTTGCTAAAGATTGTAAAGAATTTTTCAAAGAAGTCAAAAAGCAAAGCAAGGATAATAACGCTAAGAAGATGGTATTTGACGAATGGCGTCGCCGCAGAGATCGTGGAGCCAGTTAACCATCAAAAAAACTCCGGATGTTTATCCGGAGTTTTTTTGATGTGCTTGTCAGAATTAGCATGGTTTGATGTGCCATATTCTTTCGGCATACTCTTCAATAGAGCGATCGGAAGAAAACTTACCGATACGTGCCACATTGAGCAAAGCTTTTTTGCACCACAACTCTTTATTCAAGAAGTCTTTTTCGGCTTCCTCCATTTTCTTATCAAAAGCTTCCAAATCGGCCAAAACCATGTAATAGTCGCGATTTACCAACTCTTCAAAAATCGGCTTAAACAACAACACATAATCTTTTTCGCAGAACATGGTCGAATTAACCGCGTTGAGAATTCTCTTAACATAACTGTTCTTTTCATAGATTTCTCTGGGGTTATAATTTTTGCGTTTAGATTGTACTTCTTGTTCGGTCAAGCCAAACAGATAAAAGTTTTCTTCCCCTACTTCTTGTCTGATTTCAATATTTGCTCCATCCAAAGTACCCAAGGTTAAAGCTCCGTTCAAGGCAAATTTCATATTACCGGTGCCCGATGCCTCAAAACCGGCGGTAGATGATTGAATGCTTAAATCGGCGGCCGGAATAAGCACCTCGGCCAGCGAGACCTTATAGTCGGGTAAGAATACAACCTTGAGTAAATCATTGACTTTGGGGTCATTATTTACCACATCGGCCACATTATTAATCAATTTAATGATTAATTTGGCAAAGTTATAAGAGGGGGCTGCCTTGCCGGCAAAGATATATGTTTTAGGTGTTGCCGGTTTTTTGTTATCTTTGATAATATCAAGATAATCGCCGATAACTTGTAAAATTGTCATCAACTGACGTTTATACTCGTGGATTCGCTTGGCATGAACCACGAACATACTTTCCGGATTGACCAAAATACCGCTGGCTTTATGGATAATCTTGGTTAATTTCTGTTTATTAGCCAGTTTAACTTCGCCGAAGGCTTTAATAAATTTCTTATCATCGACAAAGTCCTCCAACCCTTTTAACTCATCCAAGTGGACAATCCAGCCGTCACCGATTTTCGAGGTAATAAGGTTAGCCAAACCGGTATTGGCGTGCAGCAGCCATCTTCTCGGGGTAATACCATTGGTAACATTGGTAAACTTTTCCGGCCACAATTCATAAAATTCGGGAACCAACTTAGTCTTAATCAGATTAGAGTGAATTTCAGCCACCCCGTTTACCGAAAAAGATCCGACGATAGAAAGGTTAGCCATACGAATAATTTGATTATCACCCACACCTGACACTATTGAAACCTTGCTTAATTTAGCTTCGTTTTCGCCAAATTTAGAACGAGCAAAATCCATAAATCGACGATTAATCTCGTAGATTATTTGCAGGTGTCTGGGCAACATTTTGCCGATTATTCTGGCCGGCCATGTTTCCAGAGCTTCCGGCAACAAGGTGTGATTGGTATAAGCAAAGCACTTGGTGGTAATATCCCAAGCATCATCCCATTCTTGTCCGTAAACATCAATCAGCAAGCGCATCATTTCGGCAATTGCGATTGCCGGATGGGTATCATTAAGTTGAATGACCACTTTTTCCGGCATTTGTTTAAAGTCATCACTCTTTTCAAGGAAGCGGCGCACAATATCCTGAATTGCACAAGATACAAAGAAATATTGCTGTTTCAAACGCAATTCTTTGCCCGATTCCACGGCATCGGAAGGATACAAAACCTTAGAGATGGTTTCGGTTTCGATTTTTTCTTTCATCGCTTCGATATAACCGCCTTCATTGAATATATTAATATCCAATTCATCGTCGGTTTTGGCTGAGAAGAGTCTTAAATAGTTAACTGATTTGCTGTTGTAACCGACAATCGGAAAATCAAAAGGTACGCCGTAAATAGTTTTGGTGTTCATCCACAAAAAGTCTTTTGATCCATCAGGATTATCAAGTACTTCAACATTTCCGTATATAGGGATTTTGACAGTACGGTCGTTTCTGACAAATTGCCACGGAGAATTTTCACCTTTCCAGGTATCGGCTTGTTCAACCTGATATCCGTTTTCAAACTTTTGTTTAAACAATCCGAATTGATAGTTAATACCATACCCAAAGCCGGCAATTCCCAAAGAGGCCATTGAATCCAGATAACAAGCCGCCAGTCTTCCCAAACCGCCGTTACCCAAGGCGGGGTCATATTCGGCATCAAAAATTTCTTCAATAGACATATCGGGAAAGCCGTCAATTTTAATGCTTTTTAAGATGTCAAAAAGTCCCAAAGAATGTAAGTTGTTGGCCAGCAATCTGCCGATTAAATATTCAATTGAAAGATAGTAAACTCTTTTTGAATTGCATTTGTTATATCTGGCAATGGTCTGATACATTTTATCCATGGCAAACTCACGCACAGCCAAAGATATTGCTTCCAAAGCTTCATCTTTGGTAATTTCGCACACGCGTTTCCCGATAAAATATTGGATATAGTGCTCAATGGAAAATTTTAATCTGGCTTTATCGATTTCATTGATGATTACTGACTTTTTGTTCACTTGACCTTCTCCTCAAAGCTTAAATACTCAATTATCCCAAGGCTAACAATAATTGTTTGAGATATAGTTAATATTTTGCAATTTATAACTATATTTTGCAAAAAACTTTACAAATTATTTAATAAATATTTGTAATTTTGAAATAAATGTAGTAATCTCCAAAGCAGTTTTTTTGAAAGGATGAAATAAGGGAAAAATAATGAAAAATAAGTTATTGAGCAGTCTTTTATTGGGTACATCTTTATGTATATGTTCTTCGGCACAGGCAGAAGATATTTTTGCGGTTTTGAGTCAAACCTATGATTCTAACCCGACTTTGCAAGCAGAGAGAGCCTACTTGCGTTCGGTCGATGAAAATGTCGCTTTAGCCAAATCCGAATATCGTCCGGTATTGAGTTTAAACGGCTCGTACAGTGATGGTGACAATAATGTCAAAAAAGGTGTCGGCAATGATGGCGGTTATAACAACCTTGGCGGCTCGGCCAATGTAACCCAGCCGGTATTCAGCGGTTTTTCAACCGTGAACTCGGTTAAGGCCGCCGACAGGACCGTAAAGGCAGCTCAAAGTGCATTGGCAAATGTTGAGCAAAGTGTATTATTACAAGCCGGTACGGCATATTTGGATGTTTTGCAAAACCAAGCTATTGTTGATTTGCAAAAAAATAACGAAGAATTGTTGAAGAAAAAACTGGATGAAACACTCGAAAGATTTAAGGTCGGCGAAGTAACTCGTACCGATGTTTCGCAAGCCCGTGCCCGTCACTCTCAAGCCATTGCTGACAGAATAGCCTCCGAGGGTACATTACAGTCATCAATAGCCACCTATATTAAAATCATCGGTAGCGAACCGGATAAGCTTGTTGAGCCGGTTAAGATGAAAGAGTTCTTACCCAAAAGTTATGATGAGGCATTAGAAATTGCCAGAAAAAACAGCTACAGCATAAAACAGGCTAATCATAATTATGCAGCCAGAGGTTACGAAGTATATGCCAATACCGGTGCCTTATTTCCGGTTGTAAGTTTAGATGGCACAATCGGCAGAAGTAAAACCGAACAAGGTAATTTAGATACCACGGTTGACAATGCCGAATGGGGTGTTAATTTAAGTGTACCGCTATACACCGGCGGTGCAACCAGAGCTAAAATTCGTCAGAGCAAATACCTAAAATGGCAAGCTCAAGAAAGTGTGTTAGAAACCAAACGTGCAGTGAAATCTTCGGTTCAAAGCAACTGGGAAACCATGATGTCAAATGAATCGCAATTAAAAGCTATTGAGGCCCAGATAAAAGCAAATGCCATAGCTTTGGACGGTGTACAAAAGGAAGAGGCGTTAGGTAATCGTACTATTTTGGATGTTTTGGATGCCTATCAAGAGCTTCTTAACTCCAAGGTTAATGATGTTAAAGCTCGCCGTACATACTATGTTTCGGCCATGAACCTTTTGGCAACCATGGGTAAACTGACAGCAAAAGACTTAAAGCTTAATGTTGAACTTTATGATGCTGACGCTTATTATCAAGAAACCAAAGATAAGTGGTTTGCGTTGGATTAATTATAAAGCTCTTGCCAAAAAAAATTTTTTAACTAACATATAGTTAAATAAAATAATATTATGCAAAGATGAAGGTTTTCATATATGGCAGAAGAAAATAACAACGAAATGGCTATGGAAGATATCCTATCTTCAATAAAAGATATATTGGAGGAAGACGAGGAGAATAAGTCTGCCTCTGTAGTAAAAGACAATACGGCATCATCTGATGATGTTGTTGCCGATGTTCTGAATTCTTCCGATGATATAGACGACATATTAGAGCTTTCTCCCGATATGAGAGCCACTGAACCTACAGCTGACGATGTCGCCTTACCTCCTTCGTTATCTGAAGCCATTAGCACTGACAATCCGGAAAACACGGTAGAGCAAAATTCTGCGTCGCCGGATGATGCACCCGCCGGGTTAAACATCGGAATGGAAGCGACCGATACTGATTCTTTTTTTGGTGAAGACAGCTTGTTGTCGCAAGATGATAAGATAGAACTACCTGACTATGTGTCCGAAACTTTGAATGATACAGAGAATATATCTCCGTTTGGCGATGAAACGGAAAACACTTCCGCTACCACATCTGATGAAACTTTTGCCGCGGCAGAATATGTAGATATGCCGGAAGAAGATGTATTGGAGCATAAGCCTGATACGGATATTATTGATGCTCAATATCAACCGGTTGAAGATATGGCGTCTAATGCAACCTTGCCCAAATCGGAAGAAACCACCTCTTTTGTTTCAGAACCACCGGCAATGAATGTTACCGAAGAAAACATTGTTGAACCATCAGCTGATGTAAGCTCCGAAACAGCCATTGATGCATCAGCCAATATTATCAGCAACTTTGCCAAAATGTTTTCTCATGAAGATGAAAAAATCCCCCCCCTTCAATCAGATGTTACTCCGATAATTTCTGCCGGAAGAGTAGACCAAACTTTGGAAGATTTGGTTGTTGAATCTATAACCCGTGCAATTGGTGACGAGATAAGAAAACAATGGAATAACGGAGCAGATTTCAAAGAGTTTGCCGAGCAAGCCATAGTTGAAGAAACCAAAAAATGGCTTAATAACAATTTGCCGCATATGGTTGAAAAAATTGTAAAACAAGAAATTGAACGAGTGATGGCAAAGGTTGGTTCGAGACAAGCTTAGAGCAAGAACCGACCTCAAACATTTATGCCCCCAAAACAAAAAATTTTGAGGGCATTTTGTTAGTTTTTGGCCATAATAAAAAATAGGAAAATAAAATGCTAGATAAGACATATAATCCAAAAGATTTTGAAGAAAAGATTTATAAAAACTGGGAAAAAGACGGCGATTTTAAGCCGGATATGAAATCGGACAAGGACGCATTTTGCGTAGTATTGCCGCCGCCGAATGTTACCGGTGTTTTGCATATGGGACATGCTCTAAACGATACTTTGCAGGATATATTAATCCGCTACAATCGCATGCTTGGCAAAAAAGTTTTGTGGCAACCCGGAACCGATCACGCCGGCATTGCAACCCAAATGGTTGTTGAGCGCAACTTGGCTAAAGAAGGTATTTCTCGTCGTGATTTAGGCCGAGAAAAATTTATCGAAACCGTATGGAAGTGGAAGGAGCAATCCGGCGGCACCATCTGCAAACAACTCAGAAGACTTGGTGCTTCTTGCGATTGGTCGAGAGAACGTTTCACCATGGACGAAGGTTTGTCGGCTGCTGTCCGCAAGATTTTTGTAAGGCTCTACAAAGACGGTTTGATATACAAAGCCAAAAAGCTGGTTAACTGGGATTCCAAATTTATGACCGCCGTTTCCGATTTGGAAGTTATTCAAAAAGAAACCGTTGGCAAAATGTATTACTACAAATATCCGATAGCAGGAGAAGAGGGCGAATACATCCACATTGCTACCACCAGACCGGAGACCATGTTTGGAGATACTGCCGTTGCAGTTTCTAAGGATAACGAGAAATTAAAACATCTTATTGGCAAAAAAGCGATATTGCCGATAATAAATCGCGAGATTCCGATTATTGCCAATGAGCACGCCGACCCCGAAAAAGGTACCGGTGCGGTTAAGATAACTCCGGCACATGACTTTAACGACTTTGAGGTTGGCCGTCGTCATAATTTGCCTTTGGTTAATATTCTAAACCCTGATGCAACCTTAAACGAAAATACACCTTTTGCCGGACTTGACACTCAAACCGCCCGTCAAAAGACCATCGAAAAGATGGAAGAATTAGGTTTAATGGAAAAAATCGAAGATCATCCGATGGTAATACCTTATGGTGATCGTTCCGGCGTTGTAATTGAACCTTTAATGACAGACCAATGGTTTGTTGATGCTCCGACTTTGGCTAAAGAAGCTATCAAAGCCGTTGAAGAGGGTGAGACCAAATTCGTTCCGCAATCTTATGAGAAAACTTATTTTGAATGGATGAGAAACATTCAGCCTTGGTGCATATCGCGTCAACTATGGTGGGGACACCAGATGCCGATATGGTATGCCGAAGACGGTACTATCTTTTGCGAAGAAACCGAGGAAGAGGCTCAGGCGGCAGCCGATAAACAATTTGGCCGTCATGTAAACCTAACCCGTGAAACCGATGTATTGGATACTTGGTTCTCGTCCGGACTATGGGCTTTCTCAACTTTGGGCTGGCCTGATGAAAATAGCTGTTACTTAAAAACATTTTATCCGACCTCGGTTTTGGTTACGGCATTTGATATTATTTTCTTCTGGGTTGCTCGTATGATGATGATGAGTATGTATGCCATGAAGAAAATTCCGTTCAAAACCATTTACATGCATGGTTTGGTTCGCGATGAAAAAGGCCAAAAGATGTCAAAATCAAAAGGCAACACGGTTGACCCTATGGAAACCGTAGAAAAATACGGAGCCGATGCTTTACGCTTCTTTATGGCTGCTATGGAAACCCAAGGTCGTGACATTAATATGAACGAAAACCGTATTGCCGGTTACAGAAATTTTGCCACCAAGCTGTGGAATGCTGCTCGTTTTGGTGAAATGAACGAAGCCAAACCGGTTAAAAACTTCAACATAAGTGAAGTTAAGTTGGCAATCAATAAGTGGATTATAGCCAAAGCGCAAGAGGCAACTTTAGAGGTTTCAAAAAATATTGAAGCTTTTCGTTTTTCCGATGCCGCCAATGGTGTTTACCAATTTGTATGGGGAACATTCTGTGACTGGTATATAGAGATGATAAAGCCGATTCTCTATGGTGAAGACGAGGCCACTAAACAAGAAACCAGAGCTTCGTTTGCTTGGGTCTTAGATAGAATTTTGGTAATCTTACATCCGTTTATGCCTTTTGTTACCACTCAATTATGGGATAATCTGGCCTCAAGAGATGTTAAACTAATTCACCATCCTTGGCCGCAAAACGAAGTTATCGATAACCAATCGGCACAGGCTTTGGATATGGTTATTGATATAATATCGTCGATTCGTTCTTTGCGTGCGGAAATGAATTTGCCGGCCGGCGCTAAGCTTAAGGCATATGTAAAAGATGCTTCGGCAGCAGAGATTTCGCATATAAAAGATTTTGCCAACATCATCTGCTCGCTGGCCAGACTTGAAAGTATAGAAGCTCTGTCCGGTGCTGCATCATCAGATATGGTTCAAACCGTAAGCGGCAATTTGGCCATATTAATCCCGCTCAAAGGAGTAGTGGACTTTGCGGCCGAACGCGAAAGATTGCAAAAAGAACTGGCGCAGTTGGATAAAAACTTAGCTGGTTACGCCTCTAAGTTATCTAATGCAAGCTTTGTTGAACGAGCACCGGCTAAGGTTGTTGAAGAAGAAAAGCGTCGCCAAAGTGAAGCTTTAGCAAACAAAGAAAAGGTTGAAGCAGCATTAGCACGCATAGCAAATCTTTAAATAAAGAAAAAAGCCTCTCTGATGAGAGGCTTTTTTATTATTTCTTTTCTTTGGCTTTAGTAATTTCCAATCCGCCGTTAAGAACGATTACTTCAGCAGTGTCATTATCACCGATATCACCGTTAAGAATTTTGATAGCCAATTTGTTTTCAATATTGTTTTTCAAAAGCCTTTTAAGCGGTCTGGCACCATACACCGCATCATATCCGTTATTAACAATCCAAACAAAAGCACTGTCATGAACCTTAAGTTTGATATTTCGCGGACTGAGACGTTTTTCGATATTGGCAATTTGTATTTGTGCAATATCTTTAATATTGTTTTTATCAAGCCTATGGAACAGAGTAATCTCATCAATACGGTTGATAAACTCCGGACGGAACGAGGCTTTAACAATATCCATCACCTGAGCTCTGATTTTTTTACCATCATCAGCTCCGGTTGCATTACTCAAGATTTCCGAACCTAAGTTCGAAGTCATGATGATAAGGGTATTTTTAAAGTCAACTGTTCTGCCTTTACCATCGGTCAAACGCCCATCATCTAACACTTGTAATAAGATATTAAAGACATCAGGGTGAGCTTTCTCAATCTCATCAAACAAGATTACTTGATAAGGTCTGCGTCTGACGGCTTCGGTTAAAAAACCACCTTCTTCATATCCGACATATCCCGGAGGCGAACCGATAAGACGAGCCACCGAATGCTTTTCCATATACTCCGACATATCGACTCTTAAAATGGCGCGTTCATCATTAAACAGAAACTCGGCAACTGCTTTGCTCAATTCTGTTTTACCCACACCGGTAGGTCCTAAGAACAGAAAAGAACCTATAGGTTGCGAAGCATCGGATATACCGGCACGCGACCGACGAATTGCATTTGCCACAGCCGAGATAGCCTCTTTTTGCCCGATAACGCGCTTGCCCAAAAATTCTTCCATATGCAAAAGTTTTTCTTTTTCGCTTGATAGCATTTTATCAACCGGTATACCGGTTCTTTTTGAAACCACATGGGCAATATCTTCTTCGGTAACGGTTTCGGAAAAGCCGTTATGTTTAGCAGATGCTTTGCTCTCGGCATCGTTGATTTGCTTTTCGAGTTGCGGAATAATACTGTATTGCAACTCACCGGCACGATTAAGGTTACCATCACGTTTAGCAATTTCGACCTCGATTTTTGCCTTATCCAGTTTATCTTTTAAGACTGTAAAGTCAGCTAATCCTTTTTTGTCTTCACGCCATTTTTCTTCCAAAGCTTTAGCTTTTTTCTCTAAATTTCCGATTTCAGAATCAATAACCTCCAGCCGTTCTTTTGAACGAGCATCGGTCTCGCGTTTTAGCCCTTCGCGTTCAATTTTGAGCTGTAGAATACGCCGATCAAGTTCATCTAATTCCTCAGGCTTTGAATCGATAGCCATACGCAAGGCACTGGCAGCTTCATCCATCAAGTCGATTGCTTTATCTGGCAAGAAACGGTCAGTAATATATCGGTTTGAAAGGGTCGCTGCCGCAATTAAAGCTGCGTCTGATATCTTAACGCCATGATGCAATTCAAACTTTTCTTTAATACCACGCAGTATAGAAACCGTATCTTCCACCGTTGGTTCGGCAACATAAATTTCTTGGAAACGACGAGCCAAAGCGGCATCCTTCTCCACATATTTTTTATACTCATTAAGAGTTGTTGCTCCCATACAGTGTAATTCACCGCGAGCCAAAGCCGGCTTTAAAAGGTTTGAGGCATCCATAGCTCCTTCGGTAGCACCGGCACCGACCAAGGTGTGCATTTCATCAATAAACAAGATTATCTCGCCTTCCGAGGCTTCAATATCTTTCAATACCGCTTTCAATCTTTCTTCAAATTCGCCGCGGAACTTAGCACCGGCGATTAATGCACCCAAATCGAGAGCCAACAATCTTTTGTTCATCAGGCTTTCCGGCACATCGTTATTAACAATACGAATGGCCAAACCTTCCACGATAGCGGTTTTGCCCACGCCCGGTTCACCAATGAGTACGGGATTATTTTTGGTACGACGCGACAAGACCTGTATTGCGCGTCTGATTTCCTGTTCACGACCGATAACCGGATCAAGTTTTCCTTCTTTGGCTTTTGCGGTAATATCAATGGTAAATTTTTTTAAAGCTTCAAAATTATCTTCACTGGTTTCGGAATCCGCCAAGCGACCTTTACGGTAATCATTAATAGCCTGATTTAATCTGGCTGCATCAACGCCGGAAGTTTTCAAAATATTATAGGCTGTATTTCCGGCGGTCACGCTCAGGGCTTGTAACAATCTTTCAATGGTAACAAATTTATCGTTTGCCATATCGGCCAATTTTTCGGCTTCCATCATCACGGCGGTAAATTCTTGGTTCATCAAAGTCTGCACATTTCCACCGGCGACTTTAGGTAATTTTTCAAATTCGGTTTCGGTTCTGTCTCTAATCTGAGATATATCACCTCCGGATTTGGCAATCAGGCTTAAAATCAGTTCATATTTCCCGTTGAGCAAAACTTTTAGCAGATGCAACGGAGTTATATATTGGTTTTTGCTGGCCGCAGCCATATTGACGACAGCTTCAATAACCTCTTTTGATTTAGCAGTAAGTTTTTCAAAATCCATTATCTCAATCCTCCCATATACATACAATATAGGAACAAGATAACAGGTAAATCAAGGGTTGCAAATTATTTTTTTATCAAATCAATTAAGATAATATCAGACGGAGCCAAGAGCCGCATTGCCGGACCCCAAGTCCCCGCCCCGCGAGAAACGATGAGCTTAAGTTTATTAACATTATACACCCCGGCCAAGTAACGATTAGATTGCTTTACTAATAAGTGGAACGGGTATATTTGTCCGCCGTGGGTGTGTCCTGATAGAACCAGATCGACCAAATCGGTACTCAAGCTATCAGCAATTAACGGAGTATGAGAAAGCAAGATGCGATAATCATCTTTTTGGGTAATTGCAAAGGTACGCCACAAATTTATTCTCTCATACATAGTGTTCATATCCGGAATACCTGAGATATAGATATTGGTATTACCGACAAATTTACCACCGTTGAATAAAAACTCAAAATTGTTATTTTCAAAGGTTCTTTTGGCATCATATATGTTGTTATAAAATTCGTGGTTACCCATTATGGCAAAAACCCCATAAGGTGCACTCAATTCTTTCAATGCGGCCATTTGTTCTTCAATCAAGACAACATTATCGTCAATGGTATCGCCGGTTATGACAATTACGTCCGGATTAAGATTGTTGGCTTCGCTGACAATAGCTTTTATTCTATCGACGGATGTTGCTCGATTGATATGCAGATCACTGATTTGTAAGATACGCAAGTTTTTATCTATTTTATCGGAATACACGGCAATATTTTTTATCTCAGGTATTTTATAGCCCAGATATAAAGCATAAGCAGTTGCAACCACCGCTAAGCATACAATAAC
Organism: uncultured Alphaproteobacteria bacterium; assembly: GCA_944393725.1. Taxonomy (GTDB): domain Bacteria; phylum Pseudomonadota; class Alphaproteobacteria; order RF32; family CAG-239; genus CAZU01. Next base: position 19,313 of record CALYBC010000012.1, on the reverse strand, counting down.
AATATTAGCACGATTTAAGCTCACAAGATTATTAGGATCTACATGCCAAGAGTTTCTGTTGGTCAGTTTGCAAACTCCGTAAATTACATACCATATTATGTCGCGCAGTATCAGTAAAGCAAACAAAATAAAACAAAAACCCATTAAAGAGTATAAAAAATGGTACAACGGAGTATATACAAAATCCGGTACCAATTTCAGAAATTCCAGTAATTTAATGATTAAAGGGGCAAACCAACCGGCAATAATCAATAAGGCAATCATATACTTGTAAATCTTTTTTATGTCACTGTAACCAACCAAAGTTCTAATTGATATAACGGAACAAGCGATAGCGACAATAACAAAAGCAAAAAAGAAAAACACTTTTTGTAACTCCTATTCGTTTATGGTATCTTCTTTTGCCGCTTCGGAATTTATATTTTCGGATTTAGCAGATTTGCGTTGTCTTTTTTGCTTTACTTCAATTACGGTAAAAGCTTTACGCGAAGCTTTAGGTTTAGTCTCAACCAATGAAGAGTTTTCATCGGATTTAGTTTGAACTTTAGGTTGGTTATCAACATTTTCAGTAACTGTGCACTGTTGTTCCGGAGAACCGCTTTCAAGGGAATTGGCATCAGTCGTTGAGGTGTCATTCTCCTTATCCTGAGCATCATTTTCTTTAGCCGCAACAGGATAACGCGTATTTTTTCTTTCGTTTATATCTGTAACGATTTTGCGATAATGTTCAGCATATTGACGAAAGACCTCAGCTTCGACATAATCGCCGTTACTGTGGGCTTCTTTAGCAAGTTCGTTATATCTTTTAATCAAATCGAGTGCAGTTCCGCTGCATTTTCCGGCCGGCGATATGCTATCAAATTTGTAATTAATTGAATATACCTGATTGTTATAATTATTATTACGATATTTAATTTTTTTCATAAAACTTTTACCACACAAAACTAAAGCATCAAACAGATGCTGATTAATCAAAATAAAATTAAAGAGAAAATATCAAAAATGCCCACTCAAAACGGCATCTCTTAATGTTAATCATAATAATAAATGTTTTTATAAATGCAAACTATTTTTTCAAAATTATACAACGTTCTGTTCCGCTCAAATCACGCAATACATTTACCAGAGAAAGTTTTTGTTTTGCTGCGATGTTCACAACATCATTTTTTTGCATTTCGCCGATTTCAAAAATTAACAATCCGCCATCATTGAGCAGATTTGAAGATAACTTAACAATTTGTCTGTAATCGCGTAGTCCGTCCGTTCCGCCATCCAGAGCGATTCTGGGGTCAAAGCACTTAACTTCGTCATCAAGATTATCAATTTCTGCTGATGGAATATATGGAGGATTTGAAATAATAAGATCATAGTGCCCGTTTATTTTAGCTTCAATGTTATTATCAAACCAACTGGCATTAATGAATTTAATTCTTTGGGCAACGCCGAGGTTAACGGCATTAGTTTTTGCAACGGCTAAAGCCTTATTTGAAATATCTATTCCGGTGGCGGTAAGATTAGGGTTATCCGCCAATAAAGAAAGCACAATACAACCGGAACCTACGCCAAATTCCAAAATATTATCTATGTTTTCACTGGCAATAAGGGCCGAAGACACTTCGACTAAAACTTCCGTATCAGGTCGCGGTGAAAGCACATTTTCATCAACCATAAACTCATATTTATAAAAACCTTTATGTCCGATAATTTTATCTGTCGGGCAATGATTTATTCTTTTTTTTAGTAAAGTATTAAACTGGTCGATTTGGTTGTTGCTAAGCTCACATTTCAAGAAATAAACTTCCGAAGCCTCTATGCCTAAAACATGAGCCAACAATATTCGCAAATCTAAAGCAGTTATACCTGTAGAAAATTTTTTTAAATCACTAAGCTGCTTGTCTAAAAAGTCTTTACAAAGCAAAATGATTATCTCCGAATCAAAAAAATATGCCGCAATCACGGCAATAAGCGAAAGCAGTTATACCTATAGAGAGTTTACATCGACATAGCGATGACGCAGAAGAAAATTTTCGCTGGCGTCATTAACTGATTCATCACCTTGTACTTTTTTTATTCTGGCTTTCATTCTTTTGGTAAAAGAGGCGATATCAATTTTCAAGACCTTCTTATCCGCTTCTGATAATGTGCTATAAGAATTGGTATTTTTTGACTTTTCCATCATATAAATCCTTTTTTGAAACAATATCTTATTGTATCACTTTTTTACGCTTATGGCAAGTAAAACCATGTTCTGCAGCTTTTTAAATGCCGCCGCCTCAATTTGGCGAACTCTTTCTCTGCTGATACCAAATTTTTCTGCTACTTCGCTTAATGTTTTAGGGTCATCCGTCAACATACGATTTTTTATAATGTATTGCTCACGTTCGCTAAGTTTAGCCAAGCAATCACGCAGTATTGCACTTTTATAGGCGGCTTCTTGTTTACCGGCCAATTTTTCCTCAATATTCTGAGATTTATCGACTACGAAATCTATTCTTTCGGCGTCTTCATCATTTCCGGTTACCACCTCATTGAGTGAACTGTCTCCGCCAAGTCGCATATTCATCTCTTTCACATCGCTCTCATCAACTACTAACTCTTTGGCAATTTGCGATATTTGTTGAGGGGCCAGCTCTTTATTGTCGTATACACCCAGTCTGGCTTTTATTTTTCTTAAGTTATAAAACAATCTTTTTTGTGCGGCACTGGTTCCGATTTTAACCAATGACCATGAACGTAGGATATAATCATTTATGGCGGCCTTTATCCACCAAATTGCATATGTTGCCAGCCGTACTTTTTTAGATAAGTCAAATTTCTTGACTGCTTGCATTAATCCGAGGTTAGCTTCGGAAATAATGTCAGACAGCGGTAGCCCATAGCGGCGATAGGTAAGGGCGATTTTAGCCGCCAACCTTAGGTGAGAAGTAACCAGTATTTGAGCAGCTTCCGGATTGCGATTTTGTTGCAAATCATTAACCAACTCAATTTCTTGCTCTTCGGTTAATACAGGAAAAGTCTTAATCTTTTCCAGATAGGCCTCAAGCGAATTGTCGTTAATGACGGCAGGTAAGTTACTTTTTCTTACAACCAGTTGGTGATTGTCACTCATATACTATCGATTCTCCGCATAAAACAAAATTAGCAAACTCTCACAAGCAAGGCGGAATAATAACCTAAAAAAACAAAAAATGCAATATCATTTGTTGCTAAAAACAAAGTCCGACAATTTCTTACTGTTAGTTAATACCGTAACCAAGACCCCTTCTTGCTGACGATATATAACCGCATAAATATCATCTTTGATTTCGGAACTTTGGCTCAGACAAACTCTGATTTCGTCATTGGTCAAGTGTTTGTTTATTTTAAGTTCAACAACTCTGGCTGCGGCTGCCCGATATTTTTGCGGTGATAACTCGGTAGCTGCCACCTCCTTAAAGTTTGCCACATTTTTGAGCAACAAAGCAGTGTTTCTTTCTTCGATGATATTGGGGTTGCTTTGAGTTACTACCGGAGTAATATTCTGCCTTATGGCATCGACCAAACGGGAATCACTACATTCCGGCAAGGTATTTTGCGATAAATTTTTAGCAGGAGCATCAGCCGTGTTATCAATTACCATAATCGGTTTATTTAACGGATAACCGAAAGCATTAGTTTCTATTTCCTCGGCACCGCAATATGTTGCAACCGCAAACACTCCTGCCATAGTCAGATATAATATTTCCTTTATTTTTTCCATGATCATCCTAAAAAGCGATGGATTTTGGAGTTCTGGGGAAGGGAATGACATCTCTGATATTGCCGATTCCGGTAATCAACATCATCATTCTCTCAAACCCAAGTCCGAAACCTGCATGCGGCACCGACCCATATCGTCTGGAATCCAAATACCACTCGTAGTCTGCCTCGGTCATGCCCATTTCTTCGATTTTTTTGTTTAAAACATCGAGCCTTTCTTCGCGTTGGGAGCCGCCGATAAGTTCGCCGATTCCGGGCACCAGAACATCCATGGCGGCAACGGTACGGTTATCATCATTAAGCCGCATATAAAAGGCTTTAATTTCTTTTGGATAATCACGAACAATAACCGGTCTTTTGAAATGCACTTCGGCCAGATAACGTTCATGTTCGGTCTGCATATCAATACCAAATTCCGGTTTATATTCAAACTGATGACCGGAAGCTTTCATAATTTCAATAGCTTCGCTGTAGGTTATTCTGGCAAAGTCATTTTCCAAAATATTATTTAGCTTGTCCAACAGTCCGGGCTCAACAAACTTATTAAACAATTCCAAATCTTCGGCACAGGTATTCATTACATATCTGATGCAGTATTTGACCATATCTTCGGCCAGATCCATATCATCATGAATATCGGCGAAAGCCATTTCCGGCTCAATCATCCAAAATTCGGCTGCATGACGGGTAGTGTTGGAGTTTTCGGCTCTAAAAGTTGGGCCAAAGGTATAAATATCACCCAAAGCACAAGCATACATCTCTCCGTTAAGCTGTCCCGAAACAGTCAAACGAGCTTCTTTTCCGAAAAAGTCTTGTGAGTAATCTACTTTGCCGTCCGGAGTACGGGGAGGATTGTTAATATCCAATGTTGTTACCTGAAACATCTCACCGGCTCCTTCGCAGTCTGATCCGGTAATAATCGGGGTATGTACATAACGGAATCCTCGTTCATTAAAGAACTTATGAATAGCATAAGAAAGCTCGGAGCGAACTCTGAAAGCGGCGCCGTATTTATTTGAACGCGGGCGTAAATGAGCTATTGTACGCAAGTATTCATCGGTATGTTTTTTCTTTTGTAAAGGATAATCTTCCGGCGCGATTGAATATATTTCAACGGCAACGGCGACTATTTCAAACTTTTGGTTTCCGCCCTGAGATAAAACCATCTCACCTTTAACGGCCAGAGAAGAACCGGTAGTCAGCTTTTTAACTTCCTCATAATTGCCAAGGCTGTTATGAGCGATAACCTGCATATTTTTGAGACAAGACCCATCGTTAATTTCGATGAAAGAAAAATCTTTAGCATCGCGTCTTGTCTTAACCCAACCTTTAATCAATACTTGTTCAATCGGTTTTTCCGATTTTAATAATTCGGCAATTTTGGTTCTTTTCAACATCACTTAGTGTCCTTAAAACAATTTATCATAAAAAAACTTTTGCTAATTTATTACATTTTTCTTTCAATGTCCAGCATTGACAAACATTATTCTACAGATTAAATTAATGGCAGCTGATTTTTTTGACAAGGAAAATACTATGAAAAAACTTTTAAGTATAATTTCGGCATCTGCCGTTTTGGCTGCCTGTGCTGCCAATATCAATTCTAACCATTATGAAACATCTCAGGCCGGCACGGTCGGGCAAGTTCAACCCTGCACGGTCGTAAGTGTTCGTCAGGTTAATGTTTCCTCAGCGGACAGCTCTACCGGTGCGGTAATAGGCACTATTGGCGGTGGTGTTGCGGGCTCTACGATTGGTCATGGACGAGGCAGTGTGTTGGGAGCTTTAGGCGGAGCAGCCTTGGGTGGAATTGCCGGAAATATGGCGCAAGAGGGGTTGACATCACAAGATGGTGTTGAATATATTGTAAAACTTGATAACGGCACCATGCGTACCATCACTCAGGGTACCGATGTTTATATGCAACCGGGACAAAAATGTTATTTATTATACGGAAAACAGTCGCGTATCATTCCGGCAAATTAATAACAAGCAAAATTACTGCCCTTAGTCAGGGCAGTATTTTTTTGTATGATTAACAAAAAATTAAACAGATAGTGATAACTGATAATATATCGCAGTATTACTCAAAGGAAAGAAAAATGTCCATCGAAAAGGTTTTGGTAGAAGATTTTGAATTTTTGATTGACGGTGATGATATAGCCATTGCCATAGATATTGATGAGGGAATGATAACCAGTGCCGAGCTAAGCTACGATGGCAGAAATTGTGCCGTTTTGGTACGCAACAACAAAAAGGCGTTTTTGTTAACCAATATATTCCCCGGAATCAGAGAAAAACTAAACAGTTTAAATGATATTCTTGTTTTGGAAAGACGCGGTCCCAATCACGAGATTATGAACGCCTATACCGTAGAGATTAAGCATGTTAAGGAAATTCCTTATCCTGATAACTTTGAAAAAGAGGCCGTTGAGCTTTTTGAAGATTTGAGGTCTGAGATTGGTGATGAAGAACTTGTCGAGTTACTCAAATCCTTAACCCAAGAATATGAAAAAGCGGCGGTCGTTTAGTCGATTACATAAAAAATGCGGTGCAAAAATACACCGCATTTTTTATTATCTATTCAATTCCGGTCAATTTATGAGCGAGCTCAACCTCATTTGAGGTTTGGTTAATAAGGGCAATCAGTTCGGCATCATCTTTTTTAGTTATTGCCGCCAAAGAGCTGATATACTCGCCGCCGGTGTTTTTTGCCGCCTCCATTTTCATCTCATCAAAGCCAAACAAGGCAAAACGTCTGATTTTAGGCGCAAGGCCGTTATCTAAAGAGGCATTTTGTCTTGAAAGTTTTTCCATATCAATATAGACATTGTTGCGTTTGTATTCCCACACTCCGCCAAAAGCCAAATCGGTAGTCCAGCTGGTTAAAAATGTAAGGTTCAAAACCGCCATTTTATTAAAGTTTGAGCGCAAAGTAATTTGCTGATTTCTAAATCCTTTTTTCTTAGCCACAATATCCAAATCACTTATACTGCGGTCAACCTCGTAGGTGCAAGGCGTTGAACAAGCTCTCACTCCGTCAATAAAAACTTCTACTCCTTTTTCGTTGCTGTCAAAATTAATTTCTTGTCCTGTTCCGCTGAAAATTGTACCGCAAGCAGTAAGCATCAAACAAGAAAGTATCACCGTTTTCTTCATCTTTTTTATCCCTTAAAATTTTATTTGGTCCATAAAAAAACCCGCTTTTAAAGGCGGGCGGATGTTCGAAAACCGTGTACCATCAGGACGGCTCGGCTTATTTGGCCGGAGCCTTATTCGCCGACATCCGCCCTAAGGCAGAAATCGGCACATTATTTTAAGTCGCAATGCCGCGACTAATGGTACAAAAAGGGTTTTCGACGCCCTTAAGTGTAAGAAAAATTTTTTCTTCTACACTCGGCTTTAGCCTAAAATCAAAACGCTCAAAAGTCAAAGAATATTTTCATCACCTTCCAAAAAAAAGGAGCTTGGTTCAAGCTCCTTTTCTTGATGATTTATTTCTTTGCATCAATTATCTTAATTGCCTCATCTAAAGTCGGTTCATGACCGGAAACATCCTTAGGAATTGCATAGTTGGCTTTGCCGCACTTTAAATAAGGCCCGTACCTTCCCATCAATAATACAATTTCTTGCTTTTTGGTCGGGTGCATTCCCAAAGCTTTGCCGGTTGGCTTTTCTTTAGCACCGGCCAAAAGTTCCTTAGCTCTTTCTAAGGTAATGTTAAAAATAGTATCATTACCCCGCAAAGAAACGGACTTGTTTCCTGATTTGATATAAGGTCCGAATTTTCCTGAGTTAAGCTCGATTCCTTCGCCTAAATCATAGGGCATACTGAGCAATCTCTGAGCTTGTTCCAAAGTAACTTCTTCTGCCGAAACATTTCTGGGCAAAGCCGCGCGTTTGGGCTTTTCGGTTGTTGCAGTCTGATCCTCGCCCATTTGAACATAAAATCCGTAAGGCCCTTTTTTCAGGTAAATATTGAGCCCGTTTAATTCTCCCAAAATCTTATCGGCTGTATCTTTAGTCTTGGCATTGTCAGCAGCTTCTTCATCAGCAGTATCCACCAGCGGTTTGGTATATTTACACTCCGGATAGTTAGAGCAACCGATAAAGGCTCCGAATTTTCCTAATTTAATACTCAACCTTCCGGTTTTGCATTCCGGACAAACTCTCGGGTCAGAGCCGTCCTCACGCGGAGGAAACAGGTGATGAGATAAAACTTCATCGATTTTTTCAATTACTTCCGAAACTTGCAAAGGCTTAACGGCATCAACATTTTTAATAAACTTGACCCAAAAACCTTCCAGAAGTTTTTTCCACTGCATTTCTCCGGCCGAAACATCGTCCAAAAACTCTTCCATCTGCGCAGTGAAATCATACTCCACATACTTCTTAAAGAAATTTTCCAAAAATACCGTAACAATCCGGCCTCTGTCTTCAGGGATAAACCTCAGCTTTTCAACTCTGACATATTTGCGTTCCTGTAATACGGCGATAATTGTGGCATAAGTAGAAGGACGACCGATTCCGAGTTCTTCAAGTTTTTTAACCAAACTGGCTTCGGTAAATCTCGGCGGCGGAGCGGTAAAATGTTGCTCGGCGGTGATTTCACCTTTATCCAGTTTTTCACCTTGTTCTACATTTGGTAAAATACGATTTTCGTCATCGTCATCACTATCATCTTTTGACTCTTGGTACAATTTCAAGAAACCGTCAAACTCAATAACCTGACCATTTGCACGCAACAAAATTTGTTTATCTTCCGAAACGCTGTCAATCACAACCTTATCCAGAATTGCCGGATTCATCTGGCAGGCAACGGTTCTTTTCCAAATCAGCTCATAAAGTTTATGCTCGTCTGCAGAAAGTTTTACTTCCATCTTTTTGGGAGTATTCATCACATCAGAAGGTCTGATGGCTTCGTGAGCTTCTTGAGCATTTTTTGATTTGGTTTTATATTCTTTAGGTTGTTTGGGTAAATAACTTTCGCCGAAATATTTAACAATAGCATCTCGACAAGCTTTGATTGCTTCGACCGATAAATTTACGGCATCGGTACGCATATAGGTGATAAAACCGTCCTCATATAACTTTTGTGCGATCTGCATGGTTTTCTTTGCCGAAAATCTGAGCTTGCGTGCAGCCTCTTGTTGCAAAGTCGAGGTAGTAAAAGGCGGAGCCGGATAACGATTCGCTTTTTTGCGTTCGATATTGGCTACGGCAAAATTTTGTGCTTCGATTTTAGCCTTTGCCGCCAGAGCTTTTGCTTCGGTATTAATGTCAAACTTTTCCAGCTTTTTACCGTCGAGCTCAATCAAACGCGATTTAATTAAAGCTTTTTTGGCAGTAAACAGCTCGGCATCAATGGTCCAATATTCTTCGGCCTTAAACTTTTCAATTTCATTTTCGCGGTCGCAAATCAGTCGCAAAGCAACCGACTGCACTCTTCCGGCCGAACGCGAACCGGGGAGTTTACGCCACAAAACCGGTGACAAAGTAAATCCTACCAAATAGTCGAGAGCGCGTCTTGCCATATAAGCAGACACCAGATTGTCATCAATTTCTCTGGGATTTTTAATTGCTTCGGTAACGGCATTTTTAGTAATTTCATGAAAGACCACGCGTTCAATTTTTTTGCCTTTGAGAGCTTTTTTGCTTTTCAATTCTTCCAACAAGTGCCATGCAATTGCTTCTCCCTCTCTATCCGGGTCGGATGCGAGAATAAGCGTATCGGCATCTTTCAGAGCCTTTATAATTTCGGCCAAATGTTTTTTTCCGCCGGTACTTAATTCCCAAGTCATTTTAAAATCCTCATTGGGATTAACCGAGCCGTCCTTGCTGGGTAAGTCGCGAATATGTCCAAAGCTTGCCAAGACTTTATAATCTTTGCCCAAATATTTATTAATGGTTTTGGCTTTAGCCGGAGATTCTACGACAACTAATTTCATTTTTTTACACCCAAATTATTTAATCAACGCAACTTTGTTGCCTGCTATTCTTTCAACCAATCCCAACATCTCTAATTCCAGTATCTGAGCAATTACGGTGGTTGTAGGTCTTTCCGAAAGACGAACCAACTCGTCAATATCCGTGCCGTCAACACTTATCAGACTAAGGAGGTCTACCGATTCAAATTTTTGCTTGGTCAAGTTATCATTTTTATTTTCAAAGACAAGAACTTTTTGTGCCGGTTGTTTTCTGTAGGGCTCAAACCAGTGTTTATTCTTATCAAGAAAAGATACAACATCTTGTACATCCTCAACCAACTTGGCTCCGGATTTTATCAAATAATTAACACCCTTAGCCCGAGCTTCACCCGGAGTCCCCGGCACTGCAAATATTCCCTTATGCAATTTTGCAGCCCAATTTGCCGTAATCAAAGATCCTGACTGTAATCCGGCTTCAACGACCAACACACCGCCGCTTAAGGCCGCAATAGTTCGATTCCTCCGCGGAAAATTCTGTGTTGAAACCTTAGTCCCGATCGGAAATTCAGAAATGACACAACCGTTAACGATAATATTTTTATAAAGATTACGATTTTCGGCTGGATAAATAACATCAATTCCCGTTCCCAAAACGGCGACGGTGCTTCCGGTTCCCTCTTTAGCCATCATCGCTCCCATATGTGCGGATGCATCAATGCCTCTGGCCATTCCCGAAATAACACACACCCCGTTTTCCGTTAAATCGAAAGCGAGTTTGGCGGCAGTTCTCCTTCCGTTAGCCGAAGCGGCACGAGCCCCGACCATAGCTATTGATTTTTCGTAATTTAAAGCATCAAGATTACCTTTGATATATATAACCGGAGGCGGGTTGTCTATCTGCTTGAGCATAAAAGGATATTCGTCATCGTTATAAGTCAGTATATTGACTTTAAGCTTTTTAGCCATTTCTATCTCTTCTTTAGCTCGGCTCAAACTCCAAGGGCGATATTTTTCGGTTCTTTCTATCATGGCTACTGCCGCTTCGGGAGAGCCAAACTTATTTACCATGCGATAAAAAGAAACCGGTCCGACATTTTGAGCGTTAATCAGCCTCAAACAAGTTGTTAATTCCTCTATTCTTGACAATTTACTTCGTATCCTTCTTTTTAAATGTTATTTTACTTTCTTGCCCTCTAAAAAGTCTGGCAAAGTTTGCATGATGCCTTATCAAAACCAAAACCACCAGAGCAGTATAAAAGACGGTATATATAGGCTGTGCATAAAAGAAAGTAAGAAATGGAATTGCCAAAGCGGCAACTATAGCCGCAAGTGAAGAATATTTAAAAGTAAACGCCATCAAAAGCCAAATTGCAAGAGCAATAACAGCAATAATCGGTTGAGTAACGAGTATAAACCCAAATGCCGAAGCAACACCTTTTCCGCCTCTAAATTTCAGCCACACCGGAAAATTATGTCCGATGATTGCCATTGAACCGGCAATGAGCGAAGCCAACACATTAAGATATGTTGCCAACCCCCACACAATAACGGCTTCCGGTTTAACAAATTTATATGCCAACCAAGCAGCTATACCGGCCTTAGAAGCATCAAGAATAACCGTTAACAGGGCAAGCCATTTATTTCCGGTACGCAAAACATTGGTTGCACCGATATTGCCTGACCCGATTTTTCTTATATCACCGTATCCGGCCAAAAAGCACAAAACCAAACCAAACGGAATAGAACCCAGCAAATATCCGCCGATTCCCCATAAAGAAAGTTCATACCCCAAAGACATCTGAAATCTCCCATTTATTTACGAGCTATATATCTATTATTCCGAAACTTTTTATTTGGCAATAATGAATTTGTTTTTTCACAAAGCAAATAAAGCAAATAGAGATTCACTATTTTGCAACTTTTTTACAATATCTGTTAAGGGATTAAAGAATTTTAATGACAAAACGATTCTTTTTGTTAATACTAAAACAAATCAAATTCAGGGTACATTAAAAATGAAGCCTTTATACAAAAGAGTTCTGTTTAAGCTTTCCGGCGAAGGCCTGATGGGCGACAAAAGCTTTGGTATGTCGCCTGAGGTTTTACATAGTTTGGCCGGTCAAATCAAATCAATACATAAATCAGGAGTTGATGTGTGTATTGTTGTCGGGGGCGGTAACATTTTTCGCGGAGCCAAAGAAGCTGCAAAAGGAATGAACCGTACCGTTGCCGATCAGGTTGGAATGCTCGCCACTTTAATGAATGCGTTGTGCTTGCAAAATGCTTTGGAAAACCAAGGCGTTGAGGTTAGGGTTTTATCGGGTTTGGGTGTGCCGCAAGTTTGTGAGAACTATATGTACCGCAAGGCGTTGCGTCACTTGGAGAAAAAACGGGTGATAATTTTTGCCGGCGGCACCGGTAATCCCTATTTTACCACCGATACCGGAGCAGTGTTGCGCGCTTCCGAAATGCAGTGCGAGGCTGTTTTAAAGGCAACACAGGTTGACGGTGTTTATACTGCTGATCCTAAAAAAGATAAAAACGCCAAACGAATAAAAGAAATTTCTTATGATGAGGTTATTCAAAGACAACTTGGGGTTATGGATTTAACTGCAGTTTCATTGGCCAAAGAAAACAATATGCCGATATTGGTTTTTTGCCAACAAGAAGACAAGTCTATGGAAAAGGTTATTCAGGGCAAAGGAACATTTACAATCATAAAAAACTAACGAGGTAAAATATGTCAGATTTTTCTTTAATCAAAGAAGATACAAAAAGCAGAATGGAAAAAACCATTGAAACATTGAAGGCAGACTTTGGCTCTCTACGTGCCGGCAGAGCTCATATCAGTCTTTTAGACGGTATTATGGTCGAGGCTTACGGTTCAATGACACCGCTATCACAGGTTGGTACAATTTCGGTACCGGATGCCAGAACTTTATCTGTCAGTGTTTGGGACAGAGGTCTGGCCAAGGCTGTTGAAAAAGCAATTATGGAGTCAGATTTAGGGTTAAACCCCTCATCAGACGGTCAATTAATCAGAATTCCGATTCCTCCGTTGTCGGAAGAAAGACGCCGTGAATTATCAAAAGTTGCTGGCAAATATGCCGAAGCTTCAAAAGTTGCGGTTCGCAATATTCGCCGAGATGCTCTTGACGATGTCAAAAAGTTGAAAAAAGACAATCTCATTTCCGAAGATGATGAAAAAAAATACGAAAATGAAGTGCAGAAGTTGACCGACGACGCCACCAAGAAAATTGATGAATTGTTGGCCCAAAAAGAAAAAGACATTCTCCAAGTATAAGGATTTATTAGGTGTCTGATAAGCTTAAACACATAGCTTTCATAATGGACGGCAATGGTCGCTGGGCAGCTAAAAGAGGCCTGCCTCGTTCGGCCGGACATAAAAAGGGAGCGGAGGTTTTGCAAGAAATTGTAAAAGCTGCTGCCGATATGGAAATACCTTGTTTGACTTTCTACGCTTTTTCGACTGAAAATTGGCATAGAGATAAGGCTGAGGTCGATTACCTCATGAATCTTTTACGCCAATATTTAAGTTCCGAGCTTAAAGAAGTTAAGGAGCGCGGTGCCCGCATTCGTTTTATCGGAGAAAGAGAAATGCTGGCTTCCGACATTGTCGAACAGATGAATAAAATTGAGAAAGAAACGGCATCCAACGAAAAGTTTACTTTGTGCATAGCCCTGAGTTATGGTTCCAGAGCCGAGATTGTTCATGCCGCCAAAAATGTTGCCGCGGATGTTGCGTCGGGAAAAATGCGACTTTCCGATATTAATGAACAAAGCTTTGCCTCAAATCTTTACACCTCCGGTATCCCGGATCCCGATTTGGTAATAAGAACCAGCGGTGAGCAGAGAATAAGTAACTATTTGCTGTGGCAGATAGCTTACAGTGAATTTTATTTTACCAAAACTTTATGGCCGGATTTTTCGCCTAAAGAACTAAAAGAGATTATGGATGACTTTAATACAAGGGAGAGACGATATGGAAAACTCTAAGCTAAAATCGTTTTTTATCAGATTGTTGACAACCGTTATAATGGTGCCGGTAGTTGTATATATGGTGATGTATAGCTACACTTCTGTGTATATTTTGGCACTTTTTGGTTCTGCATTATTGTCGTGGGAATGGGCAACGATGGTACCAAACAAAAAGTCTGCCTTCTATGCAACGACTTATCTTTTTGTTGCTGCCACCGCCACAATTTTAGGCTCAGTAGAAGCATATATCATCAGCGGTGTATTGGCTCTTTTGCTGGTTTGGGCCAAAAGCAAAGGCGAAGAACATCGTAAATTGTTGCTTTTGGGTGTACCGTACATCAGCATCGGATTCTGGGCGATAGTTGAAATCTATACTCTTTACGGTGCTCAAATGGTTTTGTGGTTTTTGTTTATGGTTTGGGGTGTCGATATCGGTGGCTATATATTCGGCAGTTTACTCAAAGGTCCTAAATTGGCACCCAAAATTTCTCCCAACAAAACTTGGGCCGGTCTGTTTGGTGGTATGATTTTAGCTATGTTTGTCAGCTATGGAGTATGTTGGTTTTTTGACGCCGGTACTTGGAGCAACGCCAAATTTTATGTCTATATGTCAGCCTTTTTGGCGGTAATTGCCCAAATTGGCGATTTGATTGAATCTGCAATCAAAAGACATCTCGGATTGAAAGATTCCAGCAACATGATTCCCGGACACGGCGGTATTTTTGATCGCATTGACGGTTTGATTTTTGCAGCTCCGTTTGCGGTGATGTTGTTGCGTAATCTAGTTTATTTTGTAGAATAGGAGCTTCCAATGGATTGGCTTATTAATGCTGCTTATTATGTAATACCTTTCATTGTATTATTGGGAATATTGGTTTTTGTGCATGAGTTTGGGCACTACATCATAGCCAAAATTTGCGGAGTAAAGGTCGCCGAATTTTCTATAGGATTTGGTAAACAGCTATGGGGAATAAAAGATTCTTCCGGCACAATATGGAAGATATCTGCAGTTCCTTTGGGCGGATATTGCAAATTTTTGGGTGATGACGATGAGGCATCGGCCGGAAACAGTGCTTCATCACTAAGTGCTGAAGATAAAAAGTATGCCTTTGCTTTTCAAAATCCGTTTAAGAAATTAGCCATTGTAATCGGTGGACCTGCCTTTAATTACATTTTTGCGATTTTGGTTTTTGCCGGTATATTTTTTGCATACGGCAAGATGGATTTTCCGCCGGTTGTCGGTGAGGTTATAAAGGGCAGTGCGGCAGAAAAAGCCGGCATTCTGCCCAAAGACAAAATTTTGACGGTAGATGGAGTAAAGGTCAACACATTCCAAGAGTTTCGCCAAGAAATTGAGATGAGCACGACCGGAGTTGTCGATTTGACCATTATGCGCGACGGTAAAGAAAAGCATTTGACGGTAAAATTGGAAGTGATACCGCTCAGTGTTGAAGCCAATCAGAATCAAAAACCGATGCTGGGAGTATCATCGGTGACTTCTGTCGAGTTTAGCCCGGTAAAATTAACCTTGCCGCAAGCCCTTGTTGAGGCAGGAGCGATGAGTTGGCAAATCACCGTTGTTACTTTACGCGGCGTCGGCCAAATGATAACCGGTGCCCGCGGTACTGATGAACTAGGCGGCATTGTCCGTATCGCCGAGATGAGCGGTGATATATCTAAAACCAATTCATGGTTGGATTTTTTGATATTTATGTCATTGTTGTCAATAAACTTGGGATTAATTAACTTGTTTCCGATCCCCCTTCTTGACGGCGGGCATATTGTGATATATCTAATAGAAATAATTTCGCGGCGCGAGATAAATGAAAAGGTCAAAGAATATGTATTTAAGTTTGGCTTTTTTCTGCTGATAAGCTTAATGCTGCTAGCGACATATAATGATTTTGCCAGATTGTTTAATCGTTGGTTTTCTTAAAAAACAGATACGGGGATTTAGAATATGAAAAGAGTATTTTTGGGAAGTTTTGCGTTTTCTTTGTTAGCTTCAACCAGCTTGATGGCAGCCACCAAGGTCAATGACATCAAGGTCAGTGGCTTGGAAAGGGTTGAGCCGGAAACGGTAATATCTTATGTTAATATCAAAAAAGGGCAAACCACCGATGACGCTCAGTTAAATGAAGCATTAAAACAGCTCTATGCGACCGGTCTGTTCGAAGATGTGTCAATGAATGTTTCTCCGAGCGGAACTTTAACCATTAAAGTTACCGAAAATCCGATTATTTCACAAGTACTGTTTGACGGCAATGACAAGCTTGATGATGATATGCTTTCAAGCGAGATAAACCTGGCTCCCCGTTCTACATATTCCCGTGCCAAAGTGCAAGATGATGTTCGTCGTATATTGGAAGTATATCGTCGCAGCGGCCGTTATGCCACGGTTGTAAATCCGGAAATCATCCGCCGAGATCAAAATCGTGTTGATTTAATTTTCAACATAAATGAAGGGCCGCTGGCCGTTATCGACAAGATTAATTTCATCGGCAATGAAAAGTATACCGGCAAAGAATTGCAAGAAGTAATTATGAGTAAAGAGAGCCGCTGGTATCGTATCTTCTCATCTTCCGAAAATTATGATTCCGAAAAAATTAATTATGACAAAGAGTTACTACGCCGATTTTATTTGAAAAAAGGTTACGCCGATTTCAGAGTGGTTTCTGCGGTTGGCGAGTTGAGTCCTAATAAAGAATCTTTTACCGTAACTTTTGTTATTGACGAAGGAAAGAAATACAATATCGGTACTGTTCAGGTTGTATCTGATATCACCGATGTTAAGGCTGAGGATTATGAACAATTTGTAGAAGTTTCCGAAGGCGATAGATACGATTCCTCAGATATTGATGCCACAGTGACATCACTAACCGAGGAGTTGGGTAAAAAGGGTTTTGCTTTTGTGGATGTTGAGCCGATAATTTCTAAAGATACCACCACCGGTGTTGCCGATGTTACCTTCCACATTAAAGAGGGGGAGAGATTCTTTATTGACCGCATTAATATCAGAGGAAATTCGCGTACCCACGATAAAGTTATCCGCAGAGAGTTGCGTATAGGTGAGGGAGATGCGTTCAATGTTTCGAAGATAAAAGATTCGCGTCGCAATGTCGAAGGCCTCGATTACTTTGAAAAGGTTGATATGAATACAACTGCCAAAGACGGAAATCGAGCTGACTTGGATATAGATGTAAAAGAAAAATCAACCGGCTATTTCAATGTCGGTGTCGGATTTTCGACCGTTAACGGTGCCTTGGTTAGAGCCGGAGTTACCGAAAACAACTTTAGAGGTTTGGGGCAGAGAGTAGGTTTTGATGTCGGTGTTTCACAAAAATCGCAAGATGTTGATTTAAGCTTTACCGAGCCATATTTCCTAAATCGCAGACTAAGAGCCGGATTTGATTTGTTCCATTCTAAGCAAGACTACCAAGATGAAAGCTCTTATGATACCAAGACAACGGGTGGTCGTTTGCGTACCGGCTGGAACTATACCGATGACCTGGCCCAGCAGATGCACTATACCTTAAAAAGTGATGAGATTACTGATGTCGGTGAATATGCATCTAAATATATAAAATCAGAAAAAGGCAAATATACTAACTCCTCCGTCGGAACGACCATCTCTTACGATAAGAGAGATAGTATTTTATTCCCGCGTGATGGTTACTATTTGTCTTTCGGAACGGATTTTGCCGGTTTGGGCGGAGATGAAAAATACATCAAGTTTGATGGTAAAGCCTATTGGTTCAAAACTTTAGCCGATTATTATACCGTCAAATTATTTGCTAACGCCGGTAGTATATCAGGCTATGGTGATGAAGATGTTCGCCTGATAAACCGTTATTTCTTGGGCGGCTACACCATGAGAGGTTTTGAACCGGGTGGTATCGGCGCCAGAGATAAATATACCGGCGATGCCTTAGGCGGTAACTGGATGGTTTACACCGGAGCCGAATTAGGCTTCCCGATAGGGCTTGATGAGTTAGGAATTTCGGCACATGTATTTACCGATGTCGGTATGCTCGGAAAACCGGATGGAATTAATGACAACGATGTATATTATTCCGATACTCCGCGTGTTGCCGTTGGTTTTGGCTTCCAGTGGTTGTCACCGATGGGACAAATTGATGTTGACTTTGGTTTCCCGATTGTTAAAGAAGACTACGATGAAACCGAAGTATTCCGCTTGAACTTTGGTAGCCGTTTATAATAAGGAGAATACGCATGGTTGACAGCAGATTTTATAAAAATAACGGGCCTTTTACTTTGGCTGAAGTATGCAAAATTTGTCAGGCCGAATTGGTAGATGAAAGCAAATCAGAGGTTGTAGTAAAAGAGGTTGCCGATATTTTAAGCGAAGGCGAAGGCACCATATCTTTTTTCTTTGATAAAAAGAAAAAAGACAAGATAGCAGAGATTAAAACTACTGCCTGTGTAACCAATAAAGAGTTTGCAGCTTTGATGCCGGCGGGAGTTGTTGTTTTGGTTTGTGATAATCCCAAAGATGCCTCGGTTGCTTTGAAGTATGCCATGTATGAAGAAATTTTGCCTCCGGCACAAATTTGCGCTACGGCTGTAATATCTCCTTCTGCCAAGATAGGAAATAATTGCTATATTGGTGACTATGTAGTCATTGGTGATAATGTTGAAATTGGAGATAATTGTCGCCTAGAGCCGGCCTGTGTAATTTCTAGCGGTTGTAAGTTAGGTAATAATTGCCGCATCGGCAGCCATGCCAATATTATGCATACCATCATGGGCAACAATGTATACATCTACGGCGGTGCCAGAATTGGTTGGGACGGCTTTGGCTTTAATACCGTACAAGGCCAACACAAAAGAATACCGCAATTAGGTAGAGTTATAATCGGTAACGATGTTGAAATCGGGGCCAACACTTGTATTGACCGCGGCGCTCTTAATGATACCGTCATCGGTGACGGCTGCCGCATAGATAACTTGGTCCAGATTGCCCATAACGACAAACTTGGTCGAGGTTGCGTACTGGTTTCGCAAGTAGGAGTTGCCGGCAGTTGCACTTTTGGCGATTATGTTGTTTGCGGCGGACAGGTAGGTATTGCCGATCACATAAATATTGGCTCACAAGCACAGCTCGGAGCTCAGTCGGGTATAATGCGAGATATAGAACCCGGAGCTGCTGTTATGGGTTCGCCGGCGATAGGTTTTAGAGACTTTATGAAACAAACCGCCTGCATCCAAAAGTTATGGAAGAAATAAATCAAAGCCCCTTTATCACAAAGGGGCTTTAATCCACCGAAGCAGAGGAAATAAGTATTATGAAAATTGTCGGAATGATAAGATATTCTTTGCCGGCCGGTTTCGCCGCTAATAGATTTGATGAAAATTTTGATGTCAGCTCCTAAAGTACATTTGTGGTTGAGAATCTCTAAAGCAATTATCGGACTAAAACGATGATGAGTTTCAACAAATAAAGATACATAATTAACTAGTTGCTTAATACCATATAGATACCGATAATAATGGCAGTAAACGAGATGAGCTTTTTGATAACTTCTTGTCTGGTTAAGTTTTCTTTGAAGCGGTTGCCGAAGATTTTATAAAGCACAAACCCTAACAAAAGCGTAAAAATACTCTGTGATGATTCGATTGATTCGACCA
>CALYBC010000011.1 GCA_944393725.1 uncultured Alphaproteobacteria bacterium | reverse complement strand
ATTGGTGATCCCAACGGGATTGGCTTGTTCGCTTTGCTCTCTGCACGAAAGCGTCCTCGCTCGGCTAAAGCCTCACCGGCATACTCCCGTCTGCCTCTCGTCCTTGTCAAACCCATTTCTATGGGTTCGAATCAATTAAATTACCAATACAAAAAAGGTCTCCTTTATGGAGGCCTTTTTTGTATTGGTGATGTTTAATTCACGGTTTACGAACTTTTACTATTAATTTATTTTTTCTCATATATACTGAATAAAAAGGTAGAAACAATGAGCAATAAGCCTTCTATAAATCTAATATGTGGTTTTATCGGTTTTGGTAAAACAACTTTTGCAAAAAAATTAGAAATGGAGTTACCTGCCGTTAGGTTTACCCATGATGAAATTATGTTAAAGCACTATGGCCGCAACCCAGATAATTTTCGAGAAAAATATAAAAAAATTGATTCTTATATCCGTCAAGAAGCTGTTAAATTTATCGAAACAGGGCAAAATGTGATTTTGGACTATGGATTCTGGAGTAAGGCTCAACGAGAAGAATATTATAAATGGGCAAAGACTATTACACCAAATGTTATTTTTTATGTTACTGTATGTAGTTTGGATATTGCAAGAAAAAGAGTTATTGAGCGAACTAAAAATAACCCTAGTGAACTTTTTATAGACGAGAATATTTTTGATGAATTACTAAAGCAATATGAACCTATTAGTGAAAATGAAGGATATCCTATCAAATTTTATAATACAAATTAACACTTGTAAAACAGCAAAAAATAATTAAAAAAATTCGGACAAATTGAAAAATGAATATTTTTGAAAATGGAACATCCGAACTCAAGATAATCCTTGGAAATAAAAGAAAAAGCAGCCATTTTCATGACTGCTGTTTGAATTGGTGATCCCAACGGGATTCGAACCCATATTACCACCGTGAAAGGGTGATGTCCTAACCATTAGACGATGGGACCAGTGTCTGTGACAAGGTGGTTTATACAGATATTTTTTTTATCGGTCAAGCTTTTTTTTCATTATTTTTTATTTTTTATCAAATCTTGGATGCAATACTTTTATTGCCTCGCTTAAATGTATCAGCTCTATCCCCTTATCAGGCAAGCTCGGAAGCCACTCCTGAAGTGCGGCAAAGGTCGCTGTCTTGGGGTGTCCTATAGCTATCGCATATCCGTTCTTATGTGCCAGTTTTTCCACCTTATTTAATTGTCCAAGCACATAGTCCTTATCATTATTATTATCTAAAAATACATGACGATGCGCATAGGCTATTCCCTCTTCTGCGGCTGCAGCTTCAGCCCGTGATTTGGCCGAGGTTTTTGAATCTAAAAAAAACATCCCGCGTTTTTTTAATATCTTCATTATTACTTGCATCCGCTCAAAATCTTCGGTTAACTTGCTGCCCATATGATTGTTTATCCCTTGTATCTTTGGAAAATTGTTCAGCATTTTTTCAAAATTTCCGGCTAGTTCATCTAAACTCATCTTGGTGGTTAAAACATCAGGGGCCGCATCTATATTACTTGTTGCTTCCATCGGAGTGTGCAACATTATCTCATGACCTGATTTCTCAGCTGATGCTATTTGCTCCTCCAGTTTATTTCCGTAAGTTAGGAATGCTACCGTCAACGGATAATGTAAGCTTATTATGTCGGCCGTGCGTTTTTTGCTTATACCCATATCGTCAATTACTATTATTACCTTAGGTTCTTTGCCCCAATAAACTGGCTTGTGCGGAGGTATAAAAGTAACCTCTTTCAAATGAGGTTGGTTTTCCTTTAGGCTTTCATCAATTACATCGTCTGGAAGATCTTCTTCATATAGCTTATCCAACAGTTCATGCATATCACCGTTAAATTTCAAATTTACATTATAGCCATTACCGGCGATTAATGATATCTTTTGTCGCAGCTTCTCATCCAATTCTCCGGTATCCATTAAAATAACTTCAGGTGATTTTTTTTGATTTTTCTCTTTATACTGCTTTGATATGTCCCAACAATTTATGTCTTCATTGTTGGCGCAAAATAGTTCATAAGATGATATCTCTTGTAAAACAGGCAAATCCGACTCAGCTGATTTTACTTGTTCGATTACACCTTTTTTATCTGAGTGAAAATAAAAAAACAACATTAGGCCCAACACCAACACAACCAAGAAATGCAAGCTCTTGATGAGTATATATCTTAATTGTGTCGGTGTGAGTTTAGGCAAGTTCTAGTCTTTTCTTCTCATGGTCGGGAAGGCTATAACATCGCGAATGGTTTCGGCATCGGTGAGCAAAATTGCTAACCTGTCAATTCCCATACCCATGCCCCCACTTGGCGGAAAGCCATTTTCCAGTGCATTGATAAAGTCTTCATCCAGCATTTGAGCCTCGTCATCGCCCTTCTCTCTATCAGCGCATTGAGCCTCAAAGCGCTCTCTTTGCTCTAAAGGATTGGACAATTCCGAATAAGCACAGCCCATTTCCATTCCGCAGACATAAGCATCAAAATGCTCGACCAAACGCGGATTATTGCGGTGTGTTTTGGCTAACGGAGAAATATCCCTCGGCATATCCATTACCAATATCGGCTGTATCAAATTAGCTTCTACCTTGGCGTCAAACACCTCAGAAATTACCTTTCCCCAAGAAATGCAGTCAGACGCATCAACTCCTATGGATTTAGCCATAGCTTGCGCTTCTTCCAGGGTATTGGCTTCCATAAAATCAACTCCGGTATATTCTTTAACCAAATCTATCATTGATTTTTTGGCAAAAGGCTTAGCCAAATCTATCTCGTTTCCTCTAAAATGTATAACCGTAGTACCTAAAACTTCTTTGGCTACAAACCGCATTAAATCGGGAATTAGCTCGGCCATATCATTATAATCGGCGTAGGCTTGATACGCTTCTAAACCGGTAAATTCCGGATTATGGGTTTTATCTATACCTTCATTCCTGAAGTTGCGGCCGATTTCAAAAACTCTGTCAAAACCACCGACAACTAATTTCTTCAAATATAATTCCGGTGCTATACGCAAGAATAAGTCCATATCCAATTTGTTGTGGTGAGTGATGAACGGCTTGGCGTTAGCACCACCCATAATCGGATGTAACATCGGAGTTTCAACCTCTAAAAATCCGTGTTGTTCAAAGTAATGACGAACTGCCGAAGTGATGGCACATCTCTTCCTAAATATCTCTTTGCTGTCTTCATTCATGATAAAATCAACATATCTTTGACGATACCGTGCCTCAACATCGGTCAGACCATGAAACTTCTCAGGCAAAGCCTGCAAAGATTTTGATATAATATCAAATTTTTCGGCGGCTATTGATAATTCACCGCGTGGCGTACGACGAACATATCCAGCAACACCAACTATATCTCCGACATCAAGATTTTTCAAAATTTCCAAATCTTCTGCCGACAAGTGATTTTTGTGGCAAAAAGCTTGAATCTTGCCGCTATAATCCTTTATGTCAATAAACATTCCGTTGTTGCGAACAGCCATGGCTCTGCCTGCAACGACAACTCTGTCTTCGGTATCGGTGCCAGCGGGCAGTTCTTTATATTTTTCCTGTAAATCGGCAGCATATGCCGTAGGCTTAAATCTGTAGGGATACGGGTTGTAACCCATTTGCTGAAGATTTTTTAACTTATTAAGTCTTGATTCGCGATGAATATTGCTTTCAACTGTCATTTCTGTTTCCTAAAAAAGTTTCTTATAAACAACTATTTCCGATATAAGCATATTCAAAAAATTTTTTCAATAAATATTTGTTATCCATATAATCTTTTATACTTGTTAAAAATCGTTGACATACTCAAAGAACTAAATTAGAACATATGTATATAGCAACCAGAGGGGAGATTATGCAAAATGTTGACACCTAAACAGTATCGCCTTTTGATGTTTATTCATAAAACAACAAGAGAAACCGGATGTTGTCCGTCTTTTGACGAGATGAAAGAAGCTCTCGGCTTAAAGTCAAAATCCGGCATTCACGCTTTGTTAGATGCTTTGGTCGAACGCGGTTTTATCCGCAAACTTCCCCACAAAGCTCGAGCTTTGGAAGTACTAAAACTGCCCAAACTCAAACCTTCGAGCATTGTTGCTGAAGAAAAAGCCAAAGAAAAACTTGTTGCCGCAAACGATGTAGAAATCCCGCTATATGGTAAAATTGCCGCCGGAACTCCTATTGAAGCCATTGCAAACGAAACCGATAAAATTTCTCTACCGGCAGATATGCTCGGAAACGGCGAATATTACGCCCTTAAAATAGAAGGTGATTCAATGATCGAGGCCGGTATTCTTAACGGTGATACCGTTATTATAAAAAAAGCCGATACCGCACAAAACGGAGATATTGTCGTGGCTTTGGTCGATAACTCGGAGGCAACACTTAAGCAAATCAAAAAAGATGGAACAGATGTTTTGTTAATTCCCAAAAACGAGGCCTACGAAACCAGAAGATTTCCGGCTACCAGAGTTAAAGTTCAAGGCATTTTAAGCTCTCTTATCAGAACTTATCACTAATTGAAATTTCTTGAGTAAGTCTTATCTATACTTATGTATTTTTTTCATAAGGAGATAGGATAATGAATTTTTTTAGTAAAAACATGACACTTTGTGCCCTTGTTGCGATTGCCGCTTGTGCCACCGCTCAAGATTATGACAATATGCTCAATAAATATATGGGAGCCTCTGAGGCCGAAATAATTAAAAAATTCGGTGCCCCTTCGGCGATAAAAATTATTAATGACAACACCATGGTGCTGGCTTATACCAATGTTAATGATGTGTTTGTGCCTTCAGAATATTATACCTATGCACCTGCCGGTGAACTTTATGGACAAGATGATATTTATTATCCGTTTTTGAATGAATATCAATTTGACGGTCCGTTCTGGTCTCCGGGATATGAGGTAGAATATGTTTGTAAAACCGTATTTCTGCTAAACGACGACAAAGTTGTCGCGTGGAAGTGGCAAGGAAATAACTGCGTTGCATCCGATTGGTAAAATGATTACCAAATACTTTTCCTGCCGTCCAAACGGCAGGATTTTTTTTTATAAAAAACACTTTCGTTAAACTAATTCTTAACTTTAATCTGTTTGACTTATTGCATATTAAAAAAGTGAGCGAGTCTTGCTTGAAATAAAGATTATAAAAATTAAAAAAGGCACTTAGATATTATGGATTTCGGCTTGGATATTCAAAAAAAATTCAGACAATATTGGTTAATATTAATCAGTTGTTTTATTGTGGTATATTTTGGATTTCATAGTTTTTGCGGCGAGAGAAACATCTATCGCTATTTTGCCTTGAAAGAAGAAATTGCTCAGGCTCAGAAAACAGCCAAACAATACTCCGAGCAACTGCAAAGGTTGCAAAGAAAAGTACAGCACCTTTCCGATAATAGCCTAGACATAGACTTGTTAGATGAGAGAGCCAGAGTAGTTTTAAATATGGCTGCCGATGACGAGTTTATTATATTAGACAGCGACATTGATTAAGTAAAAAGGCTTGAACTTTTGATTCAAGCCTTTTTTATATCTATATGTTTTTCAATATTTCTTCATGATCGCTAAAATGCTTTATCTCCCCTTTGATATATTGTCCGGTTTCGTGTCCTTTACCGGCTACGACCAAAACATCTCCTGGTAATAGATTATCTATAGCCATCTGAATGGCTTTAGCTCGGTCGCCAATATTATATGCTCCGGGGCATGCCGGTATGATTTCATTCCTGATATCTTCAGCTTCTTCAAAACGAGGATTATCATCGGTGACATAAACGACATCAGCTAAATCATGTGCAATTTTTCCCATTATCGGGCGCTTACCGGAATCGCGATTGCCGCCGCAACCAAAAACAACATGCAATCTGCCTTGAGTGTGCGGACGAAGAGCTTGTAAAACATTTTCCAAAGCATCCGGCGTATGTGCATAATCGACATAAACTCCGGCTCCGTTAACTGTTGTACCTACAAGTTCTAAGCGGCCTTTTGCCCCTTTGATTTTACCAATATAATTTATAACATCATCCGGTAAACCGGTAAAAGCTGCCAATATACCTAAGGCACACAGGACATTCATAGCTTGAAATTTGCCAACCAACGGGATTTCTATGCTTTTTTGCTGCCCGAAATATTCAATA
Organism: uncultured Alphaproteobacteria bacterium; assembly: GCA_944393725.1. Lineage (GTDB taxonomy): Bacteria > Pseudomonadota > Alphaproteobacteria > RF32 > CAG-239 > CAZU01. Next base: position 30,556 of record CALYBC010000011.1, on the reverse strand, counting down.
TCAAGCCTTTGCCCATGAGGCAATGCTTCGGAGTTTAGCAATTTTATATCCTGTCCGCCGACACCGTAGGATATTATCTTTTGCCCTCTTTGTTCACAAACTGCGGCTATTTTACCGTAGACATCAATATCGGCATTCAAAACCGCTGTACCTCCCTGCTTTAAATTTTGCCTAAATAAAATCAACTTGGCGTCCAAATAATTTTCAAAAGTTTTGTGATAGTCCAGATGGTCTCGGGTCAAATTAGTAAAACCGGCAACCTCAAAGGTTAACCCGCCAAGGCGATTTTGATGCAGACCGTGGCTTGAAGCTTCCAAAATAGCGTAATTAACTCCATCGTCGGCTATTTTTTTAAGCTCGCGGTGTAAAGCTACATTATTGGGAGTAGTATTTGGAGAAGGAATCGGCTCTTCATTACCGACAATAAGTCCCAATGTACCGATACTGGCTGCTTTATACCCCATCATGGTCAAAACCTGCCGCACAAAATCAGCAATGGAAGTCTTACCGTTTGTACCGGTTACGGCTGCCAAATGCTCCGGCGTTTTACCATAGTATTTTGCAACGGCTTGAGCGTAGGTGTAAGACGGATTTTCGGAACGGATAAACTCAACACCTTTTGCATCTCCTTCGTAATCTTGCGGGACGATGATTGCAACCGCACCTTTGGAAACAGCATCGGCAACATATGTCGTATCAGGAACCGCTCCAAACAAAAAACCTGACGAAACCTCTCTGGAATCGTTGGTTATACCTTTTATCTCAATATCTGCTGAAGTATTTACCAATTTATTTAATTTCATTGTAATTCCTCGATTATGTTAAAGATTATTTTAATAATTTAACTATAAACTACTAAAAAGTATTTAATTTTTGACCACAGCGGAGTAAAAAAATGAAATATACCGCATTGCTGTTTAGCCTGTTTTTGGGAGTTGCTTTTAATGCAAAAGCAGCTGAGCTATATTTATTCTATAGTGGTGCAAGCGAGAATTTAAATGAGCTGGGCATCACAAAAGAAGAAACATTTAATATTTTTGACGGAGAATTCGGACCGGCCTCTGATGAACTACCGAAAGAGGTTAGGTTTGAGGATTTTTATGTAGCTAAATATCCCAATCAGGATTTTGTATTTATTTTGAATGCACCATTTAACTGCGGACAACTGGGATGTAACACCTTGGTCTTTGCCAGGGATAATGATGGTGATTTAGTTGAAAAGGACAGTGTTACGCCGGTAAAATGCAAAATTTATGATACGGATAAATTATTATGTACCGAAGGTGGTTATAAACCGGAAGTGAAAAAAGACCAAAAACCTGCAAAAAAAATATTACATTTTCCGGCACCGAAGCAATAACATGAACTTGTCAAAAATTTAAAAGCTTGATTTTAGGCTAAACATTATATATATTGGATAAAAATTGGAGTTTTTTGGACAAAACAATATGCTTTAGAGGGGTTTTAATATGAAAAAATTTTTGGGAATAATTCTAGCGGCTGCAGCTCTGTCGGGCTGTGCTTGCTTTGATTCTAATGATGAACCGGTAAGAACTTATCGTACGGTTGCACAAGCTCCTGCCGATTGCGATTATTTTGACGGCAGAACTTGCTATAAATACACATATCGAAAAATGCCGCAAGTAGTTCCGGTTCAAGAGTTCCGTTATCGCGAATCGAATCGTTGCAGAAATTGCTGCCCACCGGTTAAGATTGTGTCGGCTCAAAATAATTGCGGTTGTGCTTCTTGCGGATGCCCGCAGAACAACTGTGCACCTACAGTTACCGAGACCAAAGAACCTGTAGAGGTCGTATACAAAAAAACCACTACCAGAACCGTATATGAACCTAAAACTTCTTCAGAGGTTTCGTATGAAAAAGTTTCTTGTGAAGGTGCTTCGTGCGGCAATAATCAGATAATGTATAGAAACGGTAATACCGTTGTTCTTGAAGAAGTAAAGTAAATCATTTTATAATATTGTACAAACGCCGCTCTTTAAAAAGCGGCGTTTTTTGTTGGATTAAAACTAATTTACGATTGATTAAAAATTTTCGTAAAGGCATATTGTTACCAGAGGAGGACAATAAATGGATAATGACTACAAAATATTTCATCAAGACAGTTTTGAGTTTATGAAAAAAACTCCGGATGCGTCTTTTGATATGATATTTGCCGACCCTCCTTATATGATATCAAATGTCGGCACAAGCTGCCAAAACGGTAAACTGGTATCCATAAATAAAGGAAAGTGGGATAGTTGCCGCGGCGTCGAGGCAAATTTTGAATTTCATAAGAAGTGGCTAGCTGAATGCCAAAGATTGTTAAAGCCTAACGGCACCATCTGGGTATCCGGAACATACCACAGTATTCATCCTTGCGGATATGCCATGCAACAACTTGGTTTTCATATTTTAAATGATGTAATTTGGTTTAAGCCTAATGCCAGCCCTAACCTTTCTTGCAAGTATTTTACCGCCAGTCACGAAAGTTTGGTTTGGGCCAGAAAGAACAAAAAGGCTAAACACTATTTTAATTATACGGCGATGAAAAACGGCAACTTTCCCAAAGATTTTATTAAAAAGCCAAATCACCAAATGCGAACCGTGTGGGCTATAGCAGCTACGCCTCCTGATGAAAAGAAATTTGGTAAGCACCCGACACAAAAACCTTTGGCTTTGCTGACCAGAATTATTGAAGCTTCAACCCACGAAGGTGATTTAATTTTTGATCCGTTTATGGGAAGCGGCTCAACGGGTGTTGCCGCAGTAATGCTTAATCGTAGATTTGTCGGCGTTGACAATAATGAGGAGTACTGCAACCTCGCCAAGCGTAGAATTGAAGATGCCTTAAATAAAAAAGGCTTATTCTGATTTTTTAGAAATGATATCTGACACCAAAGTTAATTTCGGTAATATACTTCATGAAATCACCATCAATCTTAGTCCAACGTCCCATGATTCTAAAGGTCAGATGTTTACTTAACCAAATCTCGGCACCGCCGCCAACACGCCAAGCCCATTTAGAATCAGAAAATGTCTTGCTGGAGGATCGCAGGTTGTTATATGAGGTGTCCTCATAGGCCGTGACCTTTACTTTAGCTTCGGCATCATATTTGCCGACACCGATTGAGGCAATGAAATCTATATAATCATTGATAGGTACATAACCCAGCAAATCTAGACCGTAGACCTTATATGAGGTGGTATACTCACCACGGGCAAATTCCGGATAATGGCTGTAGCTCTCGGTATAAGTAACTTTATTATCGTCAAGTGAAGTTTGATAAAAAGCTTCAATACCGATATATCGCAACGGACGCCATCCTATGTTCAGCGACAAAGAACTAAAACTGCGATCAAGATCTTTGGTATCGGACACATAATTTTGACCATCGGTAAGAGCGGCGTCAACTACAAAATCGACGGTTTTGTAGGACGAATAGCCTAATACATAATCGGCACCGACCGATATTTGACCAATTTCGCGTTGTTTTTTAGGCTGAATTTTGTGTGGAGCATAATAGTTAGTACCGGGAAAATAGTTATTAGTAGTTGCAGATTGCGAGGTAGCGGAATTGTTGTAATTGGCCGACGGCTGTGAAGTACTGCCATAATTACCGGTATTATAGCTACCATTGTAATTGCCGGTGTTATAGTAGCCGGTATTATAGTAATCTCCGTAGTATTGGGCGTGAGATACTAGGGGAAACATAATTAATGCTGTAATTACCAAAAACCTTTTCATAAATTAAAGATTCCTTCCTTTGACATCAGAACAAGAAACGAATTCCCACTGAAAATTCTTGCAAATACTTTACGACATCGCTATTAACTTTGATGAAGCGATACATACTTCTTAGTACGACGCCGCGCGCAATATTAAATTGTACGCCACCACCGACACGCCATGCCCATTGACTTTCGCTAAAGTCAAAAGACGAAGTGTCAACAGCCGGAGAGCCGGTGCCACCTTCAAGATAATTCTTCTCAAAAGTGGCTTTATTGTCAAACTCATACTTACCAAGACCAACAAAAGCCAAAAAGTCAAAATAATCAGTTACCGGAAGATAGCCGATTAAATCAATACCGTAGGCCTGATATTTGCTAACAAAGGTGTTAACCATGTGATAATCGACATTACCGATGGTGTCATTGTCGATTTGAGTTACGGTATTTTTGTTATAAGTACGATTATAAAAAGCCTCTATACCAAAATTTTTGTGGGGTCTGGTTCCAAGTACAATTCCGATATTATCCTGATCATCAAGCAGCAAATCATTAGGTACATCAAGTCCGTTGACTTGAGAAAATATCAATTCATTAAAATTGGTGACACCGCCGGCACTTTTCAACTGCGACTTGTTATAATCGACACCAACATAGTACTTGTAGCTTTTAGCGGTTTGAAAGGCTTTTTTGGTCTGGCGTTCGACTTCTCGCAAATCTTTTTCAAGAGTTTTTTTGTAGCCGTCAAAAGTAGAATCGCACGGGCACATCACCGTAGTACCCAAAACCTCGGCCCCGTCCGGCCCGTAGCGGTCATCGGGATTGCACGGACACCATTCAACATGGTACAAATCGCCGTATTCGGTAGCAAAAGATACCGTGCACGGTGCGAGAAAGGTTACTAAAACAAGTAAAAACCCCAGCCTTTTCATTTAGAAATTCCCAGTTGAACCACACTTTTCTATAAAAGTACGGCAAGCTTATTAAAACTACAAGCGCCCCTTTAGCTTATACACAGTTTTGTGTTACGAATTTGTTAATTTTGACAAAATTTTGACATATTAATTGATAATTAACCCATTTAATGATATTTTAATAGTATACAGTTTTTTTTGGTAGGGAGATTGTAAAATGCCTATTGAGGATAGAGAAACTTCACCGGAGTTTGAAGCCATAAATAATAATCAAGACCGCCGTGAATATGTTGGAAAAGAATTCATGAGCGGAGAGTTTAGCTCGCAAAAAAGCTTTAGTTTCTTTTTAGATCAGTATCTTAAAGGTGAGTTGGTTATTGATAATACGCCGGAGAACAAAGAAAAATTAAAGGAGCTTTTAGGCGGTGATCAAGGTATTTTGCAAGAACAAAAGCAGTTAGCGGACAGAGCGGTGAAAGATTTTGCCTCCGATAGAAAAGTCAGAGCCGGCATGGCAACTACGGGCATGGCGGTAAGCGAAAATATGGTCGAGGTAGATGCCAAAGAGCTGACAGATGCAATCTCCTCATATAAAAAACGCAGTGGCAAAGACGATGTTAACGATTTGATTAAAGAAGCTCAAATTGCAACGGCAACATATAGATTTGACGGTGGCTTCAGTATCAATAGCCAATTACAACAAACATTAGAAAATAAGAAAGATAGCCTGTCTTTTTGGAAGGTCGGGCAAAAATTAAAACTGGAAAAGGCCATACGCGATATGGATCCTTCGGCATATTGGAGTACGAAAAAAACAAATGCCGGAAATTGGTTTACAAAACAATATTATAAAGCACGAGGTTGGTTCGCAGACCGAAATGATAATGCGGTCGAAAGAAACACTCAAAAACTTGAAGCGGTTATGAAACTCAAAAACATAGATGCGTCAACAAAGTGGATGAGTAAGCAATTTGGTAAAAAACTGGGCGCTAAGTTTAAGTTGTTTTTTAGAGCTTCGGAAGAGCGATTGCAAAAAAGAATATTAAAAAGAGCAAATCAGAGTGATTTGAAAAAATTGCAAGACAAAATTGCTGGATTTACCGCCGAAAACTCAGGTAACCAATATTTTGACAGAAAGCTTCTGGAAGCTCAAGCTAAAAGAGCTGCTCAGCTTGAGGCTATGAGTAAAGCCTGCACCGAACGCAGCTCAGAGTTAGAAAAATTAAAGGAAACAACTCTCGAATCATTGGGTGCTAGAGAATTTAACAGCAAAGATAAACCTTTGGATAAGCTTAATACAATATTGAATGACAAAGTTGCTAAGATTCAATATCAGTATGCCGAGGCCATGGCAAAAGACCCTAAATTACAAGCATACATGAAATTAAACGGAGGTCAGCTACCGGAAAATGAGTTGGTCAATCGCGAGATAATTACGACAGATGCCGTTTTGCAGCAGATGTGCAAAGATTTGGGATTTGAAAGTGCTGATGCTTTCTTAAAAGCACAGGGGCTTTCCGACAATGAAATTGAGAGCATAAAACAAAAAATAACCGCTAAAAAATCTGCTAATGAAGAAAAAACTGCGGAAGAAAAACAAAGCGATAATCAACAAGAAACAATTCATCAAGAACAACAAAATGCAACCACTTTAGAGGCTGAGGCAGCACAATATCAGAACCAAGCCGAAGAAGTAAAAGAAACCGCCCCAGCCGGTCGAGCTTCGATAATGGGGAGTGAGTATAATTATGATGATAGGTTCTTTAACTTTAGTCTTGATGGTTACGCCAAAGGTGATGGTGAGAATTTCTATACTGCCGAAAATGGCAATACCTTGGTTGTCGGTGCCAGCAAAGATAGTAATGATTATTTTATCTCTGCACGTGACGCCTATGGGCAAAAACGTTCTCCGGAGGGTAACGAAATTGATATTTTGGTAAAACAAATGGTTGCCGACGGAATTACCAATGTTAACCTAAACGGCGGTTTTGACGGAGCGACCAAAGAAGCTATGCTGCAAAAATTTGCCGAAAACAATATTGTGGTAAACAATCGTGAGGCCGTAGAAAAAGAGATCGCACATTGGAAAGAAATCCAACAACAAGAAAAGATGCAAGAACAAGAGGTTAAACGAGCAGAATCTGAGGTAAGACAGGCAAATGCCGAAACAAAACAAGCTGAAGCAGAGGTTAAGACATCAGAGGCGCAAGTAAAAAGTAACGAGACCAAGGAAAGTACTGCGGAACAATCACCACAGGCTCAAAAAACAGGTGCAGATAAGACAACGGAAGAAAAAATGAGCATGGAAAAGGTGATGATTAGCGCAGTATCAAACTCGGCATCGCAAGAAGAACAAATAAAAAAGATTAAAATGATTGAAGGTATCCAAAAAGGTGAGAAAATAGCTTTTGCCGAAATCAATGAAACATTCGGCGCTAAATCGGCAGAGGCGGTATTTTTAAGAGAAGTTGCCGCAGCTAGAGAACTTCAGATGATGGAGGGAGCTGCGGAAATTAAAGACTGGATTAATGATGAAAAAGCCAATGCCGGTATAAGTAGTGTTCACGACAGCAATAAGGTTACCATTGTTTCGACGGTAGCAAAAACAGCAGAAAAATTTAAGGATAAGGATATAAAAGAGGTTGAAAATGACGATGCATTTAAGTTATTGCCTAAATATGCCAAACAAGGAGTAAAGAATTTGATGCTTGTTGAAAATTCAAAAGATTTGACTCCGGGGCAAAAGACTACATTACGCGGGCAAATATTAGGCAAAGTGGTTGAAGGAAAAATGTCGACCTTCAATAAAGCCAACTCCGGTAAAAACAGGGCTAAAACAGAAAAAATTAATTTAAGCGAAGCCGTAAGGAGTCATAATTCTGCACAAAGAGCTTGATAATATTATGGCAGCTAAAGACTTATTTAGTGCTTTATCCAAAGCCCCGAAAACACTCGGGGCTTTGGTGTAAATGAGATAGAACGATCTTGCAATATTTTAGTGCTTCTTCAATCAATAATATTTGAAACTTAGTTGCAGCGGGCAGTTTATCTTGTGATAATATAACTTACAAAAAAATCCCCCGCTACCAGAACGGGGGAAAGATTACCTATAAACCCTCTGTATAAAATCAGATAAGGCTAAAGGAAGGTGTGTGTAGTGTAGTGTAGTGTAGTGTTGTGTTGTGCGGTGTTGTGCGGTGTAGTGCGTTACAATCGCAATAAAAACTTTATTGTTCTTAATATATACATTTGATTGTATTACCGTCATCGCTTTTGCAAACCTTATCAGGATCCCAATCATCTGAATTACCACTACCTTGACCATCAAACCGTTCAGTTCTACGCACTTCTAGTGTTCCTGCACTATTAACTCCTACACAATACTTGAAATGACAATCTGCTTCCTTATACCAACCACATAAACCTATGTGACTGGTTTCCTCTTTAACGCTGTATACTGTTTCATCGCATCTACATTTTGTCCAGTCGTAGCGAACGACACCGTCCAAATTTTCACACTTGTAGCCATCATCTTTAATAACGGCGCATGATGTTGAATCACTTGTAATATAGCCCTCGCGAGATTTATCAATGCTCTCTGTCCTTTTATGATGAGAATAATCAAAACACATTGGCCCCTTAAATCCGGTTGTTAGTAGGTTGACAGTACCATTTTGTACACTTCCACAATCCTCTTGTTGATTATAAGATGCTGGACACGAGCAATTTTCATATAAGAATATGAGGCCACCATTGACTATAACATTTCCAACATTACCTGTTGCTACTAATTTTGTACTATCCCCGTTGTTGTGTCGCGCACTTAAGGTTCGACACTCTGCTTGAGTGTAATAAGTCTTGGATGGATCAAGGTCTCCAATACATTGATAATATATATATCCGTTGCAATCATGAAAAAAGTTGACCGCATACTTATGTCCGCATAATCTTTTAACCGTACTATCTAAACTGCTACCCAACTCGGCTTTCATTTTGTCAACCGTACCATATTTAGTCTCGCTAAATTTTGTATAACCGGCTGGAACTGGTTCATCACAACACAAATTTTTTGCTGGGTGATAGTCACCAGTCTGATAATTTAAGCAAAACTGATTTTCTGTAATGTTAATGTTAACACTTGCCGATCCGCAATAAGTCTCAGCATTATTAGTAGCCGAAGTTTTTGTGGTGTCAAACAAATCTGACCTACAGGTACATCCGGTAACCGAATAATATCTATCGCTGCTATCTCCTTGCTGGCAATATTTAGTTGGGATATTATAAATGGCAGAATTGCAAGAAGTTGCTAATACGGTATAGTCATTAGGACAGCTACAACTGGTATAGAATTCATCACCAGTAGGATATGGTGAACCATCGACATTAGTATATTGGTCACGGCACGAATTAACACCTGTAACGACATTATTACCATCTTTGACCTGATCGCATACTACTGTTCCTTCACGTTTGCATAAACATCTGTCATAAAGCGGGGTCCCGTTAAGCCCACAAGAAGTTAAACCTGTCTGATCATAATTGGTATTATCGGTACATGTCAGAGTAAACTGTGATTTGCACATACATCCCTTGTAGTAGGTATCATTGGCTTTAGTTCCGCCGTCTGATGTGGTGACAACCCCTCTGACCGTACATGAACCTTCATTAACATTGACCATGGCTCCGGGTTCGGCATTACAATCAGCAGCCGTTACCGAATATGTTGACGAGCAATCGCAACCTTTGTAAAATTTGGAAGAATTTATCTGGCAATAATCATTTTCATAACCCGAGGGCAGAACCTCGCCGGAAGCTGCACCGGAGCACGAATATTTGTAATCTGCAGCACATTCGCAACTTTTATAGTATTTGGTTCTGGTTTCTTGGGTCGAGGTAGAGGTTTCGCCGGTATCAGGATCGGTGGTGGTAGTGGTTGAAGTCTCGACCACTTCGCAATAATCGTTACCGCTGGGCGGAACAATGCCTTTGTTGCCGGTTGCTTCAGCCTGACAGGTATATTTATACTTGGTACGGTCACATTCACAAGTAGAATAAACCGTGGTGCCAAAACTACCGTCCGAATTCAAAGGTGTACATTTTTGTCCTTTGGTGGCATTTTGAGTATCACAGGTTTTGTAACTGCTTGGGCAAGGGCAAGATTTGTAGAGCTTGTTGCCGTTTTCATCAATGCAGGATTCACCTAAATATGCCGGATCATAACCGGAGCAAGAATATTTGAAGCCATTGGTCAAACAATTGTTGGTATCGCGGCAAGAAGCATATTTAACCACACTGGTAGAGGTTGACGAACCATCTTCGCCGGTGCCGGTTGTGGTGGAAGTACAACTACCGCCCTCGCCGATTTGAGCAGAGGTACAAACCTTGTAGGTTTCTTCTTGGAATGGGGTACAATTAGCGGCCGAAGCATTACATTCACTCCAATAGGTCACCTTACTGCCGTCGGCATTGGTTTGCGTACATTTATCTCCACTGCCGGAATCACAAGCTTGCCAGTTACTCGGGCATTTACATAAGTATTTGATAATCTGTTTGCCCTCAGCATCGGTCGATACGCAGGGCGAATAGCTTTCTTGATTGGTATCACAAGCAGTAACATGTCCGGGGGTGCATTCGTTGGTTTCGGGCTTGGTGCATTCTTTGTAATATTTTACACCATTGAGTTCACAGTAGTTGCCGACACCGACCTCACCTTCGCCGCAGGCCTGGTCATAACCATTGGCACAGGTGCAGGATTCATAATAGGTTGTGTTGTCGCGAGTACAAGGATTTACACCAATCTGCAATGGTCCGGAGCAAGTTTCGGTTGCCAAGGAAGTACAATTACTCTGCGGCTCACATTCTTTGTAATATGATACGCCTTTGAGATTACAAGGTTCGCCGATACCGACCTGACCGGTAGGACATACTTTATACTCTGCCGGACAAGAACAAGCCTTATAGCCGCCGACATTACCTTGATTGTCTTGGCAAGCTTGACCAACCGGAATTAGCGGGGCATCGCATTTTTCGGTATATTCCCAAGTACATTCTATAACCGAACATTGGTAGTATTTCTTGCCGCAACCGTTGTCTTTCCATACACCGGTAGGCTTTTTGCCGCCGGGGCAGCCATAGTAGTTGTCGGCCCAGTTTTCGGGCAATTCATCGGGAACACATTGGCAAGATTTATACTTACCGTTGCAGGCGGTGCCTACACCTTGATAGCGACCACTGCCGTCTTCGTCACAAACTTCGGTGTATTCGGCCGAGCACTCGCAATAAGGATATAACGGCAAGCTCTGCCCAAGCTTGAGATAGCCTTCGTTGACTGCCTCATTAACCGAAGAATCTCTGCTCATAAAATCTGTGGTAATCTCTTGCTGGCAAGCGTTACCGGAAAGTAGCCCGCCACAGTTGTATTTGTGATGTTTGTAGGCACTGGCACACAAACATTCCTTCCAAGTTTTTTGGCCGTTTATAATCACATATTCACCGGTTAAATCATGGCGGACACCGCAGTTGGCCGTGGTATATTTAAACTCGCTCGGGTCATAATAACAGTTGTAGGCTCTCTTATATCCGGAATCGGCTCCGTATTCGCATAGCTGAACCGATATTCCGGAACCGTGCTTGGCGGCACATTCATTTTCGCTGTTAACCACCGAGGCAATGGTCATGGAAGTAACTTTTTCGCCATTAATCATAACATTTTTGCCGCATTCACTCAACTCTTTGAGAATTTTGCAAGCACCGTCGAGGTAATGCGGACGGCCGTTTTTCATCAGGGTCGAACCATCACCGTACTTGCAGAAATTACTCCCCTCCGGTTGCTCATAAGGATAATCGCAAGGATTTGTGTAGGTCGAGCTATCACAACTTATTTGCCATTTTTCTTCGCCATCTAAAGTGCATTTCTTTATTTCGGCTCCGGAACCATAGGTATTAACTAATTCTTGATATTCTTTAGAATTATCTTCAATGGCTATGGTTGAGCTTTCTTCGGAGCATTCGGCAAAGCTGCATGCACTGTAATAAGTTTTATCGCCGGAGCGGCACATAGTGGCATTTTCGGCCGGAAGTTGATTATCTTCCGAACACTCAACGAAAGATGCCGGACAATAGCATGGATAAACTAAGGTATTGTTGGCCGAGCAATAGGCCTGACTTTCAAAGCCAAACTTAGCACCATTACCCATCTCCATCTTGCACAAAGTAGAGGTAGGTGTTGACTCTTCGGAACTTAGGTACCTGTAAGCTCCGTCTTTGGCAGCAGTAGCCAATAAGCCATCGCATTTGGCAACACAGTCGCGATATTTGAGATTGTCGTTGCCTTCCAAATCACAAGTTATACCACTGGGCTCCGCGGTATAATCATCTGATTTTATTTCTTTGTCGGCATCTTCAACCGTAACACTTTGGACATCACAAAAGTCTTCATCGCCTTCAGTTGCTGCCGGATTATAATAAGTACTCAGACATTTACAAACCACGCGTTGGTTGGCATTTTCGTCATTACAGGTATAGTCAAGCTCACCACCGATAAATTGGCAATCTTCTTCACTGTAATAAAGCGGGCGATCAGAGGGGCAAAAGCGCATATATTCGGCATATTTACTTTTACCGATATCATAACTACAAGCGGGTCCGGAGCCGGTATAATTATAAACACATTCACGGTACTCATCGGTCATACTGCCGTCTTCATTTAAGCCGAATTTTTCACTGCACCACTCGTTGAGGGTTTTAAAGTTTGGTGGACAAGCACAGATGTATTTTTCCTCTCTGGTACCTGTCTTGGTGCACATTTCCGGATTATCGTTTCCGCCTCTGACACCGGCCGAATAAACCCCGACATTGGGACAATCATTGGTGGTATCGGAATATTCTTTGGCGTATTCTGAGCCACAAATGTAGTTACAATTTTTGTATTTGGTTATGGGAAGACCATTTTCGTCGGTATCATAAGTACAAGCGGTGCCACCGCGTTCCTTGGTGGAATCTTCACAAGTGGTGCCGTAGTTATAGGGACATCTGCATAAATACCTGAGGCCGTCTGCTGTATAGGTTCCATCTGTTGAGGCTTGATAACATTGAATTGTATTAACAGAGGATGTGTCATCACCTGTTACTTTGCAATCACTTTCTTTTTCTTGCACCTCTTGTCCATCCGGACATTTTAGGACATAGCTGGTATATTTAATGTCTGCATCATTACCGGTCTGAGCTTTGAGAACGGTACAAGCAGTACCGTATCCGACATAGTCGGTCATACAATCATATCCGGAGACAATATTATCGGCATTGGCGGCACACCACTCGGCTTGAGTTTTATAATCGGACTGGCAATCAAAACTTTCGTAAACAGTTTCATTATAATTCTCATCTGCCGGATAAGTTTGACAAGCTTTGACACCCTCGACATAAGAGGTACAATCACTTGAACTGCTTTTGCCAAAATTATTATTGGCTGAGCAGAAATCTCTTTTGGTTTTCCAACCGGTAGGACATGTACATCCGGCATAGACTTTGTTATTGGGATCGGTTTGATATGAACATAACCTAGGCTCACCATTAACCTCTGTACATTTGGTTGTTGCCTCTTCTAAAGAAGAGTACGAGCTACCACAATAGGTACACACCTCTTTAAATTTGTTAAAACCATTCGAATCTTTATATACGCACTCATCCGGATCTTCATAATCATATGTACTTTCACAACCTCCACTAGGCATATCTATCACCTGGTACTTAGACATTAAATAGCTACAGGAGGTTTCTCGACTCCAATCATCACATTTTTGTATAATATTTCCGTCGGCATCTTTGTCCAATACACATTCATTGGAACTACAATAAGATTGTTGTAAGCAATTTTCATAATCAGCTTGGTCAGCACAAGACTCTTCTTTGGTTATATAATCAGTACCACAGCCTGTACATTTGTAGAAATATGTATCTTCATCGTCGGTGGCATTTACTCTGAAATGGCAACTTTCAGATCCTCCTCCTTCAAACGGCTTACAACTCGAGTTATTTCCAAGATCATACCCTTTACAATAGAAGCCGACATAACCAATTTTAGAACCTTGTTTACATGCGACAGGGGTGCGTGGACTATATTCATCTGCTATATCGGTAGGGTGATAGCCTTCACTCTCTTTTGCCTCGACCAACGCTCCGCAGGTTTGCAGAGTGTCATAACTACATGTAAAGGCCAAACACATTAAGCTATCTTCACCGCACTGCACCTGACAAGGAATTGCAGCATGCTCATTCGCGGGATCATCTTCGTTGCACATATCCGAATCTGTACTTGGCCCACTATAATTTGATGCGGGACAAGTAATGAGAGATTTGTAGTTTTTTTCATCCGATGGATCTACATATCCATAATACCTAATACTTTCATCTCGAGAGTTGGTACAAGTTCCTAGTGTTGCATTATAGTCATCGGCTTTAGTAAAAGTATCACTACTAAGACTCTTATCGGTGAAGGCTGGTATTAATCCTCGATAGAGACACATTGAAATATTATTGTTAGATAATACAGCTTTTCCGTTGCTACGATTGTTGCCATAACATAAATCAACAACTCCAACATCAATTACCTTTTTTGCTTCTTCAAATTTAGTGATATTCGCAATGTATATGAAGTCGTCCGGGCACAGATCAAGCATTATATCGGTTTGACCACTGCAGCATTCGTATTTAGCACAATCTGTTGGACTATTATAATTAGGTCCTGCGAATTCACATTGCGAGTAAGAATTTATATAATTATTAGGGCACGTAACTGCAGATTTACAACCAACGGAAGGGCCGTCCGATGCTTGTGGGGCTTTTTGTTGCGGAATCGGGGTTTGGCCGTAGGTCGTGGCACGAACGGCAAATTCACTGTCCGATAATGAGGTAACCGCCGCATAGCCGATGCCATGCAGACTTATTACTGCAGAAATACCTAAAACCAGCTTCCATATTCTCGACATTTTGCCCATAGTACCCCTTTAATTGTATTTTATTTTAAATGCAATCTTGGTACATATTAGCATAAGTTTGCAAGCTTTGGCAATAGATTTTCTTCTCTTTTGCAATATTATTTCTAAAATATAGACAAAATTTAAGCCCGCTTTAATTTGAAAGCGGGCTTAATCGTTTAACACTAGTGCTATTCCGACGATTTATGCTTACCAACTGTCATCTGGTACAAGCTCTCAAATAATACATACAATAACGGTATTACTATCAAGCCCAAAGCCGTTCCTAACAGCATTCCGTAAAATACCGGAACGCCTATCGCTACACGGCTCGCCGCTCCGGCTCCGGTGGCTATAATCATCGGGAACACACCCAAAATAAAGGTAAATGCCGTCATCAATACCGCTCTGAACCTTTCTTTGGTGCCAACCATCGCCGCTTTGACCAAAGTTGAACCTCTCTCGTGTTCTTCTTTAGCAAATTCGACAATCAAAATCGCGTTCTTACTGGCCAAACCTACCAACAGTATCAACCCTAATTGAGCATAAATACTCAGAGGTAAACCGGTGATAAACAATCCGACCAAGGCCCCCAACATGGCAACCGCTACCGAAGTTAACACCGGCAGAGGCGTAATCCAGCTTTCGTATTGGGCAACCAAGAACAAATAACCGAATATCACTGCTAAAGTTATCAAGTAGCCAATCTGGCCTTGGGAGGATTTTTCCTGATAGCTGATTCCTGACCACTCATAACCAAAGCCTTCAGGCATCGTCTTGGCTAATTCTTCAACCGCGGCCATCGCTTCACCGGTACTTACCGCCGGATTTTGTACCGCAGTTATCGAGGCTGACGGATATTGGTTGTAACGAGTAACTACTCGCGGTGATAATACCTTGCTTAGGCTTATTACACTGTCTAGGGGTACCATTTCACCGTTTTCGCTTTGAACATGCAAATTCTTTATCGAATCGATATCTTTGCGGTTCTTCCAATCTGCTTGTATCATTACTTTGTTAACCTGTGTACCAAAGTTTACATCGTTGATGTAGGCCGAACCTAAATAATACTGCAGAGTCGAGAATATGCTGCCTATGCTTACTTTCATGGCCTCGGCTTTGACCCTGTCTATGTCTACATAGATGTTTGGAGTTTTCGCCGTGTAGGTCGTGTATGCATAAGAAATCTCGGGCAGAGCATTCATCTTACCTAAAAAGGCCATCAATGCCGCTTCTATTTCTTGCGGATTGTCGGTATCCATTGATTGCAAACGGAAATCCATACCGCCGCTCATACCAAGTCCCATAATTGCAGGGGGTTCAAACAACTGAACTTCGGCATCTGAATATTCACCAAGTTTGCCGCGAAGTCGATTCATAATGTTGGTTGAATAAAGCTCATCACCTTTTCGCTCATTCCACGGTTTTAATACCGTAATTACCATCGCGACATTTTCTCCGGTACCGCCAATCATACTAACACCGGTTATTGCCATTACCGCGTCAACACCCGGCTCCTCTTGGATAAGCGGAACTATTTTATCAACAAAGGCTTGGGTACGCTCTCTTGAAGCACCTTCCGGAAGTTGAACATTGCCCATAATCACACCTTGGTCCTCCGAGGGGATAAATGATGTTTGACTGATGTTTAATATGCCGGCAATTACCAATAATGCCAATCCATATACAACCGCAACAACACCTATCTTGCGGCCAAATATACCAACGATACCGCCATATGTGTCCCTGCTCTTGTTTACAAGCTGGTTAAACCAGAACAACGGACCATGCTCAACCGGTTTTAGCGGACGCAATATGGTCGCACAAAGTGCCGGTGATAATGTTAAGGCGTTGAGTGCCGAAAATGATACCGAAACCGATATCGTAACTGCAAATTGCTGGTAAATTTTACCGGTAATTCCGCCCATAAATCCTACCGGAACGAAAATTGCCAACAAAACCAAGGTCGTAGCGACAATAGCTCCGGAAACTTCGCTCATGGCTTTAATGGTTGCCTCTTTAGGGGTCAGATTCTCTTGTTCCATCAGAGCCAAAACGCGCTCAACCACAACAATCGCATCATCTACCACCAAACCAATGGCCAATACCAGACCAAATAATGTCAACATATTTAAGCTGTAGCCTAATGCCAACATTACGGCAAAGGTGGCTAACAAAGATACCGGAATGGTTAAGCTCGGAACTAAGGTCGAACGCCAATCTTGTAAAAAGATATAGCATACAAAAATAACCAAAGCAAAGGTGAACACCAAAGTCAAAACAACTTCCTCAATTGACGCCGTAATGTATTTGGTAGAGTCATAACCAATCAAATAATCTACACCATCGGGGAAGTTGGTCTTCAATCTCTCCAGTTCAGCTTTAAGATTGGTCATGGCGTCCAAAGCGTTGGCTCCGGTTAACTGGTTTACAGCTATCGCAACATTGGGTACGCCGTTATATTTGGAAGAAGCTTTATAGCTCTCTTCACCAATTTCTATGCGGGCAATATCTTTTAATTGTACCAAGCCGCCCTCTTCGGCCGTACGAACAATAATGTTTTTGAAGTCTTCAACCTCATTAATACGACCTTGAGTCTGCAAAGCATACACGATTTGCTGTTTGCCATCTCCGGGCATAGAACCGACTTTACCTAATGATGGTTGATAGTTTTGCCCTTCAATCGCCGAAACTATTTGCTCTAACGGCAAATTAAGCGCTGCAATCTTGTCGGCATCAAGCCATACACGCATACTCAGTCTTGCCGAATAAACATTTACTTCACCAACACCGTCAACACGCGCCAAGCTGTTCTTCATGTTGTTTTGCACATAGTCGGCTAACTCAGAGCTGCTTAAACTGTTGTCAGGAGAAAATACCGAAACAAAGCCCAAAATATTTGATGAACGGCTGCGTACGGTAAGCCCTTGTCTTTGCACCTCGGTCGGCAACATTGAAGTGGCTTGTTGAATACGGTTTTGAACCTTTACTTGTGCCATATCGGGGTCGGTGCCGACCTTAAAGGTTATGGTTAATTGGTATGATGAATCTTCTGATGATGAAGACATATAAATCATGTCTTCAACACCATTGACTTGCTCTTCCAATGGAATACCAATGGTACGAGCAACAACTTCTGCCGATGCACCGGGATAGGTCGCCGAAACAACAATCTCGGGCGGCGTAATTTCCGGATATAACGCAATCGGAAGCGAAAATACTGATATCAATCCGGCCAACGATAAAACGATGGATATTACCATCGCAAAGCGAGGACGTTCAATAAAAATCCTTGAAAACATTCTTATTTAGCCTCCTCTACCTGATTGGATACCAAGCTGGCTCTTACCTTTGAACCGTCTTTTACTTTTTGCAATCCGCTTACGATAATCTTTTCGTTACCCTCAAGACCGGATAAAACAATTTGCTTATCTTCAAACAAACCGTCTAACTGGACTCTTCTTTCACTAACATTACCTTCGGCATCAACAACAAATACATATGATCCGTTGGTATCCTGCATTACGGCCGCCGGTGAAATGATTATGGCCGGTGTTTCTTTAGCCGATGATAAGATTACATTTACATAATTGCCGGCAACCAGCATTCTGTCCTGATTGGCGTATTCCAAATAAATCGGAATGGTTGCCGTATTTCTATTTACTTCATTGTTGACAAAGTATGAAACCATATTGTCATTAAGGATACTTCCATCGGGCAACAACAAACGCGTCTTTAACCCACTGGAACCTAATTTTTTGAAAAACAGGTTATCTTTATCGGGGACCGAAAAAGCGACTCTTATCGGAGAAGCTTGAATAATACGCGCCAGAGTTTGAGTATTGGAGCTTACATAGTTGCCCTCGGTAACTTCAGCCTTACCGATTAGACCGGTTATCGGAGCTTTGATTTCGGTATGTTCCAAATCAATTTGTGCCAGCTCTAAATTTGCCTCGGCCTGTGCAACTGCAGCTTTAGCCTGTAAATATGCACTTTCTGCCGTATCCAGAGTGGATTTGGAGGCATATTGTTGACTGCTCAAGGCTTTTTGTCTTTTGTAATCTCTTTCGGTCTTAACCAGATTTGCCTTGGCACTATCCAGTGCTGCTTTACTCAAATCTACATTGGCTATGTATCTGTCTTGTTCAATAACGAAAAGTATATCGCCAGCCTTTACTACAGAGCCTTCCTGAAATAAAACCTGATCAACATAGCCCGAAACCTGTGGTATCAGATCAACACTTTTGATTGCTTCTACCGAGGCTATATATTTCCTTTGCGGAGAAACATCGGTTTTAACAACTTCTTCTACCAACACATGCGGTACAGTCATACCGGCTCCCCCCATCATCGAGGTTACGGGCGTCAACTTGGCTTTGAGATACCAACCGATGCCAATACACAGCATTATTACCACAAAATTAAGTATAATTTTTCTTTTTTGAATCTTTACTACTTGCATCTTTTATTTCTCCACTCTAACTCCGTTTATAATCATATCAAAACCTCGGGAAACCATGTAAGAAAGATTTTGTTCTTGTTTCACTCCGAGTATATATTTATCTATTAAGCCTTTCCAAAAACTCGTTAGCACTTCCGAGAGTTCCGGAATATTGGTATTTTCTTTTATCTCGCCGTTATCTTTTAAATGTTGTAAAACCTCATTTAATCTTTTATCGGGAAGCTCACATAACTCACCGACCTCTGACCATACCTTATCAAATACAGCTGACGACCACTCCATACGATACACCATGAAAAACAAAAAACGTTTAAAATCAAAATCGTTTTCTATGATATTGGCACGGCATACGACGGCTTGACGCAACTCTTCTATGTTGGACGGCATTCCTTGCGGATATAACTTCCTTTGCGATGTTATCTTTTGTACTATAATTGCACTTATTAAATCTGTTTTATTGCGAAAATGCCAATAAACCGCCCCTTTGGTTAAATTGATGCGGTGTGCTATTTCATCAAAGGTCGTTCGCGAAAAGCCTTTTTCATAAAAAGTCTGCAAGGCAGAATCGAGAATCGCCTGTCTGGTCTGTTCGGCATCTTCTTTGGTTTTTCTTGCCATATCGATAGTTTCCGTCCTAAATTTTACATACATTCGGGTGGTATGTATATACCGATTTTATTAAAAATCAATAAATTTTTTACAGTTTAATCACAAAAAATTGCCATAACTGATAATAAGGCTTCTTTGATATCTTTGTATAAATAATCACAAAATGCCACATCTTCCGCGTTTATTTTATTGCCAATTCCGATAGTTATAAATCCAAGTTTTTTGGCCGCACGCAGATTGTCCCCATTGTCTTCAAAAACTATACATTCTGATGCTGATAAACCATATTTTTGTAAAAATTTTGCAAATCCCTTTCCGGTGCACTTGAACGAATAATGCATGTCGTGCCCGTCAAAAATATTTTTGAATAAATCTTTATCGACTTTAATTTGCGACAATACATCAGTTACATGCTTTTTGGTGCTGTCGGTAATAATGTACTTGTCATTAGGCAACTTGCGCAACAAATCATTTAATTCTTTATCTTGCGGTAATGAACTGACATCTACATCGCAGATATATTCCAAAAATTCTTGCTTGGAAAAGGGATATTCATTGCCCAAAGCATCGGCATCATAATAATATCTCTCACGCAGGCTTTTTATAAGCTCAACGGCTTTATTTTCATCTATTTGTAATTTATTCTTAAAAAAACTGACCACTGCTTTATCAACAAGCTTTTCTATTTCTGCAGAAGCTCGGTACAATGTGCCGTCTAAATCAAATACAAACTTTTTTGTACTCATTTTTACCTGACCGCTGCAATTGCCGCTACGCAGCGCTTGTAATGTTCATCATCTTTCATATCTTCCAAATCAAGCGGCAATTTGCGACGCCAATTGGGGTATTTATCGCGATCGGTTCCAGGAAGATTTTGCAGCTTATCGACACCGAAAATGTCTTCAAGCTGAGCTAAAAATACCGGTGGATTTGTCTTTGCCATAAACTTCATTACAGCCTCTTCAATCCCTTCGGGATATTGTTCGCCGTATATGTAATCACCGCTGCGAGGTTTGTCTTGCGGCCAAACTCCTGCTGTATCGAGTGCCGACAATAAATATTTACGGTCGTTTTCGCGTTTGTGATACATTTCGGCTTTTTCGTTTAAATCATTTAACAGACCGACCTCATAATTTAGCTCTATATCATAGCCAAACCACCACATCTTTAGCGGTGCAATATCATGTGTACCCACCGAAACAAATGCGTTTGACGGATATGCTTCGGGCTGTCTGAAATCGCCCCAGCCACTGTTCCACCTTTCGGCCCACAATATGCTTAAAGCATATATATTTTTTGATGACAGTGCCTCCAAAAATCCTTCCGGCACATTACCTATGCTCTCGCCTACTACCATGCATTTGTTTAGCCAACTTTCAATCGCCACAATATTCAGCATATCGGCAAAATTATAATACACATAGGAGCCACCCTTCATAGAATCCGGTATGATATATAAACGCATCAGACTCATTACATGATCAATACGCAGTGCTCCGGCATTTTGCATATTGGCTCGCAAAATATTTATAAAAGGCAAATATTTTTCTTCTGCCAGTTTTTGCGGCAAAAATGCTCCTAATTCCCATCTCTGCCCGGCCGGGAAAAATGCATCGGGCGGAGCTCCGGCACCAGCTGAGGGGATGAATAAATCATGATTGCCCCAATATTCAGCACTGTCTTTGCCGACACCGACAGCCAGATCACGGTACAAACCTATCTTCATATTGCAAGAATCAATAACTTCTTTTACCAACGCAAATTGTCTGTCGGCCTCAAATTGCATAAACTTGAAAAATTCAACTCGATCTTTATGCTCTGATACAAATTCTTTTACACCTGATGATTGCGGTGAAGAATATTTTTGCGGCCAAGCCTGCCATCCACCCCAAACTTTGTCTTTTTCAGCTTCATATATTGCTTGAAACAAAGCTAAATTTTCCAGACTCTTACCTTTGGCATTACAAAAATCCTTATAGGCTTTCTGGCGTTTCTTGTCGTCTCCTTTTTGAAACCGTGAAAAACACAACTCCAACATTTTTACTTTGAGCGGATATACTTTTTCGTACAAAACCAAATCGGAATTGCGTAGCTCTTGCAAAAGTTTTTCCAGCGGTTTTTTATCTTCTGCCGTAAACTCGGGAACTTTTTCTACATCAATATATATCGGGTTTAAAAACTCTCGCGAGATTGAAGAATACGGACTGGCATTTTCGGGAAAATCATGACACAAAACATTTAAAGGATTGAGCCCTATAACATCTGCACCGGAAGCCGAACATAACTTTACCAACTCTTCTAAATCGGTAAAATCACCGACACCCCAGTTGTGTTTACTTTTTATTGCGTAAAGTTGAACCGCATAACCCCAAATTTTTTTGTCTTGCGGCAAATTATCATAACATTTTTCAGGAGCTACGGCCAGCATGCTATCATACTTTTTGCCGCCTAAGGTAATTTTGATGGCATAATATCCTACTGCTAAAGGAGTTGTAATACGCAGACTTTCTTTATATAAATTTCCGTGGTTTTCGGTATCTTTCATATATTCGTAAGCAAGTTTTTTTAGCTCGCCATCGCTGCCTTCAGCTTCTATCTCTATGTTTGATAAATCCGGTGAAACCACATCAATAATGATATCATTTTGCACCCTTACATATATCGGCCTAAGTGCTGTTTGCCAACGCAAATTGTAAAACTTGTCTAAAGATTGATTTATTTCATCATCGTTTGCTGACGGATAGCCAAGAGCAGAAGATAGAAACCTTATAACATTTTCATCGACATTATATTTTTTGCTCTTTAATCCTCCGTCAGAAAATTCCGTGGCAATACCCAATTTTTCTGCAAGCTCCGATAATTTTGCATTCATAGCTGTTTCCTTATCTTATGTCTATCAAAATAACACTCCATGACGGAACGGATATAACTCTACCGCCGCCTAACTTTTCCACCTCACTAAATCGACCGGAGGAATCTAAAAGTAACCGCCATTTTCCTCTGATTAAATTTGACGGGAGTTTCCACTGTACCTCGTGATAATTGGCGTTAAATATTGCCAGCACAAAACCATCGCCATCTTTAACCAAATAAGAAATGCTGTGGCGGTTGCCGTCATGCCAATCCGAACTTCCGAATTCTTTACCGTCTTCTTTGTACCAAGCCAAATCTTTGTGGCCTTTGTTGTCAACAACCGCTCCGGTAAAAAACATGTTGCGTTTGAATATATCCAATTTTTTACGCAACCTGACTAATTTTCGAAAATATGATATCAGTTGTTTTTGCTCGGCTGATATTCCCTCCCAAGTAACCCAAGTTATTGCATTATCCTGACAATAGGGATTGTTATTGCCCATTTGGGTGCGATAAAATTCATCGCCGAAAACGACCATCGGCGTGCCGAATGATAACATCAAGGTTGCCAACATTGCTTTTGCTCTGTCGCGGCGATTAATCCTAACTAATCTGCTGTCGGTCTCTCCTTCGGCTCCAGAGTTCCAGCTCCAGTTGCTGTTATTTCCGTCGCGATTATCTTCTCCGTTGGCACTGTTATGCTTGCCGTTATAACTTACTAAATCATAAAGCGTAAACCCGTCGTGAGCAGTTACGAAATTTACACTTGAAAATATGCTGCGGTTATTATGATTAAACAAATCGCTGGAACCAGTCAGCCTTGAAGCGAGCTCGGCAATTTGATATTGATCACCTTTCCAAAAACGGCGAACATTATCACGGTACTTATCGTTCCATTCTACCCAGCCCGGCAAAAAATTGCCAACCTGATAACCGCCAAAACCTACATCCCACGGCTCGGCTATCAATTTTACTTTTTGCAATACCTCATCTTGTGAAACCGCATACAAAAATCCGCTGTCTTGCGAGTAATTTCCGTTGCGGCGACATAGTGTGGTTGCCAAATCAAATCTAAATCCGTCGACATGCATTTTTTCGACCCAATAACGCAGGGAATCCATCACCAGTTTTAAAACAATGTGATTTTGCAAATTAAAGCTGGCACCGCAGCCAGTGGTGTCTACATAGTATCTCTTATTTTCGGAATTTAGAATATAGTACGACTGATTGTCTATACCGCGGTAACATAATGTAGGTCCGAGCTGATTACCCTCTCCGGTGTGGTTATATACTACATCTAAAATTACCTCCAATCCGTGGGCATGCATTTTTTTGACCATATCCCTGATTTCGCTGATATCACCACCGGAGAGATATGATTGTTCGGGAGCAAAAAAGCTAAAACTCTCATACCCCCAGTAATTATCAATTACATATCCTCTTTTGTGGCGATTACCGAAAAACGCATGTATGGGCAAAAATTCTACCGCGGTAACACCTAAATGTTTTAGGTAATTGATAGTCGAATCATCACTAAAACCGGCGAAAGTTCCGCGTTTGGAATCCGGCAAAAAAGGGCTTAATTTGGTAGCACCACGAAGATGGGTTTCGTATATTATGCTTGATGATAAATCATAGTTTGGCGAAGCATCATCTTCCCAATCATAATCATTATCATCAACCACTACCGACTTGGGAACATAGGGTGCGGAATCCAGCTCAGAAAAAGACAAATCTTTATCCGGACTGTCAACATCATACCCAAAAATAGCCTTATTCCAAATCAGCGTACCCACCAATTTTCTACCATAAGGGTCAATCAGTAATTTATTATGATTAAATCGCTGTCCCATTAATGGATTGTATGGCCCATAAACTCTGTAACCATATACCGTACCCGGTTTTGCACCTTCCAGATATATGTGCCATATATTATTCTCGCTTGAAGGAATGGTGTAGCGCGATATTTCTTCCGAACCGCTTTGGTTGAAAAGGCATAGCTCTACCTTGGTGGCGTGTGCCGAAAACAGAGCAAAATTGACCCCCTTTCCGTCATAGGTGGCACCAAGAGGATACGGCCTACCATTCGAAACCTTCAACCCTGACATAAAATCTCCTTAACGAACTGGTTTTATTACTATGGTTGCAAGCGGCGGCAAGCGAAGTTCTATTGAAAACGGCTTATAGTTGCATTCAACATTTTGTGCCTGCATAAAACCTTCGTTTTTAACACCGCTACCCCAGTAGTTTACATCATCACTGTTAAAAATTTCTTGATATTGGCAATCTTCCGGCACACCAAGACGATATCCTTCTCTTACTACCGGTGTAAAGTTGCAAACGGCTATTAAATAGTCTCCAGGATTGTAGCCCTTACGAATATAAGATATAACGCTGTCATCGGCATTGGAATGATCAATCCACTCAAACCCGCGATAATCAAAATCTTGTTGATATAACGGGGCATTACCTTTGTACATCAGATTTAAATCCCTGACGCAGTTTTGCATCCCCTTATACATCGGGTAATCGAGTAAAAACCACCGCAACCCTTCTTCAGAGTTCCATTCATAATCCTGACCGAATTCACACCCCATAAACAACAACTTCTTTCCGGGATGAGTGTACATAAAGCCATAATAAGCACGCAAATTGGCAAATTTTTGCCACTCGTCACCAGGCATTTTAGAAAGCATTGAACCTTTGCCGTGAACAACCTCATCATGAGATATCGGTAAGATAAAGTTTTCATTAAACGCGTACAATAAACCGAATGTCAGCATGCCATGGTGATATTTGCGGTGGACAGGCTCGTGAGAAATATAACGCAAGGTATCGTTCATCCAGCCCATATTCCATTTATAACCAAAACCTAATCCGCCCATTGAAGTTGGACGAGAAACCATCGGCCAGGCAGTTGATTCTTCGGCAAATGTAACGGCACCATCGACCTGCGAGTAGGCAAGCTCATTCATACGACGCAAAAAGGCAATAGCTTCGATATTTTCGTTACCGCCGTATTGGTTGGGAATCCACTCGCCATTTTTGCGTGAATAATCCAAATACAACATTGAGGCAACGGCGTCTACACGCAAGCCATCAATGTGATATTCTTTTAACCAATACAAAGCACTGGCACATAAAAAGTTTGATACTTCGGCACGACCATAGTTATAGATTTTTGTGCCCCAATCGGCATGTTCACCTTTTCTCGGATCGGCGTGTTCATAAAGGTGCGTCCCGTCAAACTCGTTTAGACCATGAGCATCTTTGGGAAAATGCGCCGGTACCCAATCCATTATTACGCCTATTCCGGCCTGATGGAATCTATCAACCAAATATCTGAAGTCATCCGGAGTGCCAAATCTGGAAGTCGGAGCAAACATTCCGATAACCTGATAGCCCCAAGAACTATCAAGCGGGTGCTCGGCAACGGGTAAAAATTCGACATGAGTAAAGCCCATATTGACCACATAGGGAACCAGAGTGTCGGCCAGTTCACGATAGGATAAATATTCGTTATTTTCTTTACGACGCCATGATCCCAAATGCACCTCATAAACCGATAACGGCTTATCAAAAGAATTATGTTCGCGACGATAATTCATCCATTCGGCATCGTTCCATATGTAGTGATTCAAATCATAAACCACGGAGGCAGTATTAGGTCTTTTTTCAGCATAAAACGCAACCGGATCCGACTTCAAAAATACATTGTCGTTTTGAGTTTTAATTTCATATTTATAGAGTTCGCCCTCACCTATTCCGGGGATGAAAATATCCCAGACCCCACAAGAGGGATGCTTGCGCATTACATTAACTCTACCGTCCCAATTATTGAAAGCTCCGACCACGCTCACTCTCTTGGCATTGGGGGCCCAGACGGCAAAACTTACACCTTTAACTCCGTTCATTTCTCGGATATGAGCTCCGAGCTTTTTATACATCTCAAGATGGTTTCCTTCGGCCAATAAATATATATCCATATCGCCCAATGTCGGCATAAAACTGTAGGCATCATCTGCAATGTATGTATAGTCTCTGTCATTGGTTATGCGAAACTTATAATCAAAATCGTCGGTACGACCTAATTCTATTTGGTAGAATCCTCTCTCATCAAGCTTGGTCATCATACCTAAAGAGGAACCATTTTTATCAATAACTTCTACCGATTTTGAGTGCGGTAAATAGGCACGGATGAAGACCTCTTTTGAGCCTTTATTTTTGTGAATTCCCAAGACAGCAAAAACATTGCCGTGATCGCCGTTTATAACGGCTTCCATCTCTTCTTTTGATAATAAATTTTGCATGAAAAATTCCTTAAATTTAACAACATAATCTTTGGTGTTTTTTTTACCTTTTTTTACACCATGTTTTATCTATAAAATCTTATCTTTTTAAATGCAAGCTTTTAATTAAAATCGTATTAAAAATTTTACTTATTTTTGTTTTTTTCTGCAATATGTCGGATTAACTATTGACGGATAAAATTTTGTATGTATATTGAATAATGTTTATTGAATTTTTTATTTGGAGTTAGTGATTATGGTAAACAATGAACAAGCTATCAGAGAAGCTGCTTACTACATCTGGCAAAATGCCGGTTGCCCGTCTGGTCAAGACGAGTATTTCTGGTCTATGGCCGTTGAGCAAATCTCTAAAAATTGCAATAAATCTTCTTGCTCAAAGAAGTCATCTTCTTCTTGCGCTAAGAAGTCTTCTTGCAGCAAAAAATCTTCTACAAAAAAATCTAAATAAGTTTCTTTTGTAAAGTAAAAATCCTCGCTCTAAAGCGGGGATTTTTTTTACATCTTTTGAGCCATAATTATATATCCTAAAACATCTTTATCGCCTTCTTTGCGAAGACAAATTTCTTCTTTTTTTATGGTAAAAAAATTGGTATCTTTAAGCAGCTTTGTAATGTATTTTTCGGAATGTATAAAACGAGATGAAGTAGTTAGAAAATAATCTTTATCATTGATGATATTTTTGGTTACCGTAAACACAAAAATTCCTTGAGAATCCAGAATATTATACACAGCAGAAAAAATTGAATCCAGTGTCCCAAAATAAGTAAAAACATCTGATGATATCACCACATTAAAATTCAAACCGATGCTATCAAAACAATCTTGAATATCGCTTTTTATCAGATGTTCATACACACCTTTTTGCTGTGCTTGTCTTAGCATCTGTGCGGATATGTCAATTCCCCATATTTTACAATCGGGAAAGCTTGCTTTGATATATTTTCCGCATAGGCCGCTGCCACATCCCAAATCTAAAATTCTCAGGTCAGAAGTCTCTTTTTTTTCATTAAAATATTCTACCAGACAATCACTGATTAATTGCGGAGAATGATATTCCAATTCGCCCAACACCGTATCAAAATCGGGAGCAAAAACATCAAACAAATTTTCAACATATCCGGCCTCAGAGCGAATAAAACTTTTATCATAAAAAAATGATTTATAACATTGTTTGCAAACTGCATTATTGGGATATTTTTCATACCATTTTTTTATTTGCGGTATAACAAATTCCACTCCTCTTTCAGCAGAAATTTCATATAAAGTATAAGCCAAATTAAGTTGGTGTTCCATGGCTCCGTTACTTAAGCTTACCGCCAACCAGCCTTCATCCAGTGCCCCTGATAAATTTCCTTGTTTTTGCAATGATTGAGATAAATAATTATGCCACCATGGATTGTTATAATCTTTTTTGATAACCAAATACAGTTGTTCTGCAGCATTTGCATATTCGCCCAATTCAAAATATGAGACTGCCAGATTGGCCAGTGCCGCAAAATGATTTGCGTCTTTGTGCAAAATTTTTTGATACAGTTTGGACGCTTCGGCAAATTTTTTGGCTTCGTATAATAAATTTGCCTTTTGCAATAGCTTGGGAATAAGAAAACGATTACTCAGTAAAAAATCAAACATTGCCCCTAACACCTCATGTTATGATGTATAACCTTTTTTGGTTAATAATTATATAACTATAATGTGAAATATCATTATTTAGACAAAATAAACAATTTTATTTATTAATTTTCAATGGGTTGTAAAGCAACTATATAATTATTTTAAAAAAAAATCAAAATTTTGACAAAAAAGTCTTGAGCTTAATGAAAAAATAGTGTATATATATGGCATTAATTTTTATTCGGTGAGGTTTGAAATGGCAGAAAATAAAGATTTTTTCAATAAATGGCTGGAAAATTCGGCTGATGAAGAAGATAAAAAAATAATAGATCTTATGACCTTTTTTAATGAAAAAGGTTGTTTTTATTCAAGTGCTGATGTCGAAAATATATATCAGTCACTTAAAAACAAGTCTGCAAACGGGGAATTGCAAGATAATTTTGATGTCTTAAATGAAAAACTCAGTAAGTTAAACATCAAAAAAAGTTTAACCGACAAAATAGAAATCATAAAGACTGATGAGTTTGGCTGTGAATTACTTGATGCCAGCGGAAGAAATGTTTTGGTCGAAGGTGAAGAAAAAGAACAGTATTTTAAAACCGTGGCTGAAAACATCAGAATGAAAATGTTGTTTCGAAATCTTTTGTCTTCTGATTTTTCCAAGCTTCAGGATGCACCCCAAGATGATAAATTAAAAGACGAATTTGACAACGAATCCGCTATGGAACTGGCAGTTATGGCCGGCGCCGAAGGAGTAAAAAAACCAACAGAGCGCGATTTTTTAAGTCCGGTAGCTTATGAAAATACACAGACCAGCGGTGTGTTTGCAAAAGTAAAATCTTTCTTTAATTCTAACAAAAAAGTCCGTATTTCGGATAATATGTTCGTGGCTTCTCAGGCAGACCATGCAACCAGATTTAAGGGGATGTTGGATGTATTCTCCAATGTGTTGTCTAAGGAAACGACAAACAAAATAAAGTTAAAATTGGGTAACTCTATCAATTTTGCTAAAAAACTTTGGCAAAACAAGTATGAGATTGCGTCTAATGTCGCCGAGAGCCTTGCCAGTAATTCATTACGCACAGTTGTAGGTGTCGGTGCTAGTTTGGCCGTAACCGCTTCCGTCGGAACATTCTGGGCTATTCCTGCCGTGGCTGCTTATGGCGCTTATTCTTGGGCTTCGGGCAAAATATGGCCGATTGTTCAAGAACGTCAAAAAATGATGAAACAAGAAAAAGACGGGAAAAAGCTCTGGGGAAGTTGGCTGTTTAAAAAAGAGTTGTGGAACGACAAAGCAAAATGGCAAGAAGCTAAAAAAAGAGCTTTGGAAAAACCGGGGTATAAGGCAAGAGTTGTTACCGGATGGTTATCTGCAGGTGTTGCTTTAGTAACTTGCGGCGGGCTATCATTGTCTTGGAGTGATGCTTTTACCAACGGTATTAAAGCAAAAGTCGGTATGTCTTTGTTGAATACATTTGGTGCTTCGGCCGCTCAAGTGACTGAGGTTGCTCATTCTGTCTCTGATTACAGAAATAATAAAAGTGAAGAAAATCGCAAAAATATGAATTCGGCAATTTATGGTGCAATTGCAGGCTTGGCCGCTGCCGGTGTTGGTACTTATTTTGCCATCAACAGATTGGAAGGTACTCAGACTGAACTGCAAAATGTGGTTTCGGGTAAAAATTCTTCA
Source organism: uncultured Alphaproteobacteria bacterium (assembly GCA_944393725.1). GTDB lineage: Bacteria > Pseudomonadota > Alphaproteobacteria > RF32 > CAG-239 > CAZU01. The sequence continues at coordinate 404 of CALYBC010000011.1, read as the reverse complement.
AATCAAAATGTTAACAATGTTGTTGATAGCGTTAGACCGCAAAATGCAAATCAATCAGCAGGAACGGATACGACAAGAGTTTCCGTTGATACCGTTAAGACCGGTAGTGATACTACTTTGGTTGAGGAACAACCGAAAGCTAAGGCTCCGGCTCCGAAAACCGTAGTTGAGGAACAACCGAAAGCTAAGACTACGGCTCCGAAAACCATAGTTGAGGAACAACCGAAAGCTAAGGCTCCGGCGCCGAAAACCGTAGTTGAGGAACAACCGAAAGCTAAAGCTACGGCTCCGAAAACCGTAGTTGAAGAACAACCGAAAGCTAAGGCTCCGGCTCCGAAAACCGTAGTTGAGGAACAGCCGAAAGCTAAGGCTCCGGCTCCGAAAACCGTAGTTGAGGAACAGCC
>CALYBC010000010.1 GCA_944393725.1 uncultured Alphaproteobacteria bacterium | reverse complement strand
GCTTCGATTGTTCAAGCAAACATATGATGTTTTTTACAAAATATGTATGAACTCGGCATATATCAGTTTATTTTTAACCTATATCGCATCTCATTTTATCAGCAAAAGTCAAAAATTAAAATTGTGGCTTAAGTGGTTATTTATCGCTTTGATTTACTTTATCTTATTTATGATTTTTATTTTTGTTATTATTTTTATCTTGGGACTGTTTTCTTAATTTTTATAAAGCACCGCTCCGTTATCCAGCAATAGGTTGGCAATATCCAGTTCTATTCGCTCCAAGGCCAAGGTTATGGCAATGATATGGTAATAAGTATCTAAAAAATATTGTTGAATAATTTTGCCAATATTATAAAAAAGTTAAGGTTGTTTTATTATAAATAATATACTGTCAATGAACAACTTTTAGCAGCTGGAGGAAATATGGACTTAGATATTTTAAAAAATCAAATAAAAAAATTTGAAACAATGATTAATACAGCTGATGTCAATATGGCTAATGAACTGGTTGACTCCAAGGCTCCTTTTTATACGCCGGCTTTTCCCAATCCTGTTTACGGCGGTGAAGGCTATTTATCTTTAGTTCTTTGGTTAAGAAAAAGCTTTTCCAATGTCAGATGGAAACTGGAAGAAATGGTTGCCGAAGGTAATAAAGTCGCCGTACACTGGACTTGTTCCGGGACTCACGACGGAGATTTTATGGGAATCCCCGCGACAGGAAAAAGTTTTTCTGCAAGTTTTATGAATTTTTATACTTTCAACAACCAATATAAAATAATGAGTGATACGGCGGCTGAAGGAATGATTGCCATTCTTCGCTCTTTACAAATTAAGCCGTAAAATTACAATAGAGATATACTGTTACTAAATACACATTACCGTATAGAAACAATTTTTACACACCGAGGTAGTTATGGAAGAATTTATATTTGCATCAAAAGAAGAAGCCATAGAAATCATACAAAATGAAAATACACTCAAAGAATATATGTTCAGTGATATCTCCGGAGAAAAAAATGAGCAAATAAACAATGAGATATGGCAAAGCCTAGACAAAAAAGCTCCTCTGGTTCAAACGCTCAGCATTAAGCAGCTCAATATTTTATACAACACGCTTCAAAATCCGCAATCATCAAGTGAAACAGCTGCTTTATCCACTCTCATTGACGGCATAAACAGCAAATTACAAGATTATGTAGCAAGTGCAAGCGACACTCTGGATCCGGCAGATATAGAGCCGATGATTTCTTTAATACAAAAGTGTAGTAACAATAAAATTAATGAACAGATAAGAACTCAGGGCACTTATCAAACAGCTCTGCAAAAAGCCCTCGGTTTTGCCGAACAATATGATAAGGCAAACAATTTAGACGACATGGATTATAAAAAAATTAGCTTATACACCAGAAATTTTGAAAAAATGTCTTATTGGCAAACCGATGTCACATCATTAGACGAAACACCGGAGAACAAAATGGTCAAAGTACCGGCCGACAAGCTCTATGACTTCGTTAAGAATCAGGTTCATGGTAAAGAGAATGTTTCATTTTCCACACTTGCTTCTGCATTATCTGCCGTTACGGTTTATAACAATAAAGAATTAAAAGCACCGATTATTAAGCAAACCGTTGAGAAAATAAAAAAACACATAAAAGACCGCAAGATTATCCCGATTTCTGATGTTGAAGGTGCAAAATACATTAACACCACATTATCAGAAGACAAAACACATTCTTCAGAGATTAAAGGTTTCGACAAGCTAATAACACGCAGCATAGAACACGACAAAGCTCTTAAAGTTTTTGAGAACATTGATAATATTGTGTCCAACACCGAAATCATGGGTAATCGCAAGTTATTTGGCCGCGAAACAATAAAACAGACCAACGATGATAAGAAGCTTTTAAAAGACAGCGACTTGGCCATATGGCTTGAATCCGTAAGAGGACGAACCGTTTGTCAATTACTTGGCTCCCCTAATTTAACCAAAGAGCAATTCAACGACCGATTTGCAGATAATGTAGCTGGCGAATATTTAAACATGGTTTCCGCAAGCAAAGAACTCTGCGGCGAAAATAAGAAATCTGTTTTCAAAAAACTTTTCAAAAACATAGGAAAAAACAAAAAAATAAAAATTGACCAAGACATAGTAATTGCAAACACGGTTAACACCAATAATCAGACCGCAGGCTTTATATCGCGTCTGGCCGATAATGCAGATAAAGAAGTCGGCAATCCGGAAAGTGCAAAATTTAACTTAAAAATAAACAACAACTTTAAAACTGCGGTAAAAGGCTTCAAAAATTGGATGTCGGAATGCGATATCAAAGCCACCAAAAGATGGGGTAATAAATATTTATATGCCAAAGGTTTTGTACAAGCGGTAAGTAAACAATCAAAATGGGCAATGGCATTCAGTGCGGCAAAAGCTGCCGGAGTAATGCTCGGAAGTCCGTATATACTTCCGGCCGTAGCCGCGGCATCATTTACCAACACCTGTGTTCAGTTTGGCAAAGACTACTCTGCGGCTAAAAAAGAAGCCCAAAAAAATAACAAGCGACTTACCCTGGCAAAATACTGTTCACAAAACAAGACCAGACTTGCCTCCATGGCTCTCAGTGGCAGCGTTACCATTGCCACTTTTGGCAGCATCGGCGGAAGTAACCACATTGCATCTGCCATAATAAACGGCAAGGTATTTGCCAGCGGCGGCATAGTTGCGGTCAAATGTGCCGAAAGGTATAACTCGGTTAAAGCCGCCAAAGGCAAAACCCGAGCCGCTCTTGAAGCTGCATTTGTCGCGGCCACGGCCGTAGGCAGTTACACAATATCACATTTTGCAAGCAACCTTGGTTTTGAGGGAGCAAAGGCATTTTCCACACATGTCGACACCGATATGGGTGGTGCGATTGATTCTACACTTGCGGCCACTGCTAAAGGAAAAGACAATACCGCTTCAAGGAGATTTGCTATAATTTCTACGCGTCCCCAAACAGCGGTTAACAATCAATCCGGCAAGGCCCTAAACAATGCAATTGCCAAAAATTTGGCCGGGAAAAACAGCCGATAATACAACCGGTAAAAAACAGTAAAAACATTCAATTATTTAATGTCTGATGCGACTTGAGAGGCAAGTTATAACAAAAATTTCTAGTATTTTCTAGGCTTTATTGCCATACCCTGCCTCAAGCCCTAACAAATTCGCATTTTATGCAAAACCATTTGCAAAATGCACATTCTCCATAATATCATCTTATTTTGCTTTAAGGCTGGTCCATAGTCACTTCTTGCAAAGTTTCAATATCAGCCAATTCTCCGTCTGCAACCATCAAATTTGCATTCATCAACAGAGCATAACCAACAACAAATAACAAAGCACCCAGCCATTTAGGTAACTTCTTTTGCTTAATAATTTTTTCGCCGTCAGTTTGTTCTGGCTGTTTCAAAATTTTTATAATTTTTTTGACACCCCAGACCAAAAATCTTAAGATCCATACCAGCACATATGGCACAACAAACACGACAGCCATTTCGCCCAGCACCTCCCCTATCAAGTAAGGGACTGTTGTCATCACTGCCGAGTTATATGATAAATATGGATTTTCCATAACCAAGATAAACCAACACAACACCAACAACCAATAAAATCCGCTCCACCCCCAAGACATCAGCCAATCGAAGATTTTTTCTTCTGTTTTGTTTTCCAAATTTAGATTTTCCATTTAACCTCCTAATTACACTATTTTCTTCTAGAATATTTTGCCGTAATAAAATATGAAATTGCAAAAGCTAACGCAAACGACATCAGCCCCGCTACCCACAAAACAACCTTTTCATCTGGCTCATCATAATAAAACTTAAGATTGTGCGTTGCCTTGTCCTTAAACAAAGCCGTAGAATAGAGTCTGCCGCTTCGATAATATTCTTTTGTTTCTCCTTCCGGAACGCCGTCCTTCAGGGCATAACTTTTGTGCAATTTTCCGTTTTCATAATATTCTTTAATCGGACCGTTTTCAACATTATTAACATAAGTCAACTCGGTCTGCAAATTTCCGTCAGGATAATACATTTTAGCAACTCCCTGTCGCAATCCGTCAATATAATCAACCTCGGACACCAAATTTCCGTCCTCATCATAATGTTTAGATACACCATTAGGCACACCGCCGACTATTGTATACATAACATCCAGATTTCCATTCGGATAATAAGCTTTAAGATATCCGGTAAATTCTCCGGCCATACAATCCCTTTCCAAATACAAGCTCCCGTCTTCATAATAAGTTTTTTCGGAAGTTATGCATTCACCCTTGGTAAATTTACACTCCGCCTTAACTTTACCACTCGGATAAAATATTCTGATATCACCTTCCAAAAGGCCATTTTCCAGCATTGCCTCTATTTTAGTTCCATCATCATACTTTATAACCTCCATTCCGTTAACCAAACCATTTTTATAAGGAGCTTCAATTTCTCCTCCGTCGAACTTTTCTTTTATTACTCCATTATAAGGCTTTCCTTGTTCATCGGTTTTAATTCCCTCTTTACTCCACCACAAAATTTCTTGTTTAAGTTCATCTACCGGATGAGCGGCCAAAACCCAATTTACATTTGCCAAAAATACAATCAGGAAACAAATCAATTTCTTCATATTATTTTCTCCCCTTAAATTTGGCACAAACAATTCCGCAAACACAACCGGCAAGTATTGCCGCAACCAGAGTTAATAGCAGATTTTTTTGCTTTCGCTCATAATTTTGTTGTGGATTTTCTTCTTCCTGAACGATGTATCCGCTCATTCCGATAGCTTTACGAACTATTTTTCCGTCTTCATCAAAATTTAGAACAGTCCCTCGAAGCACCCCGTCTTCATATTCATATTTTACTTTTACCTTAGCATTCGGATAATACCATATATCAAGACCATTTTGTTTTCCGTATTCATAGGCCGTTTCTGAGGCTTTATTTCCATCTTCATAAAACTTTTTTACCACTCCGTGCAGCACATCATTTTTATAGGGAAGCAATCCGATAACGCTGCCGTTTTTGGCATAAATTTTTGCGATTCCTTCTTTTTTATTGTTTTTATATGGTGTTTGCGCAAAAACATTTCCATCATCATAATATTCGGTAACTATACCGTCTGCTTTATCGTTTTTCATATTAATTTTTTTCTGCGGATTCCCGTTTTCATAATAAGCAACGACCTCACCTTCCCTTTTATCATTGACATAATATGCCGCTTGAGCCACCTTTCCCGAAGGAAAATACCGCACATACTTTCCGTTTCTAAGACCGTTGGTCATTTCAACTTCTTCTCGCACACCGCTATCCGGATAAAAAGTTTTTACCTGGCCGTTTTCCAAACCTTTGCTATATGGTGCCAATGCCTGCACCATACCGTTTTCAAAGAAATACTTTCTCTCACCTTCGGCCAAACCATTTTGGAATTGCGTAATTTCGGCGATTTGACCGGAAGGATATTTTTTTTGCATTTCTCCTTGAGCCTTACCGTCAACCATATTAACAGACATATAAATACCATCCGGCATCCAAAATTCTGCTTTACCGTTAGCTTTACCGTTTTTATAGGGCATTTTATACTTTGTACCGTCGTCAAGTTTACCGTTATCAACGCCGGTAAAAGGCTCAGCTTTATTGCCATAAAATGTTTGTTCATGTTCAAAAGACACAACATTTTTTCCGTAAGAATAATGAGAAGCAGTCAAGAAAAACATAGCAACGGCTACAACGATTATCTTTTTCATTTTACCACAATTCCGCAATCGAAAAAATTAGTTAACCGACATTATGATATTACACAGCAAATAAAAGTCAACCACGAATATTCTTGTTTTGTTCTTTTTTTTATTTTTTTAGAAAACATAAAGAATACTAATAATATTTTCCAAAAAAAAGCTTGTCAAACACCGATATTACTTATACAATTCTCATAATTTTCACAACTAACAGGAGTTTTTAAATCATGACGGCACTAATCTTTCCCCTAGGTCTTATAATTGTTATGTTTGTCATTGCCGGCTTCCGTATTCTGTTTCAATATGAAAAAGGTGTAGTTTTCACCCTTGGTCGCTACACCAGCACACGCGACCCCGGATTAACCTGGATTATTCCGCTCATCCAAGAGATGCGCAAAATAGACATGAGGATAATGACGGTTGATGTTCCCAAACAAGAAGTTATGACCAAAGACAACATTCCGGTCAACATTAATGCCGTTGTTTACTTTCGGGTTAAAAATCCCGAAGCTGCGGTTATCCAAATTTCAAATTATGTTTTTGCGGTAATTCAGCAAAGCCAGTCTGCCCTCAAAGATGTTATCGGCACCAATGATTTAGATGTTACATTATCCGAACGCAAACGCATCGGCGAAGAAATCAAGAACATTGTCGACGCCGCCACCGATAAATGGGGAATTGACATTGAGGCCATTAATGTACAAGAGATTGAATTACCCGAAGACATGAAACGTGCGATGGCCAAGCAAGCCGAAGCCGAACGCAACCGCCGAGCCATGATAATTTCGGCTCAAGGCGAAGTTGAATCCGCTCAAAAGATGTTAGAGGCGGCCAAAACTTTAGAGCAAAGCCCGATTACCATGCAGCTTAAAACTCTGCAAACCATAAAAGACATATCGGCCTCACAATCGCAAACCATTGCTTTATTTCCGGCCGACTTAAGCAACCTTTTAGGTAACACACTAAAGAAATAATTTTTTCTCTCCCCGAATTATATTTTGATTCGGGGATATTTTTTTCAAGAGTAAATCAGATTGACAAAAACACGACCTCAGTATATGTTACCAAGGCATAACATAAATATTATTAACTAAATACAATTAATTATGAACAGAAAAGATATGATAACCAGTGTCGATAGCGGCAAATTATTACAGCATTTTTTGCTCAACGGAACCACCGATCAAATTTTAAGGATGTATGCTGACGGCTACCCGCTTGATGCTCAAGGACTTGAAGCTCTATACTGCCGTGGATTTTCCAAAGCAGAAATTTTACCTCTTATCAAGCAGGCCGGCAATATTTCATCTCCGCAAGATGTTTACAACTGGCTGTGCGGTTTTATCGGCAAGGAAGAAGCTGATAATTTTGTCGCCTCACTTAATAATTTTTCAGATGCCGAAGTGTTACAAAAACTTCCGCCCGAAATTTTGGCCAAGCATTCGCGTTTTGATATCTTGCAACAGATTAAGGCAGATGATATTCTTTACCAATATGGAAAGTACGAATTTTTATCGCTTCAGGCTCTTTTTAACCACAAGTTCTATGAGCTTTTCTTTGCAAAAGGAGGAGTTATCGTCTCAAGTGACAAAACAGATGCCCTTAAATACTTGGAAGAAAACAAACTTTGGCGGATTATATATGCCAACGCAAGTTACTGGTCCACTTACAAAAAAGCGCAGCCTTTCCTTGATATCTTAATCAGGAACAAGCGTTTTAACGAAATTTTGGGTATGTTTGACGGAGAGAAATATTTGGCTAAGTCAGACGAAGGAATTGCCTTTCTCAAAAATAAAAACGATCAACACCTCCTAGCCAAAGCCAAGCTCTATGATGATATCAACTGGGATATCTATTTTTTGCAAAACCGCGACCACGCTGCCACCAGTGCCGCAAAAGCAAGAAACTGGCAAGTCTTGGTCGAGCACAAATGTTCAAAAGAACTCTTTAAGCACAAAAAATATATTTCTTGGCTCAAGAGTTTATTCTAAAAACCCTAAAAGCTCCTGTTAATAAAGACAGGAGCTTTTGCGGTATTAAAAAGCATATTGTATTCCGAGCATTACCTCGTAAGGCACCTCAATTTTGCTATTCATCTCTGTTAAGGCTTCCAAGTAAGCCAAATTTCCGTCACCCCAATAGAAATTGACTCCGCCGCCCAATTCATAACGCAAGGATGACATATCCTCATTAAATGTATAATCGGCGACCTGCACTACCGACTTGTTATCGCTATCATGAACCAGACCAAATCTGGCAAAACCTTCAATTTTTTTATCTTCAGCAATTTCAAAGCTTTTTCCGATAATAGCATCGATTCTCTGTCTTAAATAATTTGCTCCTTCCGCTTCTACTTTGGTGTTAAAATTAGTTCTATAATCAATGCCGTTTATATGCATATACTCCACTCCGACGGAAGTCTCCGTATACCAATTATTTTTAAGTTCAAACCGCTTACCCAAATTTGCCGCCAACAAAACACTGTTAACATCAAACCTGCTATCAACATCTCTTCCGGCCGGAGTATAGCTCTTTATTTTTTGCTTATGCCAAAAATATGTGCCGACCATATCGACAAACCAATTACTTGGGGTTTTGAATATACCGTATAAGCCCAAAGACTTGGTATCACCATCACCTCTGCCTTCCAAGTGATATATTTGCTTTGAATTAGTATATCCGGCAAAAGCGCCCAAAGTAAGAATATTATCCCAATCCCAGTTTACATCTTGATCATAACCTGCCTCGGTTCCGTAGACATCGATTCTGCTTTTTCCGCCATCGTTATAATCCAACTCAATTCTTCTCCCCAAACCTTTGACCCAAAAACGATTTTTTTGCTCATTGTTTTTTCTCAAACCTCTAACATGACTATAAACCGGAGTAAGATGGGTATAGAATAAAGACGAAAGCGCCGTAAAAGTATTTTTTGCAATCACCGAACTTTCGGTAACATCTTGGGTTTTAACCAAGAACCAATCTCCGCCTTCTTGAGCAAGAGTATACTCATATGCTCCGACATCCACCGCATCACCGACCAAATAAAAACTGTCTCCGGCAGTATTTTGTACAATTATCTTATATTTTTCCGGCGTATTTCCCTCAAAGCTGTAATCATGCACCACCAATCCGAAATTACCCGTTCCGCCGTCTATGACAATTTTATCCGATGTGTCATCGGATAAACTGGTACTTATATCAAAAACCGCACTTCCGTTAAGATTAGCAAAACTAACATTTGTAAAATCTTCATCATTATAAGTAATATTGATAGTAGCATTATCCACCGTCAAATCGTTGATGGTATTTGCCCCGACTATATTTAGCAAACTATCGGTAAAAGAGTTTGTTCCGCTAAGTATTCCCCCCGAATAAAGCGAAACTATACTACCGCCCTCTGCCGTTACTCCAGAAGACACCGCCCCCGAATAAATGGTCTGAAAACCTTTATTTTTTAGAGTTGTATTCTGAGCCGTACCACCGGAATAAATTCTCTGATAAGCATTATCTATTGTTGTATTATCGGCCGCCCCATAGACCGACATTGATGCCGAATTAAGCAAAGCTGTATCTGTTGCCGTGGCCGAAGAATTGATTTCCACCCTTCCGCCGTTTGAGGTGGTATCAGCTATACTTCCGCTGCCATAGACATAAATACTTGATGAAGAATTAACCAAAGCACCATTGGCAGTTCCGTAAACTCTCATCTTGCCGTCGTTTGATACTGTGGCATTTGCAGATGTTGCACCGGCATCTATTTGCTGTGTAGCACCGTTAATTTGCGCACCGATAGATGTACCGCCGCTTAATATTTCTTGCATACCTCCGTTAATAACGGCATTTTCATCTGTACCTGAAACATTCATCTTACCGCTGTTTAATACTGTATTTTTTGCCGTTGCGCCATTCGCCACAGTCATGGTTCCGCCATTAATGGTGGTTCCTTCGGCATTTCCGCCTGCAGCCACACTCATGGTTCCCCTCGAAGCCACTGTCGAATTATAAGCATTACCGCCGGATTGAACATTTTGCTGTCCATAATAATATATATAGGTATTATATGCAGCCCCGCCGTCCATAATCGTTTGGGTAGAATAAATAGTATAATTCTGAGTAGTACCGTGCACATTCTGCACAAACGGTGCATCAACATAACCATTACTAACGGTATCTCCTACTGCAACAACTTGAGTTATAGCCTTTGCATTAAAAGAAATTGTTGTCATCATCAAAGTATAAACAATTTTTTTCATTTCCGGTCCTCAAAAGCAGTTTACTTTTGTCTCAGTATATAAGAGCAATATTTAAAAATAGAATAATAAGTATGTAAAAAAATACAATATTGCATTGATAAATAGCGGCAAATTACCTATAATCAAGCAAAATTACTTGATTTAGGAGATTTTTATGTCATCGCCCTCACTTCTCGGAGCCGAATACAACCAAGACAAGACCACCTTCAGGGTTGCTTCAGCACATGCCAAGGCCATAGACTTATGCCTGTTTTCCGCTGACGAAAAGCAAGAGAAGCGCATATCCCTATCCCAAGAAGGAGATATCTGGCAAATAGAGCTCAAAGGCATTAAACCCGGACAAAAATATGGCTTCCGTGCTTATGGCGACTATAATCCCGAGGCCGGATTATTTTTCAATCATAACAAGCTTGCGATGGACCCATATGCCCTAAAAGTATCATCAAGCCTAAAACATTGGCGAAACGAAGCTTTAAGTATTGAAAACGATATTGACAGCGCTCCGTTTATGCCCAAAGCGATTGTTACCGATCGCCAAGCCATATTTTCCGGCCTCAAACACTTACAATCAAGGCCCAGACACAGCATTGGCGAAAACATAATTTATGAAACTCACATTAAGAATTTTTCGCGTCTTAATTACAACATTCCTTTTGCCGACCGCGGTACTTTAAGAGCTCTTAGCAATAACTGGAGCATTGAGTACCTCAAAAACTTAGGCATTAATAACATAGAACTCATGCCGATAAATCCGACCTGCCCCGGCAAACAAATTCCCGAGATTGCGGGCCGCGGCGACAGTTGGGGCTATAATCCTTATTGTTATTTTGCCGTTGACCCCAGATACGGCGATTTAGGAGACCTGGTACAGGTTATTGATAAACTGCACCAAAATTCAATCAAAGTAACCATTGACGCGGTATTTAACCACACCGGCGAACACGACGCCCGCGGCCCGTGGAATCAGGCATTATCATTTAAGCTGTTAGATAGTCCGAGCTATTATCGTCCGGCCGGCGACCACAAAGCCGATTACATGAATTCCACCGGTTGCGGTAACAACTTTAACCTCGACAGCAAATTAGGGCAAAAAATATTGCACGATTACATATGTTACATGCACTCTCTCGGTGTTGACGGCATTCGTTGGGACTTAGCCGGAGATAATGCTCTTGATAACTACGGACATTTTCAAGATAAAGGTGCTTTTATCCAAGAGTTGGCATTTGCCGTTAACGAGCTCAAGATGGAAATGTATGTCGAACCTTGGAGCGCTTTGGGCGGCAACTACACCGGACGATTTAGCGCTCTGGTTCCCTCTGTTAAAGAGTGGAGCGACAAAAGACGCGAATTTACCGCTGACTTTTTCTCCTCACGCGAAAATGTTGCCGGCGAGTTTGGCAATCAAGTTTCCGGCTCGGCAATTATCGACCCTCAAAAAAGAGAAACTGCCATGGTCGGCACAGCCTTTACCCATGACGGTTTTAGTCTGGTCGGAGCCTTCAAATGCCCCAAAGACACTCGCGCCAACGGCGAAGACGGCCGCGACGGCAGTGCCGATAATTATGCCAAATCATACAATGATGACGAGCTTTATCGCCGTGCCTCAAGTGCCGCCGCTCTCAATATTTTAAGCAAAGGTATTCCTCTGCTCAGAAATGGCGATGAGCTTAGTTATGCCAGCCCCAACAACAACCCCTATTGTATAGATGATGAAACCGTATGGCTTAATTGGAACAACCTTGAGGCTAAACAAAAAGACCTTTTCAAAACCATATGCCGCCTCAACGCACTCCGCCGCGAGCACCCGATTTTTACCGATTTAAGCCTCTACACCGGAGAGAAAAATCCGCACAACGGCGTCAAAGACATTACTTGGCTGCGCCCCGATGCCAGCGAAATGACCTCTGCCGAATGGCAACAACCTTTTCACAAAACCGGAGCCTATATGCTAAACGGAGCCGCCACACCCAATCGCAAAGCTGATGACGATTTTTTAATTTTAGCCTCCGGCGACAACTATTACACTATTGACTACAAGTTGCCGCCCGCACCTGCCGGCAAAAATTGGCAGCTTATTTTAGATACCGCCAAAAATGATGATAAACCCGCAAAAGAATACACCGCCGGCGAAGTTTATTCTCTAAAGCCTTATTCTTTTGTAATATTTACTTGCAAACGCGACAAAAGTAAGAGCAAGCAGCTTAGCCGCCGCCAAGTTGCTATTAATTCCGGCAACTCCGGCCGTTAAACACAAAAAAGGCCGCACCCTAAGGTGCAGCCTTTATATCAAATTTGGAATCATACCACTTATCGCGGTATAGATTCCGGAGATCACTTCTGGTCAAGTAGATCTCCACTTTCTTTTTACTCTTGGTTATTGCCTCACGAGAGGTGAAGTAATAACCGCGAGAGGTTTCCCGCATTTCTGCCGCAAAAGGCACATAATTGTGCGAGCGGCGTCTTAACGCGCATTCTTGTACGCTGATTACCAGACGGGAATCCTTAATTTCGATTCCGATTAAGTAATCATCATACGAAATCCTATCGACTCTTAAAATGCACCAGGAAAGTCTTTCTACCGGTACATTGAAGTGCTTAGCATAGAAGTCTAAGCTGGAAAAATTTTTTTCCATAGGCAATATATTTTTAGGGTTAATAATCATTTTATCGGCGACAAATTAGCATATTTTTGTCTATTTGTCAACATATATATTTTTTGTCGGATATTAATTATTTTTTGACAAATATGTCATAAAAAGGCACAATATAAATAAGGATAACCCACAGCAACGAGGCTTATACAATGACCGAAGAAAACGCTCCTGAAAAAAAGAAAAGAACCAGAATAACTCGCCCCACGCAAACAGCAGAATCTGTTGTTAGCACTCAAGCCACCACAAAAGAAAATGATAAAGAAAATGGTGTTGTTACCATTCGTGTCCACGGCCCCGAAAACCCGCTTAGCCCTTCTGAATATGACCGCACCAAGTTTTTAAAGGTACTTCTTGAAAATACCGAGGCTGTCTGTGCCAGAAAGTATAAACAAGTAGCCAATATGTTGAATCGATACCTTACTGACGAAGAAAAAGCCCAGGTAAAAGAATTTCGCTCTTCCGACCACGCAGCACTGGCAGACATGTTTAACAAATATCGTCATGTATTTGAACGCCGACTTGTTCTCGAAACCGCCAAAAAATATCTCAACGACATTACCGACAATGTATCTCGCATCATGGCCGGCGAATACATTCCCGACACTCCCCAAGACCCTGCCACTCGCTTGGAGCTTGCCGAAAAGATATTGCAACTTGCTCTTGAATCTCCCAAAAACCTTAACAATGTTGCACCGGAAAAACTGGTCAGCAAAATAATGCCGGAAATTGCCGCCAAGGACAGTCGCAGTGACTCTGCCGTAACCGGATTTATGCGTTGCATGGCCGCCGGAAGATTCTATGCCCCTGAAACAAATGACAGAACCAATCTGTACAAACTTTCTTACACTTTCAAAACCATTTGGCAAAAGAACCCCAATCTAGAACAAACCAACAAGCCCAAATACCAGCCGGAAGAGTATCTGTTTTTCGATTTAGGAGCAGACGGCAAACCGCTCAGTCCGCAATGGTATGCGGTCAGATGCAGTAAAAACTTTCGTAAAATAGCGTATAGCGTTGCCGGCAACCTTGCCGCTTACAATATTTCGCCCGAGCAAGCCTACAAACTAAACAGCTACGATATAGCTTTTCTTTTAGACCAAAACAGTGTTGAAACATGTCAGGATACCCCTTTTGCGGAACTGCACTCCAATGTTAATGACAGCCCCTACCAAGAGTTTGCTCAAACCATGGGACAACTTCTCACCGTCGGACAATCGGACAATTCACATCCATCAAAAGAGGATATCAACATCTGGAAAAAGTTTTTTGCCACTAAGGAAGAGGTTGCTGAATACGAAAATCATGGTGAAGAAATGCCGTTTTTTGAATTTCGTCACAATGCACAAAAAATATACCAAACTCTCAAGCAAGAATGCGAGCTCAAAGGCTTCGAAGCCAAATTTTTGCCGGCTTGGATAGAAAGCATGAAAAACTACAAAGATGTCAATCCAAAGTTAGTTAATTGCACCAAAGTTCCAAACAAGGTAAATATCCACCACAACGACCGCTTGTCCGAAGCATCAAATTGCCCTAACCAAGACCCGGCAGTTCTCAATGATCCCAACAACTACAGCTTAATGATTCAGTATCTGGATACTTCTTGGGACATCCATGCAGAAAAACACAAAGGAGAGAGTGCTAACTTCTACATTAAGGACTACGAAAACAACTCCCGTACCTACAAAAACAGCAATCTTCCCAATGCCGAAGGAAATTATCTTATAGCCACCTCGGAGATGACTCACCTAAGACGAATCTTGATGCACTGTTGCGAAGATTACGATCCTTCTTTGGCCAATACTCCAACCTTTTCCAAAGAAAAAACCGCTCAGAAACAAGTATCCAAAGTGTCTCAGCACTCCAGATAAACATTCATCTAACGGCTTTTTGTTTTATTCGATTCTCGGACACCGCAAAAAGTCATCATCAGATAAAAAAGTCATCCTCGGACTTGTTCCGAGGATCTTCCCCTCTGTCGTCATTACCATCCACAACACACTCCAGTCACCCTCGGATAAAAAAGTCATCCTCGGACGCCACAAAAAGTCATCCTCGGACTTGTTCCGAGGATCTCCCCTCTGTCGTCATCCTCGGACTTGTTCCGAGGATCTTCCCCTCTCCTGTCACCCTCGGGCTCCGACCCGAGGGTCTCATAAGCTGTAGCACATTGTTTTTATCAGATTCTCGGGACAGGCCCGAGAATGACGAAAAGAAAAAACAGGCCCGAGAATGACGAAAAGAAAAAACAAGCCCGAGAATGACAAAAAAAGAAAAACAAGCCCGCATGAGAATGACAATGGAGAAGATGCACCCCAAATGACAAAAAACAAACCTCAATTAATAATACAAGTCCCAAGAATGACAATAAGAACAAATCCCAAGCACCTTCCTAAATAATACACTATTTAATCATCAGGCCTGGGCGACTCTCCGACAATTTTTACAAATTTGTCAAAATTGTCACAAAACCGTAACAAAAAAAACCGCGATTTTTCCGACACTTTTCCTCACACAAGCCTTGATTTTACTACATTTTATCGTTTTTATAAAAAATTGACAAAAATGACAAATACCTCTTGACCCACCCCTCAAAATATGGTATAAATAAATCATAAGAAAAAATTATTCAGTTTATTATTAAATAGGGTCACCAAGGATGCCCCTTTCGCCCAAAGAAGATAATTTCCCACGGCGATAAAACCAAAAATATGAAAACAATGAAATTTGCAGCCGCTTTGATTATGCTTACAATGTCTACCATGTCTTTTGCTGCTAACCGCAGCAACGACCCAAACTTTAGGTGGGACAGACAGAACGGACAGGTATTAGTATCTGCCTCTGCGATAACCAATCCAGGCTTTAACAGCCTCGGATTAGGTGGCGAGATAGCTTACCTTTTCCCAGGTAAGCTCGGCGTTTTTGCAAGCTTCTCAACAGAGGAAGCATACAGGGCGAAAAACCCCGGACTAACACCGGAGAAATGCCGCCAGAACACCGGTTTAATCGGCGTCATTGCCGACACGACACCGGATTTTCCAGTCGGATTTTTCTTCAAAGCCGGAGTTGGGTTGGCGGATTGGCTGCGCACGGACCCTCTTCTCAACATGGGGCTTGGCATCAGAGCATCTTACGGGATGTTCTACAGCCGATTGGGACTGGATTTAAATTATAGCCCAGGGCACAGCACAAACACCGGTTGGTGGGGAGTAAATTTCGGCCTCACGGTCGGGATTACAATTCCTACCAGCCGTTAAATAAAACAAAAAATCCTTTGGTTTTCAAAACCAAGGGATTTTTTGTTGACTTTTGTCCAAAAGATGCTATTTCTGAAAACAGATAACATTAATTTTTAAAATATAATTTTATGGACAAAGTAGCATTTATTGAGGAAGCCATGAAACAAATCGGGCTTTCCCGTGCAGAGCTTTTAGCTCACTGGAAAAAACAAAACAAGAAGCAAGCTGCCAAAGAAGACAGTACATCCATGTTCTATCCCTACGAGGTGCTCTTCACTGACGGCTCCAGTTCTTGGGAACCTAAGGAGTACAAAGTTCCTTGGGGGATAATTATAGGCAATTCCGCCTTCATCCTCTATGGAACCGATCAGGCCTTGCCTTTTGCCGAAGCCGAACGCTACTGCAAAAATCTTTTTGCCGACGGCACCAAATGCCGATGTGCTAACCGTGAACTCTGGCAAAGATTAGCCTCCTGCTCCGACGAAGAGCTGGCCAATCTCAATGAGTTCCTCGTCTCGCTAGGCGGTCGTCCGCTCAATCAAGCCATCTGGGCTGACGATGGTCTCTATGTTGACTTTAGCGAAGTCCGCCAACGCGGGCTCTACAAAACTGTCAACAGCAAACCGCGACAGTTTAGAGCCAGCATAAGGCTTTAACAAAAAAAATCCGCTTTGTCCTCCCGACAACGCGGATTTTTTACATCCCGCTCTTTTTTTACTATTGACAGAATCAACAAAAACACCTATCATCACCCCAACTTAACCGCAAATAACGAGGTTTTTTATGTCGGTAATTATATGCAAGCAACTCAAGTCTAAACGCGTGAACCACCGTTCCCGTGCCTTGTGGCTGTTTGTATAGCAAAAATTGTGCAATCAAAAACGGGAACTTTAACAAGCTCCCGTTTTTTTATGCTTAAACGAAAGAAAAATAATGCAAAATCTTCAAAGATACATCTTAAACAACCAATCTCTCTGGCGCGGCCGCCTGCAAAAAATCAACAACCAAGAAGTTGTCGGCAACAATCACTTCATCATTCGCCGCCTCAACTCCGGCGATGTTGCCGCCATGAGTGAGCTTTCCGCCCAAATTTACCAACATTTGGGTGCCGGCGAAGAGTGCTTCATTCACAAACACGACCAAACCTACTACCAAAACATAATCGACACCCCCGATTATGAATACATCGGCGTGTTTCATGGCAAAAACCTAATTGCCATGTCATATCTTCATATTTGTCGCAATCATTCCGACTTTTGCGACGAAATCCCCGGTTGTCCTCGCAATTTTTTCAACACCCCAAACGACAAACTTGCCGCTTTCGGCGGCGACAGTGTTTTGCCGGCCTATCGCGGCAATTCGCTCAACCAAATCATGATATCTTATCGCATGGAAAGAGCCGCCGCCCAAAATTGTAAAGGCGTTGCCTCAATTATTGACCGCCACAACCACTGGAATATGCCGCCGTATTTTAACAACGGCTTTTCTATGATTGGCACCGCAACAGACCCTTCCGATAACGGCAAAATCGCCATTATGCACCACAATCTTTGCCACGAAGAAAAACAAACCAGTCATGGCATTGCTGTTCCGTTTAATCGCCTCAATGTTATTGATAACCTTTTGGCCAAAGGCTATATCGGCGGTGGCTACAATCCTCAAACTGCCAGCATTTCTTTTGTTTTGCCCTCACCGCAACGCAATCAAAATCGCCAACCGCTCAATTTCAGTATTATCACCAATCACATTATGAGTAGCCGCCATGTTTAAGAGTTATCAATTTTCTTCAACTCAAAAAGGAACCGATATTTTAATTCTCGGTGCCGTTCACGGCAACGAAACCGCCGGTCGTGATGCTCAACTTGCCATTATCAAAGATTTGCAGGAACAACGGCTCTCAATTATCAAAGGCACGGTAACCTTTATCCCCGTTGTCAACGAAGCGGCCAACAAGCTAGACCGCCGCTTTGTTGACATCAATCTAAACCGTGTTGTTTGCTTTCATAACAACCCACAGAATAACGAAGAAAAAATTGCCAATGAGCTTATCAAATACATCAATTCTTGCGATGTTATGCTCGACTTACATTCCACCCACTGCCCCGACGATGTCGAATTTGCCTTTATTGACCACCCCTCGGAGCAAAACAAGGAGCTATTGTCATTAATGCCGGTCAAAACTGCTCTCGCCGGTTGGCCGCAAATCTATGCCGATAATCCGCAAATCAGCAATTTCTGCACCGAAGAATATGCCTTTACTCATAACAAAACCGGCATAACCTTGGAATGCGGCTATCACAAATCATCTCATGCCATAGAGATTGCTCAAAAAGCCATTTTAAATGTGCTTGCCCACTACGGCTGTATTGCAATCAACACCCCGACTTGCCAACTTCCGCAAATAATCAGCCTAAAAAATTATATCACCAAAACCAACTCCGGCCGCCTAAGCCGCAATTTCAAACATCTTGACCCTGTCAAATCAGGTGAGGTTTTGGCAATCTACGATAACGGCCAAACCATCACCGCAGATTTTGACGGTTACATGATTATGCCCAACCCAGACGCCAAAATCGGCGACGAATGGTTTTACCTCGGGCAATAAAAAAGCTCCGCAATAAGCGGAGCCTTTTTTATAAGCACCACGGCTATCAGAAGCCCATACCACCCATTCCGGCAGCCGGATTTCCATGACCGCCGCAACCGCAAGAGCATTCTTTTTGCGGAGCTTCGGCCACCATAGCCTCGGTAGTAACCACAAGACCTGCAACCGAAGCTGCATCTTGCAAAGCGGTTCTTACGACTTTGGTCGGGTCAATAATACCTGCCTTAACCATATCGACATATTCGCCTTTTTGCGCATTATAGCCAAAGTTGGTATCGTTTCTTTCCAACAATTTACCAACAATCAAAGCTCCGTCAACACCGGCATTTTCGGCAATCTGACGAATAGGAGCTTGCAAAGCCCTACGAATAATATCAACACCGACCTTTTGGTCTTGGTTGGCCACCTCGATACCGTCCAAAACTTTGGTAGCATAGAGCAAAGCGCATCCGCCGCCGGCAACCACACCTTCTTTAACAGCGGCTCTGGTTGCGTGCAAAGCATCATCAATGCGGTCTTTCTTTTCTTTAACCTCTACTTCCGAAGCACCGCCAACCTTAATAACGGCAACACCACCCGAGAGTTTGCCCAATCTTTCTTGCAATTTCTCTCTGTCATAATCCGAAGAAGTTTCTTCAATTTGTTTTTTAATCTGATTAGCTCTGGCTTCAATCAATTCTTTCTCGCCGGCACCATCGATAATTGTGGTATCATCTTTAGAAATTTCTACTCTCTTGGCGGTACCCAACATATCCAAGGTAACATTCTCAAGTTTCATACCCAAATCTTCGGAAATTACCTGACCACCTGTCAAAATGGCAATATCCTCCAAAATGGCTTTTCTCCTGTCACCAAAGCCCGGAGCCTTAACTGCACAAACTTTCAAACCGCCGCGCAATCTGTTAACTACCAAAGTAGCCAAAGCCTCGCCTTCGATATCCTCGGCTATGATAACCAAAGCTTTACCCGATTGTACGATAGCTTCCAAAATCGGAATCATCGGCTGCAAATTAGAAACTTTCTTATCATAAAGCAAGATATACGGAGTATCAAATTCACAAATCATTTTATCGGGATTGGTAACAAAGTAAGGTGACAAATAACCTCTGTCAAACTGCATACCTTCAACCACATCCAATTCGGTTTCCAAACCTTTGGCATCTTCGACGGTAATAACACCTTCATTGCCAACCTTTTCCATAGCTTTGGCCAAATATTCACCGATTGAGGTATCACCGTTGGCAGAAATTGTACCGACTTGAGCCACTTCGGCCGAAGTTTTAATCATAACCGAACGCGATTTTACATCATTAACCACAGCTTCAACGGCCAAATCAATACCGCGTTTCAAATCCATCGGGTTCATACCGGCAGCAACGGCCTTGCAACCTTCTTTAATAATTGCTTCGGCCAACACGGTAGCGGTTGTGGTGCCGTCACCGGCCTTATCAGCGGTTTTTTGAGCAACTTCTTTAACCAACTGAGCGCCCATATTTTCAAATTTGTCAGCGAGTTCAACTTCCTTGGCTACCGAAACGCCGTCTTTGGTAATTTTTGGAGCACCATATGCTTTATCCAAAATCACATTACGACCTTTAGGGCCCAAAGTAACTTTTACGGTTTTGGCCAAGGTTTCAACACCACGCAACATTCTTTCTCTGGCCGAAGTTCCAAATTCAATATTTTTTGCAACCATTTTTAATTTCCTCTAAGTAAAAAAATTATTCTTCAATAACGCCCAAGATTTCTGATTCTTTAATAATCAGTCTTTCTTCGCCGTTTACTTTAACTTCCGTACCCGACCACTTGCCGAACAATACTTTATCACCAACCTTAACATTGAGCGGCACGATTTTACCGTCTTCTGTTCTCATTCCGTCGCCGACAGCCTCAACCAATCCTTCGGACGGTTTTTCTTTGGCGGTGTCCGGAATAATAATTCCGCCGGCGGTTTTAGTATTTTCTTCAAGTCTTTTAACTAAGACACGATCATGTAAAGGTCTAATTTTCATTTTTAACACTCCTAAAATTTATTTCTAATCCCTTAGTTAGTTATCGCAAAAGCCCATGTCAAGAGATGAGCAAAAAAAATTTGCCCTGAAAACATTTCAGGGCAAATTTTATTAAGGCTGTGACTATTGCTTTTCTTTTATCACTCCGACGACCTGAACCACCGCCGAAACCACGAAGCTTACAATCAAGAGAAAAGACACCAGCACTACCGTTGCAAAAAACACCCATGCATCTGGATAAACCAGCATTATCGGTCTGGCGATGGTTGAAGCCCACCCGTCCAAAGTAAATATCTGCAACAAAGTAAATATTGCTGAGCCTAAATTTTCAAATACCGTAAAGCTATCTCCAAACAAGCTGACGGCGATAATGCCAAAAGCATAAAAGAATACGATAAACACAACTAAAAACGAAACAAAATCAGGCAATAGCTTAAAAAATACCTGCACTAAATTATTGAGCCTGCTAAAGCGATTAATATACTTAAACAGCCTAAACAAACGCAAAGTCCGCAAGATAATAAATGCACTCATAAACGGCAGTGATGAAATTAACACAATTGCCAAATCAAAAATATTCCATCCTGATTTGAAAAACTTTGACTTTAAGGCAACAATTTTAAGGAACATCTCGGCTAAGAATATTCCCATAAACACCCTATCTAAAAGGAACAGACCGTTATCGAAATAAAACTCCATGGTCGGAGAAGTCATCAGGCCCAAGACTATTGCATCGGCCAAGATTACCCCCATAATGAACATATCAAAGCTAAATCCCGACACCAACTTTGCCAAACGGCGCTGATCATCGTTATAATAAAGCTTGCCCAAAGCCTTTTTCAGCGAAGTTTTTCTGTTTACCATATCAATTCTCCGTCAAGTTCATTTGCCTACATTCTATATTAAAAAAGGCAAAACGCAACAACAATTCCCGCAATTGCAATCATCGGCCCGAAAGCCAAAGCTTTTTTCCTCACCACGATAGCATAAACAAGACCTAAGACCGAGGCTGCCACAATGACATAAAGCAATCCTTTAATACCGACCCAAGCACCGACCGCCGCCAATAATTTTATGTCACCGCCGCCAAAAGCATCCTTTTTCCGCCATACAATCAGCAAGCTCACCAAAGTAGGCAAGAAATAACCGATAGTCGCAGCAACGGCACTTTCTTCAACCGAGATAAATCCCATATCCATACTTGCGGCTAAAAAGCCCAAAATAAGCAACGGAACGGTCAGAATATCCGGCAGTAAGAAAGTTCTATAATCAATCTCTGCCAACAGCAATAACAACCATATATATACGGCCGTGTAAGCAAAGCCGTACCGTCCGAAATAGTGATAAGCGATTGCGGTAATGGCCGCGGCCACCCACGCAAAGACAAAACATCTTCCACGCAATAACTTATATTGATTGAGCTTGCGATAAGCCTTAAGTTTTTTCTCCGGCCTAAACATTTCAACCATTGCTCCGGCAAAAGTAGCCGGCATAAACTTAGCAAATCTTCTTGCCATATAAGGAATAAAATATCCCCACAAGAAAGCAGCTACAATCCACCACATTTCGATTCTCCGTTGCTATACTTTGAACTTAAGTATAAAGCCCGACAATTATTAAGCAATATCTTTTAGAATATATTGGCTTATTTTTTCAGCATAAAATGCCGGATCGGAAACCACCTCGCCTTCGGCAACTTTTGCCTGGTCAAGCAATATTTTGGTAATCTCTGCTATCTTATCCTCTTTTGTCTTATCATCAATCATTTCTGATAATCTGATAATCAACGGATGATATGGATTAACCTCCAAAATTCTGGTTGATGCAAAAGCTGTTTGTTGTTGATGGTTTCGCATCAATCTTTCAAGGTGCAAGCTCATCTGTCCGTTTTCAACCGTAAGCGAAACCGGAGAAGTTGTAAGTTTTTCGGTTGCCGTAACCTTTCCGACTTCTCCTTTGAGCAATTCGGCCATTTTTTCACACAACTTTGCAAGGCTTCCTTCATCAGCCTTTTTCTCATCGCGTTTCCAGCTCATATCTGCATCGGCCTGTGCCACATTTTTAATTGCATACCCCTTGTAGTTAGGCAAAACCTGCGGCCAAAATTCATCAATCGGCTCATTCATCAACAACACCTCAATACCTTTTTGTTTAAAAGCATCAAGCTGCGGATTGTTGCGCAAAATATTTATATCGTCACCGGTTATGTAATAAATGGTCTTTTGATCCTTACTGCAACGCGAAATATAATCATCCAAAGAGGTTAGCCTGTCTTTATCATTGGTTGAATGAAAATAAGATATTTCGGCAATTTCTTCGCGATTCTTAAAATCTTCATAGATTCCCTCTTTCAACACGATTCCGAAGTTCTGCCAAAACTTCATATAATCATCGTAATTTTTAGCTCTTTTCTTAAGTTCTTTAAGCAAGCGGCTAACCGTACCGGCCTTAATTTTTTCCATCAACGGAGAAAACTGGAGCATTTCTCTTGATATATTCAATGGCAAATCGGCACTATCGATAATTCCCTTAACAAAGCGCAAATAACTGGGAATCAAGTCTTCAATTTTATCTGAGATGAAAACCTTGTTAATATAGAGCTTCAAAGAATTTTTCTTATCTGGCTGAAACAAATCATAAGGAGCTTTTTCCGGAATAAACAGCAATCCGGTATATTCAATATTGCCCTCTGCCTTAAAATGCAAGGTCATCCACGGATCATCAAAATTATGCGAAACATGGCGGTAGAACTCTTTATACTGCTCCTCGGTAATTTCACCTTTATTTCTGGTCCACAAAGCCGAACCGGAATTAACATTCTCCTCACCGGCCTTTCCCAAATCCAACACGATAGGATAAGTAATATGGTCGGAATAAGTCCTGATAATATGGCGCAGATATATACTATCGACATAATCTTTCGCATCTTTTTTCAAAAATAATTTAATATCGGTACCGTTTTTGTCTTTTTTTGCCTCGGTAATTTCAAAACCGTCCACCCCGTTTGAAACCCAAGTCCAAGCTTTATCTTCTCCGGCTTTTTTAGTGGTTATTTCTACTTTTTCCGCGACCATGAATGCCGAATAGAATCCCACGCCGAACTGACCGATAAGCTCACAAGCCGAACCATTATCGGCAACATTTTTAACAAAATCGGCCGTACCCGATTTGGCAATTGTTCCTAGATGTTTAATCAAATCATCTTTATTCATACCGATACCGTTATCGGAAATTGTTAAGGTATTTTCTTTTTCGTCCGGTTTAACTATTATTTTAAATGCACCGGATTCTTTAGCAATATCCGGCGAAGTCAAAGCCAAATATTTTAGCTTATCACAAGCATCCGAAGCATTTGAAATAAGTTCGCGTAAAAAAATTTGTTTTTCCGAATACAAAGAGTTGATAACAATATCAAGCATCTTATTAACATCGGCCTGAAAAGCCATTTTATCTGCCATAATTTTCTCCTTTTAACCAAAAGCGTTTACCCAAATAGTTAGTATTTTTTTTTGCTTATTGCAAGATTATGCTTGATTTATTTTCGAAAATATATAAATTATGAGTGATTTTTTTAATAATTGTTTGGAGTAAAATCTAATGGTATCTGTAGTAAATGATTCTTGCGTAAAATGCAAATCTTGTGCTGATGTATGTCCGGTTGATGCTTTTCACGAAGCCGAGAACATGTTGGTAATTGATCCCGACACCTGCATTGACTGCGGCGTATGCATTTCCGAATGTCCTCAAGAAGCTATCACTTCCGAAGACGAAGCCGATGAGAAGTGGATTAAATACGCTCAGGAAAACGCCAAGAATTTACCGAATGCAAACGAGTAATTTTTAACTTGACTAATGAGTAAACTCCTCTTTTTATTATTAAAAGAGGAGTTTTTAGATTGGAAAAGAAATGATACAAAAAAGTGAAACCACCACCTATTATGATGTTGTCGGCATCGGCAACGCGATTGTAGATGTATTAGCCAAAGTCGGCGACAGATTTTTAAGCGAACGCGACCTACCCAAAAGTTGTATGACTTTGCTTAACGCTCAGGACGCCGGTAAAATTTATGCCGATATTGTACCCGAGCGTGAAGTATCCGGCGGTTCGGCGGCCAACACGGTAGCAGGACTTGCCTCGTTGGGCGGTGCACCGGCCTTTATCGGCAAAGTCCACGATGATGAGCTTGGCCAAGAATTTACTCGCGATATCGGAGCCGCCGGCGTTGACTTTTTTACCGCTCCCCTAAACGAAGGTCCCGTGACCGGTCGTTCCATTGTTTTAGTGACCCCGGATGCCATGCGTTCAATGTTTACCTACCTTGGTGCCAACACTCATTTAAGTGTTGATGACATTGATGAAAACATAATTAAATCAAGCCGCATAACTTATCTTGAGGGTTACATACTTGACTATGAACAAGGTTTTGACATTGCTGAAAAAGCCGCCAAAATTGCTAAAAGCAACGGCAGACAAGTAGCTTTTTCATTATCAGATATAAGCTGTGTCAACGGCAAACAGGCAAAGTTTATCGAATTTATCAAGAACTATGTAGACATTCTCTTTGCCAATGACGCCGAGATCAGAGCTTTATTTAGTAAAGATGACTTTTTGGAATGCTTGGATTTGATAAAACCGATGGTTGAAATTGCCGCCATCACCCGCGGTGAGAAAGGTTCGGTTATAGTCAACGGCCGCACCAAAACTTTTGTTGAAGCAGAAACGGTTGAGAATGTGGTTGACACGACCGGTGCCGGTGATTTATATGCTGCAGGGTTTCTATTTGGCTTAACCAAAGGCCGCTCGCTTGGAACTTGTGCCATCATTGGTTCTATTGCAGCTGCCGAGGTTATCACCCACTATGGAGCTCGCCCCGAAGTAAGCCTGCGCGGCTTAGTCAGAAACAAATTACTTTCATATGGCAAACAAGCTTAAAACGGCTTAGTTGGCAAAAAAATGATTTTTTGCCAACTAAGGTGTTGAAATTTAAAATCAAAAGAGTATTGTAAGGCGAATTAACAAAAATACTTATATTCGCCGTTGCGGCTTTTGTAACCAGAAGCCGTGCGGTTTTTTGAGAGTTAAAATTTAGGAATAAACAGATGAATATGAGAAATATTGCCATCATCGCCCATGTAGACCACGGCAAAACCACCATGGTTGACGGACTTTTAAAACAAAGCGGCACCTTTAGAGAAAATCAGCAGGTTGAAACCTGCGTTATGGACAGCAATGAGCTTGAGCGTGAAAGAGGTATTACCATTTTATCAAAATGCACATCGGTAAATTGGCACGGCACCCACATAAATATCGTTGACACCCCCGGCCACGCAGATTTTGGCGGCGAGGTAGAACGCATTTTATCAATGGTTGACGGAGTTATATTGTTGGTTGACTCTTCCGAAGGTCCGATGCCGCAAACCAAATTTGTTTTAGGTAAAGCACTAAAATTGGGACTATGCCCGATTGTAGTTATTAATAAAGCCGACAAGCCGGATGCTCGTTGCGATGAGGTTTTAAATGAAGTTTTTGATTTGTTTGTCAGCCTTGATGCTAACGACAAACAGCTTGATTTTCCGGTATTATATGCTTCCGGACGCAATGGTTGGGCGGTTAAAGAATTATCCGATGAGAAGAAAGATTTAACCCCGCTGTTTGAAATGATTTGCTCTTATGTACCGGAGCCGAACTGCGACCCTGATGCTCCTTTTTCGATGTTGGCCACGACCCTTGAGTCTAACAAATTTATCGGTCGCCTGCTCACCGGAAAGATTCAATCAGGTACTCTGCATGTTAATGATACTGTCAAAGTGTTAAATGGAGACAACCAAGAAATAGAACGTGTCCGTATCAGCAAAATTTTGGCTTACCGCGGTTTAAGCCGTGACAGCCTTGAGGTTGCCCATGCCGGAGATATTGTAGCTGTAGCCGGTGTGGTAAAAGGCACCGTTGCCGACACCATTTGTGCTTTTGAAGTTAATGAAGCCATCAAAGCTCAACCTATTGACCCGCCGACATTGGCCATGACCTTTTCCATTAACGATTCACCACTGTCCGGTCGCGAGGGCGACAAAGTTACTTCTCGTATGATATGGGACAGGTTATGCAAAGAAGCCGAAGGCAACATTGCTCTCAAAATTTCCCGCACCGACAGCAGCGATTCTTTTGAAGTAGCCGGCCGCGGTGAATTACAACTCGGAGTTTTGATAGAAACCATGCGTCGTGAAGGTTTTGAACTTTCAATCTCGCGTCCCCGTGTTTTGATGAAAAAAGATGAAAACGGCCAACTGCTAGAACCGATAGAAGAAGTTGTGGTCGATGTCGACGATGAGTTTTCCGGAGCCGTTGTTGAAAAGCTAGGTTCCCGTCGTGCCGAATTGGTAGAA
Organism: uncultured Alphaproteobacteria bacterium; assembly: GCA_944393725.1. Classification (GTDB taxonomy): domain Bacteria; phylum Pseudomonadota; class Alphaproteobacteria; order RF32; family CAG-239; genus CAZU01. The sequence continues at coordinate 18,001 of CALYBC010000010.1, read as the reverse complement.
ATGATACCCTCACAAGCCGGCAACAAATGTCGTTTGATATTCAATGCCCCGTCTCGTGGTCTAATCGGTTATCATTCCGAATTTTTGACCGACACCAGAGGCACCGGTGTCATGAACCGTATTTTCAAAGATTATGAGCCCTACAAAGGTGAGATTGAGAGCCGCCGCAATGGTGTACTGATTTCATCGGAAACAGGTACAGCAATTGCGTATTCGTTGTGGAAATTGCAAGAACGCGGTCCGATGTTTATTGACCCCGGTGTACCGGTTTACACCGGCATGATTATCGGTGAGCACACCAAGCCCAATGACTTGGAAGTAAATCCCTGCAAAGCCAAGCAATTAAACAACATTCGTGCTGCCGGTAAAGACGAAGCCATTGACTTGATACCGCCGCGTAAACTCACCTTGGAACAAGGCCTGTCCTATATCCAAGAAGACGAACTTTTGGAAGTAACTCCGAAGACACTCCGTTTACGCAAACGTATCCTTGACCCGATTGCTCGTCGTCGTGCCAAACCGGATGTTATTTAACAATATAAAAAAGCCCGCAGGTGCGGGCTTTTTTATTGTTAGCATATACGAACCTATCTTCCGTCGCGTCCGCGTTGTTTTACAGGCACTCTAACCTTAGACACCGGAATTGCTCTTGAGTTATCTCGTCCGCTCAAACCGAGCAAACGCTTAAACCCGGCAATGTTTTGCCCGATTTGCTGTGACAGCCTTCCCGGATTTTTCTTACGTTCCTCAATACCCAACCTTTCTTCTATCTTTTTATTCGCCTCGGCAATTCTGGATAAATTCTTTTCATTCAAAATCCCCATAGCTTCCAAGTTATCATGAATTCGCAAAGCGGCCCTATCAACCACTTCTCTGAATCTTCCTTGACCAATTAACTTAAAAGTATTTTTAATATCACTAGTTTTTCGTAACACATCTTTTTTTAAATCATCGGTCATATTTTTCATATCACGTCCAAAAGCCTGAGCTAAACTCTTAAACGACGATTTTCCCAGACTATCTTTATTGGCGTTGATAATATTTTCTTTTTCTTTATCCGACAATGGAACTTCGTTGCCATTGTTATCGTAACCCAAAACTTCACTGCCCTTTTTGTTCATTTTTATCTTAATTTGTCTGAGCCCAGGATGCTTTTTAAACACATCAGACATAACGCTACTCTTTTCTTCCTCTTTTTTTCCGGCTGTTTCAGTCTTCTCATCAGATTTATCTTTTTTATCTTTGACATCAACCTTTTCACCGCTAAAAGAAGCTCCATATGCCTTAGCCGCGCTAACTATTTCGGGAGGAGCCGGAACATTAACAACATTTCCGTTCTTATCAATACCTCGATAAGAGATATTACCATCAACCCAAGAAGCCTCCCAAGACACACCATTGGCATCAGTAGCACTAAACGAAGGGGTTTTCATATCAGCCATGTTACTTCTCCTGTAAACTCTTTTGTCAATTATAGCAAAAAAATAACTATGATGTCAAATTTTTAAGTTTGAGATAATAAAAAATAATCAACAATCAATGTTCTTTATGGTTTTAATATCAAAAAAATCGTCTATAATCTTTTGCCATCAGATAACTAAAAACGGCAAAATAAGATGAATCTTTTTAAGTCTATCGCCACCTTTGGCGGCTTTACATTGTTATCGCGCTTCACCGGTTTTTTTCGCGATATGGTTTTGGCCAACTACCTCGGAGCCGGCATGGCCGCCGACGCCTTTTTTGTAGCTTTCAAATTACCCAATTTATTCCGTTCGCTATTCGCCGAAGGAGCCTTTACGGCAGCTTTTGTGCCCATGATGTCGCAAAAATTTGCCGCTGGCGATAGAAAACAAGCCATATCCTTTGCGGCTCGTGCCATATCTTTATTGGCTTTTGTTTTAGCTATATTTGTTTTGCTGGTAGAATTTTTTATGCCCTATCTGGTCGCCATACTGGCCCCAGGTTTTGCCGGAGATGCCGGCAAACTTGAGCTTGCGGCAGAGCTTTCTCGCATAACTTTTCCGTTTTTATTGTTTATTTCAATAGTTTCATTCCAATCCGGTATTCTAAATTCACTCAATAAATTTGCCGCACCGGCCGCTGCACCGGTAATCCTCAATCTGATGATGATAATATCGGTATTTATCTTTGTGCCATTCTCACCATCCACCGCCCATGGCATTGCCTTTAGTGTTACCGCTGCCGGCTTTATCGAAATTTTATGGCTGATGTTTTTCTTAAAAAAACAAGATATTGTCATCAAGCCGCAATATAATCTTGGCAACATTGTCCGCGACAGCGAAATCCGCACCCTATTTAAGCGCATAGCCCCCGGAGTATTAGGAGCCGGAGTTTACCAAATCAATATGGTGGTTGATACTATTTTGGTCTCACTGGTCGGCACCGGAGCAATATCATGGTTATACTATGCCAACCGCTTGCAACAGCTTCCCTTAGGAGTGGTCGGAGCAGCCATCGGAGTTGCCGTTTTGCCGATTTTATCGCGTCATATTAAAGCAAATGATACCGAACAGGCCCGCCAAGTACAGAGCAAAGCCGTTGAATATGGAGCTCTGCTGTCGATTCCGGCCGCCGTAGCTCTGATAATTTTGGCTCAGCCGATAATCAACATTTTATTCCAGCACGGCAAATTCGGTGCCCAAGAAACCTTAATGACCTCAAAAGCTCTTATAGCCTATGCCATAGGACTTCCGGCTTATGTTTTGGTAAAATCCCTAACCCCCAACTTTTTTGCCCGCGGCGATACCAAAACTCCCGTCAAATACAGCATTGTTGTCTTGCTGGTAAATTTAGCCTTTTCGGTTATTTTGATGATACCTTTCGGCCATGTCGGCATTGCCTCGGCGACCACCGTTGCGGCCTTTGTTTCACTATGGCAATATTACCACGGGCTCAAAAAAAGAGGATTCTGGCAATGGTCAAAAGACCTCTCAATAAAGACCGTCAAAATAATTGTCTGCTCTATTATCATGGGGCTTGTTCTTGAAGCAATAAATTACGGACTAAATCTACAATATGCAAACTGGCTCGACTTAAGTTTTTGGCCCAAACTTGTACTATTTGCATTAATGTGTTTTTTAGGCTTTATTACTTTTATTTTGTGTGCTAAGCTTTGTCATCTGATGGATTTTGCCGCAATAATAAAAGGTTTGAGCAAAAAAGGACAAACACATGCTTAAAAGCAATCCGCAACAAATAACATTACCCCTAAAGAATTTTCTTCGCCAACTGTTGGCTAAGACAGTAGCTATAATCCCAAAAGCAATTGCCGCCATCAAACAAGCGGATATTTCGTTTTGGAAAATGATATTCGGGATTTTAGCAATCTTACTCCTTTTATACTATGGTATCGGCGGACTTATAATTAATAACATTGACACCTCTTCATCTTATCAGCCCAAAAATAAGGATAATTCCTTATCCGTTATTGATATGAGCTCACACCTGATTAATCGAGAGGTCTATCATAAAATATGGACTCCCAACCTTCCCTTTATGTTTCCGTCCTATTTTCTGGACAATATGCCAAATTTCCAATTAGGTCTGATGAGTGCCATAAGTAAAACTATATCGGTATTTCCCAAGCTCATAATTACCTATGACGACGATGCCTCAATGCAAAATCTATCCGAAGCGGCAGAATTGTTGCAATATCCGGGAAATATCTGGCTGTTTTCATCAGACAACCGCTTAGCTCCCTCATCTAGCACTCAATACAAAAAAGGACGCAAAAAGCTCAACCAATTCAACCAAGAAATAGCCCAGGGCCGGATAATATTTCAAGCTACTCCGGACAATTTATTGCTGATTTTAGCGGCAATAAAATCTGACATATCCAAGCAGATTATAAAAACCGATACCCACATTCGTGAGTACCAAAAATCACTTATTGACAATAAATCAGATGACATTTTTTACTATGATTTAGGAAAATTGTATGGCTACTTTCAAATTCTTAAAGCTTTGGGTGATGACTTCAAAGACATTTTGGTAAAAGAAGATGTCTACCAGCAATGGACTGCATTACTAAAAAATTTGGAAATGGCTTCGGATCTAAATCCCAGCATTGTCCGCAACGGCAAACTAAACTCCAGTTTTGCCCCCAACCATTTGGCTGCCATTAACTACTTTGCCTCCCGTAGCATCAATATACTTGGAGATATAATAAATCGCCTTAAATAAACGGAATAAACTCATGATTATAGAAATACAAGAAACACCAGATACCAACATCATCAACTTTTTCCCTTCAGAAAATGTTCTCCGCAGCGGTACGGCCGAATTTGTCGACGCCAAATCTTTGCGTCGCTCACCCTTAGCCGAACATATATTTGACTTAGGCGGAATTAAATCTCTTTTCATAACCTCGGATATGATATCTGTCACTAAAAATGATGACAGCGACTGGAAAACTCTAAAGCCTTTGATTATGGCTGAAATAATGGATTATTTTTCCACCGGAGAAGAAGTTCTACCCGAAAGCGCAACCGATGGCGACGATGTAACCTCCCAAATTATCTCGCTGTTAAATGCCCGTATTCGTCCGGCAGTAAAAAAAGACGGCGGCGACATAAAGTTCGTTAATTTTGCCGACGGCGTAGTCACCGTAGAAATGCAAGGAGCCTGCAAAGGCTGCCCCTACGCCATGCGCACGCTAAAAGACGGGGTAGAACGCATATTAAAGACCTACATTCCGCAAGTAACGGAGGTTCGCAATCTTGAAACTGCTGAAGAATAGTCTTTTTGCCATAGTTTTTCTCACACAGATATTTTTTTCTGTGCCGGTCAGTGCGGAAGAAATATGGCTTCAAGACATTCCTGTAGCAAAACTGCAATCCCTATACTCAAAAATCGGTTATGACGGCGAAAAAGAATATCTTATGCTGCCAAGCTACCGCTATCCGACCGTCTACCTAAAAAATTTTCCGAGCGATTACAACTCAATAATTGATGAAAAAGAACGCAATGCTTTATTTATAAAAATACTTACACCGCTTGCCCTAAAATTAAACCAAGAAATTCTTAAGGAGAGAAGCGAAATATCCGCAATTTCTCAAAAATTCAACCGCGGAGAAGAACTTTCTGCCGCCGATATAGCACTTATTGAAAAGCAAGCCGCCAAATACGATATTTTTACAAGACTAAAAGACAAAGAACGATACAACTATCTTCTCAAAGAATTGCTGATAAGAGTTGACCAAATTCCGCCCTCAATAATGATAACCGCTGCGGCAATAGAAACCAACTGGGGCACCTCAAGAATAGTAAAAGAGGGTAACTCACTGTACAAACAGTTGGTTTGGCATACCGACAAAGGATTAAAGCCGCTCGGCGAAACGGAAGACGACAGCTATCGCATAAAAATTTATCCTAGCATATATTCCTCTATGCAAGACTATGCCCTAAAAATAAATTCTGCTCCGGCATTTAAGAGTTTGCGCAATTTCCGCCGTGAACGCCGAGAACGCACTTCCAATATGTCGGGACTTATTTTGGCACCATATGTTTACGGCAGTTCAAATTTAAAGAATTATGCCGGTATTTTTGACTATACCTTAGCTTATTATGAGCTGATAACTATAGACAAATCCCAAATAGATGATACGATGGTACAACAAGATGTCATAAAAAATTTTACACGATATGTAACAAAAATGTAATTAGTAATTAACCTTTTTTTGTTATAAGATAAAAATATCGACAGCTTCGACTGATTTAAAGGAGCCCGACCATGAGCAAAAATGAATTAAGTATGCAAGATGTTACCAACTTAGCTCAAGATGTTTCATCCGAGAGTAAGTCGATTATTGCTCGTAAGGTCAGTCTATTTTACCAAGACAAAAATATTTCACCGCAAGCCATAAAATTAGCCGAAGACATTTTTCGTCTTATGGTTCACGATGCTGAGGTGAAGGTTCGCGAAGTATTATCAGACAGTCTAAAACACTGCTCGGATTTGCCCGAGGACATTGTAAGCAGTATCATTAACGACCGCGACAGCGTTGCTGTTCCCTTTTTGCAATACTACGAATCCTTAAGCAATGAAGACATGCTCAAAATTTTAAGTATGCCAGGCATTAACCGTCAAAAAGCAATAGCCAAACGCTCCGGCTTATCTGCTGATATTTCTGACTACATCGCCGACAAATGCTCCGGAGAGGTTGTTGGAGAGCTGGTATCCAATAACAAGGCAGATATAAAAGAATCTACTCTAAATACCATTGCCGTAAAATATTCCGAAAACGACGATATCAAACAAAGACTTGTCTACCGCTCAGAGCTTCCGGTTTCCGTAATCGAAAAAATAGTAGATAAGCTTTCCTATAAATTAAAAACCCATCTGGTTTTACAGCATAATCTGCCCAAAGATTTGGCCTCAAACCTTGTTGATGAAGTAAAGGAAAAAATAACTTTGAGTATATCAGAAGAATATTCCTCCGATAACCAAATTGAAGAATTGGTTCATCAGCTATACAAAGCAAATCGGCTCACTCCTGGTCTGGTTGTGCGTTCTATTTGCTTGGGCGACCTAAAATTCTTTGAATACGCACTTGTATACCTGTCAGAAACGCCAATTGCAGAAGTCCGCAAAATACTATTTAACAACAAAGCCGACTTTATGATAAGAAACCTTTTACGCAAAGCATTCATTCCCAAAAATGTTTTTCCAGCCATTTTCAGTGCGTTGAAAGTCATTCAAGAAATTCGTTTTGACTGTGCTCGTTCCGACCGTAAAGCCTTTGGGCACAAAGTTATTGAAAGAATTTTAAGTTTTACTCAAAAAAATGACGAACTTAGTCCCGATGATATCAAATATCTGGTATCAAAGATAAACTGATTCCGTATAGCATTGGAGCCGTAATTGATAACCAATTCATCAGATTTAATTTTATCCAATGTCTTAAGATTGTGCAAGAGCGCATCCAGCGGCGATTCCGTTGATGACATCATATCATCAACCATGACTTTAGCTTGCAGTATTGCCAATGCCGATGGCTGCTTTTTCTTCCATGTTACCCCTAAGAAATTCTTAAATTTGGTATTTAGCCGTATTGAGAGCCTAAACACTTCAATCTCCGGTACCTCAAACATGCGCTTATTTTCCTCGGTTTATTTACCTGATATTGTAGATAAGCACCCCAAACAACCAGCCGAACTATGTGCCATAAATCGTGAAGTAATAAATACGGCCAACATTTTTAATGAACCCAACATAGAAGTATCATACCTTAAAGAATTTGATGACGAAAATAATTACAGTACTTTATCAATGCTGTCATTTCCGATATCAGACAGTAAAAACAACACAATTGGCGTTGCCCAATTTATAAATGCTAAAGATTTCAATGGCAAAATAATCAGCTTTAGTAACGATATTCAAGAACAAATCGAAGAAATATGCAGTATTTTAAGTTTTGCCGTAGAACGCAAACGCTTAGAAGAATCATACACTCAACTATTAGAATCTTTTGTTGATGTAATGGCCAAAGCCATTGACGCCAAATCGCCCTACACCGGTCTTCACTGCCAAAAAGTTCCGATTATTACCAGACTACTGGCATCGGCAGCCGTTCAAGATACCGAAGGAGCATTTAAAAATTTTGAAATGTCAGATAATGACTGGTATGCTCTTCACATAGCTTCTTGGTTACATGATTGTGGTAAAATAATTACGCCGGAATTTATCATGGACAAGTCAGCCAAACTGGAAACTGTCCATAATCGCATTCACGAAATCAGAGATAGGTTTGAAATTTTACGCCGTGATGCCCACATAGAATATTTACAAAAACGGCTGCAAAACATGGACAGCAAAGAAAGTCTACAAGCCGAATTTGTAACCAAAGTAAATAAACTCACCGAAGATTTTGAATTTATCGGCCGTTGCAACATCGGCGACACCGCACTCAGCGACGCCGACATAGAAAGATTAGATCAAATATCTCAAGAGCTTACCTTCACTCGTTATTTTAGCCGCATGGTCGGTTTATCTTGGGGTGAACGCAAACTAATCAATACTCCGTCAACATACAACAACCCTGAGGTTGAATCCGTCCTACAGGATCGCCCCGAACAGCTGGCCGCACCATATAATCAAGGTGAATTAACCAACTTAAAAATTCGCCAAGGCACCATTAATCAGGATGAAAGACAAAAAATAAATGAACACATTGTTACCACAATTCAAATATTAAAGAATTTGCCTTTTCCGCCTGAATTGTCCAACATTGTTGAATACGCCGGAGCTCACCATGAAAGAGTTGACGGTAAAGGCTATCCTAATGGTTTGACCGGCAAACAAATGTCTATTCCTGCCAAAATTATGGCCATTGCCGATGTCTACGAAGCTCTAACCGCCCGCGATCGCCCCTACAAAGAACCCAAAAAACTATCCGAAGTCTTGCGTATTATGCAAGAGATGAAAAACAGCGGGCATCTTGACCCTGATTTGTACGAACTATTCATTAAAAGCGGCGTATATATGGAATATGCCAAAGAATATATTGATAAAGACCAAATTGATGAAATAAACCCCGAGGAGTATTTATAAATGCTAGAAGTTTATCCGGTACTTTGCCGCCCGGACTATATGGATAATTACGCCTATATCATAATTGATACCATCAGCCAAACAGCGGCGGTTATTGACCCGTCAGAAGCCACACCGGTTATCAAAAAATGTGATGACTTAGGCATTAAACCGCAATATATCCTAAATACGCACCATCATTTTGACCATGTTGACGGCAATATAGAACTAAAAAACAAATATAACGCCCAGATTGTTTGCAATTCTGCCGATATACATCGCATAAAAGGTGCCGATATTGGCCTCGAGGCAGGCAAAACTTTTAGCCTAGGTAAATCCGTTGCCGAAATTATAGATGTTTCGGCACACACTATCGGCCACATTCTATATTATTTTAAATCGGATAAAATTTTGTTCACCGGCGACACCTTATTCAACCTTTGTATAGGCGGCATTTTTGAAGGAACGGCAGAACAAATGTTTGCTGCCTTGCAAAAAATAAAATCGCTGCCTGATGATACCTTATTCTACCCCGGACACGAATATACCATGGGCGGGGCCGGATTTGCTTATAACTACAATCACGGCAACGAAGACATCCAAAAATATTTAACCAAAGCTCGCGATCGTCTGGCTTCCGGCTTACCCGTTGCTCCAATGAGCCTAGGAGAAGAAAAAAAGTGCAACCCATACCTTGAGGTCAACACTTTAACAGAATTCAAATCTTTATAAATTTTAATATACAAAAAAAGCTCTGCCACAAGCAGAGCTTTTTTATTTGTATCAGATAAGGACTATTTATTTTCCAAATCTTCACCGGTTTCTTGATTAACTCTCTTCGCCGAAAGTTTAATCTTACCGCGATTATCGGCACCCAAGCACTTAACCCAGATTTTGTCACCTTCTTTATAGAAGTCAGAAACCGAGGCAATTCTCTCATTCTTAACTTCCGAAATATGAACCAAACCTTCGGTAGTACCAAGGAAACGAACAAAAGCACCGAAATCCATAATTTTGGTAATAGTACCATGATAGATTTTACCGGCTTCAGGTTCGGCAACAATTCCCATAATCCATTCCAAAGCGGCATCGCCGTCTTCTTTTTTCATTGAAGCAATTTTAACTACGCCGTCATCAGAAATATCAATTTTAGTATGAGTAGTATCAACGATTTCTCTGATAACTTTACCGCCAGTTCCGATAACTTCGCGAATTTTATCTACCGGAATTTTGATAGCGACGATTCTGGGAGCTCTGTCAGAAACATGAGGGCGAGGTTCTGAAATTGCCTTAGCCATTTCGCCCAAGATATGAATTCTGCCTTCGTGAGCTTGGTTTAAAGCCTTTTGCATAATTTCTTTGGTAATGGAAGTAATTTTAATATCCATCTGCAGAGCGGTAACGCCATCTTTGGTACCGGCGACCTTAAAATCCATATCGCCCAAGTGATCTTCATCACCCAAGATATCGGTCAAGATAGCAACCCTACCGTCATCTTCTTTAATCAAGCCCATAGCGATACCGGCAACCGGCTTACGCAAAGGCACACCGGCAGACATCAAAGACATTGTAGAACCGCAAACCGTAGCCATTGAAGAGGAACCATTTGATTCCATAATTTCAGAAACCACGCGTACGGTATATGGGAAAGCATCTTTATCTTTCGGCATCATTGGGTGGATAGCACGCCAGGCCAGCTTTCCATGCCCGATTTCACGGCGTCCCGGAGAACCCAAGCGACCGCATTCACCAACCGAATAAGGCGGGAAGTTATAATTGAGCATAAAATCTTCTTTTGTTTCATCAAACAAACCATCAATGATTTGAGCGTCATCAGCCACACCCAATGTCGTAACAACCAAAGCCTGAGTTTCACCTCTGGTAAACAAAGCTGAGCCGTGGGTTGTAGGCAAGACATCAACTTCGCACTGTATCGGACGTACGGTTTTGGTATCACGGCCGTCAATACGCCGACCGGTAGTCAAAACTTTTTCGCGGACGACCTTATGCATCAATTTTTCGATTACATCACCGACATAGCGGTTTTCGATTTCATTTTCGGGGTCGATTATAGCTTTAACTTCTTCCGAAACTTGCCCGACCAATGTACCGCGAGTAAGCTTATCGGTTTCTTCAAAAGCCTTTGCATATTTAGCCTCAAAATCTTTTTCAACTCTGGCATAGAGGGCATCAAACTCCGGCGGAAATACCGGCATTTCCCAAGCTTCTTTACCGGCTTCGTTTTTGAGTTCATTAATCAAATCAATAACCGGTTGGAAGTTTTCAAAACCAAACATAACGGCACCGAGCATAACTTCTTCGGAAAGTTCGTTAGCCTCGGACTCAACCATCAACACACCTTCTTTGGTACCGGCAACAGCCAATTCCAAATCAGAAGTTTGCTGTTGTTCAATTGTTGGGTTCAAAATATATTGACCGTCTTTATATCCGATTTTAGCGGCACCGATAGGACCCAAGAACGGAATACCGGATACAGCCAAAGCCGCCGAAGCAGCAATCATGGCAACGACATCCGAATCTGTTTGTTTATCATGAGCCAACACGGTACATACAACCTGCACCTCGTTTTTGAAGGCATCCGGAAACAACGGACGAATAGGTCTGTCAATTAAACGAGAAATAAGGACTTCACGTTCCGAAGGTTTTCCTTCTCTTTTCATAAAACCGCCGGGCACTTTACCGGTAGCATAATATTTTTCTTGATAATTTACGGTTAAAGGGAAGAAATCTTGATCAGCCTTCACCTCTTTAGCGGCACAAACGGTACCATGAACAACGGTTTGACCGTAAGTAACCACCACCGAACCGGCGGCCTGACGCGAAATTTTGCCGGTTTCTAAAACTAACTTGCGTCCGCCCCACATCATTTCTTTGCGGACTTCTTTAAAATCGATCATATACAATTACCTTTCATCTATCATACAATCCTCTACCTGCCCCATGCAGGATTTAATACAGGTTGCGGAGCTCTTTCAACAAGCTCCGCAACCTCAAAGCAAACCTGATTATCGTCTGATGTTTAACTTAGCGATAACGGTTTTATATCTGTTCTCGTCTTTGTTCTTCAAATAGTCGAGCAAGTGACGACGACGAGCAACTTTTTTCATCAAACCCAAACGAGAGTGGTTATCTTTGGCATGAACTTTGAAGTGTTCAACCAAGTTGTTGATTTCCTCGGTCCAAATAGCAATTTGAACCTCCGGAGAACCGGTATCATTGGGGTTTAATCCGAAAGCTTTAACAAGTTCCTGTTTTTTTTCATTAGATATCGACATCGTTTTTCCTTTTTATTATAAATTAAACACACGAACGGGAGAAATTTTGTTTTCCTCCACTCGCACCATGGCCACCAATTCATTTTCAAAGACAGCGGCCGCTTCACCTAGCGTTATATTTTTATCATAAGTCTTTGGTGAAATAGCCTGTCCTTTACGCAACTTGGCAGCATCTTCTTCCCCTACGGCAATGACCGTGATGTCGCACAGACATGTCAACAAGGGAAGCAACAATTTTTTGCGTTCTTCAACATACTCTATATTTTTTAAATTTTCCAGCAAAATCGTATCTGCTATATCAAATAAGGCACATTTTGTCCTTTTTAATGCGGTTAAATGCCCGCATGAGCCCAATTTTTGAGCCAAATCAGCCCCCAAAGTCCTGATATAAGTCCCTTTAGAGCACTTTACTCTAAATTTTGCCTCAGATTCGCCTATCATTTCAATGAGCTGCAAATCATAAATTTTTACGATTCGTTTTGGCATTTCCGGATTAAGTCCTTTTCTTGCCAAATCATAAGCTCTTTCTCCGGCAATCTTTAGTGCAGAATACATCGGCGGTATTTGTTCAATTTCTCCGATAAACTGCGGCAGAACCGCCGATATTTCATCTCTACTCGGAATTTTGGAGCTTTTAGCAACCGCATTTCCGGTCAAATCCAAAGTATCGGTAGCGACCCCGAATTTCAAAACAAACTCATATTCTTTGTCGCCGTCCATCACATAAGGAATTAATTTTGTCGCCTCCCCAAAAGCAATCGGCAACACTCCCTCGGCAAAAGGATCTAGAGTTCCGGTATGTCCGTTTTTCTTGGCGTTTAGCAGTTTTCGCGTCAAATTAACCACCAAGGTTGAGCCCATTCCCGTCGGTTTGTTTATAATCAGCCAACCGTTAACATTTTCGCCTTTTTTATGCTTCATTTTTCTCTCCGTTTGTTTTTTTGATACGGCAATTTGTCCAAGCTGTCAAACCTTTTAGCAAAAACACTTGCCAAATAAAGCTTTTTAGCTTTATATGAAAATAAGATTATACAAAAGTTTAGGAGAAAAAACATGGCCGATAAAGAACCTTCGCAAAGACAGCTAAGGGTAGCCCAAGAAATCAGAAAAATTATCACGCGTTTTATTGACCGCGGCGAAGTGCACAATTTAGAGGGGATTGATACTCTTGTCACCGTCACTAAAATAACCGTTTCACCGGATTTGAAATATTGCACGGTGTGGTTCATCACCTCAAACGGCAATTTTTTACAAGAAGTTTTAGGAGGCCTTCAGCTTGCCGCCAACTTTTTCCGCAAACAAGTTGCGGCCCAAACATCTCTGCGCTATGTACCGGAGATAAACTTCCGCGTTGATAAAACTTTTGAGGCCGTCGACAAGATAGAAAAACTCTTGCAAGACCCCAAAGTTGCCCAAGATTTGAAATAACAAAAAACCGGATATCAACAATATCCGGTTTTTTATTTTAGCTTATAATCAGCTGTTAAATCATAGCCATACCGCCGTTGATATTAATGGTCTGACCGGTAATGTATTGCGATTCGTCAGAAGCCAAAAAAGCAACCACATTTGCAATATCTTGAGCTTCACCGAGTTTTCCTTCCGGAATTTTGGCCAACAAAGCCTTTTTAACATCATCAGGCAAAACATCGGTCATCGGAGTTCTGATAAAGCCCGGAGCAACAGAGTTAACGGTAATACCGCGAGAAGCAACTTCTTGAGCCAAGCATTTGTTCATAGCAATCATACCACCCTTAGAAGCAGCATAGTTAGCCTGACCGGCATTTCCGGTAACACCGACTACCGAGGCAATACCGATAATACGACCAAAGCGGCGCTTCATCATACCTCTGATAACGCCTCTGGCCAATTTGAAACCGGCAGAGAGGTTAACATCCAATACCAACTGCCACTCGTCGTCGCTCATTCTCATAAACAAGTTATCTCTGGTTAAGCCGGCATTATTAACCAAAATATCAATTTGACCGAATTTTGCTTCCACCTCGGCGACCAAAGTCTTAATTGCCTCTGAATCCGAAAGGTTAGCAACAAACACTTCAACATTATCACCCAGTTCGGCCTTTAATTTTTCCATAGGCTCGGCACGCATATCTGTTAAAGCCAATTTAGCTCCCTGAGCATGCAAGGTACGAGCAATTTTGTCGCCCAAACCGCCGGCAGCACCGGTAATTAAAGCAACTTTTCCATCTAATCTAAACATCTTTTTTTCCTTTTTTACTGCTAAAATTAACTGCTCTTAAGATTGGTGCAAAGTACAATAAAAGTCAAGCTTAATGGAGCAGTTATAAAAAACAAAAATTAAGGGATTTTTGACAATTTTGATATATAGTAAGCAACTAATATATATTAATGATTATCTAAGTTTAAAGGAAGCACAATGGCCAAACGCAAAAAAGGAAAGACACTTTTCGCCAAAGTTTTAACATTCGGACTTGGTGTATTTTTTATACTATCGGCAACTTTCCTGATATTTTCATGCCTTTTTTATGACAGTAGCGATTCCGGCTACAACATAGCCAATTCATTGCCCATAAACAATTTATTGGGAGTAAACGGAGCCTATGCGGCGAGCTTTGTTTTAAGTTGGTTTGGACTAGGATTGGCAATATTCTTAATTGCGCCTTTGGTTTGGGGCTATGAGATTTTAAGGTACAAAACCTTTGTTCATGCCTATGGCCGCATCTTTGCCTTTATCTTAGGCTCGGTTTGTTTATCTTCGTTTTTAGACTTAAGCATCGGCGAAATAGATAGATTTAGTTTCGGTGGCAACATCGGCGTATTTTTCACCCGGCAATTCTTGAGTTTAGCCTCCCGCATATACCCTTTTGCTTATAACGGAATTATATTGGGCTTTATAATGTTTGCTCTTGCACTGATTTCATTTAATTTTGCTTGCGGCATCAACATAAGCAGTTGGTACAAATTAAGCAAAAAAATTGTTTTATTCATTGCCGGCGTATTGTTTATGCTCATCAACGGCAGTCGTAATCTTTGCCACCTAAGCACCAAAGTAAAGAGTAAACAAGCCCCGTCTAAAACTACAAAACCCCGCAAAGAACCCAAATTGCATGACCACAAAGAAGATAAAAACGCCCCCGCTCCGGCAGCCATAAAGATTGCCAAACCGGTAAGTAAAATTGATGATGGTTATGAGTTTCCTGATATTAATTTATTATCTGCCGGCAAGGACAAAGCTACTCAACACATGAGCCAAAAAGAACTCGAGAAGACAGCAGCCAAATTAGAAGAAGTTCTGCAAGAATTCGGCGTATCGGGCAAGATAGTGCAAATTCGCCCCGGCCCGGTAGTTACTCTTTATGAACTTGAACCGGCACCGGGCACCAAAACAGCTCGTGTAATCGGCTTATCTGATGACATTGCTCGTTCCATGAGTGCGGTTTCGGTCCGTATTGCGGTTGTTCCGGGATCAAATACTATTGGTATTGAACTCCCCAACTCCACTCGTGAAATTGTATATCTGCGAGATCTACTGGACAGCGATGAATTTAAAAATGCCAAAGCCGCTCTAACCATAAGTTTGGGTAAAGACATCGGCGGTAAGAATACCTATGCCGATTTATCAAAAATGCCCCACTTACTGGTTGCCGGTACCACTGGTTCCGGTAAGTCTGTAGGTGTCAATTCGATGATAATTTCGCTTTTGTACCGTATGCGCCCCGATGAGTGCAAACTTATAATGATAGACCCTAAGATGTTGGAATTTACCATGTACAACGGCATTCCGCACCTGCTTACTCCGGTTATTACCGACCCGTCTAAAGCGGTTATCGGCCTAAAATGGGCAGTTAAAGAGATGGAAGACCGCTATCGTGCCATGGCACAATTAAATGTTCGTAATATCAGCGGTTACAACCAACGACTTGAAGAATTGCGAAGCAGCGGCGAAAAAATAACCCGCACAGTTCAAACCGGCTTTGATATGGAAACCGGCAAACCGATATACGAAGAGCAAGAACTCGACTTAACCCCAATGCCTTATATTGTGATTGTTGTTGATGAAATGGCCGATTTGATGTTGGTTGCCGGCAAAGAGGTCGAAGCGGCAATTCAGCGTTTGGCGCAAATGGCTCGTGCCGCAGGTATTCACTTGATTATGTCGACGCAAAGACCATCGGTTGATGTTATCACCGGTACGATTAAGGCCAACTTTCCGACCCGTATCAGCTACCAAGTAACCTCAAAAATAGACAGCCGCACCATTTTGGGCGAGCAAGGCGCCGAACAATTGCTCGGTATGGGGGATATGCTTTATATGCCGGCCGGACAACGCCCATTGCGTGTTCACGCACCATTTGTCAAAGACAGCGAAGTTGAGCAAATTGTTGAGTTCTTGAAAAAGCAAAAACAACCCGAATATGTTGAAGCTGTAACCGAAGGTGAATTAAATGACAGCAAATCCGGCGGCGGAGCTGTATTTGACAATGGCGATTTCGGCGGAGCCGGCAGTGACGAAGACTTGTATCGTCAAGCTGTTCAAATCGTACAAAACGATAAGAAAGCTTCCATCAGCTATGTCCAAAGAAGACTAAGAATAGGCTACAACCGAGCCGCCTCAATTATAGACCGCATGGAAACCGAGGGAATAGTTTCTGCCGCAGACCATGTCGGCCGCCGCGAAGTTTTATAAGGATTTATGTCCATTATACACCGCTTCAATGTCACTCGCGGTCACAACACACTCTGACATCCTCAGACTTGTTCCGAGGGTCTAAAAAAACGCTTGTAAAAAAATTTAATCTGTCATAATTTAACTCTTGCCAAAGCGAGAGGCTTTGGTGGTGTCTCAAAAACATCTCAACGATGGTACTCCTCATGGGGAGTAGACGAAATAAGCGTGCTTGCACGACGAATAAGTCTGACTGTATCGTTGCAGTTTTTGAGCTCCCCGCCTTTTATAAGGCGGTTTTGTTTTATAACAAAATAAGGAGTTAAAACTGATGAAATTATCAACATTAAAAAAGAATATTGGTGCCGATTTAGCTGGTAAGCTGCGGCAATTACGGCAAGATAAAGGTTTAAGTTTGCAAGAAACAGCACTGCTTGTAAATATACCTTTACAAATGGTTTATGCCATGGAGCAGGGAAAAAGTGCAAGCCTTAAATATTATATCAGATTACTAAAGCTTTATGGTAAAAAGTTAGAATTTACGGTAAGTGATTTAGAATGATCAATTATCATCCTCGGACTTGTTCCGTTGGTCTACCCTATGTCGTCACCCTCGGACTTGTTCCGAGGATCTACTCTATATCGTCACCCTCGGATTTATTCCGAGGATCTCATAATCTATGGCACATTGTTTTTACTAGATTCTCGGGACAAGCCCAAGAATGACATTATTAAAACAGAGAAATAATACTACTGGCTGATTGCGAGGCTAACGATAGCGAATTAATTGCTAACTGCTGACGAGTTTGTAAGGTTAAGTATTCTGCCGAAGCCTCGTTCATATCGGCCAAGGTTAAATCATCGGCTCCGGTTTCCAACACATTGGTCAGAGCTTCGGTAAAGTTAATGCGAGTTTGGATTATGCTGTAATGATTGCCCAATTCTTCTTGAAACGAACGAATGGAATTAACCGCCTTGGTAATTTCTTCCAATGATTTTTTGATTGCCGAGATATCAAACAAATCCCTAGTTTCTAGCCCCAGCGACATACTGTCGGCCAAAACTCCGGCAACCGTGTATTGGTTAGAACGACTTTCGTTAAAAGTAACTTCCAAATTGCCTCCTTTGAGCAGATTAATTCCTTGATACGAGCTGTCGCTCAATAAGTTATCATATTCTTCCAATATCTTTTTATATTGTTCGGAATATTTTTTATTGGTTTTATCGGCCTGATAGTCCATCACTCGCGAGCTGTTTTCCGCCAGCATATCCCCCAGTCCTTCCGGTCCAGCCACACCGGTCGCAACCACGGTCGAATTTGGCGGTGTTTTTTGCGTCGTTGTAATATTTTCATTAACATCATTTTCAAACTCATAAACTTTTCCGTTAAGTGTAATTTTAGCCCCTTTAACCACCTGAAAACTTGCTCCACCTGAAGCCGAAGAAATAAAGCTTGCCGTAGTCGAAGCAGCTATATTTAGCGTAACTCTGGACGAAGTTATGGCA
>CALYBC010000009.1 GCA_944393725.1 uncultured Alphaproteobacteria bacterium | reverse complement strand
TATCATGCCTCATATTTATAATACCTTCACATCATATTAAAATCATAAAATACAAAAAGGTCAATCTATTTAAGAGTAGCCAATCCCTAAAAATACTTATCCCAAGACTTGGGCAAGATTCAAACTCCATCAAGTCATTGAAAAATAAAGAATTATAATTAAAAAACTTCGGACAAATTGAAAAAATGACTATTT
The DNA here is from genome assembly GCA_944393725.1 of uncultured Alphaproteobacteria bacterium. Taxonomy (GTDB): domain Bacteria; phylum Pseudomonadota; class Alphaproteobacteria; order RF32; family CAG-239; genus CAZU01. The sequence goes on along the minus strand of CALYBC010000009.1, from coordinate 276,077 downwards.
TTGAAAATTAAACATCCGAACTCAAGAAAAGCCTTGGAAATAAAAGAAAAAGCAGCCATTTTCATGACTGCTGTTTGAATTGGTGATCCCAGCGAGACTCGAACTCGCGTTACCGCCGTGAGAGGGCGATGTCCTAGACCGCTAGACGATGGGACCGTCTTGATGAGAGATTTGATAATCTAAAAAAGCATAATTTGCAAGTATTTTTTTCAAAATAATGCTAAAAAATATTACGCTGAATATTTAATCGCTCAAACTGGTAAATTTAAGTATTGACAATTTATTGAAAATTAATTATAAAACCACCAGATTTTCTAATTAAAAGGTTTGAAAATTCAACACACTCCAAGGAGTGCCGCCAGTCAGCGAGGGTTCGCACACTGGCGTGCAATAGTATATAGGTATATAGATGTTTGCTAATTTGAGTGATAAATTAACTGCCGTTTTTAACAAGATTACCTCTCGCGGTGTCTTGTCCGAGGACGATATCAATACCGCCTTAAGAGAGATTAGGGTAGCATTGTTGGAAGCCGATGTTTCGCTTCCGGTAGTAAAAGAGTTTATTGCTCATGTTAAAGAACAGGCTCAGGGAGAGAAAATAGTTCGTTCAATCCAGCCGGGGCAAATGGTTGTTAAGATTGTTCACGACGAACTTCTAAAGTTGTTGAGTTCCGAGAACGAGGCCCTCAATTTAAATGCTCCCGCACCGGTAAGCATTTTAATGGTGGGTTTGCAAGGATCGGGCAAGACCACAACCTCGGGTAAGCTGGCCAAATTTTTGAGCACCCGCGGTAAAAAGAAAGTATTATTGGTATCATTAGATATATATCGTCCGGCAGCCCAAGAACAACTGGCACAGTTGGCCGAAAGAATTAACGGATTTTCTTTGCCGATAATCAAAGGCGAAAAGCCCGCGGCAACAACCAAACGAGCTTTGGATTATGCCAAAAAAGGCGGCTTTGATATCATAATTTTTGATACGGCTGGCCGCTTGCATATCGATCAAGTTTTGATGGATGAGGTCAAAGAGATAAAGAAAATTGCCAATCCGACCGAAGTCTTGTTGGTGGCCGATGCCATGATTGGTCAAGATGCTTGTGTGGTTGCCAAAGAGTTTAATGAACAAATCGGAATTACCGGTTTGGTTTTGACCAGAATAGACGGTTCATCAAGAGCCGGTGCCGCTTTATCGATGAAGATGGTTGCCGGTGTGCCGATAAAATTCTTGGGTCTAGGCGAAAAGCTCGACGAGTTGGAAGAATTTCATGCCGACAGATTGGCCGGTCGTATTTTAGGGCAGGGTGATGTTGTAACCTTGGTTGAAAAAGCCATGGACAATGTCAACAAAGAAGAAGCCGAAAAGATGGCCAAGAAGATGATGAAAGGTTCTTTTGACCTTGAAGATATGTTAAACCAGTTTCGGCAGATTCAAAAGATTGGTTCTTTGGGCGGCATAATGGGAATGTTGCCCGGATTGTCAAAGTTTTCGGCACAGATAGAGGCTGCCGGCGGTGACAATCTCATCAAGAAACAAGAGGCGATAATTCTTTCCATGACAATTAAGGAAAGAAGAAATCCCGATATTATAAAGGCTTCTCGCAAAAAGAGAATTGCGGCCGGAGCCGGAGTAGAAGTTCATGAAGTAAACAAACTGCTCAAGTCTTATGAGCAGATGTCTACGATGATGAAGCAAATGGGCAAACTGGGTGGAATGTCAAAGCTGCTTGGTTCGTCTTTATTAAAAAAATCTCCTTTCGGCAATATGCCGTTTGGAGGAATGGGCGGCAAGCTGCCGTTTTAGTGCGGTTTGTTATAAAAGTTAAGTAACAACGAAAGGAAAATAAATGTCAGTACGTATCAGACTGTCTCGTGGTGGTTCCAAAAAGCGTCCGTTTTACAAGGTAGTTGCAGCCGATCAACGCGCTCCTCGTGACGGAAGATTTATCGAAAGATTGGGTTCATACAATCCGATGTTGCCGAAGGATCATGCCGACAGATTTACCATCAACGAAGAAAGAGTAAAATATTGGTTGTCTCAAGGTGCCGAACCGACCGAAAGACTTGCAAAAATGTTGTCTTCATTAGGCTTGGTAAAAGCTCCTGCTTTGCGTGAACAGCCGAAAAAATCTGCTCCAAAAGCCAAAGCTTTGGAGCGCATTAAAGAAAAAGAAGAAAAAGCAAGAGCTGCTGCCGAAGCCGCTGCTCAAGCTAAAGCCGAGGCCGAAGCTGCTGCCGCTGCTCCTGCTGAAGAATCTTCTGCCGAATAATTATTGGTTATTAAAGGTTTTTTGTATTTATGAGCGAAGATAAAGTTTGTTTGGGAGCCATTGTCGGAGTTCACGGCATCAGGGGCGAAGTTAAGGTAAAAAGCTTTTCCGATGACGAAAAGCACCTAACGAGCTATGGCTTATTGAGCAACGAAAGCGGCGACAAAACTTTCGAATTAAAGATTGTCGGGCATTCCAAAGAACTTTTACGCGTCAAGATAAAAGGTGTTGACGACCGTAACACGGCCGAGACCTTAATCGGAACCGGATTATATGTTAAAAGATCATTATTGCCGGATTTGGGCGAAGATGAATTTTATCATACCGATTTAATCGGCGCCCGGGTTAAAAACAAATCTGGCGAAGTTATCGGAGAGGTAAATGCTTTGTATAATTTCGGTGCCGGCGATTTGATAGAGATAAAGCTATTAAGCGATAAAACGCTTGAGATGTTACCTTTTAACAAGACATTTGTTCCGACCATAAATATCAAAGAACATTATATTATTGTTGAGATGATGCAATTTGCGGAAGATGAAGGTGAGGGTAATGAAGGTTAAGATATTAACCATATTTCCCGAGCTGTTTCCCGGATTTTTGGGAGCATCACTGACCGGCAAGGCCTTAGACGAAGGCAAATGGTCATACACCGCAATCAACATTCGCGATTATGCGTTTGACAAGCATGGGTCGGTAGACGACACTCCCACCGGAGGCGGAGCCGGAATGGTAATGCGAGCCGATGTTTTGGGAGCAGCCTTAAAAGCCAACTACCAAGGCGGCCGGCTGATTAACATGTCGCCCCGCGGAACTCCGTTAACGCAGGCCAAAGTTCACGAGCTGGCCAAAGAAGAAGAACTCACGATAATTTGTTCTCGGTTTGAGGGGATAGATGAGCGGGTTTTAGAAGCATATGGTGCCGAGGACATATCAATCGGAGACTATATTTTGACCGGTGGCGAACAAGCCGCAATGTTAATGTTAGACGCAATAATAAGACTTTTGCCCGGAGTTTTGGGCAACGATGAATCGACCTCGGAAGAGAGTTTTGAGACCGGACTTCTTGAATATCCGCAATACACCAAACCGGCGGAATGGGAAGGACGCAAGACACCGGAGGTTTTATTATCGGGTCATCACAAAAAGATATCGGAATGGCGTCATCAACAATCAGAAGCAATAACCAAAGAACGCAGGCCCGACCTGTGGAAAAAATATCTTGCATCTGGCAACAAACAGGTGTAAAAAACTAACCAAATGTAATGGAAAAGGGTAAAACTATGAACATTATTGAAAACATTGAAAAAGAGCAGATGGACAAGTTGCTCGAAGGTAAAAATCTTCCCGACTTTAAGCCCGGTGATACTCTTAAAGTTCATACCAAAGTAAAAGAAGGCGACAGAGAACGTATTCAGGTATACGAAGGCGTTTGCATTGCTCGCAAAAACGATGGTTTGAATTCTTCGTTCACCGTACGCAAAATTTCGTTTGGTGAGGGTGTAGAAAGAGTATTTCCTCTATACTCTCCGAATGTAGCCAAGATTGAGGTTGCTCGTATTGGTAAAGTTCGTCGTGCCAAATTGTATTTCTTGCGTGCATTGCGTGGTCGTTCGGCTCGTATTGCCGACGATTTGACAGCTACAGCCAAAGCCAAAGACGAGAGCAAAGGCGAGTAGTTTCGCATAAGTTGTGATGTTTTTTAGACACCGAGCGGGCTAGCGATAGCCCGCTTATTTATAAAGGGCGGTTCAACTTTTTAGTGCAAGTAGTGGTGTAAGCACAATAAAGTTGTTGATAAGTAGAGTGTAGGACTTTACAAAGTTCAAAAAATGTTCTATATAATGTTGCGGACTATCGGTAAAGAAATATTTTATAAGGAAGGAAACATCAAGAAATGACAAACAACAACACAACTTTTCAAGAACGGCTTGAGCAACTAAAGAGGGGAAGGGAAGAGAGAAAATTGCAATCACTGCAAGCAAAATATCAAAATCCCGAAAAGATAAATTATGGCAACATGAGCTTGAGGGAAGAACTTCAAACTCGTTTTGATTTAGACGAGATGAACCGTCTTTCCGCCAAGTTAGGCTCTGGAAACAATAATATTGGAAAAAACTCCGATAATACCATGGTTGGTACATTGCAACCCAATACTTTTGCCAATCAAACTGGATTTTACAAACCAATATCTCAAGAAGACAAAGATAATGAAGCTATTGTAAGCTCTCTTAGGGCATACAAGCCTAATAATCAAAACAGCTTTTACACGGTAACCGGCAAACCAATGCCAAGTTATGTACCCAAAAGTCATGCATGGGAGATAGCCGCAGCAGCATTGCAAGGGTTTGGTGAAGGAATTGAAAGCGGTATGTTGACGGCTGTTAACGGAGCTACAAACGGGTATTTTGACAAACTAAGTTCAAAATATCTGGGTGATTATTATAACAAAAACAAGCAACAAATGCAAAGGCAAGCCGAAGCGGCAGGCCTAGGCAGAGCCAACAAGATAGCTAATGATGTAATAGAATACGGAGCAAAAGCCTGGGCCGATGCCAAATCAGCAGGTGCTTTTTCGGGTCTTTTAAATCAATTTGGTTTATCAAATTGGTTGAAAAAATGAAAATAATATATTAGGCATATAGGGGTGGGTACTATCTAAATAATATCTGCCCCAATCCTAAAAAAGGAAATATCAATGTCAGACACAAACATACAACATATAAGAAATCGCACCAAAGAGCTATCTCTGCGATATTTTTTTTCATTCAAAGGCTTTATAGACGGTTCACAATTTTTTTCGGCTACGGCAATCTCTTCTGTTGTTGACAGTGTTTTGAAAAAATTTGATGTTTCGCTCATTATAATAAATTTTATTTATGGCTATATAATGCTGATAGCATTTCAAAAGAGGTGCCGCGACATCAATATCAAAGGTACATTGATAATAATATTAGCAACGATTTGCTTCTTTTTTACCACAATATTTGAGCCATTTGGTCTGGATGATATAGGTATCTTAGATACGATATCAAAAATTGTTTTCCATTTATATACATTACTTGTTTTGTTAATGTTTTTTTATCCGACATCGCCCAACAGAAATGCCGATTTACATAGTCCTTTGCTAAGGTATCCCTATGTTTATGTATTGGTTTGTATTTTTCTGGCTCTTTGGGGTATAGATTGGGTATCGTCACATCAAAACGAGATTATTCAGGCCGTAACCCCTCAACAAGGATAGGATTGGTAAAATTATAACAGACAGCACAAAAAATATGAAAAACGATATAAAGGAAGATAGTATGCATAAAATAATTTTACAAAAAGCCATCAAGTTTTTTTCTATCGGAATAAGTGCAATGTTTTGTATATTATTCTTCCTTTATATATTAGGCAATTTTTGGCTATGGTTTGATATCTCATCAATTAAAGACAGTAGTTTGCAAAATATTCTTAAGTTTAAGTTATGTTTGTCAGTAATTTTAAGCTTGGTGTGTTTGTCAAGTTTGTTTGTTAAGAAAAAAATTATGATGATAATCTGGATATTATCATTATTATGTATTGAGAAAAGCTATGGCATATTTCCGCAATATAAACAATATATGGCTTATACAGATTGTATAGATAGTTCTAAAGTTTGGGATTATAACGAGCATCGTTGCCGGACGGATTGCTGGAAATGGGATACAGAACACGGCTGTTACAAAATAGAATAATTTCTTACAATCACGAAGGTATTAATATGCATAAAAATATTGTAAATATTATATTCAAAGCCACAAAATCAGCACTAAAAATAGCAATATTTCTGTTGTTATTAGTCTTTTTTGCCGTTGACTTTTTCATAGCATTCTCAATTACCGAATATAGCTTTATAATTTATGGTATTGTAATGGTAATATGTTTAATTTCTTTTGCTGCTACATTTTTTGCAAGCATAAGAAAAGTGTCATACATAATATTTGCAATATCATTTATTATTTATCTTTTAATGTTTTTTTATTATCCGCCTATAGTTGAACGACATGCCATTGACAGATGCTTTGACAGTGGCTCGGGAGTATGGGATTATAACGAGCATCGTTGCCGTGCGGATTGCTGGAAATGGGATAAAGAACACGGCTGTTACAAAATAGAATAATAAAGTAGGCAGATAGGGGTTGGTATTATCTAAATAATAATATCTGCCCCAATCCTAAAAAAAGGAAATATCAATGTCAGACACAAACATACAACATATAATAAATCGCACCAAAGAGCTATCTCTGCGATATTTTTTTTCATTCAAAGGGTTTATAGACGGTTCACAATTTTTTTCTGCTACGGCAATATCTTCTGTTGTTGACAGTGTTTTGAAAAAATTTGATGTTTCACTCATTATAATAAATTTTATTTATGGCTATATAATGTTGATAGCATTTCAAAAGAGGTGTCGCGACATCAATATCAAAGGCACATTGATAATAATATTAGCAACAATTTGCTTCTTTTTTACCACGATATTTGAGCCATTTGGTCTGGATGATATAGGTATCTTAGATACGATATCAAAAATTGTTTTTCATCTATATACATTACTCGTTTTGCTAATGTTTTTTTATCCGACATCGCCCAATAGAAATGCCGACTTACATAGTCCTTTGCTAAGGTATCCCTATGTTTATGTATTGGTTTGTATTTTTCTGGCTCTTTGGGGTATAGATTGGGTATCGTCACATCAAAACGAGATTATTCGGGCCGTAACCCCTCAACAAGGATAGTGATTCAACTTTTTAGTGTAAGGAGCAGTATAAGCACAATAAAGTTGTTGACAAGTAGAGTGTAGGACTTTACAAAGTTCAAAAAATGTTCTATATGATATTGCGGACTATCGGTAAAGAAATATTTTATAAGGAAGGAAACATCAAGAAATGACAAACTACAACACAACTTTTCAAGAACGGCTTGAGCAACTAAAGAGGGGAAGGGAAGAGAGAAAATTGCAATCACTGCAATCAAAATATCAATCACCGGATACGATAGACTATAGCAATATGAGTTTAAGAGACGAGCTTCAAACTCGTTTTGATTTAGACGAGATGAACCGTCTATCTGCCGAGTTGAGTAAGGATGTAAATTCCGTCGCCAATATCAGCTCAAATTCCGCCAATGCACTGGCAAACAAGTTGCTAAGCAATGATTGGGATAGTCAAAACAGCTTTTCCAAACCACTATCAAGGCCTAACAATGATAATGCAAATTGTTATATGACATTTGATGGTCAAAACTTAGAGCTTAATGGAGGAAATTCCAGCTATCAACATACATTAGATGCAATGTCAGGAAATCCAAATTATTAGGCTAAAAAATATCAATCAGTAAAAGATTTAGGCCCCATACCTGAAGGCACATATTATGCATCACAGAACCAGAGACAAACAATTGATCCGATAAATGCAGTTGCAGGTATTATAAAACAGGGGAATTGGCGGGGTTCTACCCCTGCTTGGGGACTAAGAAGAGTTTGGCTTACACCTGATAATAATACCAATACTTATGGACGAGACGGATTTTCAATTCATGGAGGTATTGAAAAGGGTTCTGCCGGATGTATTGACATACCATGGCAAACAGGTAAATTAAGCAAATATCTAGATAATTGCCAAGATAGTGTTCCGATTTACGTAAAATATACCAAGGAGAAATGGTAATGAATAAGATTAAGTTAGGCGATAAGCTGCAAGCAATTAAAACATTTATCAAACCTTTTAGGTGGTATGTTGCGTTTTATATGTTGGAGCCTCTGTTATTATTGGGAACATATTTTTATCCGCCAGCTAAGGACGATCCAATTTGGGGTGCACAAGCAACGATGAGTGCATGGAATTATCAGAATCAAGAGCTTTATCTTGAGGGAGTAAAAATAGATCTTAAGTTTTCAGTCCTAATTTTTTTGCTGGCATTGAGCAATATGCGCAATTATCCCAGACTAGCCAAATTTATTTTATTATCTCCATGGTTGATAGCCTTATGGAACATGCTTGAGCATATATAACAGATAATCAAAAACCGCCCGCTTTTATAAATAAAAAGGGCGGTTTGTTCTGACTATAATATTATTTTAAGGTTTCAATCAGCTCATCAAGCTTAAGCGTTTTTTGCTCGCCCGAGGTCATATTTTTGCAAGCAAACATTCCTGACTTAGCTTCTTCTTCGCCGATAATAATCAGGAACGGCACGCCGATTTTATTGGCATATTCCATTTTTTTCTTAAACTTGCACTGTCTATACATAACATCAACGGCGATATTTTGTAATCTGAGCTTACCGGCCAGATTTACCGCCTCATTCACAAAAGCTTCATCTTGCGGAATAATCAGGGCCTTGTTTGGTGTAAGCTCTTTTATGGGCAATAGGTTGTTAGCCCTAAGTTGGTCAAACAAACGGGTCAGACCGATGGAAATACCCACTCCGGGGAACTTCTTGTCCATAAATACCGATGATAGATTATCGTAGCGTCCGCCTGAGCAGACCGAACCAAATTGCGGGTAGTCATCAAAAAATGTTTCATACACCGTACCGGTATAATAATCCAATCCGCGAGTTATGCTCAAATCAATCTGAATATTTTCAGCCGGCAAGCCAAGGTTTTGAGCTTGTGCAATAACTGTTTTGAGCTCATCAAGACCGGCAACAAAATTTTCGTTTTCGATGTGTAAATTTTCAAGTTGTGCGATAATTTCGTTGTTTAGTCCGTTGATTTTGATAAATTTTAACAATTTTTGTTTTTTGTCTTCGGCAAGCCCCAAATCGCTCAATTCATCCAAGAAAGCTTCTTCGGGGATTTTTTTGATTTTATCGACCAGACGCAAAACCTCAACGGTCTTATCGGCAATATCCAAGCTCTGCAAAAAGCCGCCGAGCAACTTGCGGTTATTGATATAGATTTTGAATTTCGGCAAATTTAGTTTGCTGAACACGGTATAGATAACCGCCAACACTTCGGCATCATAAACGATATTGAGTTCGTCGCGGTCGATTATATCGATATCGCATTGGTAAAATTCTCTGAACCGACCTTTTTGCGGACGTTCACCGCGATAAACTTTACCGATTTGGTAGCGTTTGAACGGGAAGGTGAGGTCGTTGTTATAAAGAGCAATATACTTAGCCAGCGGCACGGTTAAGTCAAAACGCATGGCAATATCGGTATCGCCTTTTTTGAATTCATAGATTTGTTTTTCGGTCTCTCCGCCGGATTTTGAGAGCAAAACTTCGGCCAATTCCAAAACCGGAGTATCCAACGGTGCAAAGCCAAAAAGCTCGTAGGTATGAGCAATGACTGACTTCATATGATTAAATACGATTTGCTCCTGCGGTAACAGTTCCATAAATCCTTGCAGTGTACGAGCGGTCATTGCTGATATCTCCCATATTAAAAAAGTTAATTTAGACAAAGCTAAAGTTACAGCTATTTTAGCTTATATGTCAAGCAACTTATGGCAAAAGTTTAACTTTTTAAAACAAAAATCCCTGCCTCGTGAAAGGCAGGGTATAAGGGTTAAACATTTTTCTTTATATATCTCCTCAGCTCCGGAGCCAAGGCTTTATTATTGCCGATCAGCAGAGCTTCATACTGCTCAGCTGTCAAGCCTTGCTTCTCAGCAAAAATCTTTACCGCCTCTTCGGTTCCTCGTTTTAACAACTCCAAGGAGTACTCGGAGTCATAGAAACCGTTTTCGGCAAAAACATACTGCCAACCGGCAAAAGACAGCGTTGCAGCCTGCAATCTGGCACTTATATGTGCCAGATTTTTGACGGTCTGAATATTTTCATATTTTCGACCATTCTGTTCCAGTACAACAAGTTCTTTGAACCAAGCAACTTGTGCTTCTTCCTCCAAAATGTCAAGCAAATTTTGCTTGACTTTTGGAGAAGCGGTATCAAGCAAATGCTGGCTTAGTTTCCCTGCTCGAGCCAAGCTATAGAGCAACCACTCTTTCTGATTTTCCGATAGATATTTGTAATCCATTTCCGGAATCATATCTAATCGGTGATCGATTTGGCAGAGCTTCAAATTTTGCTCTTTTATCTTATCGTCAGATAAAAATGCAAAATCTTTAGGCATTGCTATCCCGGCTTCGACCATCTTGGTTACAGCCGTTTGATAGCAATTACAGCTCTTAGGCAGCAAGGAAAAGATATCCTTTTCTATGCCGAATTGCCTTTTCTTCAAGGCTCTAACGAGCAACTGCAGCAACAAATCATATCTACCCAAATTTTTTAGGTAGGTAGACAATTTATCTGTCACCACCATAATATCAGCTTTAGCCAGCCACTGGTTGAAGCCTTCAAGCTTCATCAGCTCCTCCGGTTCGATGGACGGATAATACGCAGTATAATCCATGAGGAGCATACTCAATACCTTGGCTGCTCCCTCAGCGTTTCTTTTCGCCTTTTTTATATTTTGCAGCAACAACATGTCTAGCTTTGCTGCGATCTCATACGCTTTATCAGCGTTGAGAAAAATAATAAGACGCCCAACTGCCTCTGTGCTCAGTTTACTTACAACCTCAGCCGTAAAGCTGTGTGGTTGTTTATACCACAACAAGTCTACAAATCCGCATGTTTCGTTGCAGACCTTTATAACTTCGCTGCCAGACAGCGTGTAGGTTTTGCACCTAACGGCTCTTTCGCGAGTCAGCTCATTGTTATAAGCCGCCCAGAATTCTTTAGAGGAAAAAATCTCGTCTAAAAAATAATGATATTTGTCTCGTGATTTGAGACAGGCAATCCTCGTCTCCGGCGACCAAAGCCGAGCCTTCACCCATTCGCTCTGGGGAAGCTTGCTTAATATTTCCATCTCTTTTTTATGCGAGAGCTGAAAATAATCGGCATAGTCGTTCACTCTGAGGGTGTGTTTCATTGCCCAGCTTGGAAACATTTTAACAACCGGGGCTACGATGGAGATAGCAATCTCCTTAATTGAATTTTTTGTGTTCATAAAAAATAAAATTTAAGAAATTAAAAATATCTCGCACGATTTTCGTACAAGAGCCTCAAAACTACCGTAACCTCAATTTGTCAAAACCCGATGTTTTCCCGCTTAATATACAAGCAAAAAGACAGCAAATCCCTTCAAACTAATAATCACAATAATTTCAAAACAAAGATACTATACCATTTTTGTCCAAATGTGTCAATATATAAATGTCGGATTTCTTGCAAAAAAATCTTGGTATGACGAAAAAAAGGTGTTATAGCTGTTTCCATAGATTATTTAAGGCAAAACCAGAAGATTTTATCATGATAAAATACGCAATCATCGGCTATCAAAATACCTTAGCCAAAAATATATTAAAATTGCTTGCCGCCCGCGGTGTCGCTGCTGCCGAGGTCGCGGTTTTTGATGCCAAAGTGCAGGGTGAACCCAAAGTTTCCTACGGCGAAATCGGAGAGCTTACGGTTCGCTCAATCGAAGATTTATCAACCGCCGAGGCCGTGATTTTTACCTCACACGATAATTTAGCCGCTCGCTATGCCGTTAAATTTGCTTCTGCCGGAGCCAAAGTGATAAACGCCACCAATGCTTTGGAGGGCGAATCAGACATTCCGATGATAGTTGGCGGAGTTAATGACAATGCTTTGGAACAAGCCGCTAAAGGGATAGTAAATGTTCCTAATCCTTTAGTTACCATGCTTTTGGGCGGAGTAGCGGAATTGGCGGTTAAATATCAAATCAAATCCGTACGAGCCACTGCTTTGGTTGCCGCCGATATTGAGGGACAAGACGGTATGAGCGAATTATACAACTCAACTCGTCGAATTTTGATGAATGATATTACCGGAAATGCTGATGGATTGTTTCACAAGACCTTAGCCTTTAATATTATTCCGCAGGTAAGTTCTTTTATCGGCGAAGAAACCTTTACCGAATGGGCGTTTAATTCGCAAATCAAACAAGTTTTGGGCGGAGATGTCAAAGTTCATGTCAATGCCGCCATGATTCCGTCTTTTGTTGGTGCCGGAATTTATGCCGATATCGAAACCTTTGCCGATATTGATGCCGGAGAAGCCGAAGACGATATCAAAAAGACCAAAGGTGTTTTGGTTATTAACCGCCAAGAAGACGGTGGCTATGCTTCTTTGACCGATGTTCAAGGCGAAAGCAGTATTTTTGTAAGCCGTATCAGACAAGATATGACTGTAGAAAACGGTATCAGTCTGTGGTTGGCCGGTGATTATTGGCAGGTTGCGGCTCAGAATATTTTGGCGGTGTTAAAACAGTTTTTGAAAAGGAAATAAGGTATGAAAAAATATATATTTGGGTTGGTGCTTGTTTTAACACTTTTATTGGCATCTTTCCAAAGCCATGCGGCCAGCCAAATTGATAGTATCGGTTATAATCTGAGCTATCGTGAAATATCCGAAAGCCTAAACAAAATCGAGCAACTCACCCGTGTCAAAAATCCTGACATTAATGAATTGGTTGACAAGATATCGTATCTTAACGACACCCTCAATGACTTAAACGAAAGTCGTAAGAATATTAACAATCGGGTAAAGTCCACCGAAAAGAAGCTAAATGCCTTAGGTGAAGTTGACGACAATCTTCCCGAAGCAAAGATAATAGCACAAAAACGCACCGAATATCGCCAAACACTGTCTGATGAAAAAACGCGTATTTCCGAGATTGATTTATTACGCACTCGCATAGAAGAAATAAATATGCGTATTTTTGATTTGCGTAACCAGAAATTATGGGGCAATTTGTTTAACACTGAAGGAGCATTGATTAAGCCGTCAATTTTCTGGAAGTCTAATCAAGATTTGTGGAATTTTATGGTCGATGTTGTAAAATCACCATTTGTTTGGTATTCAGACTTGACCGAAACACAACAAAAAGATGTCGGTGAGAATTTATCCACTTTGTTCATTATTATCACTCTGATTAGTATATTAGGGTATTATTTGCGTCGTTTTATTATTCGTCATTGGGGCTATCGTGCCGATGTAGAGGCTCCGCGTTTGGGACGCAAGATTCTGGCTGCCTTTGCCGTTTGGTGTGCCTATGGTATCATTCCGACTGCTATAATAGGCTTTTGCTTGTATTGGATAGTCGAAGCAAGCTTATTAACCAAAGGCTTTTTCGGTGTTGTTCTGTCCAGTGCCCTTTATTACCTTCTTTATATCATTATGGGGCGTGCAAGCTTCAGAGTTGTGTTTACGCCATACAACGAAAGATGGCGGCTGATAAATATGCCTACCGATAAGGCAAAAAAATTAATCCGTGCAATTTATTTTACCATTGCTATGGTGGGAGTGTTTTCTTTTCTGCAACACATAGTAATAAGCAAAAATTATTCGCTTGAATTGCTTTCTTATTTGTTTGCCATCTCATCAAGTGTAAAAGCCTTTTGTTTGTTGCTCATTGCCTATATATATTTTGTTCCGGAGCAGACCGAGGACACAACGGATGACGAAAGCGACGATAATATTAACGAAAATGACGGCAATACTTTTAAGCTTGGAATGTTGATAAGTTTGTTCTCGCTGTTTATAGTCGGCTTATCTTTATTTGGCTACTCCAGATTAGCATCTTTTATTATTGATCATACCATCATCACGGCTATTGTCATTGCGGTGTACAGCATTTTGCGTCGGTTAATTTATGATATCGTCCAACATATTTTATTGATGGGATTATGGGTCAAGACATTTCGTATGCGTCGTATGTTTTTACGCAAAATAGATTTTTGGTTTGGAATTATTGCCGAACCTATATTAATGCTGTTGTTGCTGGTTGTTTTGCTACTCATATGGGGCGTTCCTTTTGATGTGCTGCAAAGTATAGGATATCGGGCTATTTCAGGCTTTAAGGTCGGCGGTGTGGAGATTTCTCTGATTTCGATTTTCTGGGGAATAGTCGCATTTGTAATCTGTTTGTGGGTAATCAAATTTATCAGATACCGCATAGAGTTCAGATTGCTCGAAAAAACCAACATAGACGCCGGGACCAAACATTCTCTGGCCTCAGGATTTGCTTATATTGGCTATGTGTTATCAGGGTTGCTATCAATCGCAATTATGGGAGGAAATTTAACCAACATTGCCTTAATCGCCGGTGCATTATCGGTAGGTGTCGGCTTAGGACTACAAGATATCGTAAATAACTTTGTTTCCGGAATTGTTATGTTATTTGAGCGTCCGATAAAAGTAGGCGATTGGGTCTTTATCAACGGAGAAGAGGGGCAGATTAAGCAAATTAACATTCGCTCCACCGAGATAGAAACTTTTAATCGAGCCAGTGTGATTATCCCAAACTCAAAAGTGTTGTCAAATTCGGTTACCAACTTAACCCATCAAAACAACTGGGTAAGGTATTCAATAAATATAGGTGTTGCTTATGGTAGCGATGTAGAGCTGGTCAGAAAGCTATTGATTGAATGTGCTCTAACTCACAACAGAGTTGTAAAAAAGCCGGCACCTTATGTTTTGTTTAAGGATTTTGGCGAGAGCAGCTTGGATTTTGAATTGCGGTTTTATGTCAACGATATCTGGAATGGATGGAGTGCTCCGAGTGATATCAGATACATAATTAACCGCCGCTTTATAGAGGAGGGCATAGAAATACCGTTTAAGCAGATGGTAATTCACCAAGGAAGTACGGTTGCTCAAGAAACCGAAACACAGTTTTATGCAAAAAAGAAGGACAACACAAATGCTGATTAAAGATTTAGCAGACAAAAACATCATAATCTGGGGCATGGGAACCGAGGGTAAAGCCGTTAAGGATTATCTAACCAAGCACAATTTGGGCAAAAATATATATGAATACAATGATGCCGATGGTTTAGCCAAGTTGCAGGAATTGGTAGC
This sequence comes from uncultured Alphaproteobacteria bacterium, assembly GCA_944393725.1. GTDB lineage: Bacteria > Pseudomonadota > Alphaproteobacteria > RF32 > CAG-239 > CAZU01. Next base: position 260,952 of record CALYBC010000009.1, on the reverse strand, counting down.
AAATGGCGATGTCTTGGTTCGTTCTCCCGGTGTCAGCATATACAAGCCGGAGTTTGAAGAGATAAAGAATAAAATAGCGGTTACTTCAAGCACCAATTTATTTTTATCCGAGATGAAAGCTAATCATCCGCGAACCAAGGTGATAGGTGTTACCGGTTCCAAAGGAAAATCGACTAGTGTCAGCATGATGTACCACATGATGAAGTCTTTAGGATTGAAAGTAGGACTAGGCGGCAACATCGGTAAAGCTTTGATTGAGCTGGCAGATGATGACAATGATTATGTGATATGTGAAATATCAAGTTATCAGGCATCAGATTTGGAGAATTCTCCCGATATCGTAATGTTTACCAACCTGTTTTCGGTGCATACCGATTGGCACGGAGGTCATGAAGGCTATTGTCGCGATAAGGTGCATTTGGCATTTAAGGCGCAAACCGCGGTGGTAAATGTGAATAATCCCGAGTTAATGAAATATAGCGCAAATTTGCCTCATCGAGTGTTTTATGGGGATAAAGAAGGCTTTTATGCCATAGATAAAGAGCTGTATTATAAAGGAGAGGCGATTTGTAATATAGATAGCTTAAAAATCAGCGGTAATCACAATATGGAAAATTTAGCCGGTGTTGTTACGGTTTTGGATATATTAGGACTTGATTGGAGAAAAGGGCTACAAGCATTGCCCGAATTTGAGCCGTTACCGCATCGGTTGCAAAAGGTAGGTACTTATGGCGGAGTATTGTTTATAAATGACAGCATATCAACCGCACCGGAGGCTGCTATCGGCGGTATGAAAAGTTTTGCCGATAATATGGCCATAATTTCCGGAGGTATTGAGAATAAACAAGACTATACCGAATATGCCAAGTTCATTGAGGCTAATCCCAAAGTTAAGGTTGCGGTAACATTGTTTCAATGCGGTCACCAGATTGCGACAAGTATCAGGCAATATGTCAAAAGAAAAGATTTTGTTTTGATTGAAGCCGAAAATTTGCAACAAGCGGTGGATAAAGCATATGAAGAGTTAAAAAAGGTTGGAGGCAGTTTGGTATTGTTTTCACCTACGGCTCCGAGTTTTGGATATTATAAAAATTTTATGGAACGCGGAGAAGATTTTATAAATTGTGTAAAAACGCTTGCCAAAAACAAAAATTTATAATAGAAGGTAGAACGTTGTGAGCCGGTTTAGCTCAGTTGGTAGAGCAACGCATTCGTAATGCGTGGGTCGTGTGTTCGAGTCACATAACCGGCACCATGTATATTGAATAATATCCATATTTCTAAAAACTCCGAGGATACAAATCCTCGGAGTTTTTGCGTTGCTAGCTCTGGCTCGTAGGGCTCAATATTTTAGCCAACTCGCTTCGGTCACCGCCCTTATAGGGTTTGCTTTGCATTGCAAAAGCAAAGCCAAACAAACCGACAAGGGCGTAACCTACGGTAAAAAAGCCAATTACTTTTGGCTTTTTTTATCCTCGCCGCATTCGTAATGCTTAGGGGGTAGAGTTCGAGTCACATAACCGGCACCATATATATTGAACAATATCCATATTTCTAAAAACTCCGAGGATACAAATCCTCGGAGTTTTTGCGTTGCTAGCTCTGGCTCGTAGGGTTCAATATTTTCGCCTCCTCCATAGTTGATAAGAGTTAAATATTAAATTTCTTATTCGATTCGTTTTGCTAAGTTATATTTAATTTTTAAGCAAATCTTTTTATTCAAACGAAGGAAAAAAAGGTAGACAAATACATATAAGTATAGTAGCAATATATACATTATACAAAACCGGTTTTATTACGGCAATTTATAAAAATGGGTTATAGGTATGTCATGCCGATATAAATTACATAAAAAATGTAGTGAACCGTGGAAAAGTACGGAAGCGGTATAGCGATATACATATTAACAAAAAATCCCCGTCAATCCGCGTATTAAGGTCTAAATGGGCGGTGGTAAGGAATAATATAGTCATATTTGAGGATATATATTAAAATAATTCCCAAAAAACAAAAGAAGGCAAATAAGATGGCAACATATTACATAGTTTCAGGAGGTTTTGACCCTATACATGAAGGTCATATTGCTATGATAAAAGCTTCGGCAGAAGCATCTGACGGCGTCATTGTTCTGGCAAATTCTGATGATTGGTTGCGTCGCAAAAAAGGCAAAAATTTCCATTCAATAAAAACAAGAAGGGCAATTTTAGAAAATCTTAAGGGTGTTATAGATGTATTAGAGTTTGATGACAGCGACAATTCGGCATCTGATGGTATTCGCAAAGTGAGAAGTAAATATCCCGATGATCATTTAGTGTTTGCTAACGGCGGCGACAGAGGCAAAGACAATATTCCTGAATGTCCGGTATGTGAAGAATGCAAAGTAGAATTAGCATTTGGAGTAGGCGGAGATAATAAGGCAAATTCATCATCTTGGATATTAAACAACTGGAATAACAAATGAAAAAAATAAAGTTGTTGTTTGATATGGACTATGTGTTGTCATGCATAGGCAAGGGAACAGGCATATATAAAGAGACGACAATACTTCTGAGTTATCTTGCAAAATCAGATACGGTTGAAGTATATCCCGTTATCACCTCAAAGAACAATGATATTATAAAATATCTCAAGCTCCACTCATTGGAATGGTTGCAAGATAAAGTTGTATCAATGAAAGAGCTTAAATCCACAACCAAATGCAACGGTATTTTTGAAAAAATTATGGCATATATGCTCGGAATTTTTTGCAAAATCAAATATTATAAGGAGTTGCAAAAATATGACGGATATATGTCTACTTTCAACAGAGTCCCACCGGTTATTGAAACTTGCAAAAACATATCAACCTTTCTGGTCGTGCAAGATTTAATACCGGTATTTTTTCCGACGGGTTATGATAGAAAATTTGTTAATAAATTCAGCAAACAAATGAAACGCGTGGATTCAGATGTGTTCTTTTCAATATCCGACTATACTACCAAAGATTTACTAAAGTTTAGGCCCGATTTGTCAGATCGTCCGATCCACAAGATTTACTTGGGTGCGGATTCTGGTTTTAGACCGATAAAAAATCCCAAAGTTATCAAAGATGTCAAAGATAAGTACAAGATAAAGGCTGATAAATATTTCCTTGGTGTATCGGAACTTAACCCGCGTAAAAATTTTGTGCATTTGCTAAAATCATTTGTTAAGTTTTTAGAAGAAACAAAGGCAGAGGATATTTATTTGGTTTTGGTCGGACCTATACGCAAAGGCTATGAAGATGTTACCAAACAAGTGGCAAATCTTGATAAGTATAAAGAAAAAATAATACAAACTGGTTATGTGGATGAAGATGACCTTGCACCGCTTTACAACGGAGCCTTGGCGTTTATTTATCCCAGCCTCTATGAAGGGTTTGGTTTGCCAATACTTGAGGCTATGCAATGCGGTACGCCGGTAATCTCCGCAAACAACAGTTCCTTACCGGAAGTTGGGGGTGATGCGGTTTTATATATATCCGGCCACAATGAAAAAGAAACGGCCTCAATACTGGCAAAGGTATACCAAAATAAAGAGTTAAGGGCAGAATTATCTGCTAAAAGCCTGGCTAGAGCCAAAGATTTTAGTTGGGATAAAACAGCAGAAATTTTAATAAGTACAATAACACAACAATGCAATAAGGATAACTGATTATGAAAATAGCTTTGATTACAGGCATCACCGGACAGGACGGATCTTATTTGGCAGAATTGTTATTAAATAAAGGCTATGAAGTACATGGGCTTGTGCGCCGCAGCTCATCGTATAACACTCAAAGAATAGAGCATTTGTTAAACAATTCTAATCTTCGTCTTCATTACGGAGATTTAACCGATTCAATAAACATAATTCGTTTGGTAAAGGAACTGGAACCAGATGAAATTTACAATTTAGGTGCCCAATCACATGTTAAGATTTCGTGGGATTGTCCGGAATTTACGGCCGAAAGTGATGCTTTAGGTACACTACGCTTGTTGGAGGCAATCAAGGTAAATGGTTTAACTAAAAAAACACGTTTTTACCAAGCCTCGACATCAGAGCTTTTTGGCCTCATTCAAGAACCGATACAATCAGAAAAAACGCCTTTTTATCCTCGTTCGCCATACGGTGTGGCTAAGCTCTATGGTTATTGGATTACGGTAAATTACCGAGAAAGCTATGATATGTTTGCTTGCAACGGCATATTGTTCAACCACGAAAGTCCGAGACGAGGAGAAAATTTTGTTACTCGCAAAATAACATTGGCCGCAACCAGAATTAAAGAAGGATTGCAAGATTGCCTATATCTTGGTAATATGGATGCCAAACGCGATTGGGGTCATGCCAAGGATTATGTCGAAGGTATGTGGCGCATGCTCCAAGCCGACAAGCCCGATGATTTTGTCTTGGCAACCGGTACCACCACCTCTATCCGTGATTTTGTCAAGATGGTATTTGCGGAATTAGATATAGAGCTTGAATGGAGCGGAGAAGGGGTTAGTGAAAAGGCTATCGACAAAGCTACCGGCAAGACGGTTGTGGCAGTTAATCCCAAATTTTTCCGTCCGGCCGAAGTTGAACTATTACTGGGAGATAGTACCAAAGCAAGAACAAAGCTCGGTTGGAAACCGCAATATGACCTTCAGGCTCTGACAAAAGAAATGGTTGCAGAAGATCTTAAACTGGCACAAAAGGAAAAACTTTTAAGAGAGAACGGATTTGAAGTAAATACCAAGTATCCGGATTAAGCAAAGGAAACTTTATGGCAAAATATTTAATTACAGGTGTTGCAGGATTTGTGGGCAGGTACCTTGTCGAATATATACTTTCACAAGACGCAGACGCTAAAATTGTTGGGGTTGATATAGCTTCAGGATGTTACATTGATATTGACTATAAGCAATTAAATCTTTGTGATGGAGAAACTACCGAGAAAGTCATTGCAAATTTTTGTCCTGATTATATTATACATTTAGCATCTATGAGTTCTGTAGCCCAGAGTTGGGAAAATCCCCAAGATTGTTTTGAGAATAACAATGCCGCCATATATAATATATTGCGGGCTGTCAGTAACAATGATATTAAATGTCGCATATTGTCTATCGGATCATCAGAGGAATACGGAAAATGTGATAACTTACCGATTAGGGAAAATGCGTCCTTAAATGCAAGCAATCCATATGCAATAGCCAAAATATCACAAGAGGTAATTTGTCGGTTTTTTACGATAGCCTATGGATGCGATGTAGTTATGACAAGATCGTTTAATCATATTGGCCCACGCCAGAGTGAACGATTTGTTATTCCGTCATTTATAAATCAGTTGGTAAAAATCAGTAAAGGCTACCAGGACAAGTTGGAAGTCGGAAATATAGATATTTCCAGAGATTTTTTGGATGTTCGAGATGTCGTCAGTGCATATTACAAAATATTAATCAAAGGCCAAACTGGCGAAATTTATAATGTATGCTCCGGACAGGCTTATCAGTTAAAAGATATTATCCAAATAGCCGAAGATATTTTGGAAATAAAATGTGAAATAGTTATTGATAAAAGCCGTATTCGCCCCAATGATACCATGTTAATATCCGGAGATAACAGTAAGCTTAAATCCCTCGGGTGGCAACAGAAGAAGAATATAAATCAAACAATTACCGATATGATAAGTTACTACAAAGAGAAAATAAACTAAGTCGTTTTTTGCATATCAAAACAAAAGAGTTTATTTTATGATAAAGGAAATTCATCTATGAGCAAAGAACAGCCAAAAGTATCTATTATAGTTCCGGTTTATAAAGTCGAAAAATACCTAAGGCGGTGCTTGGATAGTATTTTGTCCCAGACATTTGATGATTTTGAGGTCATTTGTGTAAATGATGGCAGTCCCGACAACAGTATTGATATCCTAAATGAATATGCAAGCAGAGATAACAGGTTTTGTGTCGTGGAACAAGAAAATCAGGGATTGTCCATGGCTCGCAATAATGGCAAAAAGCTTGCTCGCGGGGAGTACATATATTTTCTTGATTCCGATGACTATATTCATCCGCAACTATTGGAAGTATCATATTATCTGGCCCAAAAATATGATGCGGATTTAGTCAATTTTGAATGCTATAACGAGAAAAAAGAAAAGTTCGAAACTCCGGTTATTGATATAACTAAGGTTGAAGCAAAAATAACTACAGCTCCATTATTTTTAGGTTATCACCATGAGAAAAATCGAATACATATCAACACCTGGACCAAACTATATAAAAAAGGAATATTGGACGGGATTGAGTTTATACCTCATATACAGTTTGAGGATTATCCCCATCTTTTTGAGGTTTTGAAAAGACATCCCAAAACGGTAATAACGCAAGAAAAGCTGTATTATTATGTAAACAATGACGGCTCAATTTCCAACGCCGATGGCAATCCTAAGCAAATAAAAGACTATTCTGTCGGATTAAACTATGTTTACGAGTTATATAAAGCTCCGCAATTCAAAAAAGAACTTAATTTTATAAAACAAAAATTTATTCCGATTGCCTTAAGACAGCAGCTGGCCAGATGTAAAAACGCCTCTGCAGAGCAAAAGCCCATGATGTTTGAAGAATTTGCAAAAGAATTGGTCGATTTAGATAACAAAGGCCTTATATCTTGGAGAGGACACAAGCTCAACAGATATTTGACCTATAGAAAGCTGATAAGACAAAAAAAATCCGGCAAAGATATATCAATTAAAGTATAGAAATCGAATAAAATTCGATATACAAAAACCTCATAAAATTGAGTTTTATGAGGCTTTTACTAAGTCGATTCTGCAACCTTTTAGGCTTTACCGCTTGAACCAAACCCTTTTTCGCCGCGTTCTGTATTGGATAATTCCATTGCCGATTCTATTAATGGTTTGTATACCGGACAAATTACAATTTGAGCGATTCGCTCTCCTGGTTTAACTTCATAGTCATTATTGCTGAAATTCATAAGATTTACTTTGATTTCCCCTCGGTATGACACATCAACCGTTCCGAGCTGAGCAATAATTCCGGCTTTAGTAAGCCCGGAACGCGGACGAATTTGCAGTTCGGCGGAAGTAAATTCATCTTTGGGATAATCCACAAGCTCCAAACAAATACCTGTAGGGATTGTTGCAATACTTTTAGGAGGGATGATAACGGATTCTTTTAAGTAAGCTCTCAAGTCATATCCGCTATCGTCAAATTTGGAGCAAAGTGGCAGAATATCAGGGCTTAGGTACTTAACTTTTAGTTTCATTTTTATAGTCCTTTCATATAAATTTACCATATGTTAACCTAAATACTATACTCTTACAACAGCCAAATACGGATATAAACATACCGAAATATACTTTTGATATAGTTTGAAACATTTTGTGATTTGGCTTTTGTAAAAAACTACAATACGCTCATCACATAGTCCGTAGAGGCTATATGTTAAAATTTTAACAAATTTAAGGAGAGTTTTTATGAAATTTAGAACAATGTTGCTTGCTTCTGCAGCTGTTATGTTTACTTCATCAGCTTTTGCTGCTGATATCACCAATCCGTTCTTCTTGCCGACAACAGGTAAAGTATTGTCTGACACTTCTGTTGAAATGTCTCGTTTGAAAATTGACGATGGCTTTGAAGATGTTGAGAAGAGCTTGAAAGCAACTGAACAAGTTACCGTTGGTTTGATGGATAACCTCGCTGTTGTCGGTACTATTGGTAACGAATTCGATGTAAATGAAGACTATAACAACGACCATAACTTCTACTATGGTTTGGGTGTTAAATACAACCACAACTTTGGTAGAGTTTTGACTCAAGTTGGTTTCTCTTACAATACTTTTGATCCTCGTTCTTGGTATGGCAAGAGCGGTGAAGGTCATGAATACAATACCAACCGTTGGGAAAAGATTTTGTCTGGTGAAGTAAAGTTGGGTTATGACATGGGTTGCGACTTTACTCCCTATACATCATTCACTATGAATGGTAATATTGACCAAGCCGACAGAGATCAAGAATATTCTTGGTTCTTAGGTGCTCACAAAGCATGGATGAAGATGTCTGCTGATGCCGGCTTCCGTTATGACTTCGGATCTAGTGAATACGATGAAGCTTGGTATGTTGAATTAGCTGCTAACTACTTTGTAAGCGACAATGTAACCGTTGGTGCATTCGGTGACTACTATCTCGGTGGTGAAGGCCATAAAGATGTAGACTATGGTTACACCTTTGGTTTGAATGCTAAAGTATTGTTCTAATTTCTGAATAATATTTAAACATTAAAAGGCGTTCTTTTTAATTTGAAAAGAACGCCTTTTTTCTTGCTTTTAAGCGGCAAAATAATAAGATATCAGCTAATAAAAGGGAGGCTTTATGATGAAAACAAATAAGACTTTGGCTGTTTTTTTATTATGCCACTTAATTATCTGGTCAATTTTGCCGATTGTACTAAGACCAAACTTGCCCATGGATTCTGCTGAGGCTCTTATTTGGGGTTTTATCGGCGAATGGGGAACCAATAAGCATCCCCCGTTGTCTGGTTGGTTTGCAGCCATTTTTTACGATATTTTTGCTCATCCAGCATCATTATATGTTTTGAGCCAGTTGTTTATTATCGGCGGTCTGTTTTATGTATACAAGCTGGGCAAGCTATTTTTGAGTGAAGAAAAAGCTCTTGTTTCGGCGCTTGTGTTGGAGGCCGTTGCTTATTACAGTTTGGTAACTCCCGAATATAATGTAAATATCATTGCTCTGATGTTGTGGCCCGCCGCCACTTATTATTTCGCCAGAGCTATGAGAGAAGACAAACTTTATTTCTGGTTTATGTTTGGTGTTTTTGCCGGACTAAACATGATAAATAAATATGTTTCAGGTATATTATTTATTTGCTTGGGAGCTTATATCATTTGCACCAAAGAGGGCAGAGCAGCACTAAAATCTTGGAAGTTATATTTTGCAGCCATGGTGGCGGCTTTGCTGATAGCCCCGCATATTTGGTGGCTTTATGAGCACGATTGGTTTGTAATAGATTATTTCTTAAGCCGTTCCGGCGACGGCAAAGTTATGCCGTATGGCTTAGCTCATATTGTATATCCCATCAAGTTTATCGGCTCGCAAATTATGACTTCTGCTTTAGCTCTCATAATTTTGTTTGTTGCCTACAAGAAATCACCCAAAGAAGAAATATTCGTAAAAAGTAGCGACAGAAAGTTGATTTTCTTTGCCGGAGTTTTGCCGGTTTTGCTAATGGCAGCAATATCTTTGGTGCTGGGAATAAAGTTGCGCAGCATGTGGGGATCTCCGGTTATGTACATGCTCGGCATATGCTTTTTCACTTGGTTGCCGTTTGATATTAAACCACAATATCAAGCTTTAATAAGATCATGTTACGGAGCATTATTGGCTTTTGCTCTTGCTTTTTGTTTGCAGTGTTTATTTACCGACAGTGCAAAATTTAATTTAGATGCCAAAGACTTTACCTCTGCGGTAAAAGGCAATAATTATGCATATGTCGGAGGAAGTGTGTGGTTGGCGTCGACAATCGGAAGTTATGCCGACAACCATCCCTCGGTGTTATTTATGATGACGCCGCAAACCAATCCGTGGATTGATATGGCAGATGTCAAAAAACAAGGAATTTTGGTGGTTGAAGAAAATTTATGGACCTATCGCCAATATCAAAAAAACTTTACTAATTTGCCGGAACCTGATATATATTTGCTCAAGGTTGAAACACCGACCGGCAAAGTAAAAGAATATCCGCTTTATTATGGTACAATCGCAGGAGAAAACAAATGAAAGACAGCGTAAGCGTTGTTATATCGGCCTATAACGAAGGCGAGAGTATAAATGAACTTTACAAAGAGCTAAACAAGGTAATTAAAGAATTACCGCTAAAAGAATATGAGCTTATATTTGTTGATGACGGTTCATCAGATGACACTTATACCAAGTGCCAAAAGTTGCAAGCCAAAGATTCCCATGTCAAGATTGTCCACCTAAAACGCAACTTCGGTCACGAGATAGCCATGACGGCAGGCATGGATTATGCCAAAGGCGACGCGGTAATTTTTATGGATGCCGATTTGCAACATCCGCCGTTTTATATCAAAGATATGGTGAAATATTGGCAAGAGGGCTGTGAAATTGTCTTAACCAAGAGAGTAGAAAATCAAGATACTTCAAAGTTCTATGATTTTTGTGCGGCCAGCTTTTACAAAATTTTGAACTTTTTATCCGATACCAAAATACCGGCCAAGACACCGGATTTTCGCCTTATTGACCGTAGCTATATTGAAGTATTGAAAAAATTTAACGAACATGATCGTCTATTTCGAGGGCTTTTATCTTGGGCTATGCCGAATGACAAAGTAAAAGTCATAGATTTTGTAGCTCCCGAGAGATTTGCCGGTACTTCCAAATACAACTTTCGCAAATCTTTGGCTCTGGCTTTAAACAGCATTGTGCAATTTTCAACCAAGCCGTTGCGTTTGTCGATATATTTAGGGCTGATAACTGCCTTTATATCCGGCATTTTAGGACTATATGTTATAATTGAACATTTCATTTTAAGACATCCGACCCCCGGATATGCTACTATCATGACCACGGTAATTTTTATCGGTTCGGTACAGTTAATTGTTTTAGGAATTATCGGTGAATATATCGGTAAGATACATATGGAAGTAAAAAAACGCCCGCTATATATAGCAGAATATGAAACCAAGGAAGCAAAAGATGCTAAAAAAGATATTTAATGCCGATGATTTTGGAATATCTCCCGGAGTAAACCAAGCTATTGCCTTAGCTCACACCAAAGGAGTATTAAATTCTACCAGCATAATGATAAATCTGAAATATGCCGATGAGGCAGTAGAAATGTCTAAAAAAATGCCGGATTTGGCAGTCGGATTACATGTCAATTTGACTAATGAATATCCGGTACTATCCAGACACCGCATACCTTTATTGGTAGGCAAAGATGGCAAATTTTGCCATGGCTTTGTTAATTTGTTGATATTATCAATAACCAATCCCGTAGAATTTAAAAGGCAGGTAAAGATTGAGGTGCAAGCTCAAATTGAAAAAGCTTTATCTGCCGGAATAAAGATTAGTCATCTTGATTCTCATCGCCATGTTCACATGATACCAACGGTGTTTAAGGTTTTGCTAGAACTGCAAGAGGAATATAAGATACCGCGGATAAGATTTGTAAACGAAAATCCTTATTATACCATTCGCCAAGCCAAGGATAAAGAATGGTTAAAAGATGGCGGCTTGATAAAAAATTTGGTATTGGGAACTTGTGCCGTTATAAATAAGCTTTTATGGAAATACAAAAGTAATGTGTATTTTTACAGTATTATTCACACTTGCAAACTATCACGCGATAAGTTTAATCAGGTCAAAATTCCGCAAGGCTACGATACGGTAGAAATAGGGATACATCCCGGAAGTCCGAAAATAGACCGCGAATACTTGCCCGATATTTTTGATAAAAATGTTTTGCTTGACTGGCGCAAAAAAGAGTTGGAAACATTACTTGATAAGAGTGTTGCAGACGAGTTTGTGCAAAAATAACCATATTCTTTAAGGAGAAAATCATGAAAAGTATAAAATTAAATACTGGTGCCGAGATGCCGATTTTTGGACTTGGAACATTTTTGTCTTCTCCCGGAGAAGTATATCAGGCTGTTCGCTGGGCAATAAAATTGGGCTACAAGCATATTGACTGTGCGGCGGCATATGGCAATCAAAGTGAAGTGGGACAAGCCTTGCATGATGCATTTGCCGAGGGTGATATCAAAAGAGAAGAAATATTTATTACATCAAAATTATGGAACGACAGCCATGCCGTTTCCGATGTTATACCGGCTTGTGAAAAAACATTGCAAGAACTAGGCTTGGAATATTTGGATTTATATTTGATGCATTGGCCGGTTGCTCAAAGAAAAGGCAGTGGCATGCCCAAAAACGACGAAGATTGGATTCCTCTGACAGAAATCCCGTTATGGGAAACTTGGAGCGAGATGGAAAAGCTTTATAATGCAGGTAAGGTAAGGGCGATTGGCGTTTCTAATTTTAATGAAGCAAATATAAGCAACTTAATATCCAAGACTCAAGTAGTTCCGGCGGTTAATCAGGTAGAATGTCATCCGTTTTTAAATCAGAACAGATTAATTGAGTTTTGCCGCAAAGACAACATAGCAGTTACGGCATATTCTCCGCTAGGTGCACAAAGAAGCGACGGTAGTGTGCTTGATAACGAAGTTGTAAAAGACATAGCAGCACGCAACAATGCAACACCGGCGCAGATATTGCTGGCCTGGCAGATGCAACGCGGAATAATAGTAATACCCAAATCGGTTCACGAGGCCAGAATAAAAGAGAATGCCGGATCACAGTCCATAAGCCTAGATGCGGCAGATATGCAAAAGCTCGAAGGCTTGAATAAAAATTTACGCTTTTTTGACGGTTCGGCCTTTGAAAATCCGGCCAAAGGCTATAACAAGATATTTTAATAGAAAATCCCGTCTTATAAAAGGCGGGATTTTTTTACTTAAGTAAAAATTGTTTGAGAGCTTCCTCATCCTGCCACTTGACTTCAATATTCAATACTTTGAACTTAGATTTCAAGTCTGCTGGAATTTTAACGATGTCTTTTGCTGTGGTAAACAAATCGGCATCAAGTGCTAGAGCTTCTTTTACCAGCTCATTAAGCTCATTTCTGGTATAGAAGTGATGATCCGGAAAATCAAATGTCTTTACGATATTAACACCGCAATCTTTAAGTGATTGATAAAATTTTTCTGGTCTACCGATTCCGGCAAAGGCAATCGCTTGAGATCTTGTGTCTTCCGGTTTTATTGGTACCACTTCACCATAAAATATCGGTAAATTTACCAATTTTTCTTTGATGTTGTGTTTATCTTCGCCCAAAATAACTACCGCATCGGCTCTTTTTATTCCTTGATTAAAAAACTCCCGCATTGGTCCAGCCGGAATAGGTAACATATTTCCCAAACCGACCCCACCGTCAATCACCAACAAAGACTTGTCTTTATAAAGGGTAGGATTTTGAAAACCATCATCCATAATTATGATGTCGGCACCATTTTCGCAAGCAAGCTTTGCCGCTTCAAAACGGTCAGGATTAATCACCACAGGTGCTTTATGAGCCAACAGAAGCGGTTCGTCACCTACTTCCTGCGGAGAATAAATATTTATATCAACCAAAACATTTGTAAGAGAACCGCCATAACCACGCGATACAAAAAAAGGATTTTTGCCGTTTTGCTTGAAAATTTGTGCCACACTTGCAGCCGTTGGTGTTTTGCCGCTGCCGCCGGCCGTAAGATTACCGATACAAATAACCGGCACATTTACTCTTTGCGGCTTGTGTAGTTTTATTCTGGCCCAAGTAGCCAAAGCATAAAGACAAGATGGCAAGAATAATAATGCCGCCGTCAAATTCATTTTTTGCCAATGTTTAGGAGTTTTCATTTTAGAAATATACCTTAATTTTATCCATTATTCCATCCAAGACCTTGGTCTCGCTTACTGCCCAGTTATAGGCCAAAGAGCGCTTAGCTTCAAGCAAATTTTCGTTTTCCAGAAGTTGGGTAACGATTTCTTGCAATTCCAGAGTATCTGTAACTTGCATAACCGCATCGGCTTTTTTAGCCCTAGACATCGCATCAGTAAAGTTGTGCATGTGCGGTCCGACAATTACGGCATCTCTGACACGCGAAGGCTCAATAAAGTTTTGCCCGCCATGCGGAATCAATGAGCCGCCGATGAATACTATATTGGCGATATCATACCACAACCCCATTTCGCCTATGGTATCGGCGATATATATATTGGTTTCAGATGTGATTTTTTCGCCTTTTGAACGCAAGGCGGTGTTAAGATCCAATTTTTGGATTTCGTTGGCAATTTCTTCGCCGCGATTTGGGTGCCTTGGCGCGATTATTGTCAACAGATCCGGAAATTTTTCCATCAATCGTTTATGAACTTTGGCAATTCTGACTTCTTCATCTTCGTGAGTAGAGCTTGCCAACCAAAACTTGCGGTTACCGATTTGTTTTAAGATAACTTTTTTTGCTTCTTCATCAATCGGCAAAGGAAGACCTGCATATTTGATATTTCCCAAACATAAAGTTTCTTTAGCTCCTAAAACTTTAAGACGATAAGCATCTTCCTCCGATTGCCCCAGACATAGATTGAAGCATCCTAGCAGTTCCTTGCAAATAAAATCAAATTGCTGCCATCTTTTAAAAGTTTTATTTGAGATTCTACCGTTGATTAAAATCAGCGGAATATTTTTGCGTTTAATAGAAGACAGCACGGCCGGCCAGAATTCAGACTCAAACCACAAAGCCACATCAGGGTGCCAATGCTTAACAAATCTGGTTGTAAAGATCGGGTTATCAATCGGGATGAACTGATGGAAAGCTCTTTCAGGAAGTCTTTTTTGCATGACATCAGCCGAGGTAACGGTTCCGGTAGTTACCATAACATGAGAGTCCGGATAGGTTTCTAAGATTTTATTAATCAACGGAAGCATTGATATAGATTCGCCGACAGAGGCACCGTGCAACCAAAAAAGCTTGCCCTCGGGACGCGGCAATTTAGGTCTGCCGATTCTTTCATTAAATCTTGCAATATCTTCTTTGCCTTTTTGTTTGCGTTTTTCGACATATCTTTGAATAACCAAAGGATATAAGATGGTTATGAGAGTATTGTATATTTTAATAAACATTAGATGCTTCTCTTTTTAATATCGTTGATATCTGCAGGTAATACCGGTTCTCTGCCGGCATCAGTATCGCATTTAAAATAAAGGCTGTTAGCGATATTTTCCAGTTTTTGGCAGTAGGCCTTTTCTTCCTCTTCGGTTAGCTCATCTGGAATATATAATGGTTGGCTAAGATAGAATTTACCTTTGCTGAAAGGCAGAGCGACCATGGTTTTATCCCAAGCTTTGTTTATAACCAATGCTTTATTTGAACTAAAACAAGCACAAATGATGGGTTTCCCGGTTTTTTGAGCATAATAAATCGGAGACTTTTTCATTCTCATTCTCGGGCCTCTGGGGCCATCCGGAGAGATAAACAAGTCATATCCGTCTTGCAGACAACGCATAAGCTCCAAAGCACTTTGACGCGGGTTTTCGTTACTTGACCCGCACACTGGAGTAATATGATAGTGCTTTAGGAAATTTGCCACCAGCTGACCGTCATGATGCGGAGAAACCAGGGCGGCCATTTTACGATTAAAAAGTTTTTGCCAGAAGAACGGCATCATGGTTGCTCTGGCATGCCAAGCAATCCATATAGCATTTGTATCCGAAACGGCACTTTTGGCTTCTTGCAAACCTAAAAATTCCCAAGAAGAAGTTTTTCCTACCAATTTTGAATATACAAACATCAAAAACGCCAACAAGTTGATGCCGAGTGCAGATTTCAAGAAATTTTTGGTAATTTTTTTTAGCATTATTTTCATTTTAATTCTTAAGGTGTTGTATCGGTGACACTGATACCAATCGTTTCATCCTCGGTAACCACGACTTCGCCGTGACCGATAAGTACATCATTGACATAAATGTCGACATTATCATCAACATTTCGATCTAATTCGACCACGGCACCACGTCCGAGACGCAACAACTGATATACTCTCAAATCTGCGGTTCCCAATGTGATTGAAACATCGACATCAATATCATCACTTGAGTAGGCAGGTCTGTTTTTCACCGCCATTTTGATTCTCCGTTATTATTCTGACAATTTATATACAGCATACAGTCAAAAAATATCAAGCAAAATCACAAATAACAAGTATTACACAGATTTTTTTTGTGGATTAAAATTTTGCCTGATTGATGAAAAAGGGGAGCTGTGGCAAAAAAATACCATCAATATTGCACAATGGCAAAACGATTCCTATATTATATGTTGTTATGATAAAAGTTGAGGTATATTAGGTAATGTTTAGCAAAAAAAATAAGTATCCGGTCTTACCGTTAAGAGATATAGTTGTATATCCCAAGATGATAGTTCCGCTTTTTGTCGGGCGAAGAAAATCAATAAATGCTTTGCAGGAAGTCAGCGAAGGAGAGCAAGAGATTGTTCTTGTGACACAGCGTGACCAAAGCATTGAAGATCCGACGGCGGAAGATATATTCACCGTTGGTACTTTAGGTCGCATATTACAACTTTTGAAGCTTCCGGATGGTACGGTAAAGGTACTTATTGAGGGAGTAGAGAGAATAAGGCTTGATAGAGTAGAAACCGAAGATGATATGCTTAAAGCCGAAATTACCTTACTTCCGGATAAAGAGGAAAACAATCCGGAGATTGAAGGAGTAATGAGAGCGGTTTTATCACAGTTTGAAGAGTATGTAAAACTATCTAAAAAGACCCCGCCGGAGGTTTTAACAGCGGTTAATCAGATAGAAGACCCGACCAAGTTGGCAGATACCATTGCATCGCACTTATCGCTCAAAATAGCAGACAAGCAGGCTCTTTTAGAAGGACATTCTCTGACTGAAAGATTTGAAAAATTGCTTGGCTTTATGGATGCCGAAATTACCATGTTAGAGGTCGAAAACCGCATTCGCACCCGCGTTCGCAAACAAATGGAAAAAAGCCAAAAAGAATACTATTTGAATGAGCAGATGAAAGCCATTCAAAAAGAATTAGGCGATGAGGACGGCGAAGATGAAATTTCCTCATACATGAAGAAAATTAAAAAAGTAAAATTATCTAAAGAAGCCAAAGAAAAAGCCTTGGCTGAAGTCAAAAAATTAAGGACCATGGGGCCCAATTCGGCAGAGGCAACGGTTGTACGCAATTATCTTGATTGGTTATTGGACATTCCATGGAAAAAGCGTTCCAAAATAAATAAAGATTTGCAATATGCCATTGATGTTTTAAATGCAGATCACTATGGATTGGATAAAGTAAAAGAAAGAATTGTCGAATATTTGGCAGTTCAAGCTCGCTCAGACAAAGTAAGAGGTCCGATTCTTTGCTTGGTAGGACCTCCGGGAGTTGGTAAAACCTCGCTGGGTAAGTCTATTGCCAGAGCAACCGGCCGCAAATTTGTTCGAACTTCTCTGGGTGGTATGAGAGATGAAGCCGAGATAAGAGGACACCGTCGTACTTATATCGGTTCTATGCCCGGTAAAATTATCAAAGGTATGAAAAAAGCCGGAACCTCCAATCCGCTGTTTTTGTTAGACGAGATTGACAAGCTGGGCAATGACTACCGCGGTGATCCGTCATCGGCACTGTTGGAAGTTTTAGACCCCGAACAAAACTCAGCCTTTAACGATCATTATCTGGAGGTAGATTATGATTTGTCTGATGTAATGTTTGTTACCACGGCTAATTCTCTCGATATGCCTCGTCCTTTATTGGATAGAATGGAAATAATCCGTCTGTCCGGATATACCGAGGACGAAAAGGTAGAAATTGCCAAAAGACATTTGTTGCCTAAAATTTTTAAGGAAAACGGACTAAAAGATAAAGAGCTAAAAATAGAAGACGAGGCGATTCGTGATATTGTCAGATACTATACTCGCGAGGCCGGTGTCAGAAATCTTGAACGCGAATTATCGACCATAGCTCGTAAGTCAATTAAAGAAATTCTGTTGGCAAAAGATGCAAAGAAGCTACCTTTGAAAGTAAATGCCAAGAACTTGGAACAATATTTAGGCGTTATAAAATATCGCTATGGCGAAGCCGAAGAAAAAGATCAAATCGGAGTAACAACCGGCTTGGCCTGGACAGAGGTTGGCGGAGATATATTATTTATTGAGGCCGTTGATATGCCGGGTAAGGGAGTTGTCAAACAAACCGGAAAACTCGGCGATGTGATGAAGGAGTCGATAGATACCGCTTATTCGGTTGTCCGCTCACATTCCAAAGAGTTGGGAATATCTCCTGAGATATTTGAAAAAACCGATATCCATGTCCATGTACCTGAGGGAGCCACCCCAAAGGATGGACCTTCGGCAGGTATTGCCATGTATACGACTCTTGTATCGGTATTAACCAAGATACCGGTAAGAAAAGATGTCGCCATGACCGGAGAGATAACACTTCAAGGTCGAGTTTTACCGATAGGCGGCTTGAAAGAGAAGTTGTTATCAGCATTAAGGGGCGGAATTAAAACGGTAATAATTCCCAAGGATAACGAAAAGGATTTAGCCGAAATTCCGGATAATGTAAAAACCGGACTAAAAATCATACCTGTTTCGGAAGTTAAAGAGGTATTGAAAATAGCCTTAACCAAGAAAATAGGTAAATAATTTTTATCATCCGATTTCATCACCTCCGAGTCTTTGCAGATTCGGAGGTGTTTCTTATTTTATAAAGGTTTGCTTTAGTTTTTCTTGTAAATATAGAAAAACAAAAAATAAATCGCGTTTATATGGTTAAATATCTGTGGATAAAGCTTAAAAAAGCTCAAAAATGTTGATAAATAAAGAATTTTCATTTGACAGCAATATAAATAGGTGTTCAAATTTTGTTGTGAACGGGGCGTAACGCCTTGTATCATTTGTTTATAACTTATATTAGAGGGAGTCCTCACCGTGAATAAAAATGAATTGATTTCTAGCATTGCTAGTTCAACCGGCCTTACCAAGACTGATTCTGCTAAGGCTTTGGATGCATTTGTATCTTCTGTAACTTCTGCTTTGAAAAAAGGTGACGAAGTTCGTTTGGTTGGTTTTGGTACATTTGCCGTATCAAAAAGAGCTGCTACAACCGGTCGCAATCCGCGCACTGGTGCTACGATCAAAATTCCTGCTCGTAAGCAAGCTAAATTCAAAGCTGGTAAAGCTTTGCAAGACTCTGTAAACTAATATATTACGAAGATTGATTATATATTGATTTTCGCACAAAGTTTATAAGCGAAACGAGGCATTTATAAGGTGCCTCGTTTTTTTGTGAAAAAAAATAAAAAAAACACTTGATTAATTTATTTGAAGAGTGTATAAGACTTTCCTGTAAGGAACGAGGGCGCTTAGCTCAGCTGGAAGAGCATCTCGTTTACACCGAGAGGGTCGGGAGTTCGAACCTCTCAGCGCCCACCAATTAAAAGCCACCCGGAAGGGTGGTTTTTTTGGTATGGGGGCTTGAGGTTTGAACTTCCGAGGAAGGGAGTTCGACTAACAAGTCCCGCGATAAGTGGGACGCAGTTGGAAGTTGAACGCAGTGAAACGATCCGAACGCAGAGAGGACACACAGTGCGAAGCGGGTGTGCACTACAAGGAGTAGGCGAGACGGGAGTATCGCTGGTTTGCCGGGTACGGCAAAACTCCGCCAGTGCAACTCAAGCCAGTTTGGCTTGAGTCACCGGTTCAGTGCCCACCAATTAAAAGCCACCCGGAAGGGTAGTTTTTTTTGGTATGGTAAAATCATGCTGATATTTTGTAAAATTGCTAGAAAATCCAAAACATTTAGTTTAACAATGTTGTTATGTATATACAACAAAAGGTAAAATTATGAAAATAAGCATAATAGGAACAGGATATGTCGGATTGCCAACCGGTGTCGGTTTCGCAGAGCTTGGCAATGAAGTAACTTGCATTGACAGAGATATTCGTAAAATAGAAGCCTTAAGTGAGGGAAAAATTATTCTTTATGAAGAAGGTCTTGAAGATTTATTTCATAAAAATATACAGAGCGGAAACTTAAAATTTACGACCTCAATGAAAGAAGGAATACCAAGTGCTGATTTGGTAATAATAGCAGTCGGCACTCCTCCGCATCCTGTTACCAAAGAAGCAGATATGAAATATATTCATGCTGCCGCAACTGAGTTGGCAGAGCATTTGAGCGGTTATACCGTGGTTGCAACCAAATCGACAGTGCCTGTAGGTACCGGAGACGATATAGAAACCTTAATCAGCAAAAAAAATCCGTTTGCCAATTTTGATGTTATATCATTGCCGGAATTTTTAAGGGAAGGGTTTGCGGTTCATGACTTTTTCCATCCTGACAGAGTAATTGTCGGTGCAGAGAGCGAAAGGGCTTTTAATCTGATAAAAGAGCTATACAGTCCTTTTGCCGACAAGACCAATATGTTATTTGTAAAAAGACGCTCCGCCGAAACCATAAAATACGCATCAAATGCTTTTCTGGCGATGAAGATACACTACATCAACGAAATGGCAGACTTTTGCGAAGCTTCGGGAGCCGATATAACAGAAGTGGCCAAAGGCATGGGGGCAGACAGTCGCATCGGTAACAAATTTTTAAATCCGGGCCCCGGATACGGCGGCAGCTGTTTTCCTAAAGATACAATGGCTATGAATTATATGGCCAAGCAAAACGGAGTTAAGATGAGCTTGGTGGAGGCTGCAATAATTGGCAATAAGCTCCGCAAAGAGCAAATGGCACAAAGAATTAAAGACGCCGTCAAAGGTATTGAAAATCCTAAGATTGCAGTTCTTGGACTGGCATTTAAGAATGGTACTGATGACTGTCGTGAGAGTCCAGCTGTCGAGATAATAAATAAATTGTTGGAATATGGTCTAAACATAACGGCATATGACCCCAAAGCCATGGGAACAGCCTGCAATATATTCGGCAACAAAATAAGTTATGCAGATGATATGTACCAAGTATTAAAAGATGCCGATGTATTGGCGATTCTAACCGAATGGGAAGAATTCAAAAAATTGGATTTGGAAAGAGCATCATATCTTATGAAGCACAAAAATATTGTTGATTGTCGCAATCTTTTAGATGCTAAACAAGCTAAATCATACGGCTTCAATTATCGCGGTATCGGTAAATAGCTAAATTATAATGCTCTTAGAAAAATTTCTTGCCTAAAAGTATTGGTTTTATTTTTAGGTAGTAGAACATTTGCAAGCGGTGAGATAACTTCATCTTTTTAAAGTTGAACTGACCTGAGGCAATGGCTTCTTTTATATAAGCAGCTTCTTCTTTGGTCATATTGCCAAGATGTTTTCCGTAAAACCTTATGACATTTTTGAAGAAAAAAGTTGCTGTAAACCGTTTTATAGCTTCTTTCTTTTTATCAGATATATCGGAATTCAAGTATTTATTTTGCAGTTTAACATATCCGTTAACTTCTTTTCGGATATTTATTTTATATTTTTCTTGGTTGAAAGTGTTCATAATTGATGAAGGGTTTATGCGATAAAAATACAAACCATATGGAATATGAGCAATACGACTTATTTGTGTCATAATATCAAAAGTAAACAGATTATCCTCTCCGGGAGAAAGACCTTCTTCAAAAGGAGTATTTTGTATATATTCGGTTTTATATATTTTGTTCCATACCACTCCGTTTATTTTTAATTTTTTGCGGTTATTTGTTTTTTTCTTAAGAACATATAGTTCAAATGGATTATTAAAAGTTTCTATATCTTTTAGTCTGGTTGTATCAATAATTTCATATGATGGAAAATTTGTAGAAAATGTTATGCTGTCGAACCAAAAGACATCAGCATTTATTTTATTAATATAGTGCAACATAATTTCAAGGGCTTGCGGGTGCAAAGCATCATCAGAATCTAAAAACAAGGTATATGGTGCATTTAAAAATGGTACAGCAGTATTACGAGCCGAAGAAAGTCCGCCGTTTACTTTATGTATAACCTTAAAACGAGCATCTGTTTTAGCATAATTATCTAATATTGTTCCGCAGTTATCCGGGCTTCCGTCATCGACACAAATAACTTCAAAATTATGAAATGATTGATTTTTTATGGAGTTAAGACAAGGTAATAAAAATTTTTCAACTTTGTATACCGGAACGATAATGGATATATCTGGCATCATAACAAATCTCGTAAAATGATTAAAAACAATACAATAGTATACATTAAAACATGTAAATCAAACGATAAAATAAAAGCAATAACAAAATAAATAATCATGTTGAAAAAATAAGTGTATTACTATAGGATTACAAGCAAGGTCGTATAAGAAATATAATGGTGTTTTATGACTAAAGTATCAGTGATATTGCCGATTTATAATGTAGAAAAATATTTACCCAAATGCTTGGATGTTCTGCTCGCACAAACTCTGCAAGATATTGAGGTTATTTGCGTAAATGATGAAAGTTCAGATAATTCTCTGCAAATATTGGAAAATTATGCGGCAAAAGATGACAGAATCAAAATAATTAATCAACAAAATTCAGGTCCCGGAGTTGCCAGAAATAATGGTATTAAGGCAGCAAAAGGGGAATATATTGCTTTTTGTGATCCTGATGATTGGTTGGCGCCCAATGCCTGTGAAATTCTTTACAACAAGGCAAAAGAAACGGGAGCCACTTTAGTAGAATATGCTATCATGGTACACGAAGAGGGGCGCAATAAAAAACAGTTGAAAAATAATTTTTATGAGCAGGAAATAACAGATATATCTCAAAATTTCCCCATAATATTCAGAGGTGTTTCTGCGGCGTGGAATAAATTTTGCTCGGCTCAGCTGCTCAAAAATAATAATATATTATTTTCGGAAGGCTATTGTTGTGAAGATTTAATTTTTTCGGTTTCGGTAAGATATCATGCCAAAAAAATAATATATATTAACCAGCCGTTATATAACTATCTTCATCGCAAAAGCTCCATAACACATAAAAAATCATCAGTTAATTTAGCGGTTCCCGATTTTATCAATGATACCTTGAGATTTTTACAAACAGAAAATATATACCCGACAGTAGAAGACGATTTTTGGAATTGCGCATTGGGATTGTTAACCATTCATTATCGTAAATTACCCAAAGAAAATATTGATGAATATAAAGCAAAATGTAAATCAATTATGCCCGCAGATATATATAAAAAATTTGCATCTTACACCAAAGAAAAAACCTTTTTAAGACAGTTGTTTTCTTTGGGGTATAACGGCAAAGTATATGAGCTAACCATTTTGGGAATAAGGATGAAATTTTAACTTCAGCCGTATTATTGCTAATTAACTTTTATTTTAAAAGTAAAACCAAGGATGTTTATATACTTCCTTTTGCGGTCGGTAGAGGTTTCGATAGAGAATATTCTTTTGATTAAGGGAAGCTTTTCTCGTCCTTTTCCGGCATCTTTTAGTCCGATTTCTTTTTGCAAGACATCATAAGCCGGAACCATAGCGGCATATTGCCTAAATTCAGGAGTGAATTTATTTTTACAGGCCGGATTATTGGGTTTTATACCGGTAAAGTGGACAATCACCGGATTTTCTTCAGCTTTTATAAACTCTTTTTGATAACTTTCATCATATTGCGAAACATTTTTTCTCCACCAAACATGCATGTAGTCATATTTGGGCGATAAGCGATACTTAAGTCCGTCACAAGCTTTGTTTAGGGCATCTTGATCGTTACTGATTTTGCTGTCTTTCATTACGATATCTTTAAGTCTGGCAAAAAAGTCGCATTTTCTCCAAGCTTTCAGGTTTATCAGCATAACACCGGAATTAAAATAAAAGTTATCTTCCAAAGCAATATTTTGAGCTTTTTGTTTTGATAGTGAGGAGTCTTCAATAACGCCGGCCAGATTATCTCCTAAATCAAGCTCAAACAGCGGATGTAACGAAGCTCTGACTATAGTGTCGCAGTCCAGATACAAAACTCTTTCGTTATCTGGCAATAAATCGGCCAGCAAACAACGAAACCAAGCTTCCATAGTTACCCAGTTAGGGCAGGGAAAACCATCAAAAATTTTGGTATCGACCTTGAGGGTTTTAAGCGAGTATGTTTTTATTGATTGCAGGTTGTCAAATGTTTGCAGATATTTATCTTCTAAATCTGCGTACATAATAACAAACTCAATCTCGTCATTTTTGCGAGCATTACTGAGTACCGAGGCCATAGAAACCAAAGTAAGCGGAACAAAGTTTTTGTCCGGAGCGTAGGCGATAGTAATTTTCGACATTTTTTAATCCTTCAATTTTTCCAATATTTGCGGATAAGCGGCAATAACCGCGGCCATTTGTTTGTTGTTTCCGTCTTGTTCAATATTAAGCTTGGTAAGGGTCAGCTCTTCGGTTGTCCGCATCTCGCGTTCAGGGTTAACCAAAAGCACTTTACGCATACGTCCCCAAAAAGTTCTAATCTTAACATTATTTAATACGCTCATAGCCCAAAACCAGATATCATCTGCATAAGGAGCAAGCTCCTTGAATTTTTTTACATCGGCAACATCTCTATATAACGAATGTGGCGGATACAAGACACCACCGCAACCGGTTAAAAAGTTTCTAAATGACGGTTTGGTGAGGGTGTAGTTTTTCTTCCATTGTTTATATGGCTTAGGGTATCCGTTTTTATCCAAAGTTATTTGATGGCACCGATGTCCGATAACGCAGTTTGGAGTTTTGAGGTGCTGTTTATAAAGTTTTTCCAGCCAATTTTCGGGATAATATACATCATCATCAACAATAACGATAATATCATTGGGAAATTCTTGCAGTGTCGGGATTAATTTTTTATACGAACGCAAATCATTGCACCATTTAATAGTCAGCCCGTTTTTTTGCAGGTTAAGCACTGCAGGCGGCAAATCTTGTTCTTTATTTGGAAACTGCTCTTCTGCCAGCCACAAAACCACTTCATCAGGCTTAAAACTCTGGGTCAACAGGGAATATAATGTATAATGAATTTCGTATATTCTTTCGGGAAAAGAAGTCAGCGACACAACAACCTTGGTCGGTCTTTTGTCTGCATTTATTCCGATGGCATCAAAATTGATAATTTTTTGCAAAACTTTACCTTTATCAATATGCGGCGGCATTTTAGGCTTTTTATTATAAGAAAAAGTATGACCCAAGATGGTAATTTCGCGTAAATTACCTTTTTTGCTGCGTTTATATAATATCATGAAAAACACCCCGAAGTTAAAACTCTAGATTAGTATTGCCAAATATTTTTCTTAAATCAAGTTTAATATTTAACTTGTAAAATAATATTTATACTTACATAATCAAGAAGCAAACATAGTGGAGGAACCATGAGCGGGTATGAGAATAAAAAATCGATTTTAAATAAATTGAAGAGCATCGTGGCCAAGACCAAACGGCGTTTTTCTTGGCACGGCAAGGTTAAAGACGAAAATGTATCGGCCTTTGCCGCCGCCGATATTCAAGACGAAGCCTATCGCCATATCAAGAATCTTCGTCACAATACTTATACTCCGCCTTATTTAGAGCTTGCCGCTCAGTTGTTAGCTGATGAAGAGCAAATATTTAAGGCCGCGGCCAATCATTTAACTCTAATAGCTAAATCGCGTAAAAAATATGCTCCGCAGATAAGAGAAGTTTTTAATGAAGTCATTTCCGGCCGCAAATTATCCGCCGAAAAGTTGGAATACATCTCTCGTAAACTCGAAGAAATTTAGGCTTTATAGGTTCTCACACCATCATCTTTTTCAAACAAATAAAGCAAAACCCGCAAGGCCTGTCCGCGAGGAGATTGGAGGTTAGGATCTTTGTTGAGTATGAGCTTGGCATCTTGATTGGCAATGACCAAAAGATTTTTGTGATACTCCATATCAGCGATTTTAAAATTAGCAAATCCGCTTTGTTTGGTTCCCAAAATTTCACCGCCGCCGCGTAATTCCAAATCTTTCTCGGCTATAATAAAGCCGTCTTCGGTTTGCTTCATAATATTAAGTCTTTCTCTGGCTGTTTCGCTCAACGGGTAAGAATAAAGCAACAGACAGGTTGCCGGATTAATACCTCTTTTAACCCGCCCGCGTAATTGGTGCAGTTGCGACAGACCAAATCTTTCGGCATGTTCAATCACCATAATGGTTGCCTCCGGCACATTAACCCCGACTTCAATTACGGTTGTTGCCACCAAGAGATTGAGCTCGCCGTTCTTAAATTTCTCCATAACGGCATCTTTTTCTTTTTCCTTCATTTTACCGTGTACCAAGCCGACTTTGTCACCGAATATTTTTTGCAAATCGGCAAATCTGGCTTCGGCGGCGGCTAAGTCTGATTTTTCGGATTCCTCAACCAACGGGCAAACCCAGTAGGCTCGAGTACCTTCATCTAATTTTCGTTTAAGTGCGGCCACGATTTCATTTAGTTTTGTAACCGGCAAAACTCTGGTATCAACCGGCTTGCGACCTTCCGGCAGCTGGTCGATTTTAGAATATTCCATATCGCCGTATGCCGTCAAAAGTAAAGTTCTGGGAATAGGGGTTGCCGTCATTACCAATACATCGGATTTATTTCCTTTGTTAGAAAGACTAAGTCTTTGATGAACCCCAAAGCGATGTTGCTCATCAACCACGGCCAAGCCCAAGTTTTTGTATGTAACATCATCTTGAAATAGGGCGTGGGTTCCGATAAGTATGTTAATTTTGCCGAGAGATAAATCTTCTAATATCTGTCTGCGTTCTTTGGTCTTGGTTTTTCCGGTAAGAAGTGCGGTTTTAACTCCTATATCTTCACATAAAGGCGCAATAGTTTCAAAATGTTGTTTGGCTAAGATTTCGGTAGGAGCCATAATCGCGGCCTGCATTCCGGCTTCTATAGCGTTGAGCATGGCAAACAAGGCAACGATGGTTTTGCCCGAGCCGACATCACCTTGTACCAAGCGAAGCATACGGAAAGCATCGGCCTGATCGGTATAAATTTCGGCCAAAACATTTTTTTGCGCATTAGTAAGGGTAAACGGAAGCTTTTCCAAAAGTTTTTTTCTAAGCAGTCCATTCCCTTTAATAACTAATCCGGCCTGTTTACGCACTCTTTCTCTGACAATGGCTAAAGCGAGTTGATTAGCCAGCAATTCGTCATATGCCAAGCGTGAAATATGCTTGGAGTAAGGCTCTAAGTCCGATTTATATTTTGGATTATGGGCTTTAGTAAGCGCAGATTTGAAATTATCCCATTCGTGCTGTTTTACAAATTTTTCATCTAACCATTCCGGAAGGTTAGGGAGTAAAGCAAGAGCTTGTTCCATGTATTTGTTGAGCATTTTGGTGGAAATTCCGGCAGTTAGGGGATAGATGGTTTCAAATGAAGGAATTTTATAAGCATCTGTTTCGGCGACAATATAATCCGGATGTGTCATTTGTAAGCGGCCGTTAAATACATCAATTTTACCGCTGATGATACGAGTTGCCCCAAGCGGCAGATTTTTAGCAATTGAATCGGCATAAATCTTAAAAAATATCAGAGTGATTTGCTCAGTTCCGTCATCAAGAACAACTTTGTAGGGCTGATTACGCGACTTTGGCGGAATATGTTCAACTACCGTCGCTTTTATGGTGCAAATTCTCCCCGGAATTGCATCTTTTAGTTTGGGGCGATAAGAGCGGTCAACCACATTGCTGGGCAGGTGTAATAAGAGATCAATTATTTTATTGCCGCCCAAAAGGTTATTTAGTAGTTTTACGGTTTTTGTTCCTATTCCTTTAAGAGAAGATATCTCGGCAAAAACAGGATATAGTATTTCCGGACGCATTAAAGAGGTTCCCAATCGTTAAATATGACTTGCATAAACTTTTATGTATTGTATATATAAACAAAAAGCAAGTAAACAATAAAGAAACTAAAAAATATGAAATACGACATTTTGCGCTTTCAAGACACGACATTTTCTTCGGTAGCCAGAGGATTTGAGGCGTTTTTACTTGAAAATTTTGCCCTCAATTCTTCAACAGATATTATCTACATTGCTCCCGACGGTGTCGAATTATCCAATGTTGCGTCAATTCTTGAGTATTTACGCCCCGAATTTAAGGTTTTGCGGTTTCCGGCCTGGGATACTGTTCCTTATGACAGGGTTTCTCCCAGTCCTGCCATAATTTCCCAAAGAATTGATTGCTTGTCTGAGCTGGCCCAAAATCCTCACGCCAAACAACCGAGAGTTATAGTAACTTCGGTCGGTGCGGTGTTGCAAAAGCTGCCACCCCGCAAAATTTTTCTTAACTCAATGCGTGAAGTTTCGGTTGGTAGTAAGTTGAATTTTGATGATTTTCTCCATTATGCTTCTATTAATGGCTATAATCGTGTGGCTCAAGTTTATGAGCCCGGAGAATACGCCGTCAGAGGCGATATTATCGATATTTTTCCGGTTGGAACCGACGAGCCTCTGAGAATAGATTTGTTTGATGACGAAGTAGAGCGCATTCGCAAATTCGATGTTATGAGCCAACGCACCACCGGCGAGCTAAAATCTTATCAGTTCAAAATAATGAGCGAGGTTGTGCTTGACGCCAACACCATAAAGACTTTCCGTTCCAAATATCGCGAAGCTTTCGGAGCCGATTTTAACGGCGATGAGATATATGAGGCTGTTTCCAACGGCAGAAAATATATTGGTGTTGAAAACTGGCTGCCGTTTTTCTACGAAGATGCACTGCCGACTTTGTTTGATTACTTGCCGCAACCAGGGATTGTGGTTTCCGATAAAGTTGAAGAGGCGGCATTATCCAAGGCCGACAGCATTGCCGACTATTATCAGGCCAGATTAGATGCCTTGAGCATAAAATCGGCTGCCGAAGAGGAATGTTATCGCCCGATAAAGCCGGAACTGTTGTATCTCAGTGAAAAAGAATTTGTAAAAATAATAAAAGAAAAACATTGTGTTACACTAACATCTTTAAGTATTCCGCAAACTACCAATGTCATCAACTGTCAAGTTTTGCCGGTTCGTAATTTCTCGTCTGCCAAAAATATTGCCGCCGGAGAGGTTTATGTCGAACTTAAAAATTATTTGAGTGAAAATAAAAAGTTAAAACGCATTATTGCCTGTTATTCTGCCGGCAGCCGTGAACGCATATTTTCGTTGATGAACGAATTTGAAATACCGGATTTGACCTTTGCCGAAAACTGGGCCGAAGCCTTGCAAAAATCCAAAGATAAGGTCGTGTTGACCGTAATGCCTTTGGAACACGGCTTTAAGGGCGAGGGATATTGCCTGATTTCCGAGCAAGATATTTTGGGCGAAAAGCAAAACCGTCGCAAACAAAAGAAATTTACCTCCAAAGACTTTATTGCCGATGTTTCATCTCTCAATGTCGGCGAGTTGGTGGTTCATATAGAACATGGTATCGGCAGATTTATGGGGCTTGAAAATATCACCGTCGGCGGAGCTCCGCACGATTGCCTTAAAATAATGTATGCCAATGATGCCAAACTATTTGTTCCGGTAGAAAATATTGATGTTTTATCACGCTATGGCGTCGATGACGATAATATCGAGCTTGATTCGTTAGGCGGAGCGGCTTGGGCGGCCAAAAAAGCCAAAGTTAAGGCCAAAATTCGTGATATAGCCGAAAAATTAATTAAAATTGCCGCCGAAAGACACCTTAAAAAAGCCGATTGCTTTACTCCGCCGCAAGGAATGTTTGACGATTTTTGTGCCAGATTTCCATATAATGAAACCGATGACCAACTAAATGCCATTTCCGATGTTTTGGCCGATTTGAATGCTGCTATTCCCATGGATAGATTAGTCTGCGGAGATGTCGGTTTTGGCAAGACCGAAGTTGCTCTGCGGGCGGCTTTTGCCGTTGCGGCTTCCGGAGCTCAAGTCGCGGTAATTGTGCCGACAACCTTATTAGCCCGTCAACACTATCAAAATTTTAAGTCTCGTTTAGAAGGTTTTCCGATTAAGGTGAAAATGCTTTCGCGTTTGGTAACACCGAAAGAAGCTCGCGAAACCAAGCAAGGACTGAAAGACGGAGCCGTAGAGATTGTTATCGGTACGCACGCTTTGCTATCTGAAAAAATAGAATTTTGCAATTTGGGTTTGTTGATTATTGATGAAGAGCAACATTTTGGCGTAGCTCACAAAGAAAAATTAAAACAAATCAAGTCCGATGTTCATGTCCTAACCTTAACCGCTACTCCGATACCGAGAACCTTGCAATTGTCCCTAACCGGAGTAAAGAGTTTGAGCGTTATTGCCACCCCGCCGGTTGATCGCTTGGCAGCTCGTTCGTTTGTCATGCCGTTTGATAAGGTTATGATAAAAGAAGCGGTTTATCGTGAAAAATATCGTGGCGGACAGACTTTCTTTGTTTGCCCTCGTGTTTCTGATATTCACGAAGTTGAAAAAGAGTTGCACGATTTGTTGCCCGATATCAAGATATTGGTAGCCCACGGACAAATGCCGGTTAAGCAGTTGGAAGAGGTAATGAATGAGTTTGCCGACGGGCAGGCCGATATGTTGCTTTCAACCACCATAATTGAATCCGGCATTGATATGCCCAGAGTAAACACCATGATTGTTTACCGTGCCGATATGTTCGGTTTGGCACAATTATACCAGCTCAAAGGCAGGATAGGGCGTAGCAAGGTTCGCGGCTATGCTTATTTTACTATTCCGCCCAAACGCAAGCTAAAACCGATAGCCGAACGTCGCTTGAGCATATTACAGGCTATGGATAGCCTAGGTGCCGGATTTTCTTTGGCCAGTCATGATATGGATATCAGAGGTGCCGGTAATATTTTGGGCGAAGAACAATCCGGACATATTAAAGATGTTGGTATTTCGCTTTATCAACATATGCTTGAAGAAGAAATTATGCGTCTGCGTTCCGGAGCCGTGGTCGGCGAAGATAATACCACCGCTAATGATTGGACTCCGCAAATCTCAACCGGCATACCGATTATGATACCCGAAAGCTATGTCAGAGATTTAGGCATCAGGTTAGGGCTTTATAAACGCATTGGTGATATTAAAGATAAAGAGGGCTTGGCCGATATCAGAGAAGAACTGATTGACCGCTTTGGCGACTTACCGCCCAAAGTTGAAAACTTACTCACCACGGTGGAAATAAAAACCATGTGCAAAAAAGCCGGTATTGACCGTGTCGATGCCGGTGCCAAAGGTGTACTTATAGGCTTTAAGAATAATACCTTCGCCAATCCAGAAAAGTTGATGGATTTGATAATATCCTCTTTCGGTGCCATAAAAGTAAGACCTGATCAAAGATTGTTTATTGAAAAAGATCTCTCATCTTATGCCGCCAGAATAGCCACCATCAAACAATACATCAGCAAAATATCGGCTCTTAAAGATTAAAAAAAAGGCAGTTTGTGTTAACTGCCTTTTTTTGTAGAATTTGCGACATATTCTTGACATGCTGCAATTAATTCTTCTTCAAAAACTCCTTGTTCTTTGGCTTTATTCTTAAAATAGGCCAACAGATATTCCAAAGAAACCGAGTAGTGTCGCAAAATTTGCAACTCTCGCCACAATTTAAATCTTCGCCAAAAAGCAAATTTGGGCAAAGATTTAAAATCTTCCGTGCAAATTTCAATCATATTCAAAATATTATCTATTTTCCAAAGCATTCTCTCTGAGCATTTAGCTTTTTCCAAAAGCAAACAACATTTGGCATATATTTCATTTGCTTTTTCATTAAAGATTATAATTTCGGTTGAATTTATATAGTCATATGTATCAAAATTTTGACTATGGATTTCCAAAAGATAATCTTTTGCAATTAAATCGGCGATTTGTCGGAAGACTTCAATACAATTAAACTTTTTACTTTCACGGAAGATTTGATAAATAAAATAATAGTAAACTTTATGTTTCATAAAATAAGAGTTAAATAATTAAACATTGTGTTACAAGCTATAATGAATTACTTAAATAAGCAATAAAATATTTACTTAAAGCATAAAATATTGTAGTATCACGAAAAAGAATAGGGACTTTAAGTATGACGATTAAAGAATGCAAATTTTATAATATGCAGGTAAATCTTATTAAAAACGGCAAGATTTATGCCGAGAGGGCGGCAATCCGCAATGTTTGGCAAAAAGATAACAATACTTTTTTGGATATTTATTTGTATCGGTTAAATAAATCATATGTTTTTGATTCCGGATTTATTCATGATATTACCGACAATTCCCGCGAGAAATATTATAAAGATGTAGGCAAGTTTGTTAGTGATTTTTATGCCATATGTCAAACAACATCCGTACCTACACAAAGCCCAAACAGTGACAATGCCATTTTTTCTTCAATTAAAGATGATTTAATTATATTGCGATTTTTATCTGAAGTCTTAAAAAATAAAAAAGATATCAAAGACAAGATAATCAGAGAATATATAAGGAGTACAGTAAAATCGGCACAAAAATTGAGTGACAGATACTTGGATGAATACATAAATAGCATAACTCCGGACAGCAAAGAGTTTTATGAGGCTGTAAGCAATCTTAAAAGCAAAATGCCAAAGCAGGCTGAAGAGCTGTTGCGTAACGGCATAAAGCTTTGTTTATCCGACGGCTATTTAGAATATTATGAGCGAATGTATTTAGCCGATTTGATAGAAGCTCTAAGAAGCTACGGTTTGTCACTTTCCTCAGATATTATATAACAAAAGGAGCCTAAAAGGCTCCTTTTTATCATTCAGATAACGAAATTATTGCCATATAGTGTCGTCTCGTATCGCTGTAGTTTAGGTTTTCAAACAGCACATAAAGTGCCTTGTCAAGCCCAATCTCTGTCCACGAAGCCGTTGATATACTCATCGACTTCATATGGCGACAAGCGTTCCAAGCCTCCAAAATATCTTGTTGTGTATAGCCTTTCTTTTTGGCATCCTGCAACAAGATTTTTAGATAAGGAGCATCTTCGGCATCAAAATAGAATGCTTCGGATGACGGAGCCGCAAGCGGTCTGTATCTTCTGACATCTTCAGCCATAAAATTTGGCTTAAGATCAGAATATGACCTCCATACCTTATCCAGAGTTTTCATAATTTTCTCTCTGGTCTTTTCATCTTCTTGGGGATTTTCCCACATATAACATGCAAGAAATTCTTTCAGATGAATTGGCGGCATCAAGAAGACCTCAATTTTGGCTTTAAGCTTTTGCCAAAAACCTTCGGCATTTGCAAGACGATACAGCTCCTTCCGGTACTCAATCCTTTTTTTATGGAGAGCCAGTCCGTTTGTTACTGCCAACTCTTCAGCTTCATCCCAAAATTTTGAAAAAGCCGCCATATAGAAGGATTTATCGGCATCCGAAGATATTACTTCAAACATTGCCACCATATTATCCTCGAGCGTGTCAAGGATAACATTGTCAATTTCTTTTTTGCAGTCATAATAATCACCAAAATTTTGGTAACTTACGACCATAGATGCAAATTTTTTTATCATAATAATACATTTTTAAGCCGTCTTTCCTTCTTTAGAAAGAAAAACGGCTGATTAGACATTTTAGTTACAAAGCTCCAAAAAAGCAAGGTAGTGTTTTTTTGCCTCGCTGTAGTTCAGCAAGCCAAAAAATACTGACAAAGCTTCACCTAAGGTTAAATCCTCGGAAGATTCCGCAAAATCTTTTCCTTCGGATTTGATTTCCATCATTTCAGCCCACGCTTCAATCAACTCTTCTTTTGAAAAGCCGATTAGCTTGCAGTAGTTTACGAACTGTCTTAAGTACGGAACTCGTTCCGTTTTCAAATAGTTTTCAGTCGTAACTGCCCAATTATGCGGTCTCATATCGAGAATCTGGGCCACCTCAAAAATCTTTTTTGCCATAATTAAATAAAAATTAAGAATTAAAAATATGTTAACGCAATGACGCTAGCACCATTTTTATTATCCGTCAACCATAAAACGACAAAAAAGATGATTTTTGTCAAAAAAAGAGGAGGCATAAATCCTCCTCAGATAAAAAAACTAAGTTAAAAGATTATTGCTGATTAATAAGTACAATCTCAACTCTGCGGTTTTGCTCGCGTCCGGCAGCCGTTGCATTCGAGGCAATCGGATTTGCCGAGCCATAACCGGTTGCAATAATACGACTTGCAGCCACACCTTGCAATTTTAAGAAATCGGCCACGGCATTGGCTCTTCTTTGCGAAAGCGGCATATTTATGGCATCAGAACCGGTGTTATCTGTATATCCGTTAACCTGAACCAGAGTTTTATCATATTCTTTCAAAACCTTAGCAATAGAAACTACAACTGGTTGGAAGGAAGATTTAATAAAGGCTTGATTGGTATCAAAGGTTATATTACCGGGCATCACCAAATAAATTTTGCCATCAATTTCCTTAACCTGTACACCGGTTCCGACCAACTCTTTGCGTAGTTTAGCGGCCTGATAATCCATATATCCGCCGGCAGCAGCACCGCTGGCAGCACCGATTCCGGCTCCGATTAACGCTCCTTTTTCACCATCAACCAAGGCACCGATTCCGGCACCAAGTGCAGTTCCGATTCCTGCACCCCAGGCAGTTTTGGCGACCTTGCTTTCCCCGGTATAAGGATCGGTCGCACAGGCACTCAACATAACCGCCATCATTCCGGCAATAATAAGTTTTTTCATTTTTCTTCTCCCGATAGTTTAGAATGTAATAATTTTGCCGAATCAAGACCGGAAGCGACCGCTTCGACAATGGTAGAACCTCCGATTTTGCAATCTCCGGCATAAATTATTTTCGAGTGGTCGAGCGGTTTTTCGGCTCGACTGCCGATAGCTTTAATAATTAAATCAAATCCGGTTCTTTTTACAACTGAATTTTCAATATCAACATAACCATGTTCACCCGGTTGAGTAGAGCAGGTATATATATCAAGTTTATCGGCATTTTTTTCAACTTTGCAAACTCTTGTCGTGGTAACCAGATCTATTTGGTTATCCAAAAGTTCTTGCATTTCTTTTTTGGTAACTTTCATATCAAAAATCTTGCGTCTGACAAATACCGATATATTGTCGGCACCTTGCTGTTTGGCAGTCATGGCACAATCTGCAGCTACATTACCGCCGCCGATAATACCTACTTTTTTGGCTCCTTTGTAAACAGACGGAGTTTTTAGATAATCGGCATAAGCTACTACATTTTCTTCACCTTCAACCCCAAGGTCAATGACATTTTGCTCACCTATGGCCATGATAACGCCGTCAAAACCCTTATCAAGCAGCTCGGTCGGATTATCAATTTGCATCTTAAACTCAACTTCGGCTTTACCTATGCGTTTGATATAGTTCCAATCATCTTCAATCACCTCATAAGGCAGACGATAATCGGGAATTAAATTAAGAGCACCGCCGACTTTGTCAGACTTTTCAAACAATTTGACGGAGTATCCCAACTTAACTAATTTCCATGCTGCCGCCATTCCGGCCGGACCGGCACCGACAATGGCTATTTTTTTGTTATTATCGGGTAATCTGTCCGTATCGGTCAAATCTTGGCGATATTTGCTGATAAGGGTTGCTTGCACCAAAGGAATGTTAATCGGGTGGTCTATTTTTGCTCTCAGACATGCCTTCATGCAAAATTTATCCGGACAAATCAATCCGCATGTATGTCCCATGGGATTATTTTTGCAAATGGATTGCACGGCCTCGGTAAATTCTCCGGCTTTGGCGTGCTGGATAAATTCTTGCGGCGAACAGTTAACCGGACAAGCAGTCATACAAGGCTTAGACACACAATTTAAGCATTTGGCTATTTCGGCGTCAAGTTGAGCTTTATTAAGATAGAGTTTGTTCATAATCAGCCTCTTAAATCATAGCCATTCCACCGTTGACATGGATAGTTTGTCCGGTAATATATCCGGCTTCGTCGCTGGCCAAAAACAGTGCTGCGTTAGCCACATCATCAGGGGTCCCCATTTTGGCCATCGGAATATTTTCCAACAACTTTTCTTTAGCTTTTTCGGTCAATACATCAGTCATAGGAGTTTTTATAAATCCGGGAGCCAAGCAATTAATGGTAATTCCTCTGGAAGCAACTTCCAAAGCCATTGATTTAGACATTCCGATAAGACCGGCTTTACTGGCGGCATAGTTACTTTGGCCGGCATTTCCTATAACCCCCACAATAGAAGTCATATTGATAATTCGTCCAAAACGATGTTTAAGCATGCAAGGTAAAACTGCCTTTGATAACAAGAAGCTTGAGGTTAGATTGGTATCCAATACCTTATGCCAAGCTTCGGTTGATATTTTAAGCGATAAATTATCTTTGGTAATACCGGCATTATTGATAAGCACATCAATTTTACCGCAATCTTGTTCCACTTTGTCAACCAAAGAGGAGATATTATTTTCATCACTCAAATCAGCGGCATAGATCTTGACATCTCCGTTTGGCAGTTCGGTTTTGCGAAATTCTTCCAGTTTAGCTTCATCACGACCGACAATGGCTAGCTGAGCTCCTTGTTGTTGAAACAATTTGCAAATTCCGCGTCCGATTCCCCCCGTAGCTCCGGTAATCAACACGGTTTTACCGTGAAAATCAAGCATGGAAAATCTCCTTAAATTGCTTGAGCGTAAGATTTGAGCAAATCTTCGGCCGACAAAACTTCCGCCTCCGGCAAAATTTTCTTAACCAAACCGGACAGGACATTACCAAAGCCTGTTTCTACAAATCTTTTAGCTCCGTTATCAGCCATATAGACGACACTTTCTTGCCACTTAACCGTGTTGGTAATTTGTTTAACCAACAAATCTTTAATTTCGACGGTATTTTCGTAAGGTTTTGCCGAAAGGTTGCTTACTACTTTAACTTTTGGCTCGGCAAATTTGGTATTGGCAATAACTTCTGCCATTTTATCGGCGGCAGATTGCATCAAAGGTGAATGAAATGCTCCGGAAACCGGCAACATAATAGCTCGCTTAACACCTTGAGCTTTGGCTTCTTCACAAGCTTTTTCAACTGATTGGGTAGACCCGCTTAATACAATTTGTGCCGGAGAGTTTGAGTTTCCGACGAAACATCCGGCCTCATCGGCTATTATCATTGCTTTGTTGTAGTCAAAGCCTATAAGAGCGGCCATTGCCCCCGGATTATCAATACAAGCCTGCATCATATAAGAGCCGCGAGCTTTGAGTAATTTTGCGGTATCTTCCAACGACAAACTCTCAGCTGCACACAAAGCCGAATACTCACCCAAAGAGTGTCCGGCCATGAATTTGATATTATTGATATTGATTAAGCCTAAGCTCTTCAAAACCTCGAAATAAGCTATCGAGGCAGCCATAATTGCCGGCTGAGCATTAGAAGTTTTGTTCAATTCTTCAATCTCACCGTCAAACATTAAAGCACTTAATTTGAAGTTTAGGGCATCATCAACCTTATTAAAGACATCTTTGGCCACGGCAAAATTTTCGGCCAAATCTTTACCCATGCCGATTTTTTGCGACCCTTGTCCGGGGAAGACCAAAACATCAGATATTACCTGCATCTTATTTTCCTTAAATTTTCCTAAATACCAAAGAAGCATTGGTTCCGCCAAAGCCAAAAGAGTTCGACATTGCAACTTTTACATCGCACTTGCGAGCCTGATTAGGTACCAAGTCCATTCCGGCAACCTCATCAATCGGGTCTTCAAGATTGAGGGTAGGCGGCAAAATTCCGGTTTCAATAGCCTTAACACAGAATACGGCTTCAACGGCACCGGCAGCACCTAGCAAGTGACCGATGGCCGATTTTGTTGAAGACATTTTCAAATCCTTGCAGCCGGCAAACAATTCAGAAACGGCTTTTGCTTCCATAGCATCGCCGATCATGGTCGAAGTACCATGAGCGTTGATATAGGTAACCTCTTCAGGTTTAATGTTTGATTTACGCAAAGCTTCACTCATAGCTTTTTTCGCACCTGATCCGTCCGGAGAAGGAGAGGTAATATGGTAAGCATCACCCGATGTACCATAACCGGATAATTCGGCATAAATTTTTGCACCTCTGGCCTTGGCATGTTCATATTCTTCCAATACCAACACACCGGCACCTTCACCCATTACAAAGCCGTCATGACCCTTATCCCAAGGACGAGATGCTTTTTCTGGAGTGTCATTATAGCTGTGAGACAAAGCTTTTGCTTGCATAAATCCGGCAACCGAAAGAGCACAAACGGCAGCTTCGGCACCGCCTACGATCATAACATCGGCATCATCCATAACAATGGCTTGATAAGCATGAGCCACGGCATGAGAACCGGTAGCACAAGCCGTAACGCAAGCCAAATTCGGGCCGGTAAATCCGTGTCTTATCGACACATGTCCTGAAGTCATATTAATGATTGTGGCCGGAATAAAAAACGGGCTTATACGACGCGGACCGGCATCGGCCAAGATTTTTGCATTATCATAAATGGTCTTCAGGCCTCCTATACCAGAGCCGATTATAACGCCGGTACGAGCTTTTTCTTTTTCGTCCTCGGGCATCCAGTTAGCATCTTTGATTGCTTCTTCTGCCGCAGCAATACCAAACAAAATAAAGTCATCAACTCTTTTTTGTTCTTTGGGTTCCATAAATTCGTCCGGATTAAATTGCCCGGGCTCGGAACCTTTAATTACCTCACCGGCAACTTTAACGCCAAAATTTTCGGTATCAAATTTTGTGATATTATGGATGGCAGATTTTCCGGCAATAATAGCATCCCAAGCGGTTTTAACACCCATTCCGAAAGGAGTCAAAGCTCCCAATCCAGTAACAACAACTCTCTTCATAGTCTGTTTCCTCTTTTATTTAAAAAATATTTTCTTTTCTAAAAACTCCTTCTCGCAAACGGATGACACCGCCGCCCCAGCACATACCGGCTCCAAAGCCGCAAATTATTGCTTTAGAAGGTGTTTTCACTCTACCTTGTTTAATTGCTTCCCCCATGGCAATCAATATGGATGAAGCCGAAGTATTACCCAAATGTTCAATATTGGATATTACTTTATCGTCAGTATAATTCAACCTGTCTTGTACTGCTTTGATAATTCTTTGATTTGCCTGATGTAATATCAAATAATCAACACTATCACTATTAATGTTGTTTTGTGCCAATATGGTATCGGTGATATAATTAGGGATAATATTGGCCACAAATTTATAAACATCTTGCCCTTTCATGGCTAAAATTTGTTTATCATCATTGGTTTCAACAAATGGACAGTTACCATGCGGTACCGGCAAAGTTATATAGTCACCGACATGTCCGTCAGCCTTAATATCAATAGCCAAAATATCGTTTTCTTCACCGGCAGAAACAACCGCAGCTCCGATACCATCACCAAACAAAATTGAAGTACGGCGGTCGGTCCAATCCAGATAACGCGAGCAGTTATCAAAAGTAATAAGCAAGATATTTTTATAAATTCCGGCTTTTATATAAGCATTTGCAATATCCAATCCGTATATAAAACCGGAACAAGCAACCGAGAAATCAAAAGCCGGGATATTGCGTTTTATATTCAAAAGTTTTTGGACTGTACACGACATTGTCGGCATCATTTGCACCGGCATAGAGGTCGCCGCAATAATAATGTCAATATCTTCAGCACTTATTTTAGCATTATTTATAGCCTGTCTGGCAGCTTTTTCCAAAAGTTCCAATGCTTCAGCATCACTTTTGAACAAGTGTCTTTCTTTGATACCTGTACGAGAATAAATCCACTCATCCGAAGTATCATATAGCGAGGTTAAATCATTATTAGTTACGACTTTTGACGGTATTGCATAGCCAATACCGGTAATCATCGGTAAATTATTTGTCATTCTTTTTTTCCTGTCTTTTTTCTAAAAACTTTTCCAACCAGTGAATATTGTAAAGACCATCCACAAACTCTTGTGAAGAAATAATTTCCTCATGCAAGGGCAAAGTAGTGGTTACGCCGCCGATAACGAATTCACGCAAAGCTCTTTTTAATCTTAAGAGTGCCGCACTTCTGGTCGAACCCCTGACAATAAGTTTTGCAATCATACTATCATAAAACGGAGGAATTCTGTAACCGGAGTAAGCCTCAGAATCTACTCTGACCCCAAGTCCGCCCGGCACATGCCATTCGGCAATTTTACCTGGGCAAGGCACAAAAGTAAACGGATCCTCGGCATTGATTCGACATTCAATGGCTGCACCATTAAACTTTACATCATCTTGGGTATATCCCAATTTAGCACCGTTAGCGATTCTTATTTGTTCGCGTACGATATCAATATCGGTAACTGCCTCGGTAATCGGATGTTCGACTTGCAAACGGGTGTTCATCTCTAAAAAATAAAATTCACCGTCTTCAAACAAAAATTCCAAAGTACCGGCCCCAAAATAACCGATTTTTTTGATAGCCGAGCAGACTATGGCAAAAATCTCGTTTCTTTTTTCTTGGTTTAGAGCCGGAGAAGGGGTTTCTTCAATCAGTTTTTGGTGTTTGCGTTGAATTGAGCAGTCGCGTTCTCCCAGATGGATAACATTACCGTGCATATCCGCCAAAATCTGAATTTCTATGTGACGAGGCTTTTGCAGATATTTTTCCATAAATACCACATCGCTGGTAAATGAAGATTTTGCCTCGGCTTTAGCCATAGTGTAAGCGGTTTCGACTTCTTCTTCGTTAAAGGCCGTTTTCATTCCCTTTCCGCCGCCGCCGTCTTTGGCTTTGATAATAACCGGATAACCGATTTCCTTAGCCCATTTTTTGGCATCTTCAACCGATTCTAACGCCGGAGAACCTTTAGTGACCGGTAGACCGGCTTCAATGGCAGCTTTTTTAGAGGCAATTTTATCACCCATCAAACGCATCTGCTCCGGAGTAGGTCCGATAAAAGTAAGGCCATGCTTTATGACCATTTCGGCAAAATCGGCATTTTCAGATAAAAAGCCGTATCCGGGGTGAATAGCATTAGCACCGGTAACTATAGCGGCAGAGATAATAGCTGTCTTATTAAGATAAGAATCTTTAGATTGTGGTCCGCCGATACAAACCGCCTCATCAGCCAAGCGAACATGCATGGCATCTCTGTCGGCGGTAGAATGTACGGCCACGGTCTTAATTCCCATCTCATGGCAAGCACGATTAATCCTCAATGCTACTTCGCCGCGGTTGGCAATCAGTACTTTTTCAAACATAACGGTTTTCTCTTACTCAATTACAAACAAAGGTTCGTCAAATTCAACGGCAGAACCGGAGGATACCAATATTTCTCTGATAATACCGCCTCTTGGAGCTTTAATTTGGTTAAATGTTTTCATAGCTTCAATCAAGCAAATAACATCACCTTCCTTAACCGTATCCCCGACTTTGACATAATCTGGGTCATTCGGGCTGGCCGAAAGGTAGAGTACGCCGACCATGGGAGATTTGATTGTTTCTCCTTTAGCTGCAACCGAAGTTTCTGCTGCCGGAGCCGGAGCAGAGGTTTGAGCTTGAGCAATCGGAGCTGCCGGTTGCAAAACCGGAGCCGATGCGATAACCGGTTGAGCCGCAATTTCTTTAGAACGATTTGTAACA
This sequence comes from uncultured Alphaproteobacteria bacterium, assembly GCA_944393725.1. Taxonomy (GTDB): domain Bacteria; phylum Pseudomonadota; class Alphaproteobacteria; order RF32; family CAG-239; genus CAZU01. The sequence continues at coordinate 219,739 of CALYBC010000009.1, read as the reverse complement.
ATGATATGTAAGCCGTCTTTGTTATAATCGACCGATTCCAAGTCCAAATCACTTACGATTTTGGCAATGGATTCAATACAAGCAATATCGTCCTGAGCCATTAGTTACCTTCCTTCATTTTAGCAAATTCGCCCAACAATTCAGAAACTTCCTGAGCTTTATTAATGTTGCACATACCTTGTTTGTTATAACCGCCGTCGACATGCAAAACTTCGCCGGTTACACCACTGGCCAGATCGCTCAAGATATAGAGAGCCGATCTTCCGATATCATCAATGCTCATATTGCGACCGAGCAAGCAGTTAGCTTTATTCCAGCCCAAGATATTGCGAAAATCACCGATACCGGCAGCAGCCAAAGTTCTTATCGGTCCCGCAGAAATGGCATTAACTCTGATATTTTGTTCACCCAAATCCCTGGCCAAATACATAACCGAAGTTTCCAAAGCCGATTTGGCAATACCCATAACATTATAGTTCGGGATAACTCTTTCCGCCCCAAGGTAAGATAGGGTTACAAAGCTTGCACCGTCATTAGCGATTTTAGCAGCTCTTGCGCAAATGTCGGTAAATGAGTAGCAAGAAATGTGCATTGTATTCAAGAAGTTAGCTAATGTGGTATCGCAGTATCTGCCTTTGAGTTCATTTTTATCAGAGAAGGCAACGGCATGAACGACAAAGTCTATTTTACCCCATTTCTTTTCAATTTCGGCAAACAAATTGTCCAAATCGGCGCTGTCTGTAACATTGCATGGCATAATAATGTTTGAGCCCAAGCTTTCGGCCAAAGTACGAACGCGTTTTTCCAAAGCCTCACCTTGGTAGGTAAAGGCCATTTCAGCACCTTGTTCATGCAAAGCTTTTGCAATACCCCAAGCGATAGAGTGATCGTTAGCTAAACCAAACACAATACCTTTTTTATCTTTCATAATATCTTTCACTTAAATATCTCCTTGAAAATTAAACAAAATTAACGACCGCTCTTAATAGCTTCAATAAGTTCTTTGATAGAGGGCCAGTTTCCCGTGTTAAACAGCGGGTCGGTTTTAAATTTAAAAGCATTTTTCCCCGAGAACAAAATATTATCCAGAATGTTCCCACTTTTGTGACCTACTTCAATTAAAGATTTTCTGATACAAAACGAACGTAAATCAGGCACTTTTCCTGTAGTTCCGTTATGGCTTGACCAAGAAGAAAACTTGCAAGCCGACAAACAGCCGCAACAATCCTTTATATCTTCCATATCTTGCATTTTCTCATCTTTTGTCAAAAAAATCAGTGTATTGTCAGGCGTGATTGATAAGCAGGTTTTACCTTTTTTTGCTTGCTCATCAACAATATGCAAATCTTCTTTTCTCACAAAATAAGTAGTGTTCTTAGAATAAACCACCGGTTCGGAAAATTCTTCGGTTTTTTCTTTAGAAAAAGGAATTTCACTATTTTTGCGATCAAACAATTTCATGATAAAAGAATTCTTAATTGCTGACGAGAGAAAACCGGTCGGGCTGAAGTCTTGAATGACCACATCATCAAGATTAAGGTGCAACATCAACTTTTTCCAAGCCTGCGAGATAGGGCTTTCTTTAGTAAGCATGGGTCTGGTTCCAAATTGGAAACCGACATTGCCTATTTCCGGATTATCAATATAATCCTGCCAATCGCTCAAGGACCAAACACCGCCGGCAATGATAATCGGAATATCATGCAAACCGTTGGCGTTTAACACTTTACGCAACTCAATTACCTTATCATATGGGCTTTGAGGTTTTCCAACTTCATCGGTATTGGAGAATCCGCAGTGTCCACCTGCAAACCAAGGGTCTTCATAAATAACGCCGCCCATAAATTCTTTGTATTTATCATAGCCGCGTTTGATTAATATTTGCAAAGCTCTGCCTGATGAAACAATCGGATAATAAAACACCTTAAACTGTGAGGTAAGCTCGGCCAATTTAATTGGCAAACCGGCACCGGAAACCACACCGTTTATAACACCTTTGGCTCTTTCCAACACATTTTTAATCAGATATTGGCTGTCAGCCAATTCCCATAAAACATTCATATTAATCAAACCGTTGCCGTTTGATATTTCATGAGCAATTTGAGCCTGAGATACACATCCTTCCACTGCTTGATCCATCATTTGTTTATGTCTTTCAATTCTGGACTTGGCAGTAATGTTTTCCACCTGCAAATTACCGTCTTTATCTCTGATATCCGGAAATACGGCCGAAAAAGTACCGATACAATTTTCTTTAGCCCAAGCACCGGCGGTATGTCCGTTGCTCACATTAACGCCGCGACCGCCTTCAAAAAGCGGAAATACGTTTTTACCGCACAAGTCCAAAGGTTTAAGCTCTTTCATTTAATTATTCTCCTTTAGTATAGGTATTACTTAGCAAATTAAGCACAGTAATCAGTTTTTCACGCAAATCGTGACGATTAACAATCATGTCGACCATGCCGTGTTTTTTCAAATATTCGGCTTTTTGGAATCCTGCGGGCAGGTCGGCTTTAATTGTTTCTTTGATAACTCTTGCACCGGCAAAAGCAATCAAAGCGTCCGGTTCGGCGATAGTAATATCGCCAAGCATTGCAAACGAAGCCGAAACACCGCCGGTTGTGGGATTGGTAAGCACGGCGATATAGGGCAGGTGATTATCTTTGAGCTGCTTTACGGCAAGAGTAGTTCTGGCCATTTGCATCAAAGACAAAATACCTTCCTGCATACGAGCACCACCGGAAGCCGTAACCAAAATTAAAGGAACCTTATGCTCTACGGCAAATTGTGCTGCTTGCACGATTCCTTCTCCGACGGCTAACCCCATTGAGCCTCCGATAAAGTTAAAGTTCATTACGCCTATAACCACACCATGACCGCCCATTTTACCAAAAGCCGAAACAAAAGCATCGTCAAATTTAGTCTTTTCACGAGCTGATTTCAGTTTTGAACGATAATCTTTGGTATCCTTAAAGTTCAAAGGATCTTCTTTAACTTTCGGGGCTTCCAAATAAGAATATTCCTCATCGTCAAACAACATTCTAAATCTTTTACGCGGACGCAAATACATATGATATCCGCAATGCGGGCAGACATATAGATTTTTAGCCAATTCTTGTCCGTATATCATGGCATCACACTGTGGACATTTATCCCATAAATTATCAGGCACATCTTTTTCGGTCTTAGCCACGGACAACTTAGGTCTAACATAATCAAGCAACCAATTCATAGCAACACCTCTAAATTAAGCAATTCTCGACATAGCCAAGAATTTTTCTTCACGATCTTTGGCCAAGTCGGCAGGAGATAGTTTTTTAAGTTCGACCAAATGTTTCCAAATTATATCACCGGTATGCTTAATCGTCTCATCCCTAAAGCGGTGAGCACCGCCCAACGGCTCCCGAATAATTTCATCTATTACACCGAACTTATATAAATCCTGAGCGGTTAAATGCAAGGCTGTAGCGGCCTTTTTAACGGCTGCCCCGTCACGCCACAAGATTGAAGCACATCCCTCCGGAGAGATAACAGAATATATGGAATGCTCAAGCATCAAAATGCGATTAGCGGTAGCTAAGGCAATCGCCCCGCCGGAACCGCCTTCGCCGATAACCACGGCAATATAAGGCACTTCCATTTTAAATCCTTCCATGATGCAAGAAGCAATAGCCTCCGCTTGTCCTCTTTCTTCGCCTTCGATTCCGGGAAATGCACCGGCAGTATCGACCAAGGATATAATCGGGATATTAAAATGATTTGCCAATTCCATCAATCTTTTGGCTTTACGATAACCCTCTGGCTTGGGCATACCAAAACCATGACGGATTCTGCTTTCCAGATCGTGGCCTTTTTCTTGTCCAATAACCATCACGGCTTGACCGTTAAAAAATCCCAATCCTCCGATGATAGCTTCATCTTCCCCGAACAATTTATCACCGGCCAAAGGTGTAAAATTTTCAATTAAGGCATTAATATAATCAATGCTGTGGGGACGATTAGCGTGTCTTGCGACGCAAACTTTCTGCCACGGGGACAGTTTAGTATAAGTTTCTTCCAATAGTTTTTTAGTTTTCTTTTCCAAATTGGCGATTTCTTTATTAAAATCTTTTGCCAACTTATCGTCGCAACAAGACTTAAGTTCTTGAATTTTGGTATCAAGCTTATAAATCGGCTCTTCAAAATCCAAATAAATAGTTTTGTCAGCCATCTGTTAAATATCCTTAAAAATTTTATCTGCCCATCATAGCGGTAAGCAAAGCTTCGGCATGAATTACACCGTTGCATTTTGCCTGACATCTGAAGCGATAAACTCCGCGGCATTCTTTTTCTTTAACCACATGCATTTCCATAACATCACCGGGCAAGAAAGGCTTACGGAACTTTGCTTCATCAATACCCATAAACAAAACAGCCTTTGTGTTATCTCCTCCGATAACATCTTTAACAACAATACCGCAAGTTTGAGCCATGGCTTCCATAATCAAAACACCGGGCATAATCGGATTTTCGGGGAAGTGTCCGGTAAATTGCGGTTCGTTCACGGTAATGTTTTTGATGCCGATACCTTCTTCTCCGGCTCTGATAATTTTAACTTTATCCACCAACAAAAACGGGTAACGATGTGGCAACAAAGACAATATATCTTTAATATTCAGCTCCTTGATAACATTTTCTTCCATGACATAAATCCTTTCGTTATCGGTTAACATACATCAACAGTTACAAAAAATAAACAATATTTTGTGAGATTTGTAAAGTACGCACCCACAAGCCGCATAGTTTCTTAGCAGAAACCATGACTTTTAAACAGACACTTCTGGGGATAATACACTCAAAAAAACAAAAGTCAATCAGTTGATTGAATGTATAATTATATGATAAATAAAATATAGTAAAAACAATATGCTAAACCAGTGTATAAATAGACTAAAATCACATTGACAAAATAAAATGATTATTTTGTCTAAAAACTGTTTGCAATATTTTAAGATTATGCTAATATAAAATATAAGTATAACTAACAGTTAAACAAGGGTTTGGTAATGAACTTCAAAGAATATCAAAAGCAGGTAATTGACGAATATGGCTATTCCACTCCCAAATATTGCGATGTTTTGGGACTTAGACTGCCAATTCCGGTAAAATACAAAGGTAACAGCGATATATTCGTTGATGATTTGTTGCATTTTATGGATAAACGTTTTAAAAAATATGAAGATTACAATGCCAAACATCCGGATGCCCCTTGTTATCCAAGAGAAATTAAATCAGGAAATGTATATATAATACCGTCTTTTGAACAGACCCAAAAGGGCTTGTCTGATGAAGCTATCATAAATAGTACTAAAGACAGTATTAAGATTGTTTATTCAAAGGCTGTAAAAAAGGCTCTACGGGCAAGAAAAGAACATCCCGACAAGAACTTTGCCATAAGCATGAATAAAGATTATTTATCAAAACTTGATAAGCTTCATTATCTTCATTGTTTGAAAGAAACTTCTAAAGCCGTTGGTAAAGGAGTTAAATTTACCGCAAAACAAACAGCGCATGTTTTGAGCGGAGCTTTAGGAGCCTTGCCGGCGGCAACATATCATCTGCTTAATAAAAAATATCATTTTGCCAAAAATCGGGTTCACGGATTTATACAAGATAAAGCAATACCCTACATTCGCAAAGGCGCTCTTAAGGCTCTTATCGTAGCTTCGACTTTAGGCGCGGTCAAAGTAACTCCGCGTATTGCCGAAGCTTCAAAAATAATGAAGGCACAAAAAGAAGCTATTGCGCAAGAAAAACAAGAAATGCAGAATTTTTTTGCCGAACGCGAAACTCAAAACCAAGCCTATTTCAACAATTACAGCACAGCCAAAGAGCACGAAAAAGAAATAGTATGTCTGATTGCTGCGTTTGAGAGTTATAGAAGTACTGCCTATAAGTGTCAAGCCGGAGAGCTGACCATCGGTTACGGTTCCAGACGCTATGCTGACGGCCGCAAAGTTAAAAATGGTGATACAACCACCAAAGAAAAAGCATATGAAGATGTTGTTGCCCATTTAGAAAAATATGTATATCCGCAGTTTAAACATATAAATTGCGACCTTTCTCCGAGCAAAATTGCTGCGGTTTGCATGTTTGTATACAATACTGATGAGGGAAATGCCAAAAACACCGAATTTTTCAAACAGGTTAATTCCCAAGCTCCCGCCGAAAAAATCAGAGAAGCATTATCATTATATCGCAGTGTAGGAGGCGAGCGCAGTTATGGTCTGATTGACCGTCATGGTTTTGAAGGTTTTGTCCTTTCCGAGGATATACCGTATCTCCTTACACTAAAGAGGAGTATTGTCGGCAGTCCGGATATGAAATATTACGAAGGCGGAAGGGATCCCGTGGAAAATCCGGATGGAACCTTCAAAACGCTTTCATCGGCAGATGTAAAAGCCAAAGCCGATAAGTTTATTGCCTCATCAATAGAAGAAAGTATTCTTGGTCAGATGCCAGAAGCAATAAAAACCGACTTGATTCGGGAATATGGTTATGAAGTTGTCGATGGTAAATTAACAGCGACCAAGAACTTGGGCAACCAAAACCAAACCCAAGCCAATAAGACGATAACTTTTTATCAAGCTATGAAAATGGCCGCAAATAATGCCAAAAGTTAATTCTTTTTTGGATGCCAATGGTTAAACAGATATAACGCCATTAAAATCAGATAAAGTCCGCCCATAATCCAAAAGGTCCAATACTTAATTTGCTTATCACTCCATTCTCTACCAATGGAGTTAACATTAAGTGCACTTCCTTCCACTTTAAATTTGGCATTTGGATTTTCGTGCAGGATTGAAGCTCCGATTTGATAATCGGAGTTAAGAAAATCAAATTCGATTACCAAATCACCGTCGGCGTTTATCAGATTCGAGGTTATATCGGGAGTTGTTATGGTTTTATCTAAAGTATAATGTACCATTTTTGCGTCTTGAGGAATAACAATTCTTATCGGGTTGTGACCTATTTTGGAAACATCTTTTCCCGACAAAGCGGAAGCACCTTTATTTTGCAGGGTAACGCGGGTTTGGTATAGATCCTTATATTCTTTGCCGTGAACTGTAACTTTATAATCATTTTCATTTAGCGAAGATATAAAAGGCATTGTTTCGGTATCATATTTTAAAATCGGACGATTAATATAAAACTGATACCATCCGATAACAATGGCCGAAACTGCCAACAGAAAAGCTCCGGTTTTACTAATCCAAAACTCCCAGATTGCCGTTATCATTTTTTTTAAGTTAGTATTGTTGCGTTTAAATAGCTTAAATCTATTTTGATTTGACATACAGACACCCTCAATTTTCACCTTTCGGGAGTGAGATATAGTCATTGCGGCAAAAATATAAAGAGGCAAATTCTGTTATTTTAAATATTCTTCCAAAATTCCCGTGGTCAACAACTGCGGTAATATGACATACTTATTTGATTTTCCGTTATAATACACATAAAGCGGAACGCCGGCTCGGCCATATTTTTTGAGCAATTTTGCAATTTTTTTATCTTGATTGGTGAAGTCAGCTTTAAGCAAGAGAATATTTTTTTCTTTAACTAACCGTTGCATTGTTTTTGATTGCAGGGTCGTTTTTTGATTAACCAAGCAAGTAACACACCACTTTGCCGTAAAATCAATGAATACCGGTTGTTCGTTTTGCAACGCTTCTTCCAATTTCTGAGGTGAGTATTCTTGCCATACCGGCGAAGATTTAGCCTGCCACCATCCAAGCTGCGCTGACAATACCCAAGCCAACCAAATTGCGGTGAGGGCTAGTGGGATTGCTAGAAATTTCTTTAGGATTGTCATCCACTTTCCTGGCTTAGGCAGAATTTTTTTCATTACTTGAGGATACCAAGCCAACAAAGCAAAGGGCAGGGCGTAGCCTACACCCAAAGCAATGAAAACCGGAAAATATATTTCGCCCGAAGAAATCAATGCCAAACCGACTGCTGTCCCCATAAACGGTGCACTGCACGGCGTAGCAATCAATACCGCCAACAATCCGGTCATAAAGGCATTAACTTTGTGGTTTTTAAAGCTCAATACCGCTAATTTGTTGAAAGCTCCGCTGTTTATATTAATAACATCAGCCATCATCAGAGTAAGAATTGTAAACAACAGGAGCATAAAGCCGACAAACCACGGTGATTGTAGCTGGAATCCCCAGATTGCCGCGTTATTAAAGTTTCTGATAACAAACAAAGCTGAAGCAATTACCAACATCGAAACAATCACGCCCATAGAGTAGAACAGGGCTTCTTGTTTTCTGGTCTCGGCTCTCATTTGCATTAAAGAAAGCATTTTGATGCTCAAAACAGGGAATATGCACGGCATCAAGTTTAATATAACACCCCCAAAAAAGGCCAAAGACAAAATCATAAACCAATTTGTTGTTTCTGCAGCAGCATCAAAAGATGTTTCTTTTTTAGCTCCTAAAGCAAAATAATCTTCACTCTCGGTAAGTTTTATATCATAATTTACATTATCAAAAGGTTGGATAACAAGATTTCTTTCCTCGGGAATACATTCGTCTTTGCAGGCTTGCCATGATATTTTAACCGGCAATTCGGGTAAATATTTCGCTGATTTCAATTTTGCTTTATAAAATATTTTTTTATTATAACCGTCAAAAGAAAACATCTCTTGTGCGAAATGTACCGGCTTACTGAAATTTTCTTCTAAGATAGCAGCATCTTTAGGAAGTTGCCATTTTACGGTAAGCGGACCTCCGAAAGTTTGTTCATAAGGAGCAAAAACATGCCACCCATCTTTAACCGTCATCTCAATCAGCACATTCAAGTTGTTATCGGCATCGTGCTTAACATAAGGCACGATTTTTAGATGACTTTCTGCAGCAAAAGCGGCAGAAGCAAACAAGACAAGAAAAAGGAACAAACTTCGGATAATACGCATTATTTACCGTTTTTTTGCAGAATAACCAATTTATAGTAAGCCGACGAAATAATTACCAACGCTTTGATTAAACACCAGCAACCCAAAGCAATTGCTATCGGTAAGAAAGCAAAAGGCATCAGGCACAAGAGGATAAACGCGGCAATAGTTTCAAAACCTTGAGCGATTCCTCCCAGATAAAAAGGCGATTCTGACAAATCTTTGGCTTTTTTATCATCGGCATAGGCAACGATTCCGTATGTAAGCATTGCCGAGGCCGAAGCAGTAAAGCCAAATAACAAAAAGCAAGCAGATAGAGCATTTTCATCAGGATTAGCTAAAGCAAATCCGAAAATAACACCGGCATAGAAAATAAAGTCCAAAGTAGCATCAAGAAATATGCCGAACTTGGTAACCCCTTCGGCTCTGGCGACTGCGCCGTCCATTACATCACAAAAGCGGTTAATAAGGATACAAATTAACGCCTCAAAATACAGGTTCATTGCCAGAAAATTAACGGCTATCATTCCGACAATAAAGCCGAATATGCTAACCATATTGGCGTTAACATTATTTTTTACCAACTCTTTTCCCCAAGAGTTTATTTTTTTATTCCATGCAGATTTCTTTTCTGCACACTTCATGCACAAGTCTGATTTTTTGTAATCTTCCGCCAGTTTCTTAATCTTTTCGACGAATATTTTTATCATAACACTTTTCCTTGTTGAATTAGGTTGTTGACAGCAACTGCCGATAAATATAAAACAAATTTTATAATTTGTAAAAAGCAACTTCAAAATTATGCAAGGATAAATATGCGTTTTTTACGATATATGGTATTTGTTTTGATTATCGGGGTAATTGTTGCGATGATTTACCGTGGTTTGTCCCCGTATATTGTTATCAACGGCAAGATTTTCGGAACATATTATCAGATAAAAATATTATCCGATTTAAAAGATGATGCTTTACCGCACAAAGTAAATAAAGTACTGGCTGATGTAAACTCCCAGATGTCGGTTTTTGATAAAACAAGCGAGATCTCACAAATCAACCAAGCAACATCAGGTAAAGAGATAAATTTGTCTCCGGAACTAAGTCGGGTAATGCAAGCCGCATCACAAGTTTATCAAGAATCCGGCGGAGCATTTGATGTTTCGCTCGGAAAATTGATTGATATGTGGGGATTCGGTGCCGGTAAGCACAAAAATCCAGAGGCTTTGGAAATAAAAGAAGCACTAAAGATTTCGGGCCTTGATAAAATTGAGTTTGCAGCTGATTATTCATGGCTAAAAAAGGAAAATTCCGCCACTGTCATCAATCTTTCGGCAATAGCCAAAGGGTATGGAGTTGATAAAGTGGCTGAACTGTTAGGTAATGAAGGCTATGAAAACTATGTTATAGAAATCGGCGGTGAGGTGAGAGCCAAAGGTTACCGCAACCATAAAGGTGAACCGTGGAATATCGGAATAAATTGGCCGGCAAGCGGTAAAAAAGACAATATCATGGTAATCTCGTTGAGTGATATGGCAGTAGCGACATCCGGCAACTATCGTAATTTTTACTATGAAAAAGGCAAAAAAATAGCTCACACCATATCTTCCAAAGATGGCTATCCGACAGAAGTTGATATACTTTCCGCGAGTGTTTTTCATGATTCTTGTATGTATGCCGACGCTTATGCCACGGCCTTAATGTCTATGAATTTACAAGAAGGTTTGGCTTTTGCCGATAAATATAATATCAAAGCAATTATTTTCGATAATGAATTCAAGCCGCACTATTCAAAGGCGGCTCAGGCGGTGATTAGTGATGACCGAAATATCATGTGAAGCAGTAGTTAAAACAGCTGAAAAAAACAAAATCGGAGTTGCTGTAAAGCAAGCTTCGGCTTGCGGCAGTTGTGCGGCACACAAATTATGTCACGATGATAAAGCAGAGAAAATACTTTGGATTAATAATCCGCAAGAAAGTTATGAGGTGGGTGAGACTGTAATAATATCAACAGATTACAAAAGTTGTATACTTTCGTTGATTTATGGTTACATTTTGCCGCTGGTTTTATTTTTAGCTACGGTTTTTGGACTCTATGGTTCAGGATTTGATGAGATTATATGCGGAATATTTGGCATAATTATCTTGATTCCTTATTATTTTGGTTTATCCTCTGTGAGCAGAAAGATATTTTCAAACAATCAATTCAAGATAACAAAGAAACACTAAAGAAGGCCTTACTCAATGGATGATTTGATATTATCTAACATATATATTTTAGGCGGAATAGCTTTTGTGGCGGCGACAGTTCTGTATTTGATATCAAAAAAATTTGCCGTCAGGACCGACGAAATGGTTATCAAAATAGCCGCAGCCTTACCCCAAGTCAACTGCGGTGCCTGCGGTAAGGCCGGATGTGCCGATTTTGCTACGGCTTGTGCTCGTTCAGATGAATCATCTTTTGCTAATTTATATTGTCCGGTCGGCGGAGCTGCGGTTATGCAAAAAATTGCCTCGCTCAAAGGGTATGCCGCCACCGATAGAGTGCCCAGTGTTGCAGTTTTAAGATGTCAGGGCAGTTGTAAAAATGCTCCGGTAAAGGTTGAATATGATGCGGTAAGTTCTTGTCGTATAGCCAATCGCATATCCAGCGGCCAAAGTGGTTGCCCCGATGGCTGTTTGCATTTGGGCGATTGTATAAAAGCTTGCAAATTTGGTGCGTTAACGCTTAATAAAGAAACCGGAATGCCGGAGGTTGACACCAGGAGATGTGTTTCTTGCGGTGCTTGCGTTAAGGTTTGCCCACGCGGCCTATTTGAAATCAGAAGACAAAGTCAAGCCGGTGGAATGGTTTATGTTGCTTGTCGTAACAAACAAAAGGGTGCTGTCGCTCGCAAAAATTGCACAAAAGCATGTATTGGCTGCATGAAATGCAGTAAGATAAATGAGGCTATTAAGGTCGAAAATAATCTGTCATATATTCCACCGGAGTTGGATGCCGGCGCACTTGGCAAAGAATTGGCCGACAATTGCCCCACCGGTGCCATAATCTATAAGGAGAGAATTCATGACTAAAAAGTTTACTTTCCCGATGGGCGGAATTCACCTTGCCAAACACAAGATTACGACTGATTGTCCGATAGTTAATGCTGACATTCCCGAATTTGTGACTATTCCGATAAAACAACATATCGGTTCTCCGGCCAAAATTCTGGTCGCCAAAGGAGATAAAGTACGGGTCGGTACGCTGTTGGCTGATGCCGACGGTATTGTCTCGGCCGATGTCCATTCTTCGGTCTCTGGAGAAGTAACCAAAATCGAGGATTTGCCGGGTGCCAGCGGTTATGAAGAAAAAATGATAACCGTCAAGGTTGAAGGCGATAGCTGGGAAGAAGATATCGACCGTAGTGAAGATGTCGAAAAAGAAATAAATTTAACTCCCGACGAAATCATTGCCAAAATTCGTTCGGCCGGCATTGTCGGTATGGGCGGAGCAGGGTATCCTACCCCGATAAAAACCACCATTCCCGAAGGTAAAAAAGCTAATATTTTAATAGTCAACGGCATTGAATGTGAACCGTTTTTGACCGCCGATGATAGACTTATGGTAGAAAAGGCCGAGCAGATAATCATGGGAGCCCGAGTCCTAAATAGAGCTCTGGGAATTCAAAATGCCGTAATAGCAATAGATGAAAATAAGCCGAGAGCCATAGAGATACTAACCGCTTTGAGCAAGCTCTATATCGGCGTTAATGTCAAAATTTGTAAGACCAAATATCCCCAAGGCGGAGAAAAACAACTAATTAAAGCCATTACCGGACAAGAGTTACCTTTAGGCAAACTTCCGATTGATATTGGCTGTATTGTTCAAAATGTCGGAACGGTTTTCGCGGTTTACGAAGCCGTGTTAAAGAATAAGCCATTGTTTGAAAGAGTTGTCACGGTATCAGGCGATGGTTGCAAACACCCCGGTAATTACCTGGTAAGAATTGGTACCCCGATATCATCACTGATTGAACAAAGCGGCGGCCTAAATGAAAATGTCCATAAGGTAGTTGTGGGCGGTCCCATGATGGGAAATGCCGTTGTTAACCTATCTGCTCCGGTTACCAAGACTACTTCTGGAGTTTTGTTGTTGCAAGATGGAGAGTTTAGCAAAAAAGAAGCCTCTTCATGCATCAGATGCGGTAAGTGTGCTTTAGCGTGTCCGGCAGGATTGCGACCGTTTGCTATCAAACAAGCCGTAAGTTTTAATGATACGGTCGAGCATATGCGTAAGCTTCATGCAGGTGATTGTATTGAGTGTGGATGTTGTTCCTATGTATGCCCGGCCAATATTCCAATTCTTGATTATTGTAAAATTGCCAAACAAGAGATAAGAAAGAAATAACATGTTAAAAATATCTACCAATCCTCATGTTCAAACTTCAAGAGACACTCAATCTTTGATGCTTGATGTCGTAATTGCCTTAATGCCCGCCGCGGTTGCGGCCATTATGTTTTTCGGAATAGATGCTCTAAGGGTTATATTAACCTCGGTTGCCGGTTGTGTCTTGTTTGAATATTTGGCTTGCCGCTATTGGTTAAAAAGTAAAAACACAACCACAGACTATTCTGCTATCATAACCGGTTTGTTGTTGGCTTATAACCTGCCGTCTAGTATGCCTTGTTGGATGATATTAATCGGTTGTTTTATGGCTATAATCGTTGCCAAGATGTGCTTTGGCGGATTGGGAAAAAATATATTTAATCCGGCTTTGGTAGGTAGGGTGTTCTTATTTATTTCATTTCCGGTACAAATGACGGTTTGGCCGGTTCCTTACTTTTTACAAATGGTCAGCCCCGACGGCGAAACCGGAGCCACGACCTTAAGAATGTTAAAAAGTATTGATGTTTCATCATCGGCATCCTCAAAAATGTACTCAATCTCGGATTTACCCAGCTACCTAGATATGTTTTTAGGTAATGTCGGAGGTTGTATCGGTGAGGTTTCGGCTTTGGCGTTGCTGCTTGGATTTGGCTATATGCTCTATCGCAGAGTTATCACCTGGCATATACCGGTATATTATTTGGGAACGGTATTTATAATGACTGCCGTATTGTATTTTGCTACCGGAGATGCCAAATTCTTACCTTTGGCCCATTTGCTTTCCGGTGGATTGATGTTGGGAGCTATTTTTATGGCAACCGACTACACCACTTCTCCGATGACGGTAAAAGGGCAGATAATTTTTGCTGTGGGTTGTGGTTTGTTGACGGTTATCATCAGGGCTTTCAGTGCCTATCCCGAAGGAGTATCTTTTGCCATATTGATAATGAATGCTCTGGTCCCGCTGATAGATAAGTATGCAATTCAACGTTGTTATGGAGAGAAAAAGTAATGTCTAAGAAAAAACAAACAATTTTATCTCCGGTTATAACTTTGGTTACGATTTCGTGCCTTTCGGCATATATTTTGGGCTATATTCACGAAAAGACATTGGAGCCGATAAAAGCAGCCAAAGATAGACAAGAATTACAAGCTATATCCGAGGTTGTTAATGAGTTTGACAATAATCCGTTTAGTGAACAAATGAAAATCACCACCAAAAATAAAAAGCACAAATTGACCATGTATCCGGCCCGTAAAGACGGCAAGTTAAATTCGGTAGCCATCAAAAGCTATACCAACACCGGATTTGGCGGCAGACTGGAGATTATGGCCGGCTTCAATGTCGACGGCTCAATTAAGACTTTTAAGGTCATTTCCAGTCAAGAAACTCCGGGATTGGGCAGTAAAGTTGATGAGCCAAAATTCAAAGAACAGTTTTCGGGTTTTTATCCGGCTCACCAAATTATGAAAGTAAAACAAGACGGCGGAGATATCGATGCCGTAACCGCAGCCACCATAAGCTCACGAGCCGTAATTAAAGCTTTGGAAAGAGCCTATGATGCCTTTAGCAATTTTACGACAGGGAATACTACAGATGAATAGTGTAAGTATGTCAAATTTAACTCGCGGAATTTTCAAAGAAAATCCAACATTTGTAATGCTTTTGGGTATGTGTCCGACTTTGGGTGTTTCAACCTCTGCTCTCAATGGTTTGGGCATGGGACTTGCCACGGCATTTGTACTGATTATGTCAAACATTGGAATTTCGGCAGTCAAGCGATTGATACCGGACATTGTGAGAATTCCAAGCTTTATCGTTATAATAGCTTCTTTTGTGACGGTGATAGAAATGCTTATGCAAGCCTATATGCCTGCATTATATCAGGCTTTAGGCATATATATTCCGTTAATTGTGGTAAATTGCATAATATTGGGACGAGCCGAAGCCTTTGCCTCCAAAAACAGTATTTGGCAGTCGTTTCTAGACGCCGTAGGTATGGGAATAGGCTTTACTTTTGCTTTAACCACTTTGGGTGCCATCAGAGAGATCTTAGGCAACGGTTCTATTTTCGGCTGGTCATTTGTCGGTGAAGAAGCACATCCCATGCTGTTGTTTATAATGCCTCCCGGAGCATTTTTAGCCTTAGCCGGAATTATAATTGTGGTTAACAAAATACGAGGAGTTAAGTAGCCATGTCATATCTGATGATATTTATTACCGCAATTTTCGTAAACAACATCATATTGTCGCAATTTTTAGGTATTTGCCCATTTTTGGGAGTATCAAAAAGAATATCAACCGCTTTGGGCATGGGCTTTGCGGTTATGTTTGTCATGACTTTAGCTACCACGGTTACTTATTTGATTTACTATACTTTTTTGCAGCCATATGACTTAAAGTTTATGACAACGGTTACTTTTATTTTGGTAATAGCTTCGTTGGTACAGATGGTTGAATTGGTAATTAAAAAGACCTCTCCGGCGTTGTATCAGTCCTTGGGAATATTTTTGCCTTTGATAACCACAAACTGTGCGGTTTTGGGTATTGCTCTTTTAACTATTCAGAAAAATTATACTTTGATTGCCGGAATCTGCTATACCTTAGCCTCGGCCATTGGTTTTACTTTAGCAATAGTTATTTTTGCCGGGATCAGAGAACGGCTTGATAGGACAGATATTCCCCAGGCACTAAAAGGCACTCCGATAGTATTGATATCGGCAGCTTTATTATCAATGGCTTTTATGGGATTTGCCGGAATTTCTTACTAAGCTTTAATAATTTCACAAGCTTTTTTGACAATATCATCAAACATTTGATAAGTCAAAACGCCGGTATTTATGTTATATCGCGAAGTATGATAGGAATTTAACATAATGAGGTTATGCTTATCAAGCTTATGAATTGAGCCGTGAGCAAATTTGAAAGCTGCTTTTTTATAGCCCAAAACACCTAAAACCGCATTATGAGCCACACTGCCCAAGGTCAGCACCAGTTTTAAATTTGGCATATTCTTAATTTCTTCAATCAAATATGTTCCGCAAGCTTTTATTTCATCACCGGTAACTTTATTTTGCGGCGGCACGCATTTCACCGAATTGGTAATTCTGGTATTAACCAGCTCGAAACCGTCATCGGCTCTTTTGCCATAGTTACCTTTAGCTAAGCCATGTTTCTTCAAAATAGGGTACAAGACATCACCGGCATAATCATTAGTAAAAGGTCTGCCGGTCTGATTAGCTCCGTTAAGCCCCGGAGCAAGTCCGATAACAAGAATTTCGGCATCAAGATTGCCAAACGGAGGTACCGGAGCGTTAAAGTATGTAGGAAATTTTTTAACATTAATCCGCCTAAAATCTAACAATCTCGGGCATTTATTACAAGATTTATCAGGCGGGCAAAAAGTCATCGCTAACTCCCAATAAGATTATGACAGAGGGTCATTATGATATTTTAACATATGTTTTTTTAAGAATATTTTACGCATTTCGGTTGGGTTGAGCTTAGATATTATATAAAAGTACCCGGTACAAACCACCAAAGCACCGCCCAACCAAGCAATCGGACCGGCCCAGAATATGCCGACATAGCCGATATTCTTTGCCAAATAGATTGCGGCAAAAGCTCTGACCAAAAGCTCAACAATTCCCGAGATAAGCGGAATATTGGTTTTTCCCATTCCTTGCAGAGCATTACGAGCAATGAATATGCAAGAAAGGCAGAAGTAAAAATAAGAGCTGATCATCAGATATTGTTCACCGATATTGATAATATTCATATCGCCGCCGTCAATAAAGGCTGAAACAAAGTGAGCACCGTAAAATCTGACGCTAAGAGTTATTATAATACTCAAAACCAAGCAAGCCAACAAAGCTTGACGCACCCCTTGACGGATTCTTCTGATGAGTGCTGCTCCGTAATTTTGTGCCGAGAAGGTGGCAAATGCAATGCCTAAAGCAAATAATGGTTGGGTTGAAAGTTGTTCAATACGCATTGCAGCGGTAAAACCGGCAATAACATCAGTACCAAATGAGTTACAAACGCTCTGGATTATCATCATGCTCAAGGCCAATATTGAGAACTGTAAGGCCATTGGAGCAGCCACTTTAAGATGTTCCATCATAAATTTATGATTATAATGACAATCTTTACGAGATATTTTAAGTAATGGAAATTTTTTGGCAATAAACACAATACAGGCAATAACTGTAATAATCATTGAGCAGAAAGTTCCGCAGGCAGAACCGGCAACACCGAGTTTTAGATTATAAATAAAAAAGAAATTAAGTGCAATGTTAAGTATGGAAGATACTATTAAGAAATACAGCGGCGTTTTTGAATCTCCCAAAGCTCTGATAAATCCTGATAATAGGTTATAGAGCACAATAAATGTAATTGAAAGTCCCAATATGAGCATAAAAATATGGGCTTCTTCCATAATTTCTGCAGGCACATTCATCAATTTTAGCAAGGGGCGCAAAAAGAATATCAAGGCAGCAGAAATTATCATACTCAGGGCTATTGAAGCAATCAAAGAATGAAAAACGGATGATTTAATACCTCGCACATCACGAGCCCCAAATCTCTGAGCCGTGATAATGGTAAGACCGGCGGTAAATCCGAATGCAATCATAAGAAACATAAAGAAAATCGGAGCTGAAGAGCCGACTGCGGCCAAAGATTTAACTCCCAGCAATCTTCCGACAATAAGAATATCTGAAATTTGAAAAAGTTGTTGAAAAATATTGCCCAACAAAACCGGCAAAGCAAAAAGAATAATAAGTTTTATCGGATTTCCTCTGGTTAAATCTTTTATCATTTATTTCACCATAACTAGCATCAAAACAAACAGTGGATTTTTAACCCCTTAAAAATAAAATGTAAAGTAATTTATCACAATAAAATACAATTTTGCTAACTTTACAAAAAATAAAATATTACTTAGACTACAAATACTTAAATTTTATGCCAAGGAGTGTGTAATGGAAAGAATAATGGTAATGGGCGGAGCCGGATACATAGGCTCACATACGCTAAAGTATTTAAGAGAGCACGGCTATGATGCTTTTGCCGTTGACAATTTATCTTGTGGACATAAAGAAGCGGTTTTGGATGCCGATTTAATAAAAGCCGATTTATTGGATAAAGACTCACTGGAAGAGATTTTTAAAAACAATAAAGTCGATGCGGTTATTCATTTTGCAGCCTATTCATTAGTAGGAGAAAGTGTTGAAAATCCGGCCAAATATTATCGCAACAATGTTATCGGGACGCTTAATTTGCTTGATGTCATGAGGAATAATAATGTCAATAAAATAGTTTTTTCCAGCACCTGTGCCACTTATGGCAACCCGCAATATACTCCGATAGATGAAAAACATCCGCAATCTCCGATAAATCCTTACGGACAGACCAAATTAACCATAGAAAAAATATTTCAAGACTATCAAAAAGCCTATGGGTTAAAGTACATAGCTTTGAGGTATTTTAATGCAGCCGGAGCCGATGAAAGCGGTTTAATAGGCGAAAGCCATAATCCCGAAAGCCATCTAATTCCGATAGTCTTGCAAGCAATAATGGGTAAGAGAGAGAATATAAAAATCTATGGTGATGATTACGATACCAAAGACGGCACTTGTTTAAGAGATTATATTCATGTCAACGACTTAGCCAAAGCTCATATGTTGGCCGTAGAAAAACTGGATGAATATCAAGGATTTATAAATCTTGGTACCGGGGTAGCCACTTCGGTTAAAGAGATTATTAAAGCGGCAGAAGAAGTAAGCGGCAAAGAATGTCCGACGGTTATTGCCGCAAGGCGCACCGGCGATCCGGCAGTACTATATGCCGATAACAGGCTGGCAGAAAAAGTTTTAGGCTGGAAAGCAAAATATACCAAAATAGAAGATATTATCCGCACCGCATGGAATTGGGAAACTAATCGGCGGTTTTGATTGAATTAATCATCTCATCAACAAATGCGGGCAGGGTAGTTCCGGCCGGACCGAAGATATGTCTGTCAAAGTAATAATTATTTGAAGTCATCTCAAGATTAAATTCAAAGGTTTTGGCTCCATGATATTTGGCTGTTTGCACAAAAGCTGCCGCCGGAAATACCACACCGGAAGTACCTATCGATAAGAAAAGGTCGCAATCTCTGAGCAGATTATCAACTTTATCCATATAAAGTAAGTTTTCTCCGAAAAAGACGATATTAGGCTTCATCATTCCCTGAACCTGACAATTTGGGCAGATGGTCTCGGTATCGACATCGGCAAAAGTTTCAATAATATGTCCGCAGTTTAGGCAAACCGCTTGATTAATTTGCCCGTGGACATGCCAAACATTATGGTTTCCGGCTTTTTCATGCAAGGTATCAACATTTTGTGTGACTATATTGATGTTTGCATCTTTGTACTCATTTTGCAGACGAGTTATAGCCAAATGAGCCGGATTAGGCTTAGCCTTTTGCAACTCTTTTTTCAGGTCATTATAGAACTCGTGTACATATTGAGGATTTCGTTGAAAGGCTTCGATAGTAGCCACATCTTCAACTTTGTGATTATTCCACAATCCGTTGGCGGCTCTAAATGTTGCTAATCCGGATTCTGCCGAAATTCCTGCGCCGGTAAGAATAAGAATGTTATTAAATTTTTCCATTGATAACCTTCAAATATAAGTTGCATAAACTTTTGTAAATTTTATAATCTCGAAAAGAAAGGAAATCAAGAAAAATGCGTTTTATTTTGCTGTCATGCTGTGCCCCTTGTTCTTGTGCGGTTATAAAAAAATTAGCCGAGGATGGAGCGGATTTTGAGGTATTGTTTTACAATCCTAATATCAGACCCTTTGCGGAATACAGAAAAAGATGTGATGAAAATGAAAAGGTGTGCAAACAATACGAAGTAAAGTTTACCGAACTTGAATATGACAATGACAAATGGTGTGAGCTGACCAAAGGTATGGAAGATTTACCCGAAAGAGGTGAGAGATGTTCAATATGTTTTGGGATGAGATTAAGAAGAGCCTTTCGCTATGCTAAAGAAAACGGTTTTGATGCCGTAGCCAGTGTTCTGGGCGTTTCAAGATACAAAGATTTAGCCCAAGTTAACCGAGTAGCTCATGAAGAAGCAGCTAAAGCCGGATTACCTTACATAGAGATAGAAGGGCGCAAAGGTGGTATGCAAGAGCTAAGACAGCAGTTAATAAAAGATTTGGGACTGTATAATCAAGATTATTGCGGATGTAAGCCAAGAAAAGGAGATAATGATGTTTTGGAGTAAATTTTTTGAACCCAAACCGTTCAATAGTGGTTTTTTGCCGGAAGAAAACGGCCATTTGGTATATTATGCGGAATTTGGCAATCCGAAAGGGGTGCCGGTAATTGTATTTCACGGCGGTCCGGGGGGTAGCTTCAAGGCAGCGAGGGCTAAGATAGCCGATTTGAAGAAGTATCGAGTAATAATGTTCGACCAGAGAGGAAGCGGACGCTCAATACCGGCCGGTAAGATAGAAAATAACACGACGACAGACTTGTTAAACGATGTAGACAGACTATATAATTATTTGAAATTAGAGCAAAAAGTTATCTTATGGGGTGGCTCTTGGGGGTCGACTTTAGCATTGTTGTGGGCTGAAAGAAATCCTGATAAAGTGTCTGGTTTACTATTATCACAAATATTTTTGGCTAATAAAGCGAGTAGGGAGTGGGAATTTGTCGGTAACGGCAATTTTTATCCGGATTTTGTTGAATATATGGAAGAAAAATCAAAAGGAAAAATAAGGGATTATTACAACAAGTTAATCCAATCTGTTAATACAGAAGACCAGTTGGATGCCGCCAATCATTACGGCTATTACGAGCGCGTATGCGGTAGTCTTGATCCCCAATTTGCTCAAAATAAAGAATTATCTGAAAAAGAATTGAATTCACAAAGAATATATATGCACTACAGTGCCGGAGATTTCTTCGTAAAAGAAGATGAAATTATGAAGAACATAGAAAAAATTAAAAATATACCGGCTCTTATTATCCATAACCGCTTGGATTTCGTATGTCCGGTCAAAGCCGCGTGGGAACTAAGCAAAAAATTGATAAATTCGCGTTTGATTATTGTTGCCGAACGTGGACATAGCGGCAAAAAGATATATAAAACTATAAGAAAAGAATACGCTAGGGTGCTGAAATGACAAAGGATTTTTACATATTCCGTCATGGGCAAAGTACTTATAATATAGCAGGCCGCACCCAAGGCCAGACCAATGATTCGGTCTTAACCGAGTTAGGCAGAAGTCAGGCAGAAGAAATAGGGCACAAATTATCCGACAAAGGAGTTGAAATAATAATCACTTCCCCTTTGCAAAGAGCCGTCCAGACTGCAAATTTAGCCAACCAAAGCTTGCAAGTGCCGATAGAAGTTGATAAGCGATTTATAGAGGTTAATGTCGGCGTGGTGGAAGGCATGCACTACCTCGATATAAAAGCAAAATATCCCGAAATTTTTGATAAAATGCATAGCCTCGATGCTGATGCCGATAATGTCAGCTATCCACAAGGAGAAACCAGACTTCAGGTCAGACAGCGCATATTCGCCGGTCTTAATGATTGGGCCGGTAAAGATAAGTATAAGATTATGGCTGTTTCATCTCACGGCATAATGTTGTCACAAACTCTTACATCCTTAGGCCAACCGGCTACGGAAGTAAAAAACGGCTCGATATTGCACATACGCAAAGAAAATGACAGATGGAAAGTAATCGGATGGATATAAATATAATCGAAAAAGAAATATCAAACACGGCGGAAGCAAACTTTGTATTGCTATCACTATATCGCGAATATTCGATTATTATGTTAAATGATGAAAATGAAAAAGAAGAATGTCGGCGTAAGATGCAACAAATTAAAAAAGACATCAGGTATTTGTCAGAAATAGAACTTATAAACAAGGTAAAAAGCATATATTTACCGTTACTACAAAAATTCTTACAGCAAAAAGAGGGGCGGCAATGAGTGACAATATTTATGTTCTAAATGATAAGCAACGCGAAATATGGTATGACCAGGTTGTCGCGCCGATGTTTTTAGAAGGTAAAAAAATCAGCGATAAACCGACATTTGTGTTACTCACCGGCCAACCCGGAGCCGGCAAAACGACGGCGGCAATAAAATGTTCACAAAATATAAGTCCGGAGCCTGTCCGTTTTGGCGGTGATGACATAAGAATATTATTGCCGTACGCCGATAAGTTATTGCGCGAAAATCCGGTTGAATATCCGTTTATCAGCAAAGCAGACATGTCTTGGGCTCGAGAAAAGCTTGTAAATGATTGTATTAACAATAAACTAAACATACAAATAGATAGTATTTTATCCAATCCCAATGATTGGAAAATGGGAACATTGCTAAAGGTAAAAGATGCAGGCTACAGAATAGAATGCACAGCATTAGGCGTACACAGATATATAAGTGAAGTTTCAATGTTTTCCAGAAGAGAAGAACAAATTAAAAATTTCGGAGTAGGCTTTCCGGTAACCATGGCAACCCACGACAAAGCCTACGAGATATTACCGGCGGTCGTGGCCAAAATGCATAAAGAAGGCATAGCAGATAAGGTAAGCATCTACAATCGCATTTTTGAAAATTTTTATGATACTGACAAGGTCGAAAACCCGAGCGAAGAAGGAATAATAAGCGGAATTATAAAATCCCGTGAGAGCTATCTAAACAAAGAATCTCTTAATTATATAGATTTGTCATGGAAAAATGTAAAAGATAAAATGTTGGCGCGCAATGCGTCAGAAAGTGAAATGAATGAGATGTTAGGCTATTACATTGCTTTCCGCAAAAATTCAGGAATGTACCTGATAGACAATCAGCATACAGCAATGATAATGATAAACAAGAACAAATCTACAGGACGATAGCTACAAAAGAAATAATGTAAAATTATACCGATTACGCCTCAGCGTCAATTTTCCTTGCTTTTAAATATACATAATATATAACAAAAGACGATAGCAAGATTGGCGCAGCAAAAGGAATATTAAGCAAAAACAACAACGGAGCAGCATAGCAACCAATCATTTTTGAGAGGCGTTGCCATACTTTTTGCAGTTCGGGTTTATCTTTAGAACGCCACAAATTGAGGTCAATTAAAGCTTCTTCTTTGGGCATACCGGCAAGCTCAACAATTTTTAAAAAAGTTTCGTCTGATGGTGTAGCTTTATTATGTCTAAATTGAGACATGACACATTTAGTTACACCAATTTCACGAGCAAGGTTATTGTATCCACTTAACCCAAAACGGCTAATAGCTTTTTCAGCATAATCAGTAAAGTTTTTCATTTTTAACCTCTATGTATGTACGTACGTAGGACTTATACATAACATATATTTTTATATTTGACAACTATTTTTTAACCTTTTAATGTATAGGTTATATTTATATCTAACCGATAAAATGTTTATAATGGTTAGACAATCATATAACCTTAATAGGAAGACACCGCCATGTCTAATAAAATCAAATATCAATTTTCAGCAATTCCTATAGAGTGGCTAACAAGCAAAAAACTATCATCAAGCGAAAAAATATTGCTTGGTGTTTTAATTTGGTTATCCGATGAAAACGGAGAATCAAAAACCGGATATGACAGTTTAGCCGAATTTAGCTGTTTATCACGCCGTCAATGTATAAATTTAGTCGATAGATTAGAAAAAATGGGATACATTGAGCGTATAATACGCAACAATAGGCGTTACTCGTCAATTTTACGAGTATGTTTTGGTGGGCTTGGCGGAGCTATCCAAAACGGGCGGGAGTGCACTCGAGTGCACTCCCAGTCAGAAAATCGGGAGTGCAATTTAAAGCAATCGGGAGTGCAATTTAAAGCAATCGGGAGTGCAACTGATAGCACCCTTAATAAAGATTTAAATTTAAATTTAAAACTTATAAATAACGGGAGTGCAATCGAGTGCACCCCTGATAAAAAAAATCCAATTCATCATATAGCACCGGCGGACGTTGCCGCCGGTCGGTCAATGCCAAATCAAGAATCGGCAAGGAAAGTGCAGGTTGAAACTCAAGCGGCCAATGACGACAAATCCTTGGTTGAGGGTATAAAGGCCAATTTTAAGGATGTAGCGGCCGATTTAGAGTTTTTTAAGGTCGGTAATCAGTACGGTTTAAGAAAAAAATCAAAATACAGTCTTATTGAGGCGGTGCGAGCCTCCGAGGTTGTCGACTATTTGGCCAGCCTTGGCATTGTCGCACAAGTAGTTGATTACAATCAACATTATCCAAATGAGGAAGTAATTTAAGGGGAAAGTGAGGAAAAAATGCCTGAGGTAATAGGTCTTACAAGATGTCCGGTTTGTGGGGAAGAGGGGCAAGAGGTGCGAGTAAATAAAAACCGCAAGCTTTATATTTTCTGCGACCGAGGTTGTGCAACACATTTTAACGGCAAAAAGTCGCGTGAGTGGCTGGCAAAATTAGCGGCCGGCAAAGATATTGTCGAGGCTAATTTGCATATTTTGCCAATTAAAGCCGCCAATACAAACGAAAAAACTTTTGAAAAACAAGAAGCTAAAGGAGTGATTGAAAATGACAGAGGAAGAAATACAGTTAACGGACGGACAAACGGACAACTTGCCGGAAACTCCGGAGTTCAACCAAGACAGCCAAGCGGCCGCGGATGGCTTGCCGATTGGCTCACCGACGATGACGACGATTGATGAGCGTTATTATTCGCGCGGTGAATTTGAGGCGGCATTTAATGAATTTTTGATTTTCTTAAAAAGTCCGGAAACTAGCCTTGACACTTTCGAGGCCTTACGCTCACAAGGCCAACAATTGGCAGCCGGCAAAGTTTATGAAATGGCTCAAAGATACCGTTTTTTGCGGTTTTTGATTGATAGAAAGACACAACTTTTGCATGATTTTGCACTTATCAGCATTTTTGCGGCTTGCGAAACTAATGCAATCGTTATGAATTGGACAGGCATTTCATTGGCAGAAAAGGTAAAAATATGGCTAAAAGAAAAAATCAGATTGAGAGCTATGCAGAAAGCGGACAAGCCCAAAGGGTGGGGATTTTTGGGGCGTCGGGTTGCGGAAAAACAACCAAGGCCAGAGAATTAATCAAAGGATTAAACCGCGTTATATTTTTCGAGCCTTTGGCCGATGATGTCCGGAGATTGCAAAAAGACGGTTACAGCGTTATTTGCACATTTCCGGAGCTTTGCCGGCAAATTAGGCT
Organism: uncultured Alphaproteobacteria bacterium; assembly: GCA_944393725.1. Classification (GTDB taxonomy): domain Bacteria; phylum Pseudomonadota; class Alphaproteobacteria; order RF32; family CAG-239; genus CAZU01. The sequence continues at coordinate 194,176 of CALYBC010000009.1, read as the reverse complement.
AAAATTTAGCCGCGGTTTTAAACTCGTTTATTTTCCGGCGGTCGGAAATGAAGAACAGCAGCTAAGCGATATTTCAAATTGGTTGATGAATATTCAATCAGGATTTGGCTTTAGCCATGCGGCACACATTACGCTTGTTGTTGATGAGCTTGATTTGTCATTTCCGACCGGAGCAAGTTTGAAAAATCCTAAAAACGGATTTAAAAACTTGTGTTGTCGTGGCCGTCATACCGGAATCCACATTGTCGGACTATCTCAGCGTATGCACCTAATCGACAATGTTTTTCGTGCTAACTGTTCAGCAGTTTATTTATTTAGGCATAGCGAGCCGGCTGATATTGATGTTGGGCTTAAGATTTTAGGCCGTGAATATCGGCAAACTTTCGCCGGATTGGATAATTTTCAATATGTTTACAAGTCCGGAAATAAAATTTTTGTGCATAGATGAATTTTTCTACGTACGTATATAGAACAACAATCGTGTAAAATCAAATACTTAGCATTTTTGACATTTACACGATTTTTTGTTTAGGCTCTTACTGTATAGATTTTTTTTAACTTTACCATAAGGAGCTAACACAATGAAAAGCATGGTTAAAATGGCTGCAGCTGTTGTTGTAGGCGTATTTGCTTACAACTGGATTTCAACTAAACTTACCAGCAAATAGGAGTTTGACAAATGCAGACACCTATCAGAAACTTTGAAGAATCAAAACCGATTACGGCCGGTTCAATGACGCCGTTCAATGTAAACACTTATGATGTTATTCGCGATTTGATTATTGAATTTACCAACAACGGTGCACCGGCAACTTTGGCTAACTGCAAATCATCAATTGAGCGTGTTGTTGTTTTGATTAACGGAATGAATGCAGTTGATGTAAAATTATCACAAATTGTTGACCTTTATAGCTATCTTGGCACCAGAGTTCAGCAATCAACCTTAGTGAATGTATTTTCGCTTAACCTCGGCCGCTTGCTCTATCAAGCCGGTGTTTTGCGTGATGAATTTGCTTGGCGTTGCGGTAAACTTGGCAACACCGACCCGTCTAAAAAAATCAGCTCGTTGGTGGTTCAGATTTTTGCCGGAACAGAAGTAACAGATATTACCGATGTAAATTTGTATTCAATCCGCAAAAATGTTGAGGCAGATTGGAACGACACCTATATTCAATTCAATAACAATGTTCAGTCTTTTGCTGCCGTTGGACAATCACAAGTTAATACCTTACCCAAAAACGCAAAAGATTTGTTCTTGCTGGCGATTGCATACCCTGGCGGCGGTACTATTTCAAGCGGAGAAACCTTGGTTAACAATGTGAATGTTGCAAGAAACATAAGCATTGCAACTAATAACGCAATGAATAATCTTGAAGGATACGGCACAATTTCCGGAGCATTTATTCATAACTACATGGACGGAACAGCAAACTCCGGTTTGTTAGTCCAAGATGTAACTTCGGAATTATCAGTTAGAACAACTTTCAGCCAAGCACCGACAACCTCTTATGATATGCCGGTTTTGAAAGTTCATAACTGTCCGGACAGAATTAGCAAGCTTGTAAACTCAACCACTTTGTTGGCATTGGACACTTTGCCGACAACAGCAGCTTAAGCGAGGTAACCAATGGAATGGTCGGAAATTTTATCAGGATTAACCGAAACCGGTAAATCGGCAGCAGATATTTATAATGCTTTTAACGGTTCTTCGGCTGATTCCGAGGAAACTGCCTATTTGCAAGGGCAGCTTGCCGGCCTTAACCAAGCACAACAGCGACAAGATTCCGCCGACACTATCAAAATTGGCGATTTGGAAATTTCAACCAATTCAATTTTGTGGATTATCGGCGGAACGCTTGGTCTGTTAGCGGTAGGCTTAGGCGTAAAAAAATTAATGTGAGGTAAAAATGGCATCAGGTGCAATACCATTAGATATTAGCGGTGATTTATCAAGCCAGTCATCAGCAGCAGCGACCGGCGGTTCGATAAAAAACGGTGCTATTTTTAATTCATCAGGTGGCGGCATAGGGCTTGTCAAAATGCTTGCCCTTGCCGGCATTGGTTTTTTAATTTGGCGTATGTTTAAGAGGTAAAAAATGGGGCTTTTTGGCGGTTCAAAATCAAGCTCAAGCAGCACAACAACCAATACGACAACAACGACATCATCAAGCATTGGTGATTTATCGACCGGTAATATTCAATCAACCGGTGATGTTACTGTTAATGGTATGTGGGGCGAGGATATGCAAGCTTTTCTTGAAAGTGTGGAAAGCATGGCCAATACGGCAACCGCGGCAAACTCCAATCTAGCCGGACAATCAATTCAGCAAGTGGCGGCCGGTTATCAGTCGGCATATTCAGAAACAACCGGTATAATTCAGCAACTCAAACCGGTACTAATGGTTGGTGCCGGCATTTTGGCAATTGTTATGGCACCTCGTATTTTGAAAGGTTTATAAAATGGATTGGCAACCAATAAATAATGGCAGACAACAAAGTTCATACCGTGAGTTTACTATTGAGCTTCCGGCAAATGGTGTATATACGCTTAACAATCCGTTTAACTACTTCAGATGTTTATCCGCTAACCAAAAATTTAAGGTTGCATGGTCAACCAATCAAATGGATACTGTTTTTGAAACTGGTCTAGGCATTAAGTTTGATACAATTATCCCTTATGCTCAAATATTCAATGATTCCGAAACTCCGCTTGTTTTATCGGTTGGGGTAGGTATTGGATATTTTGATGACAGCCGGTTAACTGTTACCGGAACGGTGCAAACCACATCAGCGCAATATACAAGCTTTTCCGTAAAAACATTTACTTTTGATGACACCGGAATTTTAGAAATTCCGGCAGCACAAAAAGTTATTATTCAAAATACCGGCGATGATATCGTTTATATTGGCGGTACCGGCACAGACGGTTTGCAGCTGCAAGCTCAAGGTACTTTTGAATATTCTCTTGGTGTGCCGTTAGTGCTTTACGGCACAGAGGCGAAAACTGTAGCTGTGGGGAGTTTTGCATAATGGTACAGTTTGGAACAAGTTTAAATAATCCAACGCAACCTGATTATGGCTTGCCGGATTATTCAGCTGCTATATCGGGAACAAAACCGTTTACAGCACCAACCGATGGCTGGGTAAACATTTATTTACATACTAACAGAAATCTTACAACTTCTAATATCACATATCCAGCTAATTTAAGTGCTATGATGATTGGCGTTGGCAATGGAGAAGGGGATGTTTCTGGTTGGATTCCAGCACCAAAGGGAACGATAATTAATACGGGAGTTACCAGTTTTTGTCCGTGTTTAGGGAAATAAACAGATGAAAAAATATGCTAAAGTAGAAAATGAAGAAACTAAAGTTTGCAGTGTTGGTTTAGGTACAAATATTCCATTCTACAAATCAATCGGTATGACCGAGCAGGATGTTGAACAAGCATATAATGGCCTCTGGTATTTATCCGGATATGCTCCGGAAAAGCCTCAAAAAAACATCTACATGGAAGAAATATCAGAGTTAAAATCAAAGCTGGCGGCCTCAGATTATGCCGTTATCAAAATTGCCGAGGGCGCAGCAACTCCGGAAGAATATGCTGATTTAATCAGCCAGCGGCAACAATGGCGCGCAAGGATTAACGAGTTAGAGGCAAGTTTGAGCAATGAATAACCCCGTCGGCATAACCTTAATTTCGCTTTTAGGCGGATATTTGATTTTTAGAGGTGGAAAAATGGCACTTACAGATAAAGACGAGCAAATTGATTATATGGCACGCACAGCATGGGGAGAGGCTAGAGGCGAGGGAAAAGAGGGTATGCAAGCCGTGATTAATGTTATTATGAATCGTGTCAAGGCTGGCAGTTGGTACGGTGCGACACCTAAAGAAGTATGTACCAAAAAAAGCCAATTCAGCGTTTGGAACGCTGATGATCCGAATTACGGTCCAATGTTAGCTGTCGATGAAAGTGATAGTTATTTTGCACTAGCAAAACAACTTGCATTGCTTGCATATGAGGGATTTTTGCCAGATATCACCAATGGAGCAACCAATTATTTGGCTCTTGATTCATTGTCCACAATTCCGAGTTGGGCCGGAAAAATGGAACAAGTTGCAACAATAGGAAACCATACATTTTACGCTTAAAAGGGGGAATAATGCCACTTATTTGGATAGGAGTTTCAGCACTTGCCGGAGTTTTAACCGGTATAGTATATGAAAAAGAAACCGAAACGCCGGTAGTTAGCCAAAACACACCGTCTTTTTCATGGTGGGATAAGGCGATTATGGCCGCTGCCGGTGTTGCTGCCTTTTGGATTTGGCGGAGTACGAAATAATGCAAGAGTTGCTTATCAATTTGTTAGGAAATAGCCCGACTTTAATAGCCGTTTTGTTGCTATATAGCAAATTTGATAAGCGTTGTGCGCTTATAGAAAAAGAGTTAACAGACATCAGAGAGGAGCAAGATAAATGTTGGTTCAAATCTTAAACAAATTGAAAAACAAAGGCTTTTGGGCAGGTGTTGCCACAGCTGTTGCCGGTATTCTTGCCGGCACGCTATCAGCACCGGAGGCTATTTTGAGCGTGTTAACCGCGCTGATTGGCGGTTAGCATGGTCGATTGGAAAAAAGAGGCTATACGGTGGAAAAAAGCTTTTTGGGCGTCTTTAGATGATTCAGATGAGGAAAGGGCGGCCATTTTACGCAAAAAACGCCACAAGGCCAAAAAAACGGCCAAGAAACCGATTAAAAAACATAAAAAAAAGACAAATAAACAACTAAGTCTATTTTAGACACTAAAAAAAGCCGGTTAACTGCCGGCTTTATTTTTTTTATTATCTAGAAACCAAAAATCTATTGTAGAGCGCATTAACTTAAAAACATGATTTTCACTTATACCCAATAAGTTGGCTATCTCTTTAGCTGTAAATCCGGCTTTTTTTAGTTTTTCACAAAAATAACGCTTGGCAAATAAATTTATTGCCGACATATAGCGGTTTTGTTGCCAATAAACGCTTTCAACGCGCTTAATGTCAATCATCAATTCTTCAGCCGCTAAAATCATAGCATCATGTTTATTCATGCCATTAGCCATGTGTTTGATGACAGTCTTAACAATATAAGGATTTTGTTTACGCTTATCTTGTTCATTTTTTGAGGTATACAAATAAAGTAAATCAAGATTTTTTTGTACTATATCAATGGATTTTTTCACATTAAAAAATTCATCACAAACAGCATTTTTTATTCTAGCCAAATCTTCAATATCGTTATATACTATCATTTTTGATAACCTTATAATGTTTTGAGTTTACATAACAATCAAATATTAACAAAGTTATAATACTCATTAAGCCAACGATACCAAAGGCTACAGTCACGCCAAAGTATACATAATATATATTATGCGACAAATATATTTATATATAAAATATGACTACCCTCAATAAGGACAACAAAATTCGCGCAAAAAAATATTCTTGCAAAATCAACATATTGTTATATAATTGACAAAAATTACAATATTTTTACAATGGAGATTATTCAAAATGTTGGAAAATTTTATAATGCCGGAAACATTGGAAAATGATGTGATTAAATTGGTTGCTCGTAACAATTATCAATACGACGAAGATTTATGGCTGGAAACAGATAAAAATCGTAATTTTCTGCGAAAATTTATTTCTTGGGTTGATAAAACTAATTCTCTGCAGGATTGTAACTCCGCTACCGATATGTTTACCGACAAATGGCAAAAAGGTGAAAATTACGCCTACTCTATTGTTTTGAAAGCCACCGGCAAAGCCATCGGTTCAATAGATATTCACAACATTGACTACGAAAATTACCAAGGCGAAATCGGCTCTATTGGCTTGCAGAAGAATATAACGGCCGCGGATATATGAGCGGTGCTGTTAAATTAATTGAAAATGCCGCATTTTCTTTGGGTATGAACCGCATTGAAATTACAATGCAAAAAGAAAATATCCCCTCTGTCAATGTTGCCAAACGCAATCATTATGTTTTCGAAGGTACTCTGCGCAAAGCTATCTATAACAATGGGAAATTTTACGATAAATTGGTATTTGCCAAACTAAAAAATGCTTGATTTTTCTTTATATTGGTTCTAACTTTGCCCTAATTGTTAATCAGCAAAGGATGATAAGCTATGGATTTGTGTTTTATCAATGATGAATATTCATCAAATATAGACGATGCACTGCGTTTTGCTCAAAAGAATAATCTTCGATATATCGAATTACGCAATATTGACGGAAAAAATATTTGTGATTTGTCACTTGATAAAATCAGCCAGATTGCCGGTCAAATTGCTCAAGCCGGAATATTGGTTTCAACTATCGCCTCACCTTTCTTAAGCTGGCACGAAGGAACTCCTTTAAATATTTGCGGACAAAGTGTTGATGAAGCAGAATATTTTACCAAATTAATGGATATAGCCGATATCTTGGGCGCTGCCAATATTCGCATATACTCATACCTCAAAGATGACAACATATCTCTTGAAGATTTAGGCAAAAAACTCGATGTTTATAGCCAAATGGCTTTAGAAAGAGGCATTAGTTTGCTGTTGGAAAACGATGCCGGCTGCAATATTTCCACTATTAAATCAATGCATCAACTATTTGAATTATATGGATTTTCCAACATCTTTCCTTTGTTGAATATTGGCAACACCATTGCCATGGAAGATAATTTTATCCCTCAGGATTTGCAAGATTTAATAAATAAATGCTTCTATTTTCATATTAAAGATTACGATGCCGAATTAAAAAGAAATGTTGTAATCGGCGAAGGCAATGTCGATTATGAAAACCTACTGCAAAGCAAATTAAAAGATAATTCTACCATTATATCTCTAGAGACGGCAACCGGCTATCCGGAAGATTTACAAATGTCGCTTAATCTGGTTCAGGCTTGGGAAGATGACGATGAATAAAGAAAGGCTCGTAAAGAGCCTTTTTTATTTGTTAATCAGCAGTTTAACGAAATTCATTAAGAATGCTATACTCAAGAAAGCCACACAACGAGCAGCCAAAGTCATAATTCCAATACCCTGCCCGATTATTACAAGCTGTGTAATCAAAGCAGCGACAACCGCACAAGCCAATAAAATGAGCCAATAGTTTTTATTTCCCAGAAAAACGAAGGCACAAACGGCAGCAGTTACTGATACCCAATTATCTCCGGCATAATTAAAGCACATTGTTGAAAAAGATTTTATTGCGGCAATATTCATTATGTAGCCCACGGCAACAACAATTGCTGCTACTGCCAATATCATAAAATAAGTTTTTGTTTTACTCATTTTTATCTCCTTTAGTCAATTTATTCAAAATATTTTTAATAATCTCTGTTTCTTTGCAATCTATTTTATCTATTTGAGCTTCGGCATAAGCCGAAAATTCATTAATCAAAGTCTCTTGGGTGCGATGATTGTCATCATAGTATTTTGCTGTCATAACCGTTTCCAGTTTGTCTAAAGCCTTAACCCACTTTGCTTCAACTGTTTTCTGTTTTTCAAACTCCGCAAACAACTTTGTTAATTCCGGAAATTCAAGCTCTTGACTTATCTTATTAATGGCAAGTATCTCATTTTTCTGTTTGATTTCCGGCGATATACTGTCATGTGGTGTAACATCCCCTGCATAGATCTCTGGTAAATCATGAATTAGCGCCATTTTAATTGATTTTAGTAAATCTAAATGTTTAGGCGTAAGCAACATCACTAATAGCGCCACCCCAAAACTGTGATCGGCATCAGATTCCGGAGAGTTTACATTTTTGTATTTCCAACCGGTTCTTTTTACATCTTTAATTTTGCCGCAGATTTTTATTAACTGCTCGATTTCCATGTTTTTTCCCTTTAGTGATATTTGCCGCTTTTATTAAAGATTTTGTATAACAATTAAACGGATGATTAAATATATTAATAGCCGAGTTTATTTCCAGAACTTTACCATCTTTCATAACCGCAATATCATCGGCCAAGGCTCTGACCGCCCGCATATCATGAGATATAAACAGATAAGAAATCCCTCTTGTTTCTTGAATTTTCTGCAAAAGTTTTAATATTTGCGCTGCTATTGTTACATCAAGAGCAGATGTTGGCTCATCCAATATCAAAATTTCCGGCTCCACTATCAATGCTCGAGCGATGGCAATTCTTTGCCTTTGTCCGCCGGAAAATTCGTGTGGATATTTATCAGCCGCATTTCCTTTAAGTCCTACCTCAGAAAGAACTTTTTTAATCCGTTTTAATTTGTTGAATTTACTTTCGTTTTTAAAATGTACTTCCAGCCCCTCGCCTACAATCTCCCTGACTGTCATTCGAGGGTTTAGGGAATTATACGGATCTTGAAATACGATTTGCACTTTCTTACGCAATAATTTATTGGGTATTTCTTTGATATTGTTACCGCCGATAAAAACATCTCCTTCATATTTAACAAGATTTGCAACCGCCATAGCTAATGTCGTTTTACCGGAACCTGACTCCCCGACTACACCGAGCGTCTTTCCTTTTTTTAGCTTCAAAGACACATTATTAACTGCAAATAAATATTCTGTCACCTTGCCCCAGAAGTTTTTAACAATAGGGTATTTAACAATTAAATTTTTGATATCACACGCATATTCTGATTTTACATTATTGTATTTTTTCAAGACATTGGAAGAATATATTAAAGCTTTTGTATAACTATTCTTAGGATGGTAAAATATATCATCACTACTCCCTTGCTCAACTATTTTACCGCTTTTCATCACCAAAACTCTATCTGCAACCTTGCGTATCACACTCAAGTCATGGCTAATCAAAATAATTGACATTCCCATGGTCTTTTTAAGCTGCATTAAAGTATCGAGTATCTGTGCAGCTATTGTTACATCTAGAGCGGTTGTAGGTTCGTCAGCAATCAAAATGTCCGGTTTATTTGCAATAGCCATTGCAATCATAACCCTTTGTCGTTGACCTCCTGATAATTCATGAGGATAGGCATCAAATTTTTCTTTCTGATTTTTAATTCCGGTAATTTTCAAAAGCCTTAATGCTTGTGCTTTAGCTCTTTTGTAGCTGATACTTTGATGCATTAAAATGTTTTCAACAATTTGGCGCCCTACTTTATGCAAAGGATTTAGGCTTGACATCGGTTCTTGAAATACAAAGCCGATTTTACCGCCGCGAAAATCACGAATATTTTTATTATCCAGAAGTTCAATGCCGTTAAATTTTATTGAGCTTTCCGGTGAATGAAAAGCTTTTGGGTACGGTAATAATCCTAATATTGATAAAGCGGTGATTGATTTACCCGAACCTGATTCCCCAACAACACCCAGAATTTCGCCTTTTTCCAGATTGAACGAAACATTTTTTACGACCTTATATTTATTTCCTTCGTTGGTATGGAAGCCAAGGGTTAGATTTTTTATTTCCAACAGAGGCATTATTTATTCCTCCGCGTATCAAGCATATCTCGAATTCCCTCGCCTATAAAGACCAAAATCGTGAGTAACAGCGACAAAACTACAAAGATAGATATTCCTATCCACGGTGCCTGTAGGTTGTCTTTTCCTTGTCTAACCAAATCGCCAAGCGACGGATATTCATGAGACAAGCCGAGGCCTAAAAAATCAAGAGCTGTTAAAGCCACAATCGCTTCGGAAAGAATAAACGGAATATAAGTTATGGTCGCGACCAATGCGTTTGGCAAAATATGCTTAAACATTATTCTTGTATCACTAACACCCAAAGCTTTTGCCGCTTTAACAAATTCAAAATTGCGTACTCTAAGAAATTCTGCTCTCACTACCCCGACCAAAGATGTCCAGCTAAACAATAGCATAATAGCTAGCAATATCCAGAAATTGGGCGTAAATACGCTGGCAATAATAATTAAAATAAAAAGTTGCGGTAATGCTTCCCAAATTTCGATAAATCTTTGAATTACGATGTCAGTTTTTCCGCCAAAATACCCCTGAATAGCTCCAATGGTGATACCTATTAACGAAGATATAGCCGTAAGTACAAAAGCAAAAATTACCGACAGCCTAATGCCATAAAGTATTCTAGCTAAGATATCCCTTCCCTCATCATCGGTTCCCAACCAATGTTTTTTATCGGGAGCCGATGGCGTCGGCACATCAATTTGATAATCTACCGTATTGAAAGAATAAGGAATAATGGTAAACCACATATCCCCGTTTTTTTTGATATTATTAAAAATTAACGGATCTTGATAATCTGTTGCAGTTGGAAAATCTCCGCCGAAAATCTGTTCGTTATACTCAAATAAAAAAGGAAAATACCAATCCCCGTTGTATTTCACCAGCAGCGGCTTATCATTAGCAATAACTTCTGCTAACAAGCTCAAAATAAACAACACGGCAAAAATACACAAAGATATGGTTGCTCTTTTGTTTTTTCTAAAAGCCAAAGTTTTGCTATTGGTTGTGGATTTACCCCGTGTTTTAACTCGATTTGCCACAAATATCTCCAAAACAATTATTTATTTTCAATGACTTTTACTTCTATATTCATGTCGTTTTTTGCTTTATCTGCCGCTTCAATTAAATTTTTATGATATTGTTTTTTCAATTCTTGCGGTGACAAATTGCTTCCCTGAGCTACAGGAGCTTCTAAGACTTGTCTAAATTCTTGATTTTTTGACAATTCTTCAATATTATCCGATAAATATTTCACCTTTTTTCTAATTTCTTCTTTCTTTTGTTGCTCCGTTTTTTGTTTGTTTTCAAAAGCTTGTTTTGCTTTATTTATAATATCTTCTTTTGTTGAGATAACCTCCGCTTTTTTATCGGCTGCTACCGGAACAGTTTCAACGACATTTTGGTCTTTCGTTAACACTTCAATTTTTGCGTTATCAACGTTTACAGAGGCTTGCGGTTGTTCTGCTTGTGGGATCTCATCGAACAAAGTTTCCGGCACCACTTCTGTTGCTTTGACATCTTCAACGGCTTGAGTTTTTTCAACTATATCCTCATCAGGTTGAGTCGAGGCTTTCTCCTCAATACCTTCAACAGCTTCCGACATTTTATTTTCTATAGGCTCGTCTGCAATTTGATTTACTGTTTCCTTAATTTTTGTGTCAGTAATGCTCTCATCCACAGATGGAGCATCAGGTGTAACTACATTATCACTTTTTGTCGCAACATTAACATTCTCAACCGGATTTGACACTTCATCAGTTATTTCATTACTTGTTTCGGCAAGTGTTTTTGTTATTTCGACGACCGGAACAGGTTCTTGTGTCGGCATAAGATTTCCTTGCTTTTTAGCAACATCTTCTTCTGATTTTATCACCTCATCAGCTGATATTTCAGTTTCTATATTGACGATATCTTCAACCACCATCTGAGATTTAGGTTTAAATGTTGCCACATTATTATCATTTAATGAGTTAATGGCTTGATAATCAAAATTATTTCCATTTTGATTGTTGGCCACCCAAGACTTAAACCACTCATTAAAGTTATCTTTTGCTTTTGCCAGTGTTGAAGCATCAAATTTTTGCTGATTTATTTCTTCTCTAATCTTTTCCAAATTCTTATCTGTAGTTTCCAGATCGGAAAATTCCTTGCATTTTCCGGAGAAAAAGTGTGAATTTAATATTTCATCTGCTTTACAAACGCTGTAATCTGCCGAAAACTTATAATTTTCTTCTGGCTTTACCGCCAACAAAGTTTGTCTTTCCGCCTGTAATTTCGGATAATACTCAATTTCTTTAGGCAATAATTCTTGCGGATTATCCAAACCGGCCAATACTATGGTCGTAGCACCTATTTGTCCGCTTTTATCTAACCTGCGTAACAAATACTCCAAAGAACCGATTACGCAGTTAAGCTGATTAGCATAAGCCTTTTGTTTATTTGTTAAAGAAGTATCTGCAAATGTTTCTCCCTTTTCGCCGACCCAATCTTCTACTTTTTTGAATTGACAAAACTCATCATAAACAAAATTATCCGATGGCAAATCTATAACTGCAAAATAGGCTTGATTTCCTTTTTTACGATCCATATCATCGGCAATTTGATCAAAGACTCTGAATGCATTTACGGCATATACTTCATTTGGCTTTACGGCCAAAGGTTTCACCGGCAAAATATACGACAAAAACTTTAGTGGTACATTCAGTGAACTGACAAAGCCTGTAGATTCCAACCATTGTGTAGCCAGCAACAATGTTTTGTCTGCCAATTTAAAGTTATTGTCATTAAGCGCAAAAGGATAATTTATTTTATCCTTACAAGACACTACTGCAAGTTTATTATCGACATAACAAGTATCCAGTTCTCTGGTTTGATATACATTGATGTTATAATTTTTCTTACGCAGCAGTTCATAAAGAGAACTTTTTTTCATTCTCATTTTATCGTACTGCAAGCTGGTAAAGTCCAAATAATCATCTTGTAAAGCCACATTTTGAATAAAAGCCGACGGATCTTTATTTTCATTAGGATTGTATAATTTTACCAAATTATAAAAAGGATGTTCGACAACCGGCAACAAAGCATTGGGGTATAACACAAAACCATTTTGAGCTAATACTCCTAACATATTGTTGAATGTTTTGTACATTTCGACATTTTTGCCGTCATCACCGGCCAATCTCCGTAAATTATTGGGCGAAGTCATATTATTAAACGATAAAAACAATAATGTTTTTCCGCTGTTTTGTGCTCTCAAAGCCGGAGCCGAAGCTGTTGTTTTAAAATAAGTTTGTGAAGTATTAAAATAAGCTTCACTAACAATCCAAGCCAAAGCGGCACACAATGCCAACACCAGATATAATCTATATGCTCTTTTTAAGAAAGTAATCAGCAGAAAAGCCATTAAGAATACAGCGATTCCGATAATTTCAAAAGAATACTCATAGAGTAGATTATTAGTGCTTTCACTAAAAAAATTACCCAGCAATAACAGTAAAGTAGAATGTTTTTCAAAGGTAGCAAACTGATTTATTACGGCAATTACGAATAATGCGGCAATAATTGCCGGTAAAGCATTTTGCAAGTTTTTTGAAAAAGACAGCACAAAAGTTATGGCAAAACTTACAAATAATAAGGCTGCATATATAAGAATAACTTCTTGATTTAAGATCGCTGAAGCACCGAATATATTATAATTTCCCGAATTTGCGAACAGAGTAAAATTGATGGCGAGCAAAACGAAACAAGCCACAGTGTTCACTATTAAATCAAAAAGATATTGACCAAAAGTTCTTCTGGGTTTTAATTTTTCTTGTTTTTGAGCTTCTAAAACTCTTTTTGCCGAGGCTCTACGAGGGTCATCGAGAAGAATATCATCCATATCACAATCCTTATTTTCAATCAAAACTTTCAGCTAGTTGCGATGATAAACGATAAATTACATATTTAAAACAAAAATCCTCAGAGTTTGCACAACTTCTGAGGATTTTATAAATTGGATAAATTCTATTATCTTGAGTAGAATTCGATAACCAAATTCGGTTCCATAAGCGAAGCATAAGGAATATCTTCAAACTTAGGCACGAAAGCATATTTAGCAACAGCTTTTTTAGCATCCAATTCAACATAAGCCGGAACATCACGAGAAGAAGACTCCAAGGCAGCAACAACTATAGGCAACTGCTTAGATTTTTCTCTTACTTCAACTACATCGCCAGCCTTAAGCATGTAAGAAGGGATGTTAACTTTTTTGCCGTTAACGGTAACATGGCCATGGTTAACAAACTGACGAGCGGCAAAGATAGTCGGAACGAACTTAGCCTTATAAACTATATTGTCCAAGCGAGATTCCAAGATACCGATCAAGTTTTCGGCGGCATCGCCAGAACGACGAACAGCCTCTACATAGTACTTATGAAACTGTTTTTCCGAAACATTACCATAATATGTTTTCAATTTTTGTTTTGCGGAAAGTTGCTCACCATAATCAGTTGGTTTTTTTCTTCTTTGACCATGTTGACCGGGAGCATATTCTCTCTTAGCGACGGAACTGTTGGGAGCGCCCCAAATTACGCCGTATTGTCTTTCTTTTTTCTTTTTAGCAGAAACGATACTTTTCATTATTATACACCTTACATTTATTAATTACGATTATTGTCCCGATAGTCCGCACTCATATTTCAAGCCGAACGAGACTGCATTTTCAGCAATCTGCCTTCTCGGAAGTGATGGCAATGTATACCAATCTTTTATCAAAATCAAGCATTTTTTATAATTTTTCTGGATTTTTCAGATTAATCTGATATAAGGCATAATATAAGTGGCAATAAAGGTGGAAATATGTCTTACAATGATTTATTTGTTGAGGCTTTAAGGCAGTTTGATAATGGAGATTTCGGCTCTGCCGAAAACAATCTAAGGCAAATTTTAGAAGCCTCTCCCGATAATTCTGATGTATTAAATATGCTTGGTCTGATAGCTCAGAATAAAGGTTATCATGACGAGGCCTGCTCCTATTTTTCTGCGGCCATTCGTAACGGAAAAGAAAATGCCGGTTATTACTACAACTTAGCTTTTTCGCAAAAATTACAGCAAAAATATACCGAAGCCCTGCAAAATTATGCCAAAGTACTGAAACTGGCTCCGGAAGTCAAAGAAACCTACGATGAAATAGCTAATATACATGAAATTTTAGGTAATTTGGAGACAGCCCGCGAGTATTGGGATAAGGTGCTGTCTATAAAGCCTGATTATATTGAGGCCATAATAAACAGAGCCAACAGTTACCGCATAGATAATCCTGAAAAAGCAAAAAAACAATTAACCTATTTAGCTCAACAATATCCCGACAATGCCCTTGTTTGGTATGATTTATCGTGGCTTTCATACAACAACCGCGAGTATAATCAAGCTATTGAATATATTGAAAAGGCTTATAGCATATCTTCTAATTATGACAGTATTCTCACCTTAAAAGGTCTGATTTACGAAGCTTGGCACCAAACAGAGAAAGCCAAATCAGCGTTTATAAAAGCCGAATTTCTCAACGACAATAATACTCAAGCTAAATTTCATTTAGCCAACATACTAAGCCAAGAGAATAATTTTAACGAAGCAGAAATTCGCTACCGAAAATTGGCCGAGATAATACCGAATGAATTTGCCCTGCATAACAATTATGCCGAGATGATGTATAGGCAAAAAAGATTATCGGAAGCTCTTGAAGAGTACCGTAAAGCTGTTATAATAAACCCAAAATCAGCCGAAGTATGTAATAACATAGGGTTGATATTAAAAGATATGGGAGAATATGAAGAAGCCTTAGGCCTTTTCTTTAATGCCCTACAACTTGACAGCACACAAACGGCAATTTCCTTAAATATTACCGAATGTATCATTCTGCTTTCGCGTCAAGATGAAGATAAAGCTCTGGAAATAGCAAATAATTGGGTAAAATCATATCCTGACAGTATTTATGCCCAACATTTGCGAGCTATTATGAAAGGAGACAACTTTGTCGATAATAAAGTTTATAATGAAAAGCTTTTTGACAATTTTGCTGATAATTACGAACTGGTTATGCAAAATTTGGAGTATTCAACTCCGCTGGCTATTAGAAGAATTATCGGAGATTTTCAAGGTCGTATTGTGGATTTTGGGTGTGGTTCGGGGCTTATCGGTAAAGCTGTTAAAACTATTTCGAATTATATAATAGGAGTAGATATTTCATCACAGATGTTAAAACAAGCGGCAACGAAAAATGTTTATAATGAACTGATAAAATCAGATATTTGTGATTTTTTGAAGAGCCGAAAAGATTTTGATTTAATAATTGCCGCTGATGTTCTCGTTTATTTTGGTGATTTAGAAGAATTCATCAAGCTTTGCAATGGTAAAAAAGTCATTTTTAGCGTTGAAACGGATAATAACATTCCGCAATACCAAATTCAAAAGAACGGAAGATTTAAGCACAATCCCAATTATATAAAAAATCTGCTACAGTCAAATAATTACAATAGCGTAAGGTTGCACGAACAGGTTTTGCGTTATGAAAATCACATCCCGGTAAACGGAATTATATTTGAAGCTTTTTAAAAAGCGAATTCCCGCTCAAAAGGAGAGAAAAAGCGGGAATTCGTCTTGTTTTAAGCATTGGCATACAAATCTTGCTTTGCAACCAAATGCGGATATAAAAACCAGAATTTTTCCTTATATTTCTGCAGATCCTTATCAAAATCTCGCATATCAAAACCGGCCTTAATGTATGTGTTAAGAGCGACATCAACATAATGGCTTTCATTTTCATAAGGCAAATGATTGGCTATCACCGCAACTGCCTTAGAAGCATTAAACCTTATAATTACCTCCTGAAAGAACACATGTTTGGTATTCAAATCATCGCCTACACCGCAAGCCTCAAACAAAGCCTCAAATATTTGCTCTTTAGAAGTAATCGGCTTTTGCATTTCTTCAAGAAATTTAAGCCCTTGCGACTTAATATTTTTCATCATAATACCCTCCTATAATGAAGGTTTATCCTAATAAATGTATTGTAACACATTACTTATCTTAACACAAGGATTTTGTAACAAAAGTGTAACAAATTCATCAACAAATATAACAATTATAGATATTTATGCTTTATTTTTGTAAAAAAAGCTGTTATTAAAGAAACAACATTAACAATTAATAAGGATAATATGTTTATTTTATTAACTTTTGCCATTGTGGCAATAGCGGTTTCATTCTTGTGTTCGGTGTTGGAAGCCGCCCTACTTTCCATTGTTCCGAGTTATATTGCTCAGATGGAAGATAAAAATCCCACTTTATTTAAAAAAGTTTCTCACCTAAAAGAAAATATTGATGAGCCCTTGGCTGCTATTTTATCATTAAATACCATAGCTCACACTGTCGGTGCTACCGGAGTTGGTGCACAAGTGGCCTCTCTTTATGGACAAGCTTATGTTGGTTGGGCCAGTGGTATCATGACTTTTTTAATTCTGACCACCTCTGAAATATTACCAAAATCTATCGGTGCCAAATATTGGAAAAATTTAGTTCCGATTATGGTGCCGACACTTATCGGTATGATTTGGATTATGAAGCCGTTTATCTGGCTTTCGACATTAATTACGCGATGGTTTACCACCAATGATGATTGTTCTAACATCAAAGAAGAAATAAAAGCCCTCGCCAAAATGGGACAGGCTTCCAAAATCGTTGATGATATTGAATACAAAATTATTATCAACACCCTAAACCTCAAACAGGTAGATTTGCGTGATGTTATGACGCCTCGCACCGTTGTGCATACCGTTGCACCGGGGACCAAAATTAAAGATTTTGATAAATTTTTATCTACCACCCCTTTCTCAAGATTTCCGCTGGTTGACGAAAAGAAAAAGTTATTCAAAGGGTATATTCATAAATCAAGCTCATACAAAGCCAAAGATGATGATAAAGTTGACAAATACGCCCGAGAAATGCGTTCGTTTCTCCCCGAGGCTCGTTTACAAGATGTCCTTTCGGCCATGATAGAAGACCACAATCATATGGCAATGGTTGTTGACCAACTCGGCAACTGGATTGGTATTATAACCCTTGAGGATATCATTGAGACCATTCTTGGCAAAGAAATTGTCGACGAAACAGACACCATCACCGATATGCAGGTTTATGCCAAACTAAAATGGAACAATCGTTGCAAACAAAAGGGAATAAGCCTTTAGCATTAAAAAGCCGTCACTAAAGACGGCTTTTTTAATTATGTTTCAATCTCTGAGTTTTTTCTTTTACTAACGCAATTACTTTATCAAAATTATCTTCGGGAGATATTTTATTTTTACGTTCAAATCCGCATTTTAAGCACCGATGCAACAACACATACTTTCCGTCCTTTAGTTCCACATCCACCGGCTCCATCAATCCCCCGCATTCGCAAGCCCTATCACCCGGATTAATATCTACATGCTTTGAATATAAGCACTCCGGACAATGATTGGTATATCCGTTGCCTTTAACTTTTGCTCCACAATTAGAGCAGATAAAATCTTCTTTTTTTCTCTGAAAAACTTTCAATTACTACACCCTTCATACAAAAATAAGAGTCTCACCAATAAAGTAAAACTCTTCTTCAAACTTTGGTCGGGACTATTGGATTACTAAAGTTGCCTCTGCGGAATTTTTGTTTTTATAAAAAACAAAATCGGCGATACCCGCGTCTCGCCTATTCCTTGTAGTCGAACCAACGCCCGTTGGTTCTCATCCAATAGTACAAATAATTATTTTTTACTTCAAACTTTGGTCGGGACTATTGGATTCGAACCAACGACATCTTGCTCCCAAAGCAAGCGCTCTACCAGGCTGAGCTAAGTCCCGTAAAACACCTAACCTTCTAAACCATAATTTTTATTAAAGCAAGCATTTTTATTTATTATTTGCAAATTTACCCTCAATTTTTGCCATAATTGCCGGTTCAGCCGCAATTTTTATAAACCAAGTCTCTCCTTTTAGCGTTTTTTCCAAAACTTCGGCATTATCATACAACCAAGCAGCTTTTTTCCCGTCAGCCGCAGCCACCTTAAGCGTCGCAACCACATAACCCGAAGACAATTTTTTGTTGATTGCCGATACCAAACTCCCCAAACCATCACCGGTAACGGCAGAAATCATAATTTGATTTTCTTTGGCTTTTTTTGCTGTTTCAGCTTTTCTGTTGTCTGTCAGCAAATCAGTTTTATTTAGCACTTCAATATACTTGTTAGAATTTTTTATATCTTCAAATCCCAAATTTTCTAACACTTTAAGCACATCCACACACTGTTCTTTAGTGTTTTTTGCAGCAATATCTCGCACATGAACAATTAAATCGGCCGCCACCACTTCTTCCAATGTTGCTCTAAAAGCCATTATAAGTTCATGTGGCAAATCAGATATAAATCCCACCGTGTCAGATAAAATTATTTCTTTTCCCGATGGTAGATGACCTTTCTCATCGTAGGATCTAAAGTCGCAAACAGCAAATCTTTTGCCAATACATCACTATCTGATAATTTGTTAAAAAGCGTAGATTTTCCGGCGTTTGTATAGCCGACTAAAGCCACCACCGGATAAGGCACTCTTTTTCTGGCATTACGATGTAACAATCTGGTTTTCTTAACTTTTTCCAAATCTTGTTTAATTCTTAATATTTTTTCATCAATAATTCGGCGATCCAACTCAATTTGCGTTTCCCCGGGACCTCCCAAAAATCCGGCTCCTCCGCGTTGCCGTTCCAAGTGTGTCCAGCTTCTAACCAACCTACTGCGCTGATAGGTTAAATGAGCAAGCTCAACTTGTAGCTTACCTTCTTTGGTTTGAGCGCGTTCTCCGAAAATTTCAAGAATTAGAGCAGTTCTATCAATAACCTTTACTTGTAATTTTTTTTCCAAATTTCTTTGTTGTATTGGAGAAAGTGCCGTATCAAAGATTATCAAATCTATTTTAAGGTCATCAATCAACACAATAAGGCGGTCTATTACCCCTTGTCCTATAAAAGTCGCCGGCTTAATTGCCTTAAGCTTGACAATTTCTTTGAATACAACATCAAGCCCGACTGCGGCCGCCAAGCCAGCGGCTTCTTGCAATCTGTTTTCAGGTGATAAAGACAGCTTCACGCCATCCACATCAAGAAAAACGACGGCTGCCTTTACATTTTCTTTACGAGGCAAATTTCAAGACCTAGAGATCAACCGGATCGCCCGGCATTATCGTCGAAACTGCATGCTTATACACCAACTGTGTATGCCCGTCACGACGCAACAACAAGGAAGTATCATCAAACCAAGTAATTATGCCTTGCAGTTTAACCCCATTTACCAAAAATACGGTCACGGATACTTCTTCTGACTTAAGTTTATTGAGAAATTTTGTTTCGATTTCTTGATTTGTACTCATAGAATTAATCCCTTTTTATTTATTATTTATCTCAAATTTCCTTTATTTAATATTATTTTTCTTTCTCTGTCAAAGTTTTTTACGAAAAAATTTGTTCAGATTGTTTTACGGCTGTTGAATCGACATACACCAATATCAAATCATCCACTTCCAATTTGGTAATCTGATCCGGAAGGATCAAATCATCACCGCGTAATATGGCAAAAACACGACAATTTTTAGCCATATTAAGTTCACCGATTTTTTTATTACAGCAGATCATTCCTTCACTTAGCTTTATTTCCCAAATTTCTCCTTGTTCTCTGGACACGGAATAAGCCTTTTTAAGCTTTGCTGTTCTGATTTCTTTTAATATTTTTGATATTGTAACGGCACTCCTGTCAATCAATATATTATCGGTAACACTAAACATCAGATTATTATATGATGGAGTATTAATTACCGAAATTGTTGTCAACACACCGTTTTTTGAAGCAAGTAGTGCTGCCAAAAGATTATCTTTATCATTATCTGTTAATGCAATAGCCGCATCTGCACGATTAATTTCAGCTTCTTTTAAGATAACATCGCTCATCATTTCTCCATGTATAACCACCACATGATTTAATTTTTTTGCCAACCGCTGAGCATTATCAATATCTTCTTCAATCAAGCGACAAGAGGTAATTGTGTCATCATTTTCTATCTTATCGCCAATATATTCGGCTATTTCATTACCGCCAAAAATCACCAATCTTTCATTTGTTGGTTTTTCCAGACCAAAGGCACTTATAACGCCATAAATATCAGAAGTTTTTATCAATATATTAACTTCATCGTTTACTTGCAGAGTTTCATACATATCAGGTAAAAAGCTTTGATTATTTCTTATAATATTAACAAATCCGATATCAATGCCGTCATGACGAGATACTTGTATAAGTTCTGCGTTTAAGAAAGGACAATTTTCTTTTATATTTATGGTTAAAATACAGTACTTTTCATTTAGCACCGAAATAATCCCCGAACACCCTGGATATTTCAAAATTTTTAATATATTATCAGCAATATCAATATCCGGGGATATCAATAAATCAATCGGCAAATGATTATCATTATAAAGCATTCCCCATAACGGATCCAAAAAAGTTTTGCTGTTAATTGCCGCAATTTTTTTAGGAATTGCAAACAAAGTATACGCCAGTTGACAAACAATCATATTCACTTCATCAACGTCGCTGACGGCCAAAATCATATCACAGTCTTTAGCCCCTGCTCTTTCCAAAACATCGGGATGTGAAGGTTTACCTAATATGGGCAATACATCGAATTCTTTTGCCACTTCATCCAAATTGCGTTGATTATCATCAATAACAACGATATCATTGTTTCCTTTTACCAAGTAACTAACCACACTTTTGCCAAGATTTCCGGCACCGCAAACAATTATTCTCATCTGTCGGCCTCCTCACTGTTTACAAAATTATCAGTCACAAAAAATTTATCAATTTCCTGCAATGCATTTTCAAAATTAGCCAACTTCATATATATTTCTCTAAATTTTTTGGCATCACGCATGTTTTTAGAATACCAGCACACATATTTTCTGGATAATGCTAAAGCTAATTTTTCACCATAATAATTTGCTAATTCATTTATATGAGTAAGCAAGGTGGCTTTTATTAAATCTACATTAACAGTAAAATTATTTTCTTGATTATGTAAATAATTATGCACTTGTGCAATAAGCCACGGGCACCCAAGAGCGGCTCTTCCGATCATAACCCCGTCAGCTTTCGTATATTCAAGCATTTCTTTTGCCTTTTCTGGAGTATCAACATCACCGTTACCAATCACCGGAATTTTCACCGACTGTTTGACTTTGGCAATAATATCCCAGTCAGCCGTGCCTGAATAGAAATCAGAACGCGTCCGTCCGTGAACTGTAACATAATCTGCCCCGCAATCCTCACACATTTTGGCAAAATTTACGGCATTAATACTGTTGTGATCCCAACCTTTTCTAAATTTTACACTCACCGGCAACTTTGTTGTATTTCTCACGGTTTTTATGATTTTTGCAGCCAACTCCATGTCTTTCATCAGATATGAACCCGACTTATTAGCCACAATTTTTTTTACCGGACACCCCATGTTAATATCGATGGAATAAGCCCCCAATTCTTCAATCAACTCAACCGCCGAAACAAAAATTTTCGGGTCATTTCCGACCAACTGCACGATTACCGGATAATTTTCATCTCTGACATCTGCGATTCTGTATGTTTTAGGATTTTTTCGAGATAAAGCATTAATGGCAACCATTTCCGAAACAATATTCCCATTGCCGAACGAATTGACCATTTTTCGCATCGGTTTATCGGTGATACCGGCCATCGGAGCCAAGAAAACATTACTATTCAAGCCATTTATCATACCGCTACACTCTAAAATCAAATTTCTTGTTATTATTAAAAATCAACCCCTCAACTATCGGCGATTTTTCTTTTGTCGTGGCTACGGCTTGGTATGACTCGGCTGCATATCCGCAATCAGCATTATCCATCTGCCCCAAAGTGCCGGAAAACACTTCTGCCTTCACCGGAGTATATGCTATATTTTCTACTCCCAAAGAATAATTATATTCTTCTGCCGGCTCAAAACTTGCCGAATTTTGCATTTTTTTAACTTTTCCTGCAATATCAGCAACTTGCCGTTGTAAAGAAGCAACATAATTATCTATCTTTGAATAAGCCAATTTTCAACAACTTTCTATTTTAATTTAGTTTATTAAGAGCTTTTGCCAGTACATAATACAGTCTACCCAGATCAGCACCTGATATAACAGCCATCAAGGCCGCCGAATATTCATGGTTCTTTGATTTCTCAACCAATCCTTCAAACTCGCTTAAGTACAACCCCACTAACCGACGCAACTCGGCATTTTTTTCTAACTCTTTACGCAAAGCCGCTACTTGTGCGTTAGTCATGTTTTTAGCTATTGTTCGTACAAATATTTGGGTGTCGCCGCTATAAAACTTTTTCCACAAATCTTCTTCGTCTTTAGGATTGAGCAAACGGTTGATATCGACCGAAACATTCTCCAGAGAAAATATGATTTTTCCGGCATCTTTCAAGAAAGTATCTACATCAATATCTTTATATTTATTTGTCAATGCTCGCAAGGCTTTTTCGGCCTTTCCGGAACATTCACTCAGAATTTGGGTCTGGGTATTGACGGTATCATTAAACCTGATACTGCTTTTTACGATTTCTTCACCTTGTTTTTCAAAAACTTTTCCGGCATTAACCATGTTTTCAATACTGTTATTAACTTTAGCCGCGGTTTCATCGGCAATTGCAGTCAATGCATCGGATTGTTTTATAAATACTTCTCCCGAAGACAGTATTGTATTCGAAATTCTTTCGGCATTAGAAGCAACTTCGTTAATTGTTGCACGCATTTTATCACTTGATTTTTCCAAATGCGTAGCACTAAGCTTAGCCGCATCATCCATTTCCATTCCAAGTTTTTTAAGGTCTTGTCCCAAGCCATTTACTTTATCATAAGCCTCATTAGCTTTATTAGATAGCTGATTAGCAATATCACTCAAAACATTATTAAAGCAATCAATTAATTTTTTGGCATCATTTGATATCTTGAGCATTTTGTCGCTTTGGGCCGAAATCAGATTATTAACCTCAACAACACCGGTAGAAGTTTCTGAAGTTATAGTATTAAAACCGGCAACATATTTTTCATATTCGTTAAACACACTTCCGATATTTTCTACTGAATGATAGATAGTTGTATCCAGCTCTTCACTACACTGATTAAGTCTCAAACTTATTTGATCAACATTTTTAATTGAATCCTTTGATGCTTTATTAATGGCATCACAGGCTTTCAGCAATCTATCACTTAATACTTCAAATTCATAAGAAAGCTTATTGGTTGTTTCAAAAATCTCACCGGTATTACCATTAAATACGGCATTAATTTCTTGCAATTTGGCTGTCGCTTCAACGGTTGCATCGGTAAGATATTTATATTGTTGGGCTAAAGAAGCCTCCCCTAATCTTGCTTGAGTAGCTAAGGTGTTCACCACTTCGGTAATGCTGTTTTTCTGCATTTCCAACATATCGGCGATATTCTTATTTTGTGATGACAACTTAACACCGGCATTCTCTGCATATTTAATCTGACTTTCCAGATTATGCTGTAATACCTCACCTTCTTTAAGGACCGTTTCGTGTATATCTTTAAGTTGAGTAGAATTTTCACGAAGACCTTTAATTGTGTCGGTAGTAGTTTCCTTTATTCCTTCGACCGAATTTCCAAATTTTTCCAGTCCGTTTTCAATCAGTTCATTGGCATTTTTCATTTTATCCAAAGCAAAATCCACTGTTTTTTCAATTAAATCATGCTTGTCGGCTAACGATTTTTCTATTTCTGTCAGCTTATCGAATGATTTCTGCGAACTTTCCGCGATCGCGTCAGCTCTTCTGCCGGTATCATCTTCTAATATCACCAACTTTGCAAATAGCTTATCGGCTCCGTCCTCGACACCGGAGATTTGTTTCCGTAAAACATCGGCCATTTTATCGGCATTTTCCTGCACTTTGGCACAATATTCATAAAAATCACCTTCTTGCTGTTTAAGCAGCATTGTCAGCGTGGCCATTTTATCATCCAAGCCGGTTATGGTTTTTTGAATCAATTCAGCCGCATTTTGCGAAACGCTGTAAATATTGTCACTTTTGGTTTCAAAATCAGCTATGGATGCAGACAACATAGAAACTGTTTCGTTTGAGGTATCGGATAATTTCACGGTATGTATATCCAAAGTTTTACCGATTTCCTCTGATTTTTCGGCAATGGTTTTAGCCAAAGTTTCCATATTTTGAGACTGTTTAAGTAAAGTCGTTTCAAATTGCGTAACTTTTGCCATGGTTCTGTTTGCCGAAGTATCAAACATATTTGCCTGCTCCGACAAATTATCGTTTATGGCTCTGCTCTTATTTATGGCGTCATTACACTGCGAAAGCATTTTAGCAATATTAGCTTTAACATTATCAAGCAACTTAGCGGCATCTTTTTCCAGCTCACCGGAAGCCGAAGATAATTCATTAATCTGCCGTTTAAGCTCATTTTTAATTCCTTCAACACGAGCAGCAGTGTCGGTAATAAGTTTCTGCTGCTGAGACAATGATGCTTCACTGACTTGGCTTTGCATAACCACTACCGAAGAAGCCTCATTGAGGTTATTGGTGTTTTTCTGCATAATTTCCGACACTTTGTTAATATTCTCTACTGATTGAGCCGTCTGTACAATCAAATTTTCGGTTGCCGAATTAATTTCTTTATCGGCACTTTGTAATTGCTTCAACCCATCAGCCGTAACCTTTTGCAAGTATTCATACCTTTTGTTCAATACCTCGGTCAAATCCAAAACTTTATCGGCACTATCACCGGAAATTCTCTCAAAATCGGAAGTCTTTTCTTGTAAAGTAGCGGTATAAGACAAAATATCATTATTTGCCGCCAAAACTTTTTCATCTAAATTAGCTACATTAGCACTCAAGGCATCATCAACCTGTTTGATTGAAGTTATTGCTTTTTCGGAGATACCGCCAAGGTTAGCTACTCTCATTGCAATAGCCTCTTCCAAATTAGCACTTCTGACCATGAGTTTGTCAAGCTCTTGAGCCACCAACTCGCCATGAGCGGCAAACTTTTTATTGATATTTTCGGCCTTGTCTTCCAAAGACTTGATAAACGCCGCAATATCACGATTATTTTTGACCAAGGCTTCATCCATTCTGCCGATTTGCACTCCCACGGCATCACCTATACCATCCATTCCGTTTTTAATGGAATTATTGATAATTCCGATATTAGCCAAAGCGGCTTTCGCCAGATCATCGGTTTTTTCTTTAGCGGATTTTTCGGCCTCAATAAGTACTTGATTAAGTTTTTGTCCGTGTTTTTGAATAATTTCATCAAATTCACTGAGTTCTCCGGCCAAAACAGATTTCATTTCATCACTGTTAGATTTTGTTTTATCAGCCACTTGTTTCAAAGCACCGATTTGAGCCTCCAGCAAATTCCGCATTGCAGCCATAGAAACATTTGTTTTTTCGATATAGGCTTGCAAATTTTCATTCGCTTTTACAATATCTTCTGACGAATTATCGGTAACACTTCTTAAAGATTCGGAAGTTTCTTTAATTTCATTAAGGCAAGGAACGATTTTGGCAAACATCCGCCCCAAGACCTCTTCTATATCATTTCCTCCGTTAATAAATTCACGATTTATCTGAGCCAAATTTTGCGTTGATGTTTGTGCTCTGCTCAAAATATTTTCAAAATTTGCAGTTAAGAACTTAACCCCGTCACTAAGTTCCACGATTGTTTTGGAAGAATAATTATCTAATTTGGCAACCAGCTTGGCAAAATCATCAACATTTTCTTTAATAGCATCTTTAATCTGGGAAGTCTGTTCATGAGCTAATTTAGAAACTTGTTGCAGCTCAACGACTTGTGAGCGAATTGCATCAGCCATAGCCTTGGCAGTTTGGGGAGCACCGTCTTCAGGGTAAACTAATTGGTTCATATAAGCACGCAAGAATTTAGCTTCTTTATTAAAAGCCGAGCCACGATCAATATAGGCCATCACCACCCAAATTATAGCCAAAGGCAACGTTACTCCGGCCAAAAAGCCTCCAAATTCATCCGGCATCATCAAAAACAGATTTGACCACCCGAAAAATTGAGTAACATAAATTAACACGACGGCAAACCAGATAATGCTGATTGCAATCATTAACTTATGTAAATTTTGATTAAGCCAAGATTCTTTTTCTTCAATTTCAAAAGAATTTGTATTTTCTTTCATAAATTGCGGCAAAGCGGCAGCCTTGTCAGTAGTCTTGTCCGACATTAGTTTTCCCCATAAAAAATTCCCCGAGAAACAAGTTCTCGGGGGCATTATAAAAAAATTTTTTAAAATTGGAAACACAATCATCAGGTTATGGTTTTTTATCCACAGAGATTTCAATTTTCATCTATTTTTTTATTCAAAATATATAGCAGCTTTTGCAAAGCCCGAGCCTGCATTTGTGCCTCCGGAATATCTGCCGGAACGATGACCACGGCCTCAATTTTGGTTTGCGGTTCAATCGCCGTAACCTTTACCGAAGTACCGTATCTCACATATTCAAACAAAACACCTTCCATAGCTATTTCAAAAACTTATTATCCTTAGAAAAGCCAAACGGAGCAAGCTTTCCGACCTGAGCTCTGTGACCAAGCCATGTAAGTAAATCTTTTTCAACACTGACACCTCCGGCACGATTATAACTAAAACCGTCTTCTTGATTAAAGATTTGGATATCGCTCAAGCCACCGTCTTTATATTTTTGCAAACACACGCCGCGTCCGCGAGCAATAGTCGGAATTTCTTCCATTTTAAATACCAATATTTTCCGATTATCACCAATCATAGCCACCATATCGCCGACCACTTTTTTGCAGAATAATGTCTTCTCTCCTTCGGCCACATTCATAATCTTGCGTCCTTGGCGGGTTTGAGCAATAAGATGGTTCTCATCGACAATAAAGCCATACCCTTTGTCCGAAGCAATAAGATAAGAAGCTTTGGGCTCAAATACAAACATTTCGGTAATATTATCATTATTACCTAAATCGACCATTAATCTTAAAGGTTGTCCGAAACCACGCCCCGAAGGAACATCACAAGCGTTGATATTATAGAACTTACCCACGGTATCAAACAAAATTATCTTATCGGTGGTCTGCGCATGGATAGCCTTAAGCAAGCAATCATCATCCTTAAACTTAAATTCTTCATTCAAGGGGATATGACCTTTCATGGCTCTTATCCACCCTTTTTCCGACAATATTATGGTAATAGGCTCTTTTTCGACCAAAGCTTCGATTGAAATATCAATATTCTCGACATCAACTTCGGCAAATTCGGTTCTGCGACGCCCCAGAGCCGTCTTTTTACCAAATTTTTCTCTGATTGCTTTGATTTCTTCTGCTACTTTTTGCCAACGCAGATTTTCATCCGCCAACAAAGCATCAAGCTCTTGTTTTTCTGCCGTTAAGTCATCAAACTCTTTTCTGATGTCGGCTTCTTCAAGCTTGCGTAAGTTTCTCAATTTCATATTAAGTATTGATTCAGCCTGCACATCAGAAAGCTTAAATTTTTCCATTAATTTAGGCTTAGGTTCATCTTCGTTGCGAATAATATGAATAACCTCATCCAAATTAAGATAAGCTATCAAATACCCCGAAAGTATTTCCAAACGGTTGATAATCTTTTGCAAACGATACTTGGTGCGTCTTTCCAAAACAATCAAGCGATGATTTAAGAACTCTCTTAATACTTCGGCAATGCTCATTACTCTGGGAACACCGTCGGAATCAAGCACATTCATATTCATGTTGAACTTAGCTTCTAATTCGGTCTGCTTAAACAAGAGTTCCATCAACATATTGGCATCGACATTGCGATTTTTAGGTTCCAATACGATTCTGACATCTTGTGCCGATTCATCTCTGACATCATTAAGCAACGGAAGTTTCTTTTCTTGCAACAAAATGGCTATTTTTTCAATAAGCTTTGACTTTATGACCTGATACGGAATTTCGGTAACCACGATTTGGTATTGACCCATTCCTAAATCTTCTTTTTGCCACTTTGCTCTGATTCTAAAGTTTCCTTTTCCGGTGGTATAAGCATCAAGAATGGTTGCAAATTTATCAACGATAATTCCTCCGGTCGGAAAATCCGGACCCTTTATTTTGCGCACCAAACTTTCGATTGAGCAATCAGGCTTTTCAATCATCAGCAATAAAGCATCACAAACTTCTGCCAGATTATGCGGTGGTATATTTGTAGCCATACCGACTGCAATACCGCTCGAACCGTTGCAAAGCAAATTAGGAACTGCACCGGGCATAACGACAGGCTCTTGTTCTTCGCCGTCATAAGTATCCATAAAATCAACGGCATCTTCATTAAGACCTTCCATCAAGGCAATGGCAAACTCCGTAAGTCTTGCCTCGGTATAACGCATTGCCGCCGGACTGTCCCCGTCTATATTACCAAAGTTGCCCTGCCCGTCCACCAAAGGATATCTGACCGAAAAATCTTGAGCCAAACGACACATGGCACCATATACCGCACTATCACCGTGCGGGTGATATTTACCGATAACATCACCGACCACTCTGGCGCACTTTTTAAAACCTGATTTAGGATCAAGGTGCAACTGGCGCATAGCATACAAAAGACGACGATGCACCGGCTTCAAGCCGTCACGCACATCAGGCAGCGAACGAGCCACGATGGTAGACATCGCATAAGAAAGGTAGCGATTACTAAGTTCTTCGGCCAAAGATACGGTTTTTATTTTTTCTTCAATTTCAGGCATTGCAAATCCTATAATTTCTCTACAATTTCTGCCAAATTATCACGGCATTCCGGAAATTTCAAGTTATGAATTGCAAAAAAGTTTTTATTGAGGAAAAACTCTGTTAACTTTAGCAAATCAGCCATTTCCGACGGTGCCGGAGCAAAATTTTGTTCTACAATGAAATGCGGATATTTAAACAATCTATCTTTATACGGCAGTCCGGCTTCGTAACATACGGCTTTACCTGTTTTGGGCGAAACAAACTCAAGATTCTCGGTCGTTCCGGTAGCGGCACATTCCGATAAATCGAGTCCCACCCCCAAAAACTCTAAAAGCCCATATTCAAAGAAACAATAATGAGTTACCCAATTTTCTTCAAGTATCAGATTAACAAAACTCTCAACCCAATAATAAAACCTGTCCAGAGGTTGCAATTCGGGCAAACAAATATCCGACAACGTACAAAAACAAGATAAGGCTTTGAGTTTATCGGCGCTGGTTATAAAATTGACTGCACAAGGTTTAATTAGATCAACCTTAAGCAACAACATATTGTCATCAACTCTGGACCAAGCATCGATTTTAACCAGATTTCCCGGTTGAAACACCGCCATATTTTTTTTAGTCATGGCGTTTTTAACATAACCGCACACTTTACCGTAATTTTTGCACAAAACGGTGATTATTAAAGATTTCTCACCATGCTTGCGACACTTTATGATATATCCTTCGTCAATAAACTGCATTTTTAGTAAAAATCGCTTACCTTAGATTTAGTCAAGGCATCATATTCTTTAAGATATGTCAGCATTGGTTTCATATCTTTCAATGCAATGGTATTGGGACCATCGGACAATGCCTTGTCAGGATTTTCGTGAGTTTCGATAAACAATCCGCCTACGCCCACGGCAATTGCCGCTCTGGCCAACACCGGGGCAAACTCTCTTTGTCCTCCGGTAGAAGATCCTTTACCTCCCGGTTGTTGTACCGAGTGTGTAGCATCAAATATAACCGGAAATCCGGTATCTTTAGCCATCTGCGGGAAGCCTCTCATATCCACCACCAAGGTATTATATCCGAATGATGTTCCTCGTTCGGTAATGCATACTCTGTTGTTTCCGGAATCGGTAACTTTTTGTACCAAATTTTTGACATCCCACGGAGCTAAAAACTGACCTTTTTTGATATTAACTACCTTTTGTGTTTTTGCCGCGGCGACCACCAAATCGGTTTGACGGCACAAGAAAGCCGGTATCTGGAGCATATCTACATGTTCTGCCACTTTTTCACACTGCCAGGTTTCGTGCACATCGGTAACAATCGGAATATTGTTATAGATTTTTTTTATTTCATCAAAAGTTTCCATTCCTTTGTCCAAGCCCACACCTCTGGCTCCGTTAATAGAGGTTCGGTTTGCCTTATCAAAAGAAGCCTTAAAAATGTAATTTATGTTCAATTCCTTGGTAATTTCGCACATGGCACCGCATATATCAATGGCGTGTTGTTTGCTTTCAATTTGGCAAGGCCCGCACAACAAAGAAAACGGTAACCGATTTCCGATTTCAAAATTGCCGATTTTAACAGTTTTTTGCTCCATTTTTACCTCTTTATAAAAAAATATGTCCATGAGATGGAGTTTACCTCACGGACATATTTTTTCAAGTACATTATTCAATTTATCAAAGATTGATAAACTCTTTTACTCTTTGAGCAAATTGGCTCAACACATCAGATTTCGGCGTATATTTTTCTTCAAATACATCTGCGGTTTTCCAGCCCAAATCATCCATAACTTGTTTGATTTCTTTAGCCACTCCCGGACGCCATCCGTAAGAACCAAAAGCCAAACCTTTCTTACCTTTCGGAGCCAATCCTTTCATATAAGTAACAAAGGCGGCAACTCTCGGAAACATCTGGTTATTAAGAGTAGGATTACCGATTAATACATATTCTGCATCCAACACATCGGTAATGACATCGGAAATATGGCTGATTCCCAAATTATGTTTTACTACATTGATACCGGCATCTTGGAATTCTGCCATAGCGGTTTCGGCCAATTTAGCGGTAGCACCCCACATTGTATCGTAAACGATAACGGCTTTATGGTTTGTCTCTCCCTTAGCCCAAGAAGCATATGCCCCAAGTATCTGATTAACCTCTTCTTTTCCTGACCAAATCAAACCGTGAGACGGCGCGATCATATCAATATCAAGTTTCATCTCACCGGCAGCGGATAAGGCTTTCTCGGCTTGTTGTCCGTAAGGAAGCAAGATATTTGCATAATAGCTTTTTGCCGCTTTCATAACCAAATCATTCGGATAATCTTTGACCAATAAAGCTTCACAGCACAAATGTTGACCAAACCCGTCGTTAGGCAACAACAATTTATCTTCGGCCACATAAGTCATCATTGAATCCGGCCAATGCAACATCGGCGTTGTCAAAAAGCTCAAATTGCGTTTTCCGATATTTAGACTGTCTCCGGTTTTAATAATATAATATTGCCAACCGGTTGTATCAAAATGAGCTTCCAAAGCCATTTTACCGGCCGAGTTGGTAACAATAACGGCTTGCGGAGCAAGTTTCATAATCTCCGGAATACTGCCCGAGTGGTCTTGTTCGACATGGTTTACCACCACATAAGATATCTTTGAAAAATCGACCATGGATTTTACTCTGGCAATTTGTTCATGAGTTAAATAAGCCTTAACTCCGTCAACCAAAGTAATTTTTTCATCCATAATTAAATAGCTGTTATAGGTTGAACCGTCCGGAGTGTTATAACCATGAAATTCTCTCAAATTCCAATCTTTAACACCGACCCAGTATACATCTTTTTTTATTTCGACAGCATTCATCTGTATTCTCCTCAAAAATTAAGCCATTGCTGATAAGATAATCTTTTTATTTTGATTGACAAGATAAAATATTTTTTTTAGAACTAATAATCATTATCATTTTTATGCACAGGAAATGAATATGAAATATTCCAAACAACGCTCTTTAATACTGGAGGTCTTGCAAAACAACCCCTGCCATCCAACCGCAGAGCAAGTTTTTGCTTTAGTAAAAGAGCTGTTGCCAGACATAAGTCTTGCGACCATATATCGCAATCTCAATCAGCTGACAGAAAATGGAATAATAAAAAAGCTTGATTATATAGACAATGTGTCTCATTTTGATTATTGCACCGAAAAGCATTATCATTTTGTATGCTCAAAATGCTCCAAAATTTTCGATATTAAAGCCAATATCATACCGGAAATAAAGCAAAGCATTCTAAAGCAGCAAGGTTTGACGGTTGAGGATATGGAAATCTCATTTTCCGGACTTTGCCCCGACTGTCTAAAGAACTCAAACAACTAACATTAAAGGAGAAAACTTATGGAACTCAAAGGTTCAAAGACCGAAAAAAACTTGATGGAAGCATTTGCCGGCGAATCGCAAGCTCGCAACAAATACACCTACTATGCTTCCAAAGCCAAAAAAGAAGGCTACAACATCATTGCCGACAAATTTGAGCAAACAGCCAACAATGAAAAAGAACATGCCAAAATTTGGTTCAAATTGTTGCACGGCGGTGAAGTTCCCTCAACCTTGACCAACTTAAAAGATGCTGCTGCCGGTGAAAACTACGAATGGACAGATATGTACGCTCGTATGGCCAAAGAAGCCAAGGAAGAAGGCTTTGAAAAGATTGCCGCTCTGTTTGAGTTGGTAGGCAAAATCGAAAAAGGCCATGAAGAAAGATATCAAGCATTACTAAAATCTTTGGAAGAAGGCAAAATCTTCGAACGTCCGACCAGAGTTATTTGGGAATGTGCTAACTGTGGTCACCGTGTAGAATCTCCGTCTGCACCGGCCAAATGCCCGGTTTGTGATCACCCGCAAGCTTATTTCTTTGAATTGCAAGAACAATTCTAATTGCTTGTAATCAAAGCTCAAAACCCCCGCTCTAAATTAAGAACGGGGGTTTTAATAAAGTCTCAAAGCTGTTATTCGGCAGCCTCAAGCAATTTCAAATCGCCGGCAACAGTTTTTTCTCTTTCTGTTTTCAGCTCATAACTTACTTTTGCACCCTCATGCAAGGTAAACATTCCCGCGGCCTTAACAGCGGTAATATGAACAAATACATCATTTCCGCCTTCATCGGGAGTAATAAAACCATAGCCTTTTTTCTTATTAAACCATTTAACAGTTCCTGTTGCCATATCAAAAATCCTTCAAAAAACAGGTTAAAAACCGAGGCAAAAAGCCTCATGACTTATCCGTCATAAATAAGACTCTAATACAGTATTTTTGGCTTGGCAAGACAATTTTATAAAAACATTCTTCTAAATTCACACATATTTTTTTATAAGCTTTTACAAGGAATAAAAAGACTTCACAAAATAAAAACTTGTGTTATACTTCGCCGGCAAACTCGCGCCAATGGGGGTGTGAGTATTTCATTACGTTATGAAAAGGAATAAACATTATGAGTTTAAAAAAATTAAGAAAAGACAACTATCCCGAATGGTATCAATGCGTGGTTTCCGAAGCCGACATGGCCGAAAACTCATCTTCTCCGGGATGCATGGTAATAAAACCCTGGGGGTATGGCATTTGGGAAAGAATTCGCGATGTATTTGATGAAAAAATAAAATCTACCGACCACGAAAATTGCTATTTTCCGATGTTTATTCCGCTTTCATTTTTCCAAAAAGAAGCCGAACATGTCGATGGTTTTGCCAAAGAAATGGCCGTTGTCACGCACTCGCGTCTGGCCATGGAAAACGGTAAATTGGTTCCCTCTTCCAAATTAGAAGAACCTTTGATTGTTCGGCCTACTTCCGAAGCCATTATTGCCGATTCTTTTTCCAAATGGGTAAAATCCTATCGCGATTTACCGGTTTTGATCAATCAATGGGCCAATGTTGTGCGTTGGGAAATGAGACCGCGCTTATTTTTACGAACCAGAGAATTTTTGTGGCAAGAAGGACATACCGCTCACGCGACAGCCGAAGAAGCCGAAAAAGAAACCTTGACCATGCTTGAAGCATATAAAGAATTGTGTGAGCAAACTCTGGCTATGCCCGTCTTAAGCGGTCGCAAGCCCGAACATGAAAAATTTCCCGGAGCCGTTGATACCTATTGCGTAGAGGCCATGATGCAAGATGGTAAAGCTCTGCAAGCCGGAACATCGCATTTCTTAGGTCAAAATTTTGCCAAGTCGGCCAATATTTCTTTCGTAAATAAAGAAAATAAGCAAGAATACGCTTACACGACATCTTGGGGCGTTTCTACCCGCTTAATCGGTGGTGTTATTATGACCCATGCTGATGACGAAGGAATGGTAACTCCGCCCAAAATAGCACCTTACCAAATTGTAATTATTCCGGTAATCAAGAACCCTGATGACAGCGAATTGGTAATGAGTTATATCAAGGAATTACAGTCTGATTTAGCCAAACAAACACCTTTTGGTGAAAAAATCAGAGTAAAATTAGACAAGAGAGATAAGTCTTCAATCGACAAATTCTGGGAATGGACCCGCAAAGGTGCCCCGATTATCTTGGAAATTGGCAAACGCGATGTTGAAGGCAATAATTTGATGTTGCGTCAAAGAATTTATATCAACACCCCCGAAGGCAAACAAGTCGTATCTAAAGACGAATTCGTAGCTAAAGCTGCTCAATACTTAGAAAACATTCAGCATGCAATGTTCACCAAAGCACAAAAAAGATTGATGAGTAATATCCGCGAAGACATCATCGATAAAGAAGCCTTTGCCGAATACTTTGCCAATGCCAACGAATGGATTGCAGACAACACCCAAGGCAAGGTCGCCTTTGTTCGCGGTAAATGGTGTGGAGAACCCGAAACGGAAGAAATCTTGAAACAAATGAAGATTACCATCCGTTGCATTCCTTTCAACCAATCCGGCACTACCGGCACCTGTCTTTTAACCGGCAAACCGGCAACCATGGATGTTATCTACGCCAGAAGTTATTAATTTTAATAACAATAAAAAACTCCTCGTTTTTACGAGGAGTTTTTTTGGTTTTTAAGGATTATTTCATATCCTTTTGATTTGTTCCCTGAGCAACATAAGTTTCGACCTGACGAGCCGCTTTTTTGGCTAGGGCAATACAACCCGGCCCTGCCACACATCCACCTTCGCAGCACATCACTTCGATCATGTTATTTTCCGAACCCTTAGTCGCATACTTTTTAAGCAACTTAATATTTTCTTTGCTCAATCCGTCAATTCTTTCCGGTCTAAAATCGACCTGCCCGTCAACCAAATTTCCGACAGCACCGGCCACACCGCCCGATAACGGATAATTACGACCTTGAGCCGAAGAAACTTTAGCGAACTGAGCCGGTTCACAATCACCGATTTCAACACCGGCACCAACAAACATTGCACCGATTTCTTCAAAAGTAAGCACATAATCCACATTTGGATCATATTCGGCCTCGGTTCTTTTTGCCAAGCAAGGACCGACAAACACCGATACACAATCCGGTTGTTCTTTTTTGAGCATTTCTGCTGTATAATACATCGGAGTCTTAGTATTTGAAACAAACGGTTTCAATTCCGGAATATGAACTTCCGCCGCCCTGAAATAAGCAGGACAACAAGAGGTTGTCATAAAGTTTTTACCTTCTTTCATCCTTTCGATAAATTCCGCGGCCTCATTCTTTGAAGTAACATCGGCACCGGCGGCTACTTCGACCACATCATCAAAACCGATTTTTTTCAAAGCCCCGACCACTTGGCCTATCTCAAACGGAAATTGTCCTACAACGGCCGGAGCCAACATGGCAACAACTTTTTTGTCGGTGTTATGGATTAAATTCAAAACATCTACTAATTGCGAACGTTCAACAATTGCTCCGAACGGACAAGATTGCAAACACTTACCGCAAGAAATACAAATTTCTTCGTTAATATGCTCAACCCCATGTTCATCTTTGCGAATAGCACCTACCGGGCAAGCCTCTTCACAAGGCACCGGCAACTTAACTACGGCATGATACGGACAAACTTCCAAACATTTACCGCAAGATACACAGAGGTCGGGATTTATATGCGAACGGCCGTTAACAATCGAAATTGCTTGCTTAGGACAATTCATAACGCAAGGACGAGCAAAGCAACCGCGACAGGCATCGGTAACCATATACTGAGACTTTACGCAAGCCGAACAAGCAATATCAATCACCGCCAAACAGCTCTTGGCATGATTTTGCCTTTTCAAAGCATCTTTACCGTAATCTCTCAACTGTTTAGCCTCATTGGTTTCCTCTTGCGGAGTAAATCCCATCGCCGCCATCATACGATATTTCAAGATTGCTCTGTCTTTATAGATACAGCAGCGGCTTGAATCATAATCTTTTGGCCGCATTTCAATCGGAATCTCATCGGCACTCTCAAATCTGTCTTTATAAAAGCTTTCCACAACTTTAACCAAGATGCGGCTACGCATCTGGTTGGCATAATTCTTAGGTATTAACACTTTTCTTCTTCCTCTTTGGCAATCAAATCTCTAATTTTGGTAAGGACTTTTTCCATAGTAGCTTCTTCAACAACTTCTCCGTTTATTTCAACGAATGGTCCTTTATTGTATCCTTTACCTTGTGAGCAATGATTCATACATCTCACTTCGGTAACTTCGATTTTATCGACCAAATCCTCGGGCATTGAAAACTCCAGAGCCTGTATTTGCGGAGCTCCCATTACGAAGCAAGCAGTTCCGGCACAGATTTTTACCTGTATTTTTTCCATGGGACAAATCCTTCTTTTAAGGGTTAAACATATTTCACCGTAATTTCTTTTAAGAACTTACTTTGTAAAATCCTAAAAATCTTTTTAACAATATTTCGACGAATGTCAAGCTCCATCGGCAAATTTGGATCCTGATGAGCTTCATTTATTTTGGTTCCGATAACAAAATCTATCTTATCGGAATCGAGCAACAGCTTTGCCAATCTGGTTGCCGCATTATCTTTGTTTTCATCGATTCCTTCTTTTAACATTCGGTAAACCTCGGTCAAAGTGAGAATACCCTCGGTAACCAAGTCAATTCCGGGCATTATTGAAGCCATCGGTATGTTAGGATCAAATGAAGTTTTATCCATTTCGCATTTAAGACAAAGCTCTCTTTCGATTATATTAGCGGTTGTACCGCCGCAAATAGCGGTTTTACCGTCATAATAATCAATCATTTCAGCAATTTCGTGGTCTTTTTCTTCATCAAACGGTGGTCCGCTTAAAAGCAACAACTTGCGAGGTTTTCGGTAGTACACCACCACACAGCTGATATCATCGCCGGCTTTACCGTCTTTTTCTTTGGTCAGAGCTTCTTTCACTATCGCTTCGGCCAAATCTTTAGCCGAGATATGCGGGTGTCGCCGCACCTGATTTTCAATAAATTTCCACACTCCATCCCTTTGCCAGCCCAGAGGATATTTCGGATTACCCAGTCCGGCCTGAGTAACCCCGTCCGACATAATAATGATGCGGTCTTCTTCTTTAGCTACAAATTGATAAACATTAATAACTCTGTCTTTCCAATTTTCCGAAGAAATTTCATGATGTGCCGGATGGTATTGTTGAAAATCACGCACCACAAAGCACTGTGGATTATCCATTTCATAAATACGGGTTTTTCCTTCCAAAGTTGCATCTATTATTGAGAAAGTTGCATAGCTTATTTTTCTTATCTGGCACACCGGTAATGCCTGCATCATAACCTCGGCCGAGCGAACCAAATCCAAATCACTTTCTACAAATTTCATTGCCATTCTTGTTGTCATGGATGAAAGAATATTGGCTTTAACACCACTACCCAAGCCATCAGATAAAACGGAAATAATTCTTTGCTCCTCGGGCAATTTTTCCGAAAGAATAGCGTCACCGAAACAACTTTCGGAAGCTTTATGTTCTTGATAAGAGCCTATTTCAATAAAAAGTGAATCGCTCAATTCTTAATCATCCCTTTTATTACGAATGGTCACACTTGGTTTATCATAATCATCGGCGGCATAGTCTTTGGCAATTGAGCGCAATAACACTTCGGTTTCGGCCATATGTTCACCTAAAGTACAGGCAATTTGTTGCACGGTCGCTAAATTCTTTTCAATAACTTCCTTAGCTTTTTCGGCAATTTTTTCGCGTTTTATCTCGACTTTGGTAACATCTTCAATAACCCCTCCGACTACTTGTTTTTGCTCAATGTTAAACACCATAACATCATAGAGTTTATTTTTGTTGCGAGCATTTTCTCTTTTAACATCTTCTCCCAAATCGAGCGATGCCGAGAATAAATTGGTAAAGCTCACAAAATCGCGTAAATTAGCACCGATTAGATTATTTTTATCATAGATATCGCTATGTTCTTCATCATCCCAAAACTCATTAACAAAATAATCGTTATACTCCATAATCGAAAGCTTAGAGTTAACGATGACAATCGGAGAAGGAATGCATTTTAACAAGGCATTTGCTTTACGCTGAGCTTGTTGTTTAATATGAGATACACACATATCAATCTCAGCCTTACCATCCAATATGGCTTTGGCAAAATTTCGGCAATTATCATAACCGCAGGCATTACAATTAATTTCATCTTCAACCGTATATTTGCCGAGCATTGCCAATACCCGCCTAATCTGTTCTTCGGTATAACTATGATTTTCGATGGGCTTTTCTTGATAATTTTTAGAAATATCTTCCTCCGGAATCCTATTTCCCGTCATATCAGTTTTATGTGCATCTTTAAGCACTTTGGCTCTTTTTTCAAAACCTGATTTTATATTTCGGGTACAAGGTCCGTTAACACATCCGCCTTCACAAGCCAGACATTCAATAAAAATCGGATAATCCGGCAAAGAACCTTTAATATCTGCCAACTCGCGTTGAATATTTTCCAATCCGGTTAACTGCATCATATAAACATGATTAGTCTTACCATATGGTTTAATTGTTTCTATCATACCGCCTTCAATGGGATAATACCTACCCTCTTCCGCTCTTTTGTATATGAAATCTATTCCGTTTTCGGCTTCTATGGTGTGATAATTAATTCCGGCTTCGCGAAACCAACGCCGTAAATCTCTAAACGAGATACTCAAGTTCAATAAATTAGCATTACGGTCGGCCTCAAATTTTTTGGCGATGCAAGGCCCGACAAAAACGATTTTAATATCTTGCCCCAATTTGTCACGCATCAACTTGCAGTGAGCCAAAACCGGTGACAATACCGGAGTTAAATCAGCAGTCAACTCCGGCATATACTTGTTTATATACTCAACAAATGCCGGACATGCGGTTGAAAGGAAAACGCCCTCTTTTTTATCAGCCAAGAAATCGGCCACATGAGCAGACACTTCTTCGGCTCCCAAAGCGGTTTCGCTTACGCCCTTAAATCCAAGCTTTTTTATTGCGGTAAGAAGTTGTTCTTTTGTGGTATTATCAAACTCTGCAATCCACGATGGAGCCAAAGATATATAAACCCTTTCTCCGGCCGCAATCATATTTTTCACTCTCGGCACATCATCTCGGTCTTGCTTAGCTCTGACCGGACAAACTTTATAGCACTTACCGCAAGCCACACACAACTCCGGTACAATCTGCGCCGAATTATCTTCAATTTTAATTGCCTTAACCGGACATTCTCTAACGCACTTATAACAGTCCTGACAATCATTTTTAATGGTAAACAGAGGATGTTCGCGGCTGGACATTCGGCATTACTCCTTAAAAGCTTTATCTAAAATATCGACCAAAGTACCGGCATCAACATTATGATATTCAACCCCGTCAATCGTAAGAT
Organism: uncultured Alphaproteobacteria bacterium; assembly: GCA_944393725.1. Classification (GTDB taxonomy): domain Bacteria; phylum Pseudomonadota; class Alphaproteobacteria; order RF32; family CAG-239; genus CAZU01. The sequence goes on along the minus strand of CALYBC010000009.1, from coordinate 154,019 downwards.
TAGGACCTTTAGCACACATATTACAGCATCTCAAACCAGACAACTCTACCTTGACATCAAGATTATGTTCCTTGAGATATTGGGTAATGATTTGCAAATTTTTGCTGTTTCCTCTTGCAAAACAAGAACTACCCATACAAATCTGTATTTTATTTGCCATAATCTTATCCTCCTCTACAAAGATTGACGGGGTTTTATTTTTTTTATAATATCAGTTTATATTTTACCTTCAAAAGCATCCAGATAAATTTTTCTGATATCTTCCATTAACGGATATACCGGATTTGCTCCCGTGCATTGATCATCAAAAGCATTTTCCACCAACCAATCAAGTTTGGCTTCAAAATCTTTTTTAGAGATGCCCCATTCTTTGATTGAAGCCGGAATTTCGATTTCCTTTTTCAACTCAACAATGGCATCTATCAATGCCGCAACTTTTTCATCATCGGTTTTCCCTTTGAGTTTTAAGTTGCTGGCTATCTGCGCATATCTTTTTTTAGCTTCCGGCATTTTATATTGCGGGAAGATTGCCTGCTTACGCGGACAATCAGTAGCATTATATTTAATGACCTGACAAATCAGCAATGCATTGGCAATACCGTGCGGAATATTAAATGCTGCACCGAGTTTATGAGCCATAGAGTGGCACAAGCCTAAGAAAGCATTGGCAAAAGCCATACCGGCAATAGTTGCGGCGTGATGCATTTTTTCTCTGGCTATAGGATCATTAACTCCGTTTTTATAAGCGCGAGGCAAATATCTTACTACTTGTTTGGCTGCTTCCAAGGCTGCAGAATTGGTAAAGTTTGTTGCCATTACCGACACATAAGCCTCAATAGCATGCACAAGAGCATCGATACCGCCGGCAGAAGTTAAGCCTTTGGGCATATTGTCAACAAAGTTAGCATCAACGATTGCCATATTAGGCGTTAACGCATAATCGGCAATAGCATATTTTACATGGTTTTCATCATCGGTAATAACCGCAAAAGGCGTAACTTCCGAACCGGTACCGGATGTAGTCGGAATAGCGACCATAATTGCCTTCTGTCCCAAATCGCCGATTGTACAAATACGTTTTCTGATATCCATAAAGCGCATTGCAATATCTTCAAATTTAATATCAGGTCTTTCGTATTTAAGCCACATAATTTTAGCAGCATCCATCGGTGAGCCGCCGCCAAATGAAATAAAGACATCCGGCTTGAAGACATTAATCATAACCAGAGCTTCTTCAATGGTAGAAATTGTAGGATCCGGCTTAACATCAAAGAAAATTTGATATTCAATATTTAATTCTTCCAACACATTGGTAATAGCATTAACCATTCCCGAATCGAACAAATAACGATCGGTAACAATAAACGCTCTTTTTTTACCTTCCAATTCGCGTAAAGCAAAATCCGTTGCCCCGCGTTTGAAATAAATTTTTGGCGGCACTCTAAACCACAACATATTTTCTCTCCTTTCGGCAACGGTTTTATAATTCAACAAATGTTTAACCCCCACATTTTCGCTCACGGAGTTTCCGCCCCAAGAGCCGCACCCCAAAGTCAACGAAGGTTCAAGTCTAAAGTTAAACAAATCGCCGATTCCCCCTTGAGAAGAAGGAGAATTAATCAATAATCTTCCGGTCGGGAGTTTCTTTGCAAAATAATCAACTCTGTCTTGCTTTCTGGTATCGGTATACAAAACCGAAGTATGTCCCATACCGCCTAATTCGACCAAGTGCAGAGCTTTTTCTACTGCGGTTTCAAAATCATCTGCCTGATACAAAGTCAAAATCGGAGACAATTTTTCATGAGCGTAAGGATTTGCGACATCAATAACTGTTTGCTCAGCCAAAAGTATTTTAGTATGTTCAGGAACATTAATTCCTGCCATTTTAGCAATCTTAACTGCCGGCTGACCGACTATCTCCGGATTTACCCCCTTAGGAGTTAGAATGATTTTTGATAATTTTTCGGCCTCTTTGGCATTAAGCAAATATGCTCCTCTAAATACAAATTCTTTTTTAACTTTTTCATATACAGGCTTCAAAGCAATGACTGACTGCTCCGAAGCACAAATCATACCGTTATCAAATGTTTTAGACATCAAGATATAAGAAACGGCCATTTCTACATCGGCGGTTTCATCGATAATTGCAGGCACATTACCGGCCCCGACGCCCAGTGCCGGTTTACCGGAGGAATAAGCAGCCTTAACCATGCCCGGACCGCCGGTAGCTAAAATTCCGTCAATATCAGGATGCGTCATCAACAAATCAGTCAACTCAATAGACGGCTCATCAATCCATCCGATAATATTTTCTGGCGCACCGGCTTTAACGGCTGCTTCGTATACAACTTTAGCTGCCTCGATTGTTGATTTTTTAGCTCTCGGATGCGGAGAAAAGATGATTGCATTTCTGGTCTTTAAGCATATCAAAGATTTAAATATAGCCGTAGAAGTCGGGTTGGTTGTAGGAACAACACCGGCAATAACTCCCAACGGCTCGCCCACGATTTTTACGCCGTTTGTCTTATCAGATTTTATAATTCCGCAAGTTTTTTCATTTTTATATTTATTATAGATATATTCCGAGGCGAAATGATTCTTAATTATCTTGTCTTCCACCACACCCATACCGGTATCTTCGACGGCCATTTTAGCCAAAGGAATACGCGCCATATCGGCGGCGGTTGCGGCAGCCTTAAAGATTTTATTTACGGTTTCTTGATCAAAAGTCGCAAAAACTCTTTGAGCTTCCTTAACTTTTTTAATCAAGGCTTCCAAATCTTTTGCTGTCTTGACTGTTTTATTTGTCATTGTTACAGACCTTTCTTATAAAAATTACCACAATTTTGCATTGTACCGTCCAATTATTAAAATAAGGTTTACCCTCATCGGCAAACCTCATACTTAATTACTTTAACTGCGAATGATACAACGAAGCATAAATTGAACCTTCTTTTTCGATGAGCTCGTCATGAGTACCAATCTCCACCAACTCTCCGTAATTGATAACGGCAATTTTATCGGCATTCCTAACGGTTGATAAACGGTGAGCAATAATAAACACCGTTCTATCTTTCATCAAATTATCGACTGCTTGTTGTACCACGGCTTCAGACTTATTATCCAAAGCCGATGTTGCCTCATCCAAAATAACAATCGGAGCATTTTTTAAGAACGCTCTGGCAATGGCGATTCTTTGCTTCTGTCCGCCTGAGAGTAACACACCCCTTTCACCGATATTGGTATCAAGCCCTTTATCCAATCCGGCTATAAACTCATCCAAGCAAGCATTTTTAACCGCCTCCATAACTTGTTTTTCAGAGGCTTTTTCGTTTCCGAGCATAATATTATCACGAATAGTACCCGAAAACAGAAAATTATCTTGAAAGACTATCGCAATATTATTTCTCAAAGAATCCAATTCTATATCTCTTACATCTACCCCATCAAACAAAACAGCTCCGAACGACACATCATAAAATCTAGGCAGCAAGTTCACCATTGTGGTCTTACCGCCTCCGGAATTACCGACAAATGCTATTGTTTCACCTTTTTTGATTTTAAGATTTATGTGTTTCAATATCGGCTTTCCTTGCTCATATTCAAAGCAAACATCTTTGTACTCGACACCTTTTTTAAGCCCTTTCATAATCACCGGATTCTCTCGATTGATAATATCGGGAGTTCCTTCCAAAAGCTCAAACACTCTGTCCATAGCCAATAGTGCTACTTGTACGGCATTGTAGTTATTTCCGATGTTTTTAATCGGAGTATATAGCATAATCAGTGCGGCAATAAACGAAACAAAGTTTCCGGCAGTTATTTCATGCGTAACAATCAAATAACTGCCCAACCAAATAACCGCGGCCACGCCTAAAGACACAATAAAATGCATCATCGGCGACATAATACCGGTGCGTTGTGTCATTTTAATACCGAGTTTAAAGCATTTCTGTAATGCATCTTTAAATCTTCCGGTTTGATAATCATAAAGATTATACGAAGCTATAATTCGGTTACCGCTAAAAGTCTCATTAAAATGGGTCACGACCTCCGAACCTGTAAAGACTGTCTTATCAACGATTGGCTTAATCTTTTTCTTAACCAACATCAACGGATACAAAGCCGCGCCCAGCACGATTACAGCTACGATTGCCAACTGCCAAGAATTATAAAATAACACGGCAACCAACGCTATTGATGAAAACAATCTCGTTGTAAATAATTTAAGATTGGCCAATAATCCGCTGCAACTTGTATCGACATCACCATTAAAGCGATAAATAATCTCTCCCGAATTTCTCTTGTCAAAAAAGGCAGCATTATAGTGCAAAAGCTTTCTAAACAAATCTAATTTTAGCCCCATGGAGACCTTCTGCCCCACCCAAGTATTTAGGTATGTAGACACATAGTTAAATATACTTTGCACCAAAGTAAACAAAATAATCGCCAACGGAATAAGTGCTGTATATTGTGTCCCTTTTTCCACCATAACCACATCCATATATGGTTTCAAAGCCCACGCAATAACCGCATCCATCGCACCGATTGGAATAGTTATTACTATTGCCAACAGTGCCCTGCCCCAGTACGGCTTCACATATTTCCACATTTTTGAATAATCGCGAACCATCTGCGATTTTTTTATTTTATCTTTTATTTTTTTTATCATAAATCACCATAAAACATTTAACCTACTATCGCCACTGATATTATTTTAATTTATTATGAATTGCAATTTTTTTTAACGAGATATTCTTTTATTCCAATCTAAAATCGCGCAATATATGAGCTTGACCGGGGGCTATTTCAAACATCCAGCCATCATAAAGAAAGCTGTTTTCGAGCACATATTCTTTGACTTGTGACATTGGTAATGATGTTGTTGTTAAATCTATCGCGGCCCATATTTTTTTATCTTTTTCATATAATTTAACGATATATTCCAATCCATAAAAAGTTATTATATCTATAACACGCACAGGTTCATTATTTGTCTTTTGTTTAACGGCATTAACAATATTCAATGCGTACAAAGCATTAAGCAAAGGTTCCGCAGTTATTTTTTTTCCTTTCTCATTAAAAAAATAAGCATTTTTATTATCCCGTTGTATATAATTTTTTGCCACCGTAATACTTTCTACCGCATCCTGCGGCACGGATAAAATCGGATTAAGCAACCAAGACCGAGATTTGGTCGGCAAACTAAAATTACCGTCTACTAACCAAATATTTTTATCACCGACCTTTCTTAAATAAAAATAGCCTTTATTTTCGGCTTTTTTTCCGACAATGACTTCATCTAATTTTTTGCCATCGGCATAAGTCTTAATCAATATTCCGCTATTTTCATTTTGCTCATCTGGATTTTGCAACCCGTAATCATTAAAACCATTTTTATTATAGGGTATTTTCATCATATACATGCTGTTATTTACCGTAGATAAAAACAAATGAATCAATCTAAAATCAGCAAAATAATCGTTGATATTTTCAATCAACCAAAAGCTATCTTTCTGTCGTAATATTACATTCTCACCTTTTGCGGAAATTATAATCTTATCCACTTTGCTACCTTCGTTGTATGTTGCGGCAAAGACCAACTTTCCTTGCAAATCACTGCTACTACTTTTTTGTTTTAACCAAATTGCCCATGTAGCAATCATCAAACAGGCAATTATTATACCACATAACACCAACCAATTTTTTTTACTCATTATCATCCCTCATCATGGCTTTTTTCACAATATTTTTACTGTATACTCCGTACAAAAGTGCTAAAAGCAAGGTAACCGCCACAGGTAGCACCACAATCAACAAGCAAACAAACGAGGCAAATAGTTTATTATACTCTTTTTCGATATCGTAATTGATTTTTTCCAGATTATTTTTATGCCTATCCAATTCTCGCTGCAACTGTTCTGTTTCTTTGATTTTTTTGACGGAACTCAATTCTGTGATTTTCATCTGAGAGGCCAACTCGGCCAATTTTTTTTGTGCGTCGATTAATTTCTTCTGCTCATCATTTTTTTCTTGAGCATATTTTTGCGCAGCCATTTCTTGTAAAAATACCAGCCATGTCATTTGTTTAATCATTCTTTTTCTGAGCGGAACCGATACATAATCAGCACCCGTCATATAGTCAAGAGCGTTTAATAAAAATTGCAAATTATCAGAAGTAAATAACTCACCGTTGGTATCATGATTTTTTGCATAATTTGCATTCCACAAATTTTCACCCATCATATCACTATCAGCCACAATCAAGAGTTTTCCTTCTTTCAATGGCATAATCAAGAAAGGCAAACTTTTTGCAATCAATTCCGGATTATTAAAAATTGGAGCATTAAACATAGACTTAAATTTACCTTCAACCAGCACTGCCAAAGGATATTTTTGTTTTGTCGCTTGATAGTTTTCAACAAAGACATCATAATCAAGATATCTCATTTTATCAACCGGCATTATTCCACTGTTTTCCGAAGTAGTGAACAACACATTGGTTGTAAGATTTGGCATATTCTGATACTTTAAAAATCCGCTGTGATTAAGCTGTAATGAATTAATATTTTCATTTATTTTATGCTTACTAAAATTTTCTTTTGTAACGACAAGTCGCAACGGATAATTTATTTTCTCTCCATCCAACACCAAGTTACGATTATATTCATTATCTCCCACCAATAAATCAGCAGAATATTTTATACCATAATTTTCCAAAAACTCATCCATTCCGCTCACATAATTTGTATACTGATCGGCATCGGCAAATCTATTTTCGGAAAAAGCATCAAGAAACATTATAACATTTCCGCCCCTCATCAGATATTGATCAATAGAATAAATTGTCAAATTATCCAACGACATTGGATAAAACACAACCACGGCATCATAATTAGGATTTATTCCTCTTGAAACATCATCAAGTGCAATCGGATTATAGCCGTTTTTTCTGAGTGCTGTCACAAACGGCCATTCTTCGGATATTCCAAAATATGTTTGTTTGGCTGCCACATTAAAGGCCGGAGAAATTATACCAACATTTTTACTTTCTTTGGTTGTCAAGCATGACAGGTTTCGAGTAATTAAATTTTCAATATATGCAAAATCTTCAAATCTAAACCTGGGTATGGTAATAAATTTACCTTTTTCATTAGCCAGCACCATTCCGAAATAAGCATATTTTTCTCCGCTTGGATACGAAAACTCTTTGATTCCGACTTTCTCTGCTTCAGCTTGAGTATTGGCAAACGGCTTTACTTTAACGAAAGCAAATTTAATTTTGCCATTGCTCTCTTTTTCATATGTTTCAGCCAATTTAATAACCTGAGCCAAATATTTTTTCCATCTCGGGTCTTTTTGCGTTAAATTTTCCGCCGCATATAATTTTATGAACAAAAAATCATTATTCTTATCCAGAAATTTTTTCGATTGTTGCGACAAAGAGTAAACCTTCTCTTTTGTCACATCGACACTACTGTTGCCAAATACCAAATTTCCGACCACGCCGGCCGCCACTGACACAATTACTATGCCGACAATAAACACGGCCATGACTATTTTTATTGACCACTTCGGCATTATTTTTCACTCCTTTTATACTCAACAGCGACCACATTTGCCCACAATGCTGCCGCAATAAGTGCAATGGCATAAAATATAAAGGCCGTTTTTATTTCTCCGCTGACAAGACTTGCCGCTATTTCCGCAAAATCAGAAAAAACTCTGGCATTAAAATTATCAACAAACACCGCCATTATTTTGTTTATCAAATTATCAAAATTGACCGCAAATAATATTGCCAAAAAAGCCCAAGATAATAAAAAAGCACCGACATAGTTAAAACACAAAGCTCCTGCCCAAGCACTCACGGCACACATAATTCCTATTATCAAAAATGTCATCAAATAATTAGTTAAAACCCAAACATTATCACAACCGACGAACCAAGCCGTAATTCCCCACAATACCGTAGATGACAACAACATAATTCCGGTAACGGCCCACACTGCCAAAAATTTTCCAATTACTGCCGCTGCAATGGATATCGGTTGAGACAACAAAATTTCCCATGTATTATTTTTATATTCTTCCACCCAGATTCTCATTGTCAAGGCCGGTACAAATATTAAAAAAATTCTTGGCTGCAAAAGAAAAAATTGTTGCATTGACGAACTTGCGACGCTCAAAAAGTCAGAAAAATATATAACGGTTGTAAAGTTAATAACCAAATATATCGGCAATAGCACATAAATCATTTTGTTTTGAAAAAATGATTTAAATTCCTTTAAAAAGAAAACTATCATGTTATTTACAAAATCTCTCACTGCATATCTCCGTCAAGATTAGAAAACAACAACTCAAAATTTCCATCCGGAACCACTTTTCGTATTTCACTTTCCGGAGCATCACAAATGATTTGTCCTTTATTTATCAATATTATATGTGATGCCAGAGCCGAGACCTCTTCCATAATGTGAGTCGAAATCAAAATTGTATTATTTTCGGCATATTTTTTAAGCAATTTACGCAACGCAATTTTTTGCTTGGGATCCAATCCTTCCGTAGGTTCATCCAAAATCAAAAGTTTGGGTTGTTTAAGCAGTGCTGCTGCCAAAGCTGTTCTTTTTTTATAACCTTTCGAAAGCGCCGCACATTTTTTATCAATGACCGATTCTAATTCAAGAGCTTTAACGGTTTGAGCAAATATTTTTTTATCGCAACCGCCATTGAGTGCGGCAATGAATGTTAAATATTCAAACACCGTCATATCAAGGTACAACCCACCTAATTCCGGCACATAAGCAATATTTTGCAAATATTTTTTTCTATTATCTTTCACTGAAAAATTATCGAAAACCACACTGCCGGCATCAGGTTCGTAAACTCCGGCCAAGCAACGCATTAAAGTTGTTTTTCCGGCACCGTTCACCCCCAACAATGCGGTTATTTGTTTATCTTTTAGCTCAAAGTTAATATTATCCAATATTTTGTTATTTTCCAGTGACTTGGATAGATTTTTTACCATCAACATATTGTTAATCCTTTGCAAACCACGCTCCATCATAACAGATAATTTTAAAATTTTAACAATTATTTTTATTTTTCAAAATCTTTGATGACAAAGCAAATAAAATAATGTATAAGGGGTGACGAGAATTATATTAAACACGGAATATTAACCAGATGAAAATTCTAGAGACCTATAATAAAGAAGAAACCAAAAACTTAAAAGTCGGTTTATCCGTCCTTTTGGTTGTATTGGTTGCGTTTTTTGCCGTCTTATTTTCACGCGACGAAATTACGCACAAAGGTGGCGGCAACTACTATCAAGTATATGCCCGATTTAATCGTACCGACGGTCTTATGGTCGGAGATGCGGTCAGACTTGCCGGAATGGACATCGGAAGAGTCGTCGGAGCCAAACTTGATAATGACTTCAAAGCAATAATGACACTCGAAATTAATGAAAAAATCCAACTTCCGGACGACAGCTCAGCTGCTATAGTTAGCTCTGCCGTTATGGGTGCCAAATACATTGAAATTGAACCTGGCGGTTCTGAAGACATGATTGCTCCCGGTGGTGAATTTTCATACACCCAAGATGCTATGGTAATAGAAGAACTTATTGAAAGAATTATAGGCATAGGTAAAGCCAAAAGACAAAATAAAAAGGAGACCTCTGAAGATGGCAAAAACTGATTTTTTTATGTATAAAAGACCTGTCGAAACAATTATGGGAATATTGGTCTTAACCGTAGCTGCCCTGTTTTGCTATTTTGCATATAATGTATCAGACTTACAAGTCGTTAAAGGTTATAACATCACGGCAAAATTTTTAAAAGTCGGAGGTTTGAATGTCGGTTCCGATGTCCGCATTAACGGCATCAAAATTGGCACCGTCGTAGGCCAAAACCTTGATGAAACAGATTACACGGCTAATGTCATTATGAGTATCTCTCCGGAAATTAAGCTTCCCTCTGACAGTGTTGCCTCTATTGTTGCTGACGGACTTATCGGCAACAAATTTATAAAAATTGACCCCGGTCATACCCAAGAAATCTTAAAAGACGGCGATTCGATGACCAACACCAAAGATTTCAAAACGATAGAAGATTTGGTTGGAGAAGTAATTTTTATGGTTACCGGCGATGAACAATAAGCTAAAGAGTTTTCTGACCTCCTCCCTCATATTACTTTCTGGCAGCAACATATCATATGCCGAAGATATAGCTGCCAATACAGCTCGTATGCAAGCTATGGACAAGATAACCGGCCGTGTAAGCGAAATAGATGTTCCGGTTAACGGCATTGCCAATTTCGGCAGTTTTTCCATTTTGGTTCGTAAATGCATTACCAAGTCTCCGGAAGAAACTCCCGAAAATACTGCTTTTGTTGATGTAGTTGACAATTATAAAACCGATGAACCTATTAACATATTCAAAGGCTGGATGTTTTCATCGACTCCGGCACTAAACGCAGTCGAACACCCTATTTATGATGTATGGTTGCTCAAATGCTACAACACCACACAAAACCTTGGACAAACGCTGTCCGAGGAACAACTTGCTTTACGCGATACTATACCTATGAAACCTCGCAAAAAAGCCATTAAAGTAGAATCTCTTGAGGTGGAAGAAAACACAACAGCCCCAGCTGAAGCTACATCTCAGCCGATTGCAGAACCGACTGAATATGAAGAAGAGGAATTTATCGCCGAAGACGAACTGCTATCAGTTCCTGCGGAAGCCGTTCAAGTTCCGACTATATCTGATGATACTGCCGATACGGCAAGCTCAATTCAAACCGAATAAGCTAGAAATGACTATCGCCAAAAGCCTTTGGTAAATAACACCCATATTGTCAATACTTCCAATCTACCCAATATCATAGTGAAAGCAAGCAACAGTTTCACAAAATCGCTCAGCCCGGCATAGCTTCCGGATGGTCCTATATTTTCGGTAATTCCGGGACCGGAGTTAGTAATACAAGCGATTGTCGCACCAAAAGCCGTTGCAAAATCAATACCGCTCACAGCTACCAATGAACATATTATAGCTACCGAAAAAGCATAAGCCGCAAAAAATACAAATACCGAATTTGCGACATCAGAACTTATAACGGCATTACCTATTTTCAACGGCATTAAACGATTAGGTTCGGTTGTTGTAACAAAAACCTTTTTAAGCTGTGCCGCCACCACTTGCCAACGAAACATTTTTATACCGCCGGATGTTGAACCGGCACACCCGCCGGTCAAGGCAAATATCACAAAAGCCGTTGCCGCAAAAGAGCCCCATTTCAACCAATCTGTTGAATTAAATCCCGTAGAAGTAACAATTGATATAACATTAAACGCCGCATATCTTATGGCATCACCAAAATCATAAACATCATTCCAAATCAACCAAACAGTCATTATCGTTATATAAAAAACCAAAATTTTAACAAATACCACCACCTGGGATGAACGCAGCGAATGAATACTTTTGGTAAACATCAAGCTATGATACCAAGTTAAGGGCAAAGCCCCTAAAAACATAAAAAGCGTTATAATCCATTCAATGTCAGCACTCTTAAAAAATCCGATAGAAGTATTTTTAGTCGACAATCCTCCCGTTGATATGGTAGACAAAGAATGGCAAACCGCATCAAACCAACCCATTCCTGCCAATTTCAAAGATAAAATACAAGCTATCATCAATAACAAATAAACCGAGATAATCCTTTTGGCAATATAACTTATTTTAGGCAAAAACTTTTCATTTACATCGGAGTTTTCGCGTTGAAATATCTGCATTCCGCCGATTCCCAAAAACGGTAGCATTGCAATTGCAAAAATAACAATTCCCACGCCGCCCAAACCATTAAGTAGTGCACGCCACAATAAAATCGATTTTGGTAAACTCTCGACATCAGCATATATGGAAGCTCCGGTTGTAGAAATTCCCGATGCCGCTTCAAACAAAGCTTCTGTCCAATGTGTACCGTAAAACATAAATGGCACGGCTGCAAGTACTGTCACCGCGACCCAACTTATTGCCGTTATCAAATAAGCCTGCTGTATTGATATATCTTTAATTTTCCCGCGATTTGCCAAAAACAAAGAAACACCGATGAACAACGAAACAATAGCCGAACTTACAAATATAGACCACTTGGTGTGATTATAATAAATATCGACTGCAGCCGGAAACAGCATAGCGATTCCCAACAGACTGACGAAGTACCCGCAAATCATCCAAATCGGCTGCCACATTGGTATATTCTCCTTTAGAACAGACTTACATTTTGTGAAAATCCTGCATCGACTAGTTTTTGATTAATATTTATACCATCAATAACACAAATAGCCGTACCCTGCCCTGATTTGGCATAAGCACCTATATAACAATCGACATTTTTACCGCCATAATTTTTTCTTAAAAATATCTCGGCATTAAGTCCTTTATCCGATGATGGCGGCACATATATCCCATACAAGAAAAGTCTTCTAGCTCCGAGCATAACCTCGTTAGCATTCACCACTTCCAATACTCCGCTGACTTTTCTAGGATTTTCCAAATAATTCAAATCCAAAGAGTTATTTCTTTTAAAATCAGGACCATTATAAGAAGAGCTGACTCGTTTTCTCACCTCGACATTTTGTTTATCTTTATTTATCTCAACTTTTTGGAACGCTTTGCGTCTGTTTTTTTGAGGTGATTTATAATCAGCCATCTTCTGTTTTGGAGCTTCAAATTTTGGCCTGACTACGGGAGCAACATTGTCATTTATTTTCTTTTTGTCCGGAATTATTTTTTCCAAATAACTACCTGCAATATGAGATCTAACTACATCAGAATACTGATTATACTTTTCACCATACCACTTTTTCAAATCTTCGGGCTGCACACCTTGAGATATTGGCCATACGATTACGGCAGCCAGAACCAATACTAGCAGTATGACAAAAGCCTTTGGATGGATAAACGGATATAAGATAAACCTAAAAAATCTGTTAATCCACTTCATCCATCCGGTGCTTGGTCCTATGACATTGTTTTCATTTTTTCTTTTACGGGAAAGCATTATTTTGCACCTGCATATTTAACCTTTAATTCCTCAATTCTTTCCGGCGTAATTCTTTCAAAGAGCATATCCCCCACATCAAAGCTTTCTCCCCCCTTAAAGAAGTTCATTTCTTTTCTGACATCAAAATCTTTGATAATGATAGAATTTGCATGGAGCTTATCCAATATTTTTTGTGAAGTTTCAGGCATAATCGGAGCCGAAAGCAACGCATAAATACGAATCAAATTTATACAATTTCTCAAAATGACCTTAGCTCTTTGTTCATCGGTTTTAATAACTGACCAAGGCTCTTCAGCGGATATATAGTTGTTTCCTTCCACCCAAATAGCTCTTAACTCAGCCAAAGCCTTGCGAAATTCCATTTCTTCCATATACTTGATATAGTCATCCACTTTTTTTTGCAAAGCAGCAATTAAATCTTCATCAGCTTTAGAATTATCTCCGCCTTCAGGAACTTTATCGCCAATTTTGGAAGCCGTCATTTTAAGCACTCTGGATACAAAGTTACCCAACACACCGTTTAAGTCCTTATTAACCGCACCGGCAAACAAATCCCAAGAAAATGAAGAATCCGAAGATTCCGGAGCATTGGACATCAGCCAATATCTCCAGTAATCTGCCGGAAATTCTTTAACTGCATCTTCGGCAAAGATTCCGCGTCTTTCTGACTTAGAAAATTTTCCACCCTCATAAGTAAGATAGCTCATACCTTTTAAGAAATCGACTTGTGTCCAATTTTCACCGGTACCTAGCAGGGTTGCCGGAAAAGTGATTGAGTGATAAGGCACATTATCTTTCCCCATAAACTCAACATGTCTGACATTTTGCGGATTAAGCCACCAGTCTTTCCAGTTTCGTTCTTGAGGTTTTTCTTCTTCCCATTGTTTGGTAATTCCGATATACCCGATTGGAGCATCAAACCAAACATAAAAGACTTTATCCTCATAACCTTTTTTATTAACCGGAAAACCCCATTTCAAATCGCGGGTAATACATCTTTCTTGCAAACCTTCTTTAAGCCATTTTTTGGCAATCGTATAAGCAACATCGGGCCAGAACGGCTCTTTGGTTTTTAACCAGGCTTCTAATTTATCCTCAATTTTTGGTAAGTTAAGGAATAAATGTTTAGTTTCTCTCACTTCCAAATTTTTAGATCCCGAAATAGCACTTCTGGCATCAATCAACTCGGTAGGATCCAATACTTTGGTACAATTTTCGCATTGATCGCCGCGAGCTTTGTCATAACCGCAGTAAGGACAAGTACCGACGATATATCTGTCGGCCAAAAACATTTTATCATCAACCGAATACACTTGTTTAACCGTCTTTTCATCAATAAAACCGTTCTTATCAAGTTGTTCAAAAATATGATAAGTCATCTCTTTATTTTCTTCGGTTGAAGTACGACCGAAAAAGTCAAAAGATAAATTAAAATCTTTATAAGTCTGTGCATGGCGATTATGATTCATATCACAATATGCCTGCACATCCATACCGGCTTTCAAAGCTCCTACTTCGGATGTTGTGCCATGTTCATCGGTACCGCAAATGTATAAGACCTCGTTTCCCATCATTCGCATAAAACGAGCATAAGTATCGGAAGGCAAAAGGCAGCCGACCATGTGACCCAAATGAGGAACGCCGTTTATATACGGTAAAGCTGATGTAACCAAGATTTTAGACATTTTTATACTCCTGTTTTTATTGTTGTTTTTTAACTTTTGTAATTTACAACATTTGATATAATTCTCAAGTAAAAAAAACACTGTCGTCACTACTTTTTAACTTATGCTTGACAAAATCGACATAATAAGTTAACACAAAACTACCTATTGTATAACTTTAAAATTATTCTGCTATGGCAACAAAAACGACCAATGCCGAAACTTGTTTTATAGGGGTTGAGTTTTATGACAAGTCAAAAACCTGCATCGGCAACAAAACCAAAATTGGTAAAGGAAGTGTAATTTTTACCAATGTAATTATCGGAAACAATGTTTCCATCGGTAAAAATTGTAAAATCTGTTCCGGAGTAATTATCGGACATAACACTAAAATCGGAGACAACACCGTAATTAGTGCCGAAACCATCATTGGTAACGATTGCTCTATTGAACCTCTGTCCCATATCGGACGCCACAACACCATCCGCTCGGGAACTGTTTTCAATAACCCAATCATCTTAAATGACATAGATGATGAATAATTGAAAATATAAAATAAAGCGTCATTGCAAATGACGCTTTATTTTTTTAATCCTTATGAGGCGTTCCGTTAAGCAAAAAGTCCGGCAATTTTTTCAATCCCGATGCTCCGGCTGCTTTTTTATGTCCGCCGCCGCCGAAAGTCTCGGCTATTTTTGAGACATCGACATTATCTTTTGCCGTATAAAAAGACAAATTCCAAGTATTTTTTCCGTTCATAAAAAAGTTGCACATAAAATCATAATTTTTAATATTTTTAACCCCGTCATAAAACTCGGAATACCCTTGCGGCATATTGGCACAAATTCCTTTATACCCCATATATTCGGTATCAAAAGACATGGCTTTGCATAGACGATGATTGCGATTTTTGATATAAGATAAAATAGCCTCGCCTTTTTTTACCATTTCATCGACATTAAGTTTTCCTGAAAACAAATCTTTCCAAGTATTATCCTTAGGTTTATTAACCCCCAAAGATTGAAAAGCATATTCAAACGGACGCACTCTTTTATCTCTTAAATCAAATATATCATTCAATGCCAGAAGTTTTACCCCTTCAGGAATTTCCTCATCAGGATAAAAATATTCCCAAGTCAGCATGATAGCAGCCGTTCCGTTGCGTCTTATCCCCTTGATTTCCTTTTTGTCGCCTGATTTAATTGCTTCCTCATATCTTTCAATTACCGAAGCATGATGGTCAATCCAGGTCAAATCTTTTTCATCATTGAGCCTAAACATCACTTCAAGCGGCAGAGAAATATCGCATATAACAATTTGGTCATGTTTCAATATATCATCAAGCGGAACTTCCATATCATGATTAAGCCCCAAGAATTCCACATTCTTAAATTTTCTGTTCACGATGGCTGCAGACCCTTTACCGTCATGATCAGCCAAATGATATATACACAACATTTTACCACTCAACTTTCATATTATCATATGCCGGATATACATTTTTCGGCGTATTTTCATTAACAAAATCATAATCGCATTCACTGGCCATATGGTTTAACACCACCATTTTCGGATTAATTTTTTTTATATAATCCAAAGCCTCTCTTAGACCGATATGATAACGGTGATGTTCAATTATTGTCAACGGCAAAACCAATAATTTTGGCTTTATCTCAACAATTTGTTTTATTGCGGAGTTTGAAAAGGTTTTGAAATCGGCAATATGAACCACCTCATCATTTAAAATATAACCAAAAGACGGCATATTATGCCCCAACAGCTTTAGCGGCATTATCTTCACATCTTTTATATAGAACACATGATTTGGCTTGATTACATGCGGCAACAACCCCGGCTTTGATAAATAAAAATCATCGCTTTTTTTATCAAGCAGCAAATATTCAAATCTTCTTTTTATTTCCTTCATCACCACTTCGGGAGCAAATATATCCAATGGCTTACAGGTTATTCGGTTAATTTCTCTCAACTCATCAATTCCGTACAAATGATCGGAATGCGCATGAGTATAGCAAATACCATCCAAATAAGTTATATGGTTATCAATAAGCTGAATTCGCAAATCCGGCGAAGTATCAATTAATATCTTCACTCCGTTTATTTCATAAAGTGTAGAAGTCCTTCTTCGTAAATTTTTAGGGTTATTAGGATTACAAGCTCCCCAACCGCAACTAAGCGACGGCACACCCGGAGAAGCCCCCGCACCTAAAAACAATACACTACCACTCATAGTTCAAACAACCTCTTAAAATTTTCTGTTGTTATTTTTGCAATTTCATCAAAACTGACATTTTTAATTTCCGCTAACTTTTGAGCCGTAAATTTAACATTTGCCGGTTCATTTTCCTGTCCTCTTTTAGGCACCGGAGCCAAATAAGGAGAATCTGTTTCCACCAGCAGTCTATCAAGCGGAATTTTAGCAAAATTTTCTCTTATTTCTGCCGCTGAATTAAAAGTAATAATACCGGAAGCCGAAATATAAAAACCCATATCAAGAGCCGCTTCAGCCAACCGCCAAGATGATGAATAACAATGAATTATCGCCTTAAATTTATGTCGTTCGTACATTTTTTGCAACATTTCTATCATATCATCATCGGAATCTCGATTATGAATAATCAACGGCAAACCGCTTATTTGTGCCGCCTTAATGTTTTGTTCCAATACCTTTTTTTGCAAATCTTTAGGCGCAAAATCATAAAAATAATCCAAACCCGCCTCACCTATGGCAATTACTTTTGGATTTTTAGTATAATTCAAAATATCTTCAGCCGTAACTTGAGCAAATTCTTTAGCATTGTGAGGATGCACTCCGGCTGCGGTATAAACATTTTCATATTTTTTGGTAATATCCAAATGCTCGTTAATATGATCAATATTACTTCCGGCATCAAGAATTATCCCCACTCCGTTATCTGCGGCTTTTTGTATGATTTCCGGAAGTTTTTCGTTGTTTTCCAAATGACAATGACTGTCTGCCAACATTTATCTTCTCTCTAATATATCTTACAAATGTTAGTCATTATGTTCATCACTGCTACCCTTTTATCAAGGTTAAGGCTTTCGGTTTCAACAAAAATTTTTGTGGTTTTATCAAACATATCCGCAGTTTCTTCAACTTTATTCAAAGCCTTGGCTTGTTCACTCAAGAACTTTAAAATAAGTTCTTTGAACAAATCATAATTTTCATCTGATTTACTAACCTCATCACAAAAATCCAACATCTCGGAAACCTTAAAATTTCTTCCTTTTGTGGCTAAGGCATAAATTCCGTCATAAAATTGGGTTGCTTCCCCATCGGCATAAGATATTGCCTTTCCGATACTTCCTCCGGCCATAGAGGCAGTTTTTTTAATAATAGCCTCACTCAAATTTGGCCTATATCGCCGCAACAAACTCGCCACTTGATTATCTTGCAAAGGCTTTAACTCGACTTTTATGCAGCGTGACTTTATCGTCGGCAACAATCTTGCCGGATTATGCGAAATCAAAAGCATCAATGTCTTTGCCGGCGGCTCTTCCAAAATTTTCAAAATAGCATTTGCCGAAGAGGTATTCATATCATCGACGCTATCAATAATCACCACTCGCCATTTACCGTTGGCTGATTTTTTAGACAAGAAGTCATTAACCGTACGCACATCATCAACTGAAATAACAGCAGATTTTTTCAAATCCTTAAGCTCATCATCAGAAAGATAATTACCATCTTTTATTGCTTTAATAATTTTTTGTTTTTCGGTTTTGATATAACTTCTTTCCAACAATTTAAAATCCGGACAAGATCCATGAGCTATTTGTTTGAATATCTCATTATCACAAGAAACATCAATTGAATTATAATTTGAGCGATTATTTTCATCGGCATTAATGACAAATCGAGCAATTTTATAAGCAAATGTTGCTTTGCCGACGCCTTTTAATCCCGATATTAACCACGCCTGATGCAAAGAATTACTTTTCCATGCTTCCAAAAACATCTTCTCTGCTGTCTCGTGCCCCAACAAGAAAGCATTGTCTTTTGGTGCAAAAGATATATTTTCTTCCATCGGCAAAATTATAATCCCAACCTTTCTTTTACGATATCAATCACATCCTGATGTAATTCCTCAATCGTTTTATCAGCATTCAGTACTACGCATCTTTCCGGATTTTCCTTAGCAATCTCTAAAAAACCATGTCTGAGATTTTCATGGAACTCCAGCTCTCTGCCCTCAAACCTTAATTCTTTTACTTCCATGGTTTTAGCCTTAGCATAAGAACGTGCCAAACCTTTTTTGACATCAATATCTAAAATTAATGTCAAATCGGGTTTAAAATCTCCGGCTACGATTTTATACATATCATTGAGTCTGCTTTTTTGAATTCTTTTGTTATAACCGTAATATTGATAAGCCATTGTTGAATCGGCGTATCTATCACTCAGTACGATACTACCTTTTTCCAAAGCCGGCCAAATTTTTTTGGTTAAGTGAATTCTTCTGTCGGCAAAATAGAGTAGCATTTCAGCCACATCATCAAACTTATCTTTATCACCGCACACCAAAAGCTTCCTGATTTCTTGTCCCACCTCGGTACCGCCGGGTTCTTTTGTTGTGACGACATCATAACCTTTTTGTTTAAGATATTCTGATAGCAGTTTGATTTGGGTTGATTTTCCACACCCCTCACCACCTTCAAAAGTAATAAACTTACCCGTCATTACTACATATCTCCGGTCAAAAGATATTTCAAATTATCTACCATCTTACCCCAAAGTCCGACTTTATTAATGGTTTGTCCGGCCACCAGCGGAACTTCAGTTGTTTGCATATCCGGTGCCTCAATTTTTAACACCCCTAACTGTTGTCCCATTTGTATCGGAGCTTTTACCGGCTTATCATAAGATACTATCATTTTCACCTGATTTCTGGCACTTTTTTTAATAGTTTTTACCACATCCTGAGAGATTACCAGCGGCACTGTTTTAGATGTACCGTACCACACCGGAATATCGGCAACTTTTTTACCTTTTTCAGCCAAATTATAATTATCATATTCCCTAAAGCCCCAAGACATCATCTTTTCAGCTTCTTCGGAACGTTCTTTATTAGAGCTTAACCCCGTCATTACCCCGATGATTCTTCTGTTTCCTTTTTTAGCCGAAGCCGTCAGACAAAAACCCGCCTCTTCGGTATGTCCGGTTTTAAGCCCGTCTGCATAAGGCATAGAATACAATAACGGATTACGGTTCCCTTGACGAATGTTGTTATAAACAAATTCCTTTTGTGAGAACAAATGATAGAATTGCGGGAATTCTTTGATTATAAGTCTGGCTAATTTTGCCAAATCTTCAACCGACATTCTGTGATCAGGATGCGGCAATCCGGTAACATTGGCAAAATGCGAATTATTAAGCCCCAATTCTTTTGCTTTTTCATTCATGGCATCAACAAAGCTGTCTTCATCACCGGCAATATTTTCAGCCGCCACTATACAAGCATCATTACCCGATTGAATGATTATACCTTTAAGCAACTCATCGACCTTAACCTCGTCACCTATAGCCAAAAACATTGTTGAACCGCCGCTTGGAGCCCCGCCTTTACGCCACGCATTTTCGCTTACCTTAAATGTATCATCTAGGGAAAGGCTACCGTTTCTTAATTTATCAAAAATCATATAAACGGTCATAAGTTTACTCATAGATGCCGGAGGAATAGGCTCAGTAATATTTTTTTCATACATATATTCACCGGTGTCATAATCAACCAACACCATATTTTTAGCCTTGGTATCAATAGCCCAAGCGTTAGCCGCAGCCAACATAACCATGGCACTTACACAACTCAAATAAAATTTATGCATTTTCATTTTATACCTCTCTTAATCAGATACAACTTTTGCATCAAAAATTCCGACACCTTTTACCTCCTCCAAAGCAACCTCTGCTTCTTCTTGATTACTAAAAGGCCCTACTCTGACTCTGTAATAATTTTGTCCGTTTACATTAACATAATAGATATTGGTGCTTCCGACATTTTGCAGTCTTGCGGCCACATCCTGAGCTCCGGATTCATAACTGTATGAGCCGGCCTGCACAAAATAACTTCCCTTAGGATACACCTGCTTTTGTTGTGTTTTAGGCAGTGGGGTTTGTTCAATTTCTTTCATATTTGGAGAATATTTTTCACCGAGCAACGCAGCTTTCAAGGCTTTGCTTTCCTCCGGCATTATCTCTACTCTAACTTTTGTTGTACCTTGAGTATGGAATCCCAAAAGTTGAGAAGCTCTTTTCGAAACATCGATAATGCGACCTTTAGCATATGGTCCGCGGTCATTAACCCGCAGCACCAATGAACGACCGTTTTCCAAATTTGTAACTTTGACGATTGAAGGCAAAGGCAAAGTACGATGAGCTGCGGTCAAAGAATACATATCATACTTTTCGCCGTTTGCCGTTGTCTTGGCATGAAAATCTGAGCCATACCACGAAGCCATTCCCACTTCGGAATAATGATAATCTTCTTTGGGATAATACCATTTGCCCATAATTTTATATGGATTACCTACCTTATAAGTTCCGCCTTGTGCAGTGATAGCCGAAGCTTGGGTGTATTTTCCATCACCCAAATCGGTTCTGCCGTAGGTACAAGCTCCCAACAACAAAATCAGGAGCAAAGACGCATATTTAGTTCTATTCATCAATCTGCTCAACAACTATTTAAAAAAATCGCCTATAATCTACAATTCTTTTTAACTTTGGTAAAGCACTTATTTTGCCTTGTGTAATTTTCTTTCCGGCACCGGCACGCTAAACCCGATATTGGAATTATAATTATTTATTTTGTGCAGGAGCAGATAATCGGGATATCCGTCTTGTTGCATTAATGCTTTTTTTTGAATTTTTTTGATAGCCTCGCGAGTTTTGGACCCCAGCATACCATCTTCTTTAAGATTTGATAAGCCAAGTTTATTAATAAAAGATTGAATTTTCATCACATCTTCGGTTTTTACCTTTGGAGCTGAATTAGCATCTATCTTTTGCCATTTTTTGCCTATCTTGATATAATCAGCCAAAATTCCGACAGCCAGAGCATAATTTTCCGAACGATTCCATTGCATTATTCGATAAAAATTATCACAAATCATATAAGCCTTGCCTTTTTTACCCTCCGGTATAATTACCGAAGCCTGACAGCTATCCGGCAATTTCAATTTACTGCCATCGACCGACTTAACACCGATTTTTTGCCATTTTTGAGGTGATTGAGGTTTATTTCTGCCGGTTAACGAATAATCAAAATTCCACGGCAACGCGACTTCTTGTCCCCAGGGCATATTTTTCTTCCACCCTATTTCCGTCAAATAATTTGCCGCCGAAGCCGCCGCATCTTCGTATGTTGCCCATATATCAATCTCTCCGTCATCATTAAAATCAACGGCATATGCATTAAAAGTTGAAGGCATAAATTGAAAATGTCCCATTGCTCCGGCCCAAGAGCCTTGCATTTTATTAAAATCGACATTCCAATCATCAATTATTTTCAAGGCTTGATACAATTCTTTCTTAAAAAACTGCGGTCTTCTTTTATCGTAACTCATCTCGGTTAAGGCATCAATGACATTATGTCCGCCGAAATTGGTACCGAAATTGGTTTCTATTCCCCAAAAGGCAATAATATACTCTCCCTGAACATTATATTCACTTTCCAATTTTTTCAAAAATGGCTGCAATTCGATATAATATTCTTGCCCTTTTTCAACTCTGGTTTTATTAACGACACGATTAATATAATCAGCCGAAGTCAAAACAAACTCTAATTGTTTACGGTCACTTTTAACGGCATCGGGAGTAGCATGATAAAAAGTATTATTTCCATAGACTTTCTCAATTGTTTTTTCAGAAATGCCTTTTTCAATCATCTCCTCTTTTAGATTATCCAACCAGTCCAAATATTCTTCAGGCGGATTAACATCAGCCTGTGCCATACTTGATAACATACAAATTTTTAGACAACAAGCTACTACAAGGACACTTTTTTTCACGACCATCTCCATTTTGACTTTATGATGACTATTATATATTTCATAATTAAAAAAAGATTTAACCGGTAAAAAATATTTTTTATACAATAATAAAATATATCTTGACCTTTATAAAAGTTTCATATAAAAAGCAAAACGAAATTATTTTGTCATACCTAATGGAGAGGTGGCAGAGTGGTTTAATGCAGCGGTCTTGAAAACCGTCGTGGGCGCGAGCCCACCCAGAGTTCGAATCTCTGCCTCTCCGCCAATAAAAAAGCATCCGGTTTCGGATGCTTTTTTATACCCAAGAACAAGACTACCAGAATTTAACTTTATTCAACAAACCTTCAGCTTCGTCCTTGACTTTGCCTTTAGCTTGTTCGGCTGCTTCATCGGCAATTTTTTTAGCCGCATCGGAAACATTTCCTAAAGCTTTCGTAGCAACAGAAGTCGCATTAAACAGAATTCTGTTAAATACGATAGTCAACGATTCGTCAATAGTCATATTCTTACGACCGTCACCGATGCCGGTAATTTCGATAGCTGGTAAATCCAGCACCAAAGCCTCGCCGCTCTTTTGTAACGGTGTCAAAGCCGAAAGTTTACCATCCTCAACCAAGACATTGCGAATAACAACATTTTTGGCCGGCTCGGACTTGACTTCGGTTGTTTCTTCCTTAACCGGTTGTTTGTTTTTAGTCGAAGCAGTATTTTCAGCAATATTTTCTTGAATCTGTTGAATATTGCTGGTTGTAAAATTCGGCATTTCATAAGTAATTTCCGGAGCAGTAACTCTAATGTTTTCGACAACTATAGTATCGGAATATAAGCTCTTAACATCTACCTTGACAAAAGCCCCGCCCAAGCTCAACAAATTTGGTTCTTTATAACCTTGAGGATTGGCAACTTTAAGACCGGTAATTTCCAATTCACCATCAATGGGATGTAATTTAAAACCATCCAAAGTAACTTCCGTACCGACTACTTGCGTACCAAACTTATTAACGACGCCCTTAACCAACGGCTCTAAGTAGATCCACGCTGCAATAATAGCAATTACGATAATTGCCAGTAATGCCAGCAAAGTATATTTGACAAATTTCATAGATAATATCTCCTTGTTAAAAAACTTTCGCACTTATTGTATATTAAAAAAAGAAATTAAAGCAAGCAATTATTAAGAAACAAACAAAATATTATAAAAAAGCACTCTTAATTTAGCTCAAAAACACTCTAACATTAAACCTCTTCCATAAAAAAAGGTCTCATAAAGAGACCTTTTTTATTGGTAGGCGCGTAAAGGGTTACTCTTCGCCTTTTATAAAAGGCTCGAGTTGCACTGGCGCTCATGAGCTCCGCTCACCGCGATACCCCCGTATCGCTTTCGCTGGTAGTCGAACCCCAGCCTCTGGGGTTCAAACCCGACATTACCTATCCAACAAAAAAAGGTCTCATAAAGAGACCTTTTTTATTGGTAGGCGCGTGGGGGTTCGAACCCCAGACCCACTGATTAAGAGTCAGTTGCTCTACCAACTGAGCTACGCACCCGTCAATCAATGACAGAGCGGAATATAATACGCATTTATTTTTTTGGCAAGAGTTTTTTTCACTTTTATTCAGCTTGTCTGTTTTCTCTGCTTTTATACATAGAAAACGCGATACCGGCAAACAAAAGTCCGAAAGTAACCGACAAAGAATGCCAAGCTTCTAACTCAAAACCAAACAACTTCGGTACAAATATTTTAAGTCCTATAAAGATTAAAATAATTGCCAAAGCCGGCTTCAAATATTTGAACTTATGAACAACGGCTTCCAATAAGAAATACAAAGCACGCAACCCCAAAATAGCAAATATGTTACTTGTATAAACAATAAACACATCTTGTGTAATCAAGAATATCGCAGGAATACTGTCTAAAGCGAAAATAACATCCATGGTTTCAATTACCAAAAGAGCAAACAAAAGTGGAGTTATATAGTATTTTTTATTTTTCTTCACTACAAATTGCGGTCCGTGAACTCTTTTGGTAACGCGAAATATTTTTGCAATTACATTAAATATTTTCGAGTCTTTAAAATCAGCATTTTCTTCGTTTTTAACCACAAGCATTTTAGCTCCGGTATAAACCAATACAGCAGAAAACACATAAAGCACCCAATGGAAATTGGCAATT
Source organism: uncultured Alphaproteobacteria bacterium (assembly GCA_944393725.1). Taxonomy (GTDB): domain Bacteria; phylum Pseudomonadota; class Alphaproteobacteria; order RF32; family CAG-239; genus CAZU01. The sequence continues at coordinate 129,079 of CALYBC010000009.1, read as the reverse complement.
AATGTTTCGCCGACATAAATCAGCAAAGCTCTCATAACAATAGCACCCAGGATACCCCAAAACAACACCCGATGTTGATATTGACGCGGCACACCAATGGAAGCAAACACCAAAGACATTATAAAGATATTATCCAAGGACAAACTTTTTTCGACCAAAAAGCCTGTAAAAAAGTCCATACCTTTTGCAGCGCCCTCTTCATATATAACAAACACACCGAACACACAAGCAGCAGCTATGTATAGAATACACAATACCAAGGTATGAGTAAAATTCGGCACTTCATTTTTCCGATTAAACAAGAACAAATCAAAAAACAACAAGGCCAAAACCACCACGCCGAAAATGCCCCACATTGCCTCTTGAGACAATACGGCATGATGAGTAAACAAATATTCGATTTTTTCCCACATTTGACAAACTCTCCATTGATTTATTCAGTTAAAACGAGTTCTACAACACATTTGCACAAGTGTCAAAAACAAGTTATTTGTTGCAAACAATTAAAAAATACCCCCGAACTAAAATCGGGGGTATTAAATTATGTTATATTCTTCATTATTTTGTTTTTTTCTTTTTTAAATTCCTGTTCGGTTATAATCCCTTTTTCTTTAAGATTTCCAAGTTTTTCCAACATTTCAAGACTATCAAGTTTGTTAGCATTTTTTTCTTTTTCGGGTATAGCCTTGCTTTTATCTATCCAATCTTTCGGCTGCCAAATCAATGCCAAAACGATGGCAATAAACCAAGTAAACCCGACAAAAAGAATTCCGCACCAACTCAATATTGAAATTGTTGTCAACTCACTTCCAGAAACTCCCCTACTCTTGGCTATCCTGATAGGGACCTGAATAATCCAATAAAGAATAAAAAGGATTAAAAAGATATAAATCAAATATAGTAACAAAGCCATATTATTCTATCACTCCTGCAGGAACTTCGCCATAATCATTTTCCTCCATATCGCTTTTGAAAAAGCACGCTACCAACGGAACAAAAGAAATCAAAAATGCCAACACAGCAAACACCATCAGCACCGGTGTTTGAAGAAGCATTGCAGATATCACAAAGAATACCATTACATATGGTGATGCTGCCCACCATCCCGAATAATTAACATCATGCAACCTTCTGACGGTAACACCCAAAATAGGCAAGAACATAAACAACGAGATTAACCAACCAATAATTTGTACTGCTTCTGGATTTCCTCCTGAAACCAGTGCAACAAACAACTGAATTACAAAAGATATTAATATATAAAACAAATAAAATCCAAAGAATTCTTTTCTGCGAGCTCTCCCCTTAAAAGAGGCATATTTTTCAAAAGTACATTTTATAAAATACTCCCACAACGATAAATCCTCATCATCAGAAATTGATGTTTTTTTGCTGTTTTTTGATTTTTTAGTATTTTTTGTTTTGGGCTTTTCATCATCTTCATTAAGTAATATTTTTTTCTGCTCATCAAATTCTTTTTGCGTAAGAATTCCTTTTTCCTTTAGAGCAGCTAATTTTTCAAGCTTTTCAACATCCATAATTTTTCTCCTTATCGCACAACTGTCATCAGTCGCATTACCTCAACAACCATATGAATATTTCATAAATAAAACAAAGTCAAACAATATAAATATAAAAAAGCGACCTCGCAAAGTATCGAGATCGCTGAAAAGTAATAACTTAAAAATCATAGGTTGATTTTTCTCTTAAATCGCTCTGACGAATATTATGATTTATCGTCGTACCTCTAAAGAAGCCGCCGACAAATCCTAAGAAAGCCCCGATTTGCCACATTGCAAACCCTTTAATTCCCAAGCAAGACAAGATTCCGAGAATTATGTCTCCGAAGAACCATCCGACAACCAAGCCGCAAAATGCACCGATTAAAGTTGTCAAAATTACGGCAATGAAAAACCATAAAATCAACCCACAGATATAAGCAAAAGTTTTCATAAAAAAATAATTTTTTTAGATTTAACAATAAAAATTAGATGACATTTTTCTCATATCACAGTTATAAAAAAAATCAACCGGAATTTTATTTACAATGCAAGCAAGCTTAAGTTCCTAAATGGGTAGTCCTGTCTCCAATACAAAAAACAGCCGCTTGCAAAGCAAACGGCTGTTTTTTAGTGGCGGAGAGTACAGGACTCGAACCTGTGCATCGGTATTCCCGATGACGGATTAGCAATCCGCTGCATTACCACTCTGCCAACTCTCCTCGGCACTGGGCTTATATTTAACTTAACTTTATTTTTCCGTCAACAGTTTTTTTATTTTTTATTCATGAAAAACTATTGAGATAAAAGTCATTATAATAAAACCCAAGAACACCGCTGCAGCAGATTTATTGCTGTTTTTCATGCCATAGGTTTCAGGCAAAATCTCATTTATCACCACAAACAGCATCGTACCTCCTGCCAAGGCCATTCCATAAGGAATAATATTAAAGCTGATATCCATCAACAACAATCCGACCAATGCCCCTATCGGCTGCATAAAGCCGATTAAAAAAGCCACGGCAGACGCCTTAAATTTAGAATACCCTGCTCCAATTAAAGATATGGCGATGGTAAGTCCTTCAGGAACATTATGAACGGCAATACCGATCACCAAAGACAACGGATTAATTATTGTCTCGGCTCCGTACGCAACTCCCACGGCCAATCCCTCGGGAAGCTTATGCAAAGTTATGGCAATAATAAACAGCCATGCTTTTTTCACATCAAAATTCGGCCCATGCCGTCCCATGGCATTATGTTCGTGCGGCAATACAAGATTTAATATCCACACCAACAACACCCCGACAAAAACCGACAACACATAAGCCAAAGCATCTTTATATAAATTTTGCTCATCATATTTGATGATATCATTCATAGACGGTACCAACAGCGAAAAGAATGATGCCGCCAACATCACTCCGGCAGCCAAATTAAGCAGTTGGTTAATTTCCGATTTTGAGTACCGTTTTTTTACAAATATACACAATCCGCCCAGACCGGTAAACATTCCGGCCGCCAACGCTGCCAACAATCCATGCATAAACACACTCATTTTTATTTCCTATCAAATAAATGGGCAATATCTTTAATTTTCAGTTCCACATAAGTCGGACGACCATGATTGCATTGTCCCGAATGCGGAGTCCTTTCCATATCTCTAAGTAAGCGGTTCATTTCCTCAGCATTAAGTCTTCTACCAGCTCTCACCGATCCATGACAAGCCATCGTGGCACAAACCAGATGCAATTTCTCTTTTAGTTCAAAAGCTCCGCCCCACTCTACCATTTGTTCGGCAATATCCCGAACCAATCCTGAGACATCTACACTACCCAGCAGTGCCGGAATCTCACGCACTATAACCGCCGTAGTTCCAAACTCTTCAATTTCCAGTCCCAACTGCTGTAGTTGTTCGGCATTTTCCAAAATCCTGGATTTTTCGGCCGGATTAAGTTCAACAATCTCCGGAATCAATAGAATCTGTGTTGCTTGTTTATGCTCACGCAGGCCTTCTTTTAACTTTTCCATCACAATTCGTTCATGAGCCGCATGTTGGTCAACTATTATAATACTTTCCGGCGTCTGCGATATAATGTAAGTGTCGTTAAATTGAGCCTTTGCTAATCCCAACGGACCTATTTTTTCAACATTATTTACCTCTGGTTGTGCTTCTACTTTAAGCGAAAATTTGTGCTCTAACTCCGGTAAAACAGCTTGTGTGCTTGCATGATTCGGACGACTTTGCCAAATATTCGATCCTGTTGCAAAAACAAATGGTTGTGGCTCTGATAATTCCATTGGCCTTGAATATTCCGGCACTGCAATTTTGTTTAAATCCAATGTATTGGAAGTTTTTCCCGAAGCTCTTTCTAAAGCATTTCTAATTGCCGTTACCAATAAACCTCTGACCAGATTATTATCATAAAATCTGACTTCGGCTTTTGTCGGATGCACATTCACATCAACATCTTCCGGCGGCAAATCAAAAAACAACGCACACATCGGATAGCGTCCTGCCGTCAAAACATCTTGATAAGCACCCTTAATCGCACCAAGCAATAGTTTATCTCTTACCGGTCGATTATTTACAAACAAGAATTGCGACAAAGAATTGGCTTTATTTAGTGTCGGCAACGAAATATAGCCGCTTATTTTCAGATTCTCTCGTGCGGCATCGATTAATATTGCATTATCTCTGAATTCTTTGCCCATAACGGCAGAAAGTCTCTCAATTCGTGCTTCAAACAAATCACCGGCGGCAGCAGGATAATAAAATTTCTTTTTGCCATCGGCATACAAAGAAAAACTAACCTCCGGATTAGCCAAGGCTATCCTTTGCAACACATCTACACAAGCGGCGGTTTCGCTCGCAGCGGTTTTCAAAAATTTTAATCTTGCCGGTGTAGCATAAAACAAATCCCTAACCTCGATTCTGGTTCCTTTATTATATGCTGCGGGCATTACCTCAGATTTTTTTCCGCCGTTCACCTCAATTTTCCACCCAGAATCATCTTCTTTTTTTCTGGTTACAATACTTAGCTTCGACACGGAAGCAATAGAAGGCAAAGCTTCTCCGCGAAAACCAAAGAAACAGATATTAAACAAGTTGTCATCAGGTAACTTTGAGGTTGCATGTCGTTCAACCGCCAAACTGAGTTCTTCCGCACTCATACCTTTGCCGTTATCGGTTACGGTAATTAGTGTTTTTCCGCCCTCGGATAAGCTAACCTCCACACTGCTGGCACCGGCATCTAATGCATTTTCCACCAATTCTTTAACCACCGATGCCGGCCTCTCTACGACCTCACCTGCGGCAATTTGGTTAACAAGGTTTGACGGCAGAATTCTTATCGGCATTTATTTTCTCATTTTTTTAATCATTTTGATTAAAGCTTTGGTTGAGGAATCATGGTCTTTGCTTTCGCGACTTCCTTGCAATTCCGGCAATATTTTTAGAGCCATTTGTTTTCCGAGTTCGACCCCCATTTGATCAAACGAATCAATATTCCAAATAACTCCTTCGACAAAAGTCTTATGCTCATACATTGCCACCAACATACCCAAAGCATAAGCATCAATTTTCTTGAATATTATGGTATTAGACGGACGATTTCCCTTAAAGCTTTTATACTTTTTAAGCCTGTTTATTTCATCGACCGACTTTCCGGCCGACTTTAACTCACTGGCCGCCTCGGCAACTGTTTTTCCCTTCATCAAAGCTTCGCTCTGAGCCAAAACATTAGCAAGCAAAATCTCATGATGCTCACCCACCTCATTATGCGAAATTGCCGGTACAATAAAATCGCAAGGCACAAAGCTGGTTCCTTGATGTATCATCTGGAAAAATGAATGTTGAACATCGGTTCCTGCTCCACCGAAAATCACCGGAGATGTTTGATAATTGATAAACTTATTATCAAGATTAACAAATTTACCATTGCTTTCCATGACCAGCTGCTGTAAATAAGCCGGCAGATAAGTTAAGTACTGGTCATAGGCTACAACTGCATGATTGCGAACATTAAAAAAGTTATTGTACCAAACACTGATAAGAGCCAAGATGAGCGGAATATTTTTATCAGCTTCGCTGTTTAAGAAATGCTTATCCATTGCATTAGCACCGGCTAACATTTTTTCAAAATTATCATATCCGGCCGCAATGGCAATAATCAACCCGATAGCCGACCACATTGAATATCTGCCGCCAACAAAATCCCAAAATTCAAACATATTTTCGGTATCAATTCCGAATTTCTCTACTTCTTTAGCATTGGTAGAAACCGCCACAAAATGTTTTGATACGGCAGGTTCGCCCAAAGCGTCTACCAACCAATGACGACAAGTTTTGGCATTGGTCAAAGTTTCGATGGTAGTAAATGTTTTAGAGCAAACTATAAACAAGGTAGTTTCGGGATCTAATTTACTCAAAACCTCTGCACAAGCCGTCCCGTCAATATTAGAAATAAAATAGCAATTAATACCCTTTCCCCAATATTTTCTCAAAGCTTCTACCGCCATTTTGGGTCCCAAATCAGAACCTCCTATACCGATATTCACAATATTGGTTAGTTTTTTGCCGGTATGCCCTTTGAACTTACCCAAACGCACGGCTTCGGAAAAGCTCTTTATTTTAGCCAACACATTATTGATTTCCGGCATAACATTTTTTCCGTCGACATAAATCGGTGTATTATCTTTATTACGCAAGGCAATATGCAAAACCGCTCTGTTTTCGGTAATGTTTATTTTATCTCCGGCGAACATTTGCTCGATTTTTTGTTTTACTTTGGCTTGTTTAGCAAGTTTCAGCAAACATTCAAAAGTTTTGTCGTCAATAATGTTTTTAGAAAAATCGAGCACCATATTATCAAGCTTCAAAGTATACTTTTCAGCTCTTTTAGGATCCTTATCAAACATGTCACGCATTTGAATTTTGCGCATTTTTTTCGCTTGGCTTTCAAGTCTTTTCCAAGCAGTTGACTTGTTGATTTCTTTAGATCTTCCGAACATTATCTATTTCCTTCCTCAAAATTTCCGATTTCCGCTCGCAAAATTTCTTTTGTAAAATATTTAGCTGCGGCATCATTTATCTGTTGTAAAGTTACGGCATCAACATAACCGTTGCGTTTTTGCAAAAAATCCAACCCCAAATCATATTTCTGCATCATAACTAACATATCGGCAATCCCGTCAATTGAGGCAAAACGCAGATTATAAGATGAGGTTAAATAATTTTTGGCAGCTACGAGTTCTTCTTCACTAAATCCGTCTTTTGCAATTTGTTGCCATTCTTCATAAAACATATCCAGAGCTTTTTCGTAATTGTCGGGTGTAGTAGAAAAACCGGCAGCCAATAAATTGCTTTTATCATTAATCACCAAACCCGAATAAGCGCCGTAAGTCAGCCCCTCTTTTTCACGCAAGCTCATATTTATTTTGGAACTAAGCCCCGAACCTCCGAAAATATAATTAGCAATATACAAAGGGTAAAAATCCTCACATTTACGGCAAGTTCCCATTCCTGCAAAATTAACCACGGTCTGCCCGCTTTTTCTGTTTATCTGCAAAGGTTCTTGCTGCCAATTAATATGCAAAGGCGGCAATTTTTTATCCTGTTTTTTATCGGGCAATTCCGAAAAGATATCAGCAATTAAGTGGGCAGCTTCTTCTTTGGTTAAATCACCGGCAATACCCAAAAATAAATTTTCTTTTGCCAAATTGTTTTTTACAAAATTTTGCAAATCCTGTCTTTTTAATGCAGCCACGGTTTCTTCGTTTCCCAACGGATTATTCGCATAAGGATGGTTTTGATAAATTTTCTTATTAAATGCAAGTTGCAATTCTTTTTGCGGATTTTCTTTTTCGGTTTTTAATGCCTTAATGGTTTGAGCCTTAGCCAATTTGAAGTAATCATTTTCAAAATTTGGTCTAAGTAAAATATTTTTTAAAATATCGACGGCTTGCGGCAAATTTTCTTTAGGTGTTACCAAAGTTCCGCCGAACCAATCTTTATTAGCCGAAAAAGCAATTTTTATGCCGTTAATCGCCATCTGTTCTTTCAACTCTTTGGCCGAATACTCACCTGCTCCGTCCTTAATCGTTGCCGCTGTTAACGCAACCAAACCTTCTTTTCCTTCCTCATCATAAGCAGTTCCGGCTTCATCAAACAAGAAGCTTACTGCCACCAAAGGATTGGTATTTTCTTCCATAAAATATGCTTTTGTTTTCAAAGACGGAACAAATATTTCCTCTATCTTACCTTGAAAATTGCGGTTTTTAAGCACGGAATTTTCCACCAAATATTTCAATTCAAATTCATTGCCTATTCCGTAAACGACCCAAGCGACAGCAGCCAACAAAGCACATATCACCCAATATGAGCTTGATTTAGTTTTCAGATAAGCCGGCCTTTTACTCATATTCTGCCTCCTCAGGATACAAAACGCCGGTAACTTGCGGTGCTTTTTGCCACAATTCCTCGGCAACTTGTTTTACCTCGTCAAGAGTAACACCGTTTATTTTATCGGCATACAAATCAATATACTCCAAGCTTCCGCCAACGGCAGCCACTCTGCCGGTTATTTGAGCCAAAGTTTCCGGATTATCTTTAAGATATATCATATCCGCCAAAAGCTTCTTTTTAACTTGAGCCAATTTTTCCTCTGTAAGTTTTTTCAACGCCTTATGCCAAGTCTCTTCCAATTTACTTTCAAACTTTCTCACATCACCGGTCGGCACGGCACTTATAACAAAAGAACCATAACTTTTGGCCACTCCGTTATAACTTGCATCAATATTTAGTGCAACTTTATCCTCCACAACCATATCCTGATACAAAGGAGCATTTTCATCACCGCTCAAATATTGGCTCAACAAATCAAAAGCATAAACCTTATCGGCATCATAATTTAGAGAAGGCGCAACAAATATTTTAACAAAGCGCATAAGCTTTACATCCGGCAACGACATTTCTACTCTGCCCTTGAAGCTTGCTGGCATTTCAGGATAATCGGTATTTTTAACATCGGACGGCTTGATACTACCATAATACTTTTCTGCCAACTCTTTAGCGGTTTTTACATCAATATCACCGGCCAGCACCAATACCGCATTATTGGGAGCATAATATTCACTATAAAACTCTTTTGCATCATCGACACTCAAATCTGCAATATCGCTGTCAAGACCGGTTATCGGGCTTCCGTATGGGTGATCTTGCCACAAAGTCTTATTCAAGCTTTCAAAAAACTTTGCTGCAGGATTATTCTCTATCACCTGCTTTCTTTCTTGAAACACGATATCTCTTTCGGTTACAAATGCTTTTTCATCAAATGACAAACCACGCATTCTGTCGGCCTCCAAAAACATTGCCAACTCAAGTCTGCTTATATCCAAAAACTGATGATATGCCGTAACATCCTGAGCAGTAAACGCATTGCTTTCGGCACCGTTTTCTTCCAACACTTTGTTTAAGGTTTGATTTTTAACCTTATCGGTCCCCCTAAACATCATATGTTCCAACAAATGAGCAATACCTTTTTGTCCGGCCTTTTCATCTGCCGCACCTATTTTATAAAAAAGCATTTGTTTAACTATCGGAGCTTTGTGATTTTCAACCACGATAACTTGCAAACCGTTATCAAGATAAAAATCTTCCATAGCAAAATCCAAAGCTTTTGCTTCATGAGAAAGCAAAGCCCCCGATAGTGCAATCAACAATGCAAAAACTTTAAGCATCATTCACCTATTTTTTATACTCGGAAACAACTTGCGGACGCACATCAAACTCCGGCGGCAAAGACAAAGGCTTCTTCTCTTCGACCATGGTCTCATTGGGAGCTTTTTTTGTCATACCCAAATCTTCCTTATTAAAATATGAACAAGCAGACAAACAAACCAAAGCTGCCACCAGCACTATTTTTCTCATTTTTCCTCCTTTTTTTCCAATCTTGCAAACACGGCTTGAGCAATAATAATAGCAGTGCCAATACAAATACAACTGTCGGCGACATTAAATGCCGGCCAATGCCAATCATTCACATGAAAGTCTAAAAAATCAAATACTGCACCGAAACGCACGCGATCAATAACATTTCCTAATGCTCCGCCCATAATCAAACCCAAAGCAAATTGCGTTAATCTGCAATCTTCTTTTCTCAACCACATAAAAAGCATTATAACGATTATAATTGCTAAAACCGACAACACCCAAGCCCCGATATTGCCGTAATTATTAAGCATTGAAAAGCTAACACCGGTATTCCATGTCCTGACTATATTAAAATAATCACCGAACGGCTCATAGGCATTGACGCCCAAAAAATCCAAAATCCAGAATTTGCTCAATTGATCCAAAACAACGGCAACTAACGCCACTAACACACCTAAAAACACTTTTCTAAATCCTTTTTTTGCCAAACCAAATCACGCCGATACTACGACAAAAACACTATCATCACAAGAGCGGCAATCAAGATACTAACAAAAAAGGCACTAAAAACCTAAAACATCTTTTTCTTACGCAAGAATATAATCGCCATTATGGTTAAGAATACTGATGTAGCCAACACATACCAAAAACCGTACTTACTATCCATCAAGGGTAAAGCCAAATTCATTCCCCAAAAACTTGCCAACATTGTAGGAATAGAAAGTATAATCGTAATGGTGGCCAAAAACCTCATCACTTGATTTACATTATTGTTGATAACCGAGGCAAACCCGTCCATCATACTTTCCAAAATGGTTCTGTGCATATCAACCATTTCAATAGCTTGTTTATTTTCAATTATAATATCTTCAAGGAAATCAATATCATCTTCATTGAAATTGGTATTGGTAAAGGTCATTTTACTGCGAACTGTTCTGAGCAGTTTCTGCAACACCATTTGATTATCGCGCAAAGCAGTTGTAAAATAGACTAACGATTTCTGAATTTCCATCAGTTGAAATAATTCTTTATTGCTGGTTGTATTTCTAAGACTGTACTCAATAGATTCGGTCTTGCGATTAATTATTTTCAAATACCGTAAATAAAACTGCGTTGCCTTATACAAGATACTAAGCATCATCTCCGGTTTATTCTGCGTGCTAAAAGTATTTGCGGTAGCTTTGGTAAAAGAACCGATAATACGATTTTCTTTAGCGCAAATCGTAATAAAATTTCTCGGCGTAAAAATCATAGAACACGGCAGGGTATCAAAATATCCGTCATCATCAAGCAACGGCAAATTGACAATCACCATAAAATTATTTCCTTCATGTTCGATACGAGATCTTTCATCAATATCCAAAGAGCTTTTAAGAGTATCGACATCCCAATCGATCCACGAAGCAATTTTTTCCAAATCCTCGCTACTTGGATTAATTAAATTAATCCAAGATCCCGGATACAAGCGATTCTTTTTAAGTTTAACGAGTTTTCCGTTAGCATCTGTTTTACAAACCTTAAACATAAGCATTAACCTCCTCTCGTAACTATAGAAATAAGCTTCAATAAATCTATTTAGTGTTCTTAAGGCATAAAAAAAGCTTTATTTTGACCTCTCCACCAAACTTATAGTTTTGTTTGGTGCGGCCAAAAGGACTTGAACCTTCACGGGAGTTCTCCCACAACCACCTCAAGGTTGCGCGTCTACCAATTCCGCCATGGCCGCTTTGTTTCAATAAAGCTGTCCTACAGATAAAGCACAAAACAAAAATAATCAAGTCTTTTTTTATATTGTAGTATAAAAATTTAATCAATTAATGCTTATTCTGGTCCAAAACAAAGCGACATTACCAAAATTTTTAAGCCCGGGTACATAAGCCATCTGTAAAGCCACATCTTTATACTCTACTCCGGCAATTGGCAGAGGCATCGGAATTGGAATATAATAATACTCTTCGCGTTGTGTCATTCCGATGGTATATCCTATTCCGGCTTTCCAATTGCCGTCACAAGTCAAATTCCAATTTTTCTGATAAGCAAATCCGGCAACCGTTTCCAATTTATGATTTGAATCTTCAAACGCAAAGGCGTATAAACCATACCAATTTCCTTTTTCATCATGCAAAGACTTTCCCAGCCCAAACCCAAAAGCCTTTTCATTATATTTTTCAATATGTTCATCATCATAAGCTAAGCGATTATGCCAGGCATAAAACGGTATATATGCATCATAATGCCCCAAGCTTATAATAGATTCCGCGGCATCCGACACATCTTTCATCCAATTATCCAGCCAATCGGCTCTGGCTTCACACGACAAAAATACGACACATAGGAAAGTCCATACGCTCAAACTTTTCATAGTTTAATATCCGTAAAAATTGATTAATTTTCACTTTATGTATTAAATCAATCTACTTTTGTCAATAGCAGCCTTTACAAAAGACACAAACAGAGGAGCCGGCTCAAATGGCTTTGATTTCAATTCCGGATGGAACTGCACCGCCACAAACCACGGATGATCTTTTATCTCCACGATTTCTGGTAGTTTTCCGTCAGGTGATTTTCCGACTATATCCATTCCCGAGCGTCTCAAAGTTTCCTCGTATTTCATATTTACTTCATATCTGTGACGATGTCTTTCCGATATTTTTTCCTTACCATAAATTTTAGCGACTAAAGAATTAGGAGCCAATATACAATCATAAGCTCCCAAACGCATGGTACCCCCCAAATCACCATCTTTGTGCCTGATTTGCTTTGCCCCTTCTTTATCCCATTCTGTCATCAGTCCGACAACCGGCTCACAATTCGGATCAAACTCGGTAGTTCCGGCATTTTTAATTCCGGCCACATTCCGCATGGTTTCAATTACGGCCATTTGCATACCAAAACAAATTCCCAAAAATGGAATTTTATGTTCTCTGGCGTATTTTATGGCATTAATTTTTCCTTCGGTTCCGCGTTGACCAAATCCACCCGGCACCAATATACCACTCACATCATTCAAATGTTCATCCGGCGATTCTTTTTCTAAAATTTCAGAATCAATCCATTTTACTTTTACTTTGTATTTATTGGCAATACCGCCATGAGTTAAAGCTTCATTCAAAGATTTATACGCTTCCAATAATTTTACATATTTACCTACTACGGCGATTCTTACCTCACCTTCCGGATGCTTGATATTTTCCAAAATTTTTTCCCATTTGCTTAAATCAGGCTCACTGTCACAAGCAATACCAAAATGCTTGCACACTGCCTTATCCATACCCTCACGCGAATAAGCAATCGGAACTTCATATATGCTCGACACATCCAAAGCCGCAATAACATTTTCTTCCCTGATATTACAGAACAATGCTATTTTACGCTTTTCATTTTGCGGAATTGGCATTTGCGAACGACATAGTAACATATCCGGCTGAATTCCGTATTCTTGCAATTTTTTAACCGAGTGTTGTGTTGGCTTTGTCTTCAGTTCTCCTGCAGTCGGAATATACGGCAACAGCGTTACATGGATAAACATGGCTCTTTCTCTGCCTAACTCATATGCCACTTGACGGATAGCCTCTAAATAGGGTTGTCCTTCAATATCGCCTACGGTACCGCCGATTTCGCACAGCACAAAATCTTCATCGGTAATATCAGAGAGAATAAAATCTTTAATTTCATTGGTTACATGCGGAATTACCTGAATGGTTGCACCAAGATAATCTCCATGTCTTTCCTTATCAATCACGCGCTGATAAATTTTTCCGGTTGTTACACTATCGGTTTTATGACACGGCACACCGGAAAATCTTTCATAATGTCCCAAATCCAAATCAGTTTCGGCACCGTCATCGGTAACAAACACCTCACCATGCTGATATGGGCTCATTGTTCCCGGATCGACATTAAGGTAAGGATCAAGCTTTCTCATTCTCACCTTAAATCCTCTGGACTGCAAGATAGAAGACAACGAAGCCGAAGCCAATCCTTTTCCCAAAGAAGAAACCACACCACCGGTAATAAATATAAATTTGGTATTTTCTGACATTTTCAAGTTCCCGTTATATTAATATTTTAAAGAGTTAAGGGCACCTTCCCTTTTTATCGGAAAGATGCCCCCAAGTTATTTATCAAATTGCAATTCATTATTTTTCTGCCACCGGAGCTTGCGGAGCATCATCTGCCGCATTATCAACCGGCACTGTTTGCTCAGCTGCAGCCTTATCCAGTAAAGACTCGGCAGGTTTTGCCTGTCCGCGATAATACAAAGCCAAAGATATACTGGTGACAAACAACAAGGTAGCCAAGATTGCCGTAGTTCTGGTAAGCAAATTTCCGGTACCTCTGACGCTCAAGAAGCTAGATGCCCCGGAACCTCCGCCTAAACCGTCCAAAGCACCTCCGGTAGAACGTTGCATCAAAATGCAAGCCACCAAGAAAATGCATACCAACAAATGAATAACCAATAAAACTGTTCCCATTTCAATTTTCCTTATTTAATTCAAATTAACAACCGGCATTATCGGCAATAGCCATAAAATCGGTTGACTTCAAACTTGCACCGCCGATAAGAGCACCATCGACATCCGGCAAAGCCAATAATTCTTTGGCATTATTTGGTTTAACCGAACCACCGTAAAGGATTCTCATTTTATTTGCCTGAGCTCTTCCCAATTTTTTAGCCAATACTTTGCGTACGGCGGCATGAACATCCTCTACATCTTGAGCAGTCGGAGTTTTACCGGTACCGATAGCCCAAACCGGCTCATAAGCAATCACGGTATTTTTAGCATCGGCACAATCAGGTACCGAACCCAAAATTTGCTTAGAGCAGACTTCAATAGTTTTGCCTTCATCGCGTTGTTGCAAAGTTTCTCCGATACAAATAATTGTTTTCAAACCGTTTTTATGAGCGGCAACGGCCTTTTTGCAAACCAACTCATCGGATTCGCCATGATCGGCGCGTCTTTCTGAGTGTCCCAAAATAACATAAGAACAACCCAAATCGGTAAGCATTACCGGACTGATATCGCCGGTATGAGCACCTTTTTCATCAAAATGACAATCCTGACCGCCCAAAGCCACTTTAGCACCTCGCAGAGCTTTTTTCACCAAAGCCAGAATTGTAAACGGCGGACAAACCACAAACTCGCACTCTCTTTTTTTTGCTTTAACCGCAGCAGCTACTTCCTTAGCCAAATTTACTCCGTCAACGGATAAACCGTTCATTTTCCAGTTTCCGGCAATCATCATCTTACGTGCCATAACAAACTCCTTTTTATAAAAAACATACATTGTCAAATTAACCTACCTTCTAACATAGTAAGAAAAACTTTTCAACACCAATATTTGAATAGTTGTATAAAATAATAAAGGTATTATAATCGGCAAAGATTTTGATATATGTGGATACATTTTTCAAGGAACGAATAACTATGATAAGCAAAATAAGAAAATATCAAGACTCGTGGTTAACCAAACTGATTTTAGCTTTGACGGCACTAAGTTTTATGTCTTTGTTTGGAGTTTCCGGCTATGTAAATTCAGCCGGCAAGAATCGTGCCGTACTAAAAGTTGACAATATGGAAATCTTGCAAGACGAGATGAATGCCAAATTGCAAGACAGCATCCGCAAATCTCAAAAGGTTTTGGGATACGATTTAGAGCTCAATGACGACACCAGAAAAGACATTTTAAGTTCCCTGGTTAAACAAAACCTCACTGATATGATTATTATGCGAGAGGCACAAAAAGAAGATGCCAGCATCTCAGATGAGCTAATTCAGCAAATTATAGCCTCTCAGCCTGAGTTTATGGATGCCTCCGGTCGCTTTAGTCCCGAACTTTTGCGCCGCCAGCTTTCTTATTTTGATATGAGCGAAAAAGAATACATCAACAACTTAAAACAAAATATTTTAAGCCGCCATTTGGTGTACTCACCGGTTGAAAATATTGCCTTTCCGCAATTTATGAACAAATACTATTCTCAAATTGCCAATCAACAGAAAGTTTTTGCATACATAAGTATTGATCCTTCCGACATGAAAATTGATCGAGATATTACGGAAGAAGAGATTGAACAATATTATGAAGACTTTGCTCCGCAATTTGAAGAAGCCGAAAATCGTGATGTCAGCTTTATAGACCTTAAAATTGCCGACTTGGCCGAAAAGATGAGCATATCGGACGAGGATATATCCTCTTACTATCAAGACAACCTTGCCGATTATGTAATTCCCGAAACCCGTCAAGCCTTGCAAATGGTATTTGACAGTGAAGGAGCAGCAAGCGAAGCCGTTAATCTGCTAAAAGGCGGCAAGGATTTTTATGATGTTGCCTTGCAAAAAGCCAATCAAGACAAGCAAACCACGGAATTAGGCGATGTTACGGCCGATTCTTTATTGCCCGAGCTTTCACAAGATGTTTTTGACGCCAAGCTAAATGATATAGTCGGCCCCATCAAATCCGATTTTGGCTGGCATATCATCAAAGTTACCAAAATTACACCCAAAAAAGAAACTCCGCTTTCTGAGGTAAAAGGCCGCATTAAAAACATCCTGCAACAAGAATACGCTTACGAAAAAGCTCTTGAGGTTATGCAGGAAATAGACGATATGATAGGCAACGGTGCCTCATTAGAAGAAATAGCCGATAAATACGACGTTAAAGTTGTATCAGTTAAAGGCTTGAAAGAAGATGGCAGCTACAAATCCATCAGTAACAAAAAATATGCCGATATTGTATCTTCGTCAGATTTTATTGACACTGCTTTTTCATACAATGAAAACGAGATTACCCAAACTATTGAAACCGAGGACAGTTTTGTTTTGGCTTCTGTTAATAAAATTGTTGAAGCCAAGATAAAAGAATTGGAACAGGTTCGTCCCGAAATTATCAAAATTTGGGCCGAAAATGAGAAATCGGCAATTGCTCAAGAAGTCGTCAATGACATTGTCGCCAACCTAGACGAAGGGGATTCAATATCGGATATAGCTTCAAGATTTAACCTTAAGCTCAACCAAACCCGACCTTTGAAAAAAGGTGAAGCTTTTGCCAAACTAAATTCCTTACAACTCAACGAAGTATTCCAAACCCCATTAAACGAATACCGCCTTATTTCCGGCAACGGAGTTACCAACATCATCTCCCCTGTTAAGGTAATTAAGGCCAAGGCTGGCACTGATCAACAGTTGGAAACGATTAATTCTGCCATGCAAAAAGATTTGGAAGACAATCTTGCATCAGAACTTATCGACGACTACGCTCAGGATATGGATGTAAGAATCAAGTACAAGTTGCTAGGTTTGGAGAACTAATTAAAAAGTCCGGATAACATCCGGACTTTTTAATTAAAGGCAATAACTCACAAGTTAAGCTATAATATTTGGCGTCATTTTAGACTCGACCGTCTTAATCTTCTGTTTCACTCCTGTTTTAAGGATATTAAGCTGTTTAGCCTTAAAGAAATCAATCGTTCTGTTATCCTTAACCAAGTGGTGAATATCGGATCTGACGCGTCTTTCTTCCAGTTTCAGCTCACAAAGTTGTTGCAACAAGCGAGCATTTTGATTCTGGTTCAACATAAAAAAAGGCCCTTTCAATAAAAAATCTTATTAAATCACATTTTTTTCTGGAAAATATCTCTTAAATCTGTATTAGTATACACCAAAATGACAAATATTGCAACAAATAAAAAAAGGAGTCTTAAGAGCAATGAGTGAAATCAAAAGAATAGGAGTTCTTACCTCTGGCGGCGACTGTGCCGGCCTTAATGCCGTAATATGTTCGGTTGTTGAAGCCGCCGAAAAGAAAGGATGGGAAGTTTATGGTATAAACGACGGCACCGAAGGCATTACCGAAAAGCCGCACCGTTACGAAGTTTTAACCATAAAAAATTTCTGCGATTCGCCCTGGCCTCGCCTCAGTGGTTCTTATTTAGGCTCTCTAAACAAAGGAATGCGTATAGAATCTTTGGAGGAAGTATCCAAAAGATTTGCTACCGGTGTTAAAGAATTGGGTCTTGATGCCATAGTTGTTATCGGCGGCGACGGTAGTATGAATATTGTTTCCAATATGTGCCGTGGTTCGATGGTCAAAATTATCGGTATTCCCAAAACTATTGATAATGATACTCCGATTACCGAATTTTCGGTTGGATTCCAAACAGCAGTTCAATACTGCACCACAGCTATTGATAGCTTAGAATTGACAGCTCGCTCACATAACCGTGCCATGATTACCGAGGTTATGGGTCGCGATGCCGGACACTTGGCTTTGCACTCTGCTTTAGCCGGCAATGCCGATGTTTGTTTAATTCCTGAAATTCCCTACACCATTAGCGGAATCATTAATAAGCTCAAAGAAATCAAAGCTCGCGGCCGCAACCATGCCGTTATTGTCGTATCCGAGGGCCTAAAGACCGAAGACGGCACTCCGGTTACCAACCGTAAAAACATGGTTGGAGAAATGATTTATGGCGGTATTGGACAGTATTTATGTGGAGAAATTACCAAGGTATATAACGACTTCCAGTTCCGCGTAACCACTCTCGGTCACCTGCAAAGGTCCGGAGTTCCGGTAGCTTTTGACCGTCTTTTAGCTTCACTTTTTGGCGCCAAAGCCATCGAGTTGTTAGCTCAAGGTGAAGACAACAAAATGGTTGTTTGGGAAAATGGCGAAGTTTCTGCCGTTGAATTAAACGATGTAGTCAAAGCCGGTACCACTTTGGTTGACCCCAAGGGCAAATATGTAAGAGCCGCCAAAGACCTAGGCATCTATATCGGAGAGATTTAGTGACTTACAATAAAAATTTTTCAACTTTTTATTGAAAACACTGTTTTTGATTATAGATAAATAAGTAGCTTTTTGTAAAAGCTGCTTATTTTTTTATTTTTAACAAAGGAGAATATAAAATGACTGAAGGTGTACGTTATCCAACTTTTGCATTTATCACCGGTGGTGCCGGACAAGCCGATGATGGTATTCCGCCGCAACCTTTTGAAACCTTTTGCTATGATTCAGCTTTAATGCAGGCCAGAATAGAAAATTTTAATGTCATTCCCTATACTTCAGTTCTTCCTAAAGAACTTTTTGGTAAAATTGTTCCCCTAGACGATAAAATTGTAAAACAATTTAAGCACGGTGCAGTTTTGGAAGTAATTATGGCGGCCAACGGAGCCAATCGTGATGACCACAAAGCCATTGCTACTGGTTTGGGAGTATGCTGGGGCAAAAACAAAAAAGGAGAATTAATCGGTGGTTGGGCTGCCGAATATGTTGAATATTTTGACACTTTTATTGATGACGAAATTGCTAAAGGTCATGCGGAAATGTGGTTAAATAAATCATTAAAACATGAACTTGAAATCCGCGGCGTTGAAAAACATTCCGAATTTCAGATGTGGCATAATTATGTAAACATTACCAAACAATTTGGCTACAGTTTAACCGCCATGGGATTTTTAAATTTTGAACATGCACCGGCCGTACAACTATAATTGATCATATTTGATTTGCGGAGCAGTTTACAAAATGCTCCGCAAAATTCATCACAAGGAAACTAATATGAAAGAAATCAAAACAAAATCTTTTGCAAATAGCAAAAACAATAACGGGCTCGGAATATTGGCTTTAGCTGCCATAGTTATCAGTTCCATGATTGGTGGCGGAATATACTCATTACCGCAAAATATGGCTGCCGGAGCCTCTGCCGGGGCAGTTTTTTTGGCTTGGGTAATAACCGGCATAGGAATATACTTCATTGCCCGTACTTTTTCAATTTTATCCATGGCCAGACCAGATTTGACCACGGGAATTTATTCCTATAGCCGTGCCGGATTCGGACAATACAGTGGTTTTACCATCGGATGGTCTTACTGGCTTTGTCAGGTTTGTGGTAATGTCGGTTATGCCGTAATCACCATGGACGCATTAAACTATTTTTTTCCGCCGCATTTTGCCGGAGGAAATAACCTCCCCTCAATTATCGGAGGCTCAATAATTATTTGGTGTTTTAACTTTTTAGTTCTAAAAGGTGTTAAACAAGCCAGTATTGTTAACAGTATCGGCACAATTATCAAAATTGTACCTTTAGTTCTGTTTATAATTATAATGGCATTTTTATTCCACCTTGATAAATTTGATTTTGATTTTTGGGGCGAAGCCATTGCCACCAAAGCTAAATTAGGAAATTTAAGCACCCAAATCAAAAGCACCATGTTGGTTACGCTATGGTCTTTCATAGGTATTGAGGGAGCTGTCGTGATGTCAAAACGAGCCAAATCGGTATCAGACATTGGACCCGCCACCATATTAGGTTTTTTGGGATGTTTAATAATTTATATTCTGCTTTCATTATTGCCATTTGGCTACATGACGCAACCAGAGCTAGCCGCAGTATCCAACCCTTCTACTGCGGGTATTTTGGAACAATCTGTCGGTAAGTGGGGAGCTTGGATAATGAACATAGGTCTGGTTATATCGGTGCTCACAAGCTGGTTAGCATGGACCATTGTCACAGCACAAATTCCACAGGCAGCCGCCGAAGACGGCACATTTCCCAAGGCCTTTGCCAAAGAAAACGATAATGGGGCTCCATCGGTTTCGCTAATAACAACCTCAGTTGCCATGCAATTATTTTTATTGCTGGTTTATTTTTCCAACAATGCCTGGAACACTATGTTGTCAATCACCAGTGTAATGGTTTTGCCGGCATATTTTGCCTCCTGTGCATATCTATGGAAGCTTTGTGAGGACGGCGAATATCCGCACAACATTATTTATAAACGCAGTGGTGCCTTATTTACCTCCATAATCGGATCTTTATATGCACTGTGGTTAATTTATGCCGCCGGTCTTAAATATTTGCTCATGGCGGTAATAATAATAGCTTTAGGCATTCCGGTTTATATTTGGGCCAGAAAAGAAAATGCCCCCGATGAAAAAATATTTACCTCCTCAGAAAAGATACTCGCTGGTATATTAATTATAATAGCCCTGGCAGCCGTTTATGCCATGGTAAGGGGGTTGGTAAATATCTAAATTAAAATGAGCTCTTTCATCGTTAGGAAAGAGCTCATTTTTTTACCACTTTTCGTAGTGAATTTTTTCCGGTTTAAATCTATCTTTCGGCTGTACCGGAATTTTGGTCGGATAGCCTACGACGACCAGCGCATTGGGTTTCACATTTTCCGGTAATCCGAGAAGTTTTTGAAACTCTTTCATTCTTTCTTCATAAGGATAGATAGCACACCAACATCCACCTAATCCTTTACCATGAATAGCAAGCAATAAATTTTCAACCGCAGCCGAGGTGTCGACTACCCAAAAATTTTCATCCAACTGCTGATTTGTATCGCCACACACCACGATAGCCGCAGCAGCATCTCTTAAGAAAGAGGCATGAGAATGTATTTGTATAATTTTTTCTTTGGTTTCGTCATCTTCTACCACCACAAACTCCCAAGGCTGTCTATTGCATCCCGAAGGCGCATACATGGCAATCTTGAGTAAATCCTCAATATCGGCCTTTGATAGTTTTTTATCTTTATCAAACTGACGCACCGAACGTCTGGTCAAGAGTCCTGCTTCCAAAAACATTAATTTTCTCCTTTTTCAGCTTTTAATTCATCTTCGTTGCGTTTTCTTAATTCACCGATTTCGTGTTTGATATCAGACATAACCTCATCATAAGTTTTTTTCATCCCGGATTTATCCGAAAACAAATTAAGAGTACGCAGATATCTACGGCGAATTCCGCGTTGATAGTCCAAAATCATCTGATAGAACAACCTTTCTTGCTCATTTTCGGCAGATTCGACGCGTTTTTTTGCCTCATAAAGATTAACTTCGACAAAAGGAACAATACCTTGTATCATAAGCCTACACTTATTGGCAGCAATTTCGGCCATACCTGATTGAATAAAATATTTTTCCTTAACCGAGCCATCAGTATCAAGAACTTGCAACAATCCAAAATCCAGAGCGAACACGCTCGGAGCTCTGTCGGACAGAATATCAACCTCTGCCCTCACCGCCGGAATAATAACACTCGGCACTTTCTTTTCCAAATAGACTTTATTCGGCAGTGCAATAGTTAAAGTTATTTCCTTTTCCATGTTGTCAAATCCTCAAAAATCAAAACTATACGGCTTGTTCTTTCATTTTTTCGGCTTTTTGCAAAGCATCCTCTATAGTTCCGACCATATAGAAAGCTTGTTCGGGGATATCATCATATTTACCCTCCAAGATTCCTTTAAAGCCTTTAATTGTATCCTCTAATTTGACAAATACACCCGGAGTTCCGGTAAATACTTCGGCTACATGGAACGGTTGCGACAAGAATCTTTGAATTTTACGAGCCCTTGCCACTGTTAAGCGGTCTTCATCAGACAACTCATCCATACCCAAAATAGCGATAATATCCTGCAATGACTTATATTTTTGCAAAATTTCTTGAACTCCGCGGGCAACGCGATAATGCTCCTCTCCAACCACAATAGGATCAAGAATACGACTGGTTGAATCCAACGGGTCAACTGCCGGGAAAATACCAAGCTCGGAAATAGAGCGTGACAACACGGTTGTTGCATCCAAGTGAGCAAAGGTTGTAGCCGGAGCCGGGTCGGTTAAGTCATCGGCCGGCACATAAACTGCTTGCACCGAGGTAATAGAACCGTTTTTAGTTGAAGTAATTCTTTCCTGCATAGCACCCATATCGGTACCCAAAGTAGGTTGATAACCAACGGCCGAAGGGATACGCCCCAAAAGAGCCGAAACCTCTGAACCTGCTTGAGTAAAACGGAAGATGTTATCCACGAAGAACAACACATCCTGATGAGCCTCATCGCGAAAGTATTCGGCTTGGCTTAATCCGGTTAAAGCAACTCTGGCACGAGCTCCCGGGGGTTCATTCATCTGACCATATACCAATACTGTCTTAGAATTATCTCCATTAAGATCAATAATACCGGAATCAATCATTTCATGGTAGAGGTCATTTCCTTCACGAGTTCTTTCTCCCACACCGGCAAACACCGAGTATCCGCCGTGTCCTTTTGCCACATTGTGTATCAACTCTTGAATCAGCACGGTCTTACCCACACCGGCCCCACCAAACAAGCCGATTTTACCGCCTTTGGCATAAGGTTCCAACAAGTCAATAACTTTAATACCGGTTGTCAAGACTTCGGTTTCTGTTGACTGATCAACAAATGCCGGCGGTTCACGGTGAATTGGGTAGTAATGCTCAGATTTGATTTCACCGCGCCCATCAACCGGATCTCCGATAACATTGATAATTCTACCAAGCATTGCCGGCCCGACCGGGACTTCAATCGGTTTACCGGTATTAACCACTTCTTGTCCCCGAACCAATCCGTCGGTTGCATCCATAGCGATACATCTAACCACATCTTCACCTAAGTGCTGTGAAACTTCCAACACCAATTTTTTACCGTTATTATTGCAAGTAAGAGCAGTCAAGATACAAGGCAAATCGTTAACACTATCAAATTTAACATCAACGACTGCTCCCGTAACCTGATCAATATATCCCAAAGGTAAATCGGAAGAATTTTTTACACTGCCGGCAGATTTAGCTGTTTTGGCAGTTTTAACTTTTCTCTCTGTCTTTTTTACGGTCTCTTTAGCCATAACAATCTCCTGAAATAAAAACTACAAAGCCTCGGCACCCGAGATAATCTCGGTCAATTCGGTCGTAATTGCTCCTTGACGCAGGCGGTTATACTTTAAGGTCAATTTTGCAATCATATCATGAGCATTTCGTGTTGCATTGTCCATTGAGGTCATACGTGCTCCATGCTCACTGGTCTGAGAGTTAATGAGCATTTGGAACATATCCGAAACCGACAACATAAAGATTACATCGGTAAAGATTTTTTCTTTAGCTGCGTCGTATTCATAAAAAGCATTTTCATATTTTTCATCATACCGTTCGTCATTTATATCAATATCCAAATCGAACGGCAAAAATTGCTTTAGTGTAACCTCACGACTTATTGCGGAATGGAATTTGGTATAAATAGCCTCGCATACATCAAATTCCTTAACCATAAAACCTTTAATCAATGGTTCGACAATTTTTTCGACTTCTTTATAATCAATGCCTTTAGAAGCCACACCGGCAAATGTTTTAACCATCATATCCGGAAATCTTCTTTTCAGGGCATCTCCTATTTTTTTTCCAATACAAATTGCCCCCACTTTTTTATTTTGTGCGTGCAATTCATTTACTCTTTTTAAGGTCTCCCGCAACACGGCTGCGTTATAACTTCCGCACAAGCCTCTGTCTGATGAAAACACCACCAGACAGTAGCTTTGCGGATTATTATTTTTTTGCATTATTACCGGATACAACGGAATTACACCGTTATTAATCTCCTCAAGCTTAAATTCTTTGTAGAGACGACCGGCAATAGTGAGTAAACCTTCGCTGTAAGTCTGAGATTTGGCAAGCAATTCTTGAGCTCGACGCAGTCTGGCGGCTGCGACCATTTTCATAGCCGAAGTAATTTTTTGCGTAGATTTTATACTTCCGATACGAGTTCTTAATTCTTTCAAACCTGCCATAATTCAAATCCTATGCAGCTTTTTGAGCTTTTTCACAAAAAATTTTGAGAAATTTTTTGTAAAAAGCGGTTAATTTTTGCTCTGTTTCTTCAGAAATAACCTTAGATTCGGCTATTTCGGCCAAGATATCAGGATGATTAGCTCTCAAATCATCAAGAGCGGTCTCTTCAAACTCTCTGACCATTGAGACCTCAACCTTATCCAAGAAACCTCTGACACCGGCAAATATAGCAGCCACCTCTTCTTGCATCGGCAACGGCTTATATTGCGGTTGTTTAAGCATTTCGGTCAATCTCACACCACGATCGAGCAAGTTTTTGGTAGCTTGATCAAGATCAGATGCAAACTGAGCAAAAGCGGCCATTTCACGATATTGAGCCAAGTCAAGTTTCATGGTACCGGCCACTTGTTTCATTGCCTTAACCTGAGCAGCAGAGCCCACACGCGAAACCGAAATGCCCACATTCACCGCCGGTCTGATACCCTGATAGAACAAAGGTGTCTCCAAGAATATTTGTCCGTCGGTAATCGAAATAACATTGGTCGGAATATATGCCGACACATCACCGGCCTGAGTTTCAATAACCGGCAAAGCGGTTAAGGAACCGGCGCCCTCTTCATCACTCATTTTTGCAGCGCGTTCCAACAATCTTGAGTGTAGATAGAAGACATCACCCGGATAAGCTTCACGTCCTGGTGGACGACGAAGCAACAATGACATCTGACGATAAGCCGTAGCTTGTTTGGACAAATCATCATAAAAAATAACCGCATGCATTTTATTATCGCGGAAAAACTCACCCATTGCACAGCCCGAATAAGGAGCAATATATTGCAACGGAGCAGCATCCGAAGCCGTTGCGGCTACGACAATTGTGTAATCCATAGCACCATAATCTTTTAAGGTTTTAACCACCTGAGCAACGGTCGATCTTTTCTGTCCTACGGCAACATAAACGCAATAAAGTTTTTCATTTTCAGACTTCGCGGCATCGTTGATTTTTTTCTGATTAATAATGGTATCAAGTATGATAGCCGTTTTACCGGTTTGTCTGTCACCGATGATAAGCTCGCGTTGACCTCGTCCGATAGGTATCAACGAGTCGATTATTTTAATACCTGTCTGCATCGGCTCATGCACTGACTTTCTGGCGATGATACCGGGAGCTTTTACATCGGCGATTCTATACTCAGTAGCTTTTATTTCGCCCAAACCATCGATCGGGGTGCCCAAAGCATCGACCACACGCCCCAACAACTCTTTACCGACCGGAACACTAACGATTGAGTTGGTTCTTTTAACGATATCACCTTCTTTAATATTTTGGTCAGATCCGAAAATGACCACACCGACATTATCTTCTTCCAGGTTAAGAGCCATACCCTTAACCCCGCAAGAAAACTCGACCAATTCGCCGGCCTGCACTTCATCAAGTCCGTACACACGGGCAACGCCGTCACCGACCGACAATACTTTTCCGACTTGTGCCACATCAATTTTGGCATCGGAACCGGCAATTTTGTCTTTAATAATCGAAGATATTTCACTTGCAGATACAGACATTTTACTTACCTTTCATCAAATTTTCCAAATAATTTATTTTTGTTGCCAAAGTATCGTCAAACATTTGCGAGCCACAAGTAACTCTCAGCCCGCCGACTATTGACGGATTTATAATATAATTTATCACAACCCTCTTGGCAAAAATCTCTTCCAAAGTCTTTTGCAACTTTTTATCCTGAGCCGCCGACAATTTACAAACCGTTTCCACATCAATTTCGGCGATATTTTTTTCTTTATAGTAGAGTTCCATAAACTCATCAAGCATCAATCCGAGATTTCCCATACGATTATTTTCCGACATCACTTTCAAGCACTCAAGTGTTTCTTTTCCGACACCGGAAATCTTAGCTATTTTATCAAGCACTGATACCTTATCTTCCTCTGACCACAGAGGGCATGAAAAATATTTTACCAAATCACTATTTGCCGCTGCCAAATCCCTAAGTTTTTTAACATCTTGCAAAACTTCGTCAAGACAGCCGGCATCTTTTGCCGCATCAAATAACGCGGTAGAATACACGGCAGCGATTTTAGTTTTAGATATTTTTTTCAATTTACCTTTTACTCCAACATTTAACGGACACGATTTTAACCACCAATTGGTTTCTTTTTTATTAACAAATTTTAATAAAACGAATAAGGGTCAATATCCACCTCCACTCTGACATTTGACGGCACGGGCACTTTCTTCAACCACTCATATAAAACAGATTGAATTTTCACATTTTTTGCACATTTAAGCAACAATCTATATCGATATTTATTACGCAAAATAAATAGTGGTGCCGGAGCCGGACCCAGTGTGGATATTTTATCATCATTAAAAGCAACATGCCCCAGCCGAATTGCCGTTTTCTCCACATCGTCTTTTTTTACACCTGACACAATTATTGCCGCCAGCTTGCCGAAAGGAGGCATTTTCAAGATTTTTCTGGTTTGCTTTTCCAAGCGATAAAACTCCTCGCTGTTTCTTGTCACCAGAGCTTGCAACACGGCATTTTCCGGCTGCAAAGTCTGTAAATACACCTCACCTTTTTTACTACCTCTTCCGGCACGTCCGGCTACTTGGGATAGAAGTTGAAATGTTCTTTCGGCCGCCCGTAAATCACCACCGGCCAGCCCCAAATCTGCATCCACGATTCCCACCAAAGTCAAATCGGGAAAGTTATGTCCCTTAGCCAATATTTGTGTACCAATCAGTATATCAATATCGCCTTTCTCCATTTTTTCAATAACTTGTCTAACTTCTTTAAAGTTTGTAACAAAGTCAGACGACAACACCGTTGTTTTTGCTAAAGGAAATCTATATTTTACTTCTTCCGCAATTCTCTCAACCCCCGGACCGCATGCCGTTAATCCGGTCTCGGAATGGCACTCTGGACACTCTTTTGGAATTTCGGTCATATATCCGCAATGATGGCAAACCAATTTATTTATTCTTTGATGTTCGGTCAGCCAGGCAGTACAATTCGGGCACTGGATTCTATGCCCGCAATCACGACAGATTACCAACGGCGCATACCCTCTTCTATTTAAAAACAACACACTTTGCCCGCCGTTTTCATAATTTGCTTTAAGTTTTTCACAAAGTGTCGGCGACAACCAAGATGTTCCAAAGCTTCCTTTTATCGGCTTATCTTTTTTCAAATCGATGATTTTTATTTCCGGCAATTCTGCTTTGGCATAACGCGATTTAAGACAAACTTGATCATATTTTCCGTCATCAACATTACAAATTGTTTCCAAGTCAGGTGTTGCCGTTGATAATATTATCGGAATTTGCTCATATTTAGCCCGCACCACTGCCATATCTCGTCCCTGATAATTCACCACATCTTCTTGCTTAAAAGACAAATCATGGCTCTCATCAATCACAATTAATCCCAAATCGGTATATGGCAAAAACAACGCCGAACGAGCTCCGATGATAATTTTAACTTCGCCTTTGGCAACTGCCTTCCAGGTACTGACTCTTTCACTATTTGTCAGAGCCGAATGCCACTCTGCCGGCTTAACCCCAAATCTTTTGGCAAACCTACTCAACCACTGTGCCGTCAGGCCGATTTCCGGCACCATTATCAAAACTTGTTTTCCTTGCTCAAAAGCTTTTTCTACCGCTTCAAAATAAACTTCGGTTTTACCGGATCCCGTCACACCGTTTAGCAATGTAACATTAAAACCGTTTCCTACTTTTGCACACAAATTATCGGCAGCTTTTTGCTGTTCATCGGTTAATTTCACTTTTTGAAATTTGCAAATCGGAGTCTGATACTTTTTTTTCTTTTCAACCAACACTTCTTTTAAAATACCGGCATCAATCATGGTCTTGATAACCGCTTGCGAAACTCCTGCTCCGGCGGCAATTTCCGTACGATTAAAAGGAGCGACCTTCAAAAAATCCATCACTCGCCATCTGGCGTCGGAATTTTTCAGCTTTGCCTCACTCAAAGTTTTGCCGGATAGTTCATAAAGCTTGAGCATTTTCGGATCATCAAAAACCGACTTAACACTCAAAACCATTTTGAGCACCAATCCGGTAAATGCCATATTATATTTCGCCACGAACTCAACAAACTGCCGCAAATTTTCTTTTAGCGGCGGATAAGGTTCAACTTCGATTATTTTCTTGATTTTTTTGCTGTCGACATTACTGGATTTACCGATTTTCCATACTGCCCCGACCAAGACCTCTTTTCCGAAAGGTACTTTGACAATATCACCGACTCCGACATTATCCTCGGCCTCATAGTCAAACACCTCGTTAAAAGGCAACGGCAATAACACACCTACAATTCGCATACACTTCCTCCAGCCCCCACATCATAACACCGCTCCATTTTTTCTCAAACACCATTCCGATTTACTAACAACAAAGTCAGCAACATTTTATTAAATATTTTGTGTTCTACTGTTTTTTATGAAAGAAGAAATAAAATATAAGGCGGATTCCGAGGTTTTAGGCCTCATAAATGACTGGCGTTCATGGCTTATCAACGAACGCGGTTATTCTTCGCATACTTTAGACGCTTATTTAAGAGATTTATCAGCTTTTTTTAAGTTTTGGTCAGAATATTCCGAACAGCTTCCGGATATAAAAGCCTTAAAAGAAATTGATGTCCGCACCTTTCGTGCTTTTTTAAGCCGCCGCAGACAACAAAATTTAAGCAAAAGCACCCTAGCCCGTGAATTGTCAACGCTCAAAAGCTTTTTCAAATGGCTCAACCGCAACCACATAATTGACAACACTTCCATAAGTATTTTATCCTCGCCCAAGCAAGACAAAATACTTCCTAAAGCCTTAGATGTTGATCAGACGCTTAATTTGCTTGATATGACGGCTGATTTTGCCAAAGAAGAGTGGCAAGGTCTTAGAGATGTCGCCATTTTTACAATACTTTACGGATGCGGTTTGCGAATTTCTGAAGCCTTGTCACTCAATCTCGGAGATATTAACCAAAACGATTTTCTCAAAATCAGAGGTAAAGGTAATAAAGAACGGATTGTTCCGCTTCTACCCATAGTCAAAGAGAAAATCGCCGCCTACTTAGAAGCCTGCCCCTACAAACAAAACATCGGTGATGCTTTGTTTTTGGGAGCAAGAGGTGAAAGAATCAGTCCTCGTGTAGTACAAAGGACCTTAGCCAAGATACGCAATTATGCCAATTTACCGGAGAGTTTAACTCCGCATGCACTGCGTCATTCTTTTGCCACTCACCTTTTAGCTGAGGGAACCAATTTGCGTTCAATCCAAGAGCTATTGGGTCATGCTTCCCTGTCCACCACCCAACGCTACACCAATGTAGAGATTGAGCACCTAAAAAAAGAATATCAAAAGGCTCATCTTCTGGAAGATTGACACTTTTAAAGTTTTTGATTTAACCGATAACAAAAAAAATACCGGCTCAAATACGAACCGGTATCTTAATACTGAACAAATTAAAGTGCTACTTCAATTTCTTTTCTACGAACTCTTCGTGTTTCTTTGACTTCTTATCATATTTTTTCAAAGACAACTTTTCCGGATGAGTTCTCGGATTTTTTTCAGCAAGATAAAATGTACCTGTACCGGCTGTACTTTCCAATTTTACTTTAACTTTTACTGCTTTAGCCATTTTTCCATACTCTTAAGTTAGGGTTACAATTCAAAACATTTGAGCGTAATATACATTTTTTTTATACTATGTCAACCAATATTTTCAAATTTATGGGTTTTGACGCAATTCTTTGACTATCGTGAGTTCAATTTCGCTGTTTTCTCTGCTTTCTTTGGGGCAAACCGTTTTTTGTGACAACACTTTTACATCGGGATTTCCGCTTTGTGCAAAAGTACAAATGTCGGGAATCACCCCTTTTTTATTAAGCTCTACTCCCGACGGGCTCATAAAATATCCGGAAGTAACGGCCAACACTCCTTGTCCGTCAAGGTTTATTAATTTTTGCATAGAACCTTTACCTGTGGTCATTGTCCCGATTATCTTAGCCCTGCTCTGTTCTTTTAAGGCCGCACTCAATACTTCTGCCGCTGATGCCGTATCCCCGTCAACCAGCACAAACAATTCTCGTTCATCTGCTTTTTCCTCATTTCCGGCAACATAGTAAGTTTCTTCATCTTTTATTTTTTCCTTTGTAACGGCAATTATTCCCTCATCCAGAAACAAATCGGCAATTTCTATTGCTTCACCGAACATACCGCCGACACATCCGCGCAAATCCAAAATTATACTTTGTGCCTCATTGTTTTCCGATAAAGCTTTTTTTAGCTCTGATTTACTTTGCTTATTAATTGACGCCATTTTGACATACAGCATGTCATTTTCTTTTCTTGCTGCAAACTGCCGATGATTTTTTATATTTTGTGCCTCATCAAAACTTTCAAAAAATTTTGAATCATCATCTAACAACGGCAACATCTCTCGAGCGGTAATGGCAATTACTTCAAAATTTTGCTTTTGTAATTGTGCAGATTTTTCTTCTGCGGCAGCCATCATATTTTCGGTCACCTTAGCCCAATCTCCGGCATTGTCACTTTCTGGCTTGCTGATTACTTTAACAACCCGCCCTTTATAATAGAGGCTAATTCTTTTATTATCATTAGCCACGGTGAGATTTTTATCGATTTTTTTCAATCCTTTTAATGCTGCGACTGCTAAATCGGCAATCTTTACATCACCGACATAAGCTTCTCTAACACCCGCATAAATCTTTTGCCAAGGAGAAACATCTTCTGCTTGAACTGTGCTGCAAAAAAAACAAAACAACAATAAAAATATCTTTTTCATTTATTTCAACACTGCCGTTAATGCCGTATGATCGGATGGTTTTTGAGCCTTTCTCGGCGTAATATCAACACTGCAATTCTCAAGCCGGTCAAAAGCAAAAGCGTTAAGCCACAAATAATCAATTCTCATACCGTTATCGCTTTGCAAAGCTGCCCCGCCGTAATCCCAATAAGTATATCCGTTGTCTTTTTGATTCAAGCTTCTGAAAGCATCATAATATCCCAAATAAGAAACCGCCCGCAATCTTTGAATAACCTCCGGTCTAAACAAAGCATTCTTCCGAAAAGCCTCCGGATCATAAACATCAAAATCACTCATAATCACATTAAAATCGCCGCCTAAAATTACCGGCTTTTGCAATTCCAAAAGTTTTTTGGCATGATTATAAAATGCGTCCATCCATTTTAATTTATAAAGCCACTTGCTTTCATCATCTGGATTATTATACGGTGGATTTCCATTAGGTAAATAAATTGAGGCAACTCTGTACACAACATCGTTTATTTTTATATCAGCCTCTAAATATCTGGCATTTTCGTCTGCAAAATCAGGCAGCCCTTCGCTCACCACATTTATTTTATACTTACTTAAAATCGCCACCCCGTTATAGCTTTTTTGTCCCAGTATTTTTGCCTCATAACCTATTGTCTGCAAATCAAAAAACGGAAACGAATTAAACTCGGTTTTAATCTCTTGCAACAGCACTACATCAGGCTGGGTTTTATTCAACCATTCGACCAGATTTTCGATTCGAGCATTAACGGAATTTACATTATAGGTAGCAATTTTCATATATTAACTCTTTCTTTAACCAGATATGTTAACCATAAGCTATAATATTTTTTCAACCAAGGAAAGTAAAAAAGATGATTCTTGCAGAATATGCCTCAACAAAAGAAAATTCTCGCGGCCGTCTGTACCCAGATTATACCAACTTAATTCGCTCTTCGTTCCAACGCGATCGCGACCGCCTTATTCACTCGGCCGCTTTTCGCAGACTTGAAGGCAAGACGCAGGTTTTTGCTTACCACGAAGGCCATAGCTACCGTACTCGCCTCACCCACAGTATTGAGGTTGCGCAAATCACCAGAACCTTGTGCCGCAATTTGGACTTAAACGAAGATTTAGGCGAAGCCATTGCCTTAGCCCACGACTTGGGACATGCTCCTTTTGGTCATGCCGGAGAACGCGGACTAAATAAGTGCATGAAAGACTATGGTGGTTTTGACCATAATGTTCATTCATTACAAATCATTACCAAAACCGAAAACCACTACCCCGCATTCAACGGCCTTAACCTGACCTGGGAAACTTTGGAAGGCACGGTAAAACACAACGGTCCGATAAAAAAGATAACCCATTCATACCTCAAAGAATTTAATCAACTATTTCCCTTGGACTTAAAAAACTATCCGTCGTTAGAAGCTCAAGTAGCTTCTTTTGCCGATGACATTGCCTACAACAACCATGATATTGATGATGGTTTCAGAGCTGGATTTTTCACTATAGAACAACTTTGTGAACTTGATTTTATCAAAGAGATAATTAATAATTTTGACAAAGAAAACCCTAATGCCAATGACAACTTGCGGATTTATGCCATAACTCGCTCATTAATCAGCGCAATGGTATTTGATTTGCTAAAAAACACACAAGACAACATCAAAAACAACAATATAAAAACGCAAGATGATATCCGCCGGGCCAAATCTTTTACCGCCAATTTTTCCAAAGCAATGCACCAACACATATACGATCTGCATCAATTTTTAATCCGCAATTTTTACACGCACAGCAACATTGCCCGCATGGATATGAAATCGCAAAAAATTGTCGAAGATTTGTTCAATGCTTTCATGAATGATTACAAACTCTTACCTATGGAGCTACGCCCGCAAATTGATAAGGTTGACAATGATGCCGACAAAGCAGAATGTATATGTGGATATATTGCCGATATGACCGATGCTTTTGCCTGCGAAGAACACCAAAAACTATTCAACATTTCTTATCGATTTTAGTTGTTTTTGTTAAGTTATTATAAAGTTTTTTGTAATAACATTAACTTATTGAGTTTTTTATATTAACGGAGATTTGTAATGTTGGATGATTTTCGCGATGAAGAAGATATGGAAAAAGGCGGCGATTTTCTTGATGAATTCCGTCAAAGATTAAGTTCGCAACCCATAGACAATTTTGAAGAACGCAAAAACGAAATAAACCGTTCGCAGCACGTCTTTTTAGGCACGGTTTTGGGCGTAGGATTAGCCGGCATAGTAAGCTGGTTTATCTTATCTCCGGATTATAACAACACTCAAGACAGTGAAATTCCGGTCATTCGTCGCCCGCAAACAGCCATAAAAGTTCAACCGGCAGATCCGGGTGGTATGGAAATATTAAATCAAGACAAAACCGTTTACGATATTGTTGAGAAAAAAGAAAACCAAGAAATAAAGGTTGAAAATCTGCTTCCTCCTCCTGAGCAACCCAAAATGCCGGCCATTACGGCCGAAGCGGCAGGACCATCAAAAGAAGTTGTTCAAGCCTCTGCCGCTACTGTGTCTGAAGCCGAAAAAATTCTTGCCGCAAATGTCAAGCCGGCACAAGAAGACGCGAAACCTAAAGCAGAACCGATATCGGAAGTAAAAACAGAAGAAAAAGTTACCGTAGCAGTAAAAGAAGAGCCTAAAAAAGTTCAACCGGCGCCGCAAAAACAAGCTTCTGCACAAACAATACCTAATGGAGTATGGCAAGTTCAACTTATCTCCTCTCCCAACAAATCGGCAATGGATAAAGCATGGGGTAATCTTAGCAGCAAATACTCTGTATTAAAAGGCCTTCCCTACGAAGTAGAAGCCGCAGATTTAGGCGCCAAAGGCACCTTCTATCGCTTAAAAGCCGGTGCTTTCAAAGAACGCGCCGATGCAGATAAGATTTGTAATTCCATAAAGACCGCCGGGGGTTCTTGCTTGGTAAAAAAGAAATAAACCCGCAAAAGAAAGAATGCGACCATGATAATTAAAGTGATAACCTCTGCCACAGCCATCTTGACCGCCATAATTTCTCACGAAATTGCACATGGCTATATGGCCAATAAACTTGGTGACAACACTGCCAAAAATCACAATAGATTATCACTAAATCCTCTGCGTCACATAGACTTTTTCGGCACGATAATCGTGCCGATATTGCTTTTCTTATCAAAGACCGGCTTCATATTCGGTTGGGCTAAGCCTGTACCGGTAGACTATAGCAAATTAAAGCACCCCAAAAGAGATATAGTACTCGTAGCCTCAGCCGGAATTATAACTAATTTGCTGTTGGCATTTATATCGTCACTAATGCTAAAATTATCATTACAAATACCACATTCAGTCTCTAGCGGTATTATATCTATGTTTTGGCTGCAAATGATATTTTTTAATATTGTATTGGCGGTATTTAATCTGCTCCCGATTCCGCCGTTGGATGGTTCAAAAATTTTACTTGGCTGGTCGGATAATCCGCACATCCAAAAATTTTTATCATCAGAGAGGACCGGACTTATTTTCATAGTGTTTTTGGCATTTATAGTGCCTTCGCTGTTACAAGCTTTAGGCATAAATTTTAACCCGTTTGCCGATTATTTAAGGCAAACCTCAATTTATTTGGCTGGTTTGTTTTTATAAAAAGGAGATAAAAATGCGCAAACCTTTACTTGCCGCAATATTATCTTGTGCAGGCACTTCTTTATCCGACGCAGAAAAGAGGATATTTGCCAAAGCCAATCCGGTTGGAATATCTTTATTTGCCAGAAATTTAGAAGAGCCGACACAAATCAAACAGCTTGTATGCGAAATAAAAGATTGCGTTGAACGCGACGACATCTTAATTGCGGTAGACCAAGAAGGAGGTAGAGTAAGACGGTTAAAAGAGCCTTATTTTCACCCCTACGGCTCACAATATTCTTTAGGTTCATTGCCGTCCGACGAGGCAATCAAAGCCTGCAAACTTCACGCTCGACTTATAAGCCGCGATTTAAAAGAATTAGGAATAAATGTAAACTTTGCTCCGGTATTAGACATTGCCTATCCGCAAATTACCGAAGCCCTAAGAAGTCGTTGTCTTTCTGATGACATAGAAAAGATATCAATCTTGGGAAAAATCATGGTTGATGAATATATGGCAAACGGTATTATTCCCTGTATCAAACACATGCCCGGACATGGCCGTGCCACCAACGACCCGCATTTAGAATTACCGGTCATAAATGCCACATTGTCAGAAATAAAAAAAGATATCATTCCGTTTAAGAATTGCAACAATTCTCCTCTTGGTATGACGGCACATATTCTTTTACCGGCCATAGATAAAAATCATCCCCTAACTCAAAGCAAAATAGGCATCAACAAGTTAATTCGCACTGACATGGGCTTTAACGGATTACTACTTTCCGATGCCATAGATATGCAAGCTCTTCAAGGAAGCATATCCGAACGAGCCATATCTTCCGTAAACGCCGGTTGCGACTGTGCTGTTTATTGCATGGGCCGCGTTGCAGAATTAAGCGAACTTGCAGACAACTGTCCCAAATTATCCGACGCCGGATTGGAACGACTGGACAAAGCTTTAGAAGTTTTGCATAATAATGTCCGAAAAGCCGTTAGCAAAACGGAAGAAAAAATGTACGATACTTTATTGGGGCAAGTACCTACTTATAAAGAGAGTTATGATGCTACCGAAGTGTTGCACAAACTATATAAACAGAAAGAAGGAAAATAAATATGTTATCATGGATAATAATAGCTCTGGCCATAGCCTTTATCTTTGGTGTTATCAAAGTGGACGCCATTAAAGCGCAAGCCGAAATTTGGCTTCCGAAGATTAAACAATATTGCACCAAAATGCAATCATGCGGCAAAGCCAAAATCGAAGAAATGAAAGCTTTGGCTGATAAAAAAGCAGAAACAAAAAAAGAAGACAATACTCAAAACAAAACCGAAGAATAGTGTTTTGTGTACCGATTAGTAAATTATTATGGCTTTTTAATTGTTTATATGATATATTTAAACATATAGCCTAAAGTAACTTAGGCAATTAATCTTGTGGGAGAAATCACATGAGTATAACAGCAACCCGCAGAGTATCCTCTGCAACCACCTCATCAAAGGTTGATAAGCGCAATTTTGAGCCTAACAACCATTCGCAATTTGTTGAACACATTGATACCAACAATAGTGTTCTGGTTAGGGACGGTCAAGACAATGATGAGCAAAATCGCAAACGCCGTCAACAATCACAAACCGATTTTAATTCTGCCTCGCCGGACATATCCGGCAGCATAGAAGCTCTTGCCGTCAGCGGCATTTTTGAAGACGACACCCCCTCTCCACCCAACAATCAAGGCAATAAGGTAGGAGTATATTCCAACAACCAATCAATAATCCGCGACGAAGAAATAGAACGCACCGGCCGTAATTACCTCAAACATTTTTACGAAAAAAACGAACATATTGAAGATGTAGATGAGTTTATATAAAACCAAAACCTCCGCCATAAAGCGGAGGTTTTATTTTTATTCTTCCGGTTTTGGTAGGTCTATTTTAATTTTTGGGGCATTTTCATCTTGCGGAACCAAAGGCTGCAATGTACCGACCGATTTTTTGCGTTTTAGTTTATTGACGAATTTAAGCGATCTTTGCGCATCCCATTTTTTCTTGCCTTCTTCGCGTTGGAATATCTGTTGATAAACCTCTGAGGCCTCATCAAACATCGAAAGTTTGGTCAAACAAGAAGCCAATCCGTCATATAGTTTGTGATGATATTTATTTCCGATAATTGTCTGAGCTTTTTTATAACATTTCAAAGCATCATTAAATTTCAACATTTTTTGATATACAAAACCGATAGAAATCCAAGCCTGAATTTCGCGTTCGTTAATATTCAAAATTTTGGTAAAACATTTAATTGCCGAATTATTATCCCCCATCAACTGGTAGGTAACTCCGACTCCGTTCCAAGCTTTGATATTATTTTTATCATTTGCCAAAACTTTTTTGAAAAAAGAAATTGCACGGTCATATTGTTTTAGTTTTTGCAAGGTAACAGCCACACTGAGCAAAGTCTGCGCATGAGTATTATCAATTTTCATAGCTTCTTCCAAAACATCCAAGGCCTCTTTATATGCAAACATATGTTGCAAAGCAATAGCCTTGCCGTTTAGGGCTTCCAAAGATGTTTTATCCAGAGCAATAGCCTCATTAAAACACTGGATCGCATCTTTATACAATCCACGCATACTCAAAGTTACGCCTTTATTATTTAGCACCTCAACCGAATTTGGATTAATCTGTAATGCTTTATCAAAACACTCAACTGCTTCGGTATATTTGCTCAATTTTTGAAAAGCAAATCCCTTTGAGTTAAGTGATTTCCAAGAATCCGGCTGTTCGGCAATAGCTGCGTCAAACTGCGCTATAGCATCTTTATACAATCCTTGATCGAGCAGCTCCTGCCCTCTTTTATATGAAGTATTATCGTTAGACTTGACCATTAGTTTTCTCTTTTCAATTATAAAGTAAAAATAATTAACACGACGAATGCTATCACAATCCCTAAAGATTGTCAAGATTCGCTACAATAATTTTAATGCACCTATGACATTTGATTCCTGAGTTATATCAACGAGTTTGCAATTAAAGGCTCGGCAAAATTTTTCTCTTTGTAATTTCTTGGCGGCGAAGTAATCGGCATAGGCTTTGCGATATTTTTTATTATTTGAATCCAAAACTATTTTTTCGCCGGCAAACTCTGCCATATACTGTCCTGATTTCGGAGCCTGCACCTCCAATTTATCGTAGATATTGGTTAAAAACATACGGCTTTTTTTGGCTATCGCCGCCAAAATTGCGTCATACTCATCATTCCATTCGCTAAAAGAGCTGATAACAAAAACGCTGGCTTTACCTTTGATATTGGCTTGCAGTAACTTTAGCGAACGCATTTTATCTTCAGCAGACATTTCCGTATTGTGCAAACTTTGTTTTGAAACCTCGGCAATTTTTTTCAATATTGCCGCCAAATAAGCCCTATCATTTTTTGCCTTATAGAGCCAATTATTTTTGCCATCAAATATCAAGCAACCAAATCTGTCGGCATTATTAAGCGAAAGCCAGCCCAAAAGTGCCGCTGTTTTAGCCGCGGTAACCGACTTTAATTCAACTGTTGAGCCAAAAGCCATTATCGGAGACAAATCAAGCCACACCAATATTTCATGATCGCGTTCTTCGGCATAAATTTTGGTATAAGGAGTTTCTTTTCTGGCCGTAACCCGCCAATCGATATCTCTGATATCATCGCCGAAAGCATATTCGCGGATTTCTTCCATCTCAATTCCTCTACCCTTAAAAGCGGATTTAATATCGCCTGCTTGCTGAGAATAAGATTTGAGCTTGCGTTTTGTTTGCATCAAACGCACATATTTACGCATATCCATCAACTCATCTAACGAGGCATACAATCCGTTTCCTTTATCCGAGACGGTATTTGTTTTAAACAAGGCCTTTATTTTTTTGAGTTTTCCCATTTTTCACCTTAGGGTAACGGCACCAATTTGAGCAAAGAAGCAATAACATCGTCACTGGTCAAACCTTCGGCCTGAGCCTCAAAGCTCAAGATTATACGATGACGCAATACTTCATAAACCACGGCGTGAATATCCTCGGGGGCAACAAAACTCTTACCCTTAAGCCAAGCATGAACTTTTGAGCATCTGTCAAGAGCTATTGTCGCACGCGGGCTTGCCCCGTAAGCAACATATCCCTTAAACGCCGCATTGTATTTTTCCGGATTTCTGGTAGCCATTATTAACTGCACCAAATATTCTTCGACTTTTTCACTCATATGAACATTGATAGCCTCATTTCTTGCCGATAAAATATCATCGACCGAAACCTCTGCCGGCAGTGTTTCGTTTTCACCGCTTATTTCACCCCTTATAAGCTTAAGTATTTTTTTCTCGGTTTCGGCATCGGGTTGATTAATTTTAATATACATCAAAAAGCGGTCAAGCTGTGCTTCCGGCAGATTATATGTGCCTTCGTGTTCAATCGGGTTTTGTGTTGCCATCACCATAAAAAGCTTGGGCAACTGATATCTTTTTCCGCCCACACTCACCTGTCTTTCTGCCATAGCCTCCAATAGTGCCGATTGCACTTTTGCCGGAGCTCGGTTAATTTCATCGGCCAAAACCAAATTAGCAAAAATCGGACCTTTCCTAAATTCAAATTTTCCCTCGCCTGACAAATAAATTTCACTTCCGGTAATATCAGACGGCAACAAATCCGGCGTAAATTGAATACGATTATAATCAGCCTTAATCAAAGAGGCCAAAGTTT
The DNA here is from genome assembly GCA_944393725.1 of uncultured Alphaproteobacteria bacterium. Classification (GTDB taxonomy): domain Bacteria; phylum Pseudomonadota; class Alphaproteobacteria; order RF32; family CAG-239; genus CAZU01. Next base: position 89,846 of record CALYBC010000009.1, on the reverse strand, counting down.
TTATCGCCTTAGTTTTGGCCAACCCCGGAGCCCCCTCAACCAAAGCATTACCATCAGCCAACAAAGTAATGATTAGTTTATCGACCAAATCCTCCTGTCCCAAGATTTTAGAATTCATAAATTTTTGCAATCCGATGATTTTTTCACGCGTTTCCGACATTTTAATTTTCCTTTTTTGCTAAAAAGTCTAATTTTGTTCTTTTAATTTTATATAAATTATATATATTGCTTAAAGGTTAAAAAAACAAGAAGATTAATCATGGATAACATTTTTGATTTGGAAGAAACAACACCCATAGTAAGCAACACTGCCCAATTAATGCCGGAATTTAGTTGGCTCAACCAGCTTAATCCGGAACAACTCGCGGCTGTGAAAAAAACCGAAGGTCCGCTTCTTGTATTATCCGGTGCCGGCACCGGCAAGACCAAAGTTTTAACCACGAGATTAGCCTATATCTTATCACAACATTTAGCTCACCCGAGCGAATGCTTGGTTGTCACTTTTACCAATCGTGCCGCCAAAGAAATGAAAGAAAGAGTCTTTAATATGATTGGCGACGCCGCCTCATCGGTTTGGCTCGGCACATTTCACAGCATATGCGTAAAAATACTTCGTGTTCATGCCGAAGTTATCGGATTGCATAGAAACTTCACGATTCTTGGTGAAGATGACCAAAAAAGATTAATTAAACAAATTTGCGAAGCCGAAGGCATTGATACCAAAAAATATCCGCCACAATCGATTCTGGAAAAAATAGGTTTATGGAAGGATAAAGGCCTTACGGTAGACAAAATCGGCACTGATTTTAAAGAAAATGTGTTAACCCATATTTATAAATTATACCAAAAAAGATTATTGGAACTAAACTGTGTCGATTTCGGCGACATCATTTTGTATACTATACAAATTTTGCTTAATAATAACGATATTTTGCAAATTTACCAAAAAAGATTTCGTTACATCATGGTTGACGAATATCAAGATACCAATGTTAGCCAATATTTGTTAATAAGGCTACTAAGCCAGCTTCATCGCAATTTATGTTGTGTGGGCGATGACGACCAATCTATTTATTCTTGGCGCGGAGCCGAAATTGAAAACATCTTGCGTTTTAACAAAGATTTTACCGACGCAGCCATAATCAGACTTGAACGCAACTACCGCTCGACCCAGCACATACTGTCGGCTGCTTCCGCCCTGATAGCCAACAATTCCGGCAGGTTAGGCAAAACTTTGCGCGTTGCCGAAAATTCACCGGCCGCCAATGTAAATAACAACAAAATAAAAGTTGTCAGCACCTACAACAGTGACGAAGAAGCCACTTTTGTAGCCGACGAGATATTTAACGCTCTTCACGACGGTTATTCATATTCCGATATGGCAGTATTGGTAAGAACGGCGGCACAGACACGCAACTTTGAAGAAAAATTCATCAGTGAATCCATACCCTATCAAGTAATCGGCGGCCTCAAGTTTTATGAGAGAGCCGAAATCAGGGACATTATTGCCTATCTGCGTGTCATCTTACAACAAGAAGATGATTTAGCTTTAGAAAGAATCATCAACAAACCGGCCCGCGGAATTGGAGCCAAAACGATTGAAAAATTTCAAGATGAGGCCAGACGTTGCCATATATCACTTTATTCCGCGATTGAAAAGACGATTCGTGAAGGCAATATTAAAGGCAAAGCCAAAACTGCATTAGAGGAGTTATTTAATCATTTTGCCCAATGGCGACAACAAGCCAATGAACTACCGCCTGATGAACTCCTTTCTAATATTTTAGATGAGAGCGGTTATCTGGAGATGTTAAAAAACGACAGCTCGGTAGAAGCTCCGGGTCGTATAGAAAACTTAAAAGAATTAGTCAATGTTGTAAGCGACCGCGATAATTATCCTGACTTACAGTCATTTATGGAGCATGTAAGTCTTGTGATGGACAATGACGACGACAGCGAAGGCAATGTAGTTCGTCTGATAACTTTGCACTCAGCCAAAGGATTGGAATTTGATGTTGTATTTTTACCCGGCTGGGAAGAAAATTTATTTCCACATCAAAGAGCATTGGACGCCGGAGCCGAAGCTTTGGAAGAAGAGCGAAGACTAGCTTATGTAGCCATCACCAGAGCCAAGCATCGTTTGTTTATATCAATGGCACACAATCGCAAAATCTATGGTCAATGGCAAAGCAACATGCCGTCAAGATTCATTGATGAATTACCCAAAGAGCATATTGAGATAATCAACAAATGTTCATACTTTGGCAGTAACAAATCATCATATTTTTCTCGTCCGCAAAGACAGAATAATTACTACGAAGAAATAACCTATGATGACGACCACAGATACAGTTATGTACGAGAAAAGCCGCACAACGATTTAGGCAAAAAAGTATATCATCAAACGGAAGGCTACGGCCGCATAGTTGCCCAAAGCGGAGACATGGTTCAAGTCTGCTTTGACAATGGTGGCATTAAGAAACTGATGAAATCATATTTAAAAATTGTCGGTTAAGAAAAAAATAGTTATTGACAAAGTTTAATATACATATTATTAAGTACGGCAGATTTGACGGCGGGTTAGCTCAGTCGGTAGAGCGGAGGAATCATAATCCTTGTGTCGTGGGTTCGAATCCCTCACCCGCTACCATAAAAAAACACACCTCTTCATGAGGTGTATTTTTTTATCTGTAAGGGGCGGATTTGAACCCACGAGGAAGTGGGTTTGACTACAAACGAGAGGCGGACTTTAGGACGCCGGTGAGCTTTTTTTTTATAAAAAGCGAACGAGTGCAGTGAACGAAGCGATAGCGAAGTCATCCCTCACCCGCTACCATAAAAAAACACACCTCTTCATGAGGTGTATTTTTTTATCCGTAAGGGGCGGATTTGAACCCACGAGGAAGTGGGTTTGACTACAAACGAGAGGCGGACTTTAGGACGCCGGTGAGCTTTTTTTTATAAAAAGCGAACGAGTGCAGTGAACGAAGCGATAGCGAAGTCATCCCTCACCCTTTTGCCTATAATTTTTTATTTGACTTTTTACCCAAAGATTTATAACCTTGCACTGCATCGGTTGATTACCGATGTGAGGTTTAGAACCCTCTAAAAGTTATCTGCAAGACAGATGTAAAACGGACTGCCTTTTGGTCGATTGACCGGAAGGCAGTAGAATATATCGAATATACTGCACTATTACTTTTAATAGGTTCTAACTTCCGGTCACCTCTCATCAAGGTGACTTTATTTTCACAAAAATGAAAGGAAGTTAATATAATGAAAAAAATAATCTTGTTAACCGGCATATCCACGGCAATTTTAGCAGCAAATGCCAACGCCTTAGAATATGGACAATATATGTCACTAAAAGCTGCATTGTCAAAAATACAAAATGAAACCACGGCAATCTCCGACTATTCTTTCGGTGGCACGACCCACCATACCAACACCTTATCGGATAAGACCCATAAGGATAATGTATGGGGAGTAAGAGCTGCTTATGGTATGATGACCCCTGTTAAATACGGAAAGCTCAGAGGAGAAATAGAACTCGGAGCCAATGACAAAGCCAAAGAAAACGACCAGTTTGACTTTACCATCTCCAACACCTACAGACACAATTTCGAAATTGAAACTACAGTATATTCCGCTATGTTTAATCTATATTATGACATAGATACCGGAACAAAATTTACTCCCTACATCGGTGGTGGTGTCGGTTATGCCCGAGTAAAATCAAAAGCCAAGGTTTATGGTAGCACTCCGTATGGCGACATAAATATGTCAAGCACCTCACATGACAATAATTTTGCTTGGCAGCTGGGATTTGGTGTTTCTTACGCTGTAAATGATAAATGGGATATTGACCTTGGTTATCGTTACTCAGATTACGGAAATGCCAAAGATTCAATTGCTTCTTCCATTATTCCCGGCTTAGATTCTGTATTATATGCTGACGCCGATTACAGTATAACATCACATGAAATTATGTTAGGTGTAAGATATTCGTTTTAATTGAAAAAGAAACCTCAAAAAAGGCGATTAAAATAATCGCCTTTTTTAGAACACATCTTTATTTTCCAAAGTATCATATCTCTTGTGTATACATTGCAACGCGGTCATATGAACACCTTTGGTGATTGAATAAAATATAAATCTTCCGTCACGTCTGCAGGCAACAAAGCCGTCATCTTTCAGACGTTTGAGATATTGCGAAACTTTTATCTGCTCACTATGAAGAGCCTCGGTTATTTCCGAAACATTACTCTCGCCTTTGAGCAACAAAAATTCCAAAATCCGCATTTTATCATAGTTGGCAAACAGCTTTATCTGATTTGCAACCATGGTAGTATAATCTTTGGGCAAAAAGGCTTTATATCCATCCATCAAAAAATAAAAATTATCGGTCATATAACCAAACAGTTTTCTAATGCACACAAAAATACTTGCCGGATATTCCTCACAAATATCATAGTAGATAAACAAGCCTTTTCTTTTGGTTTTTACAAGATTCGCTTCACGAAGCTTTTTCAAACTTTGCGATACGATAACTTGCTCTTCACCAACCGCTTTAGTAATTTCAGAAACCGATGAAGCTCCGTTTACATCCAAAAACTCCAATATTCTAAGCCGCAAGGGGTGAGAAATATAGCTTATACCTCTCACGGCCTTTTTCATCGTATCTTCGGGAAGTTGTGTTGACACCATAACACTTTCCTCTATTTTTTTATATACGGTTTGCAATACTCATCAAACTTAGCTTCGTATTGCTTAGCCCACCCCATAATATAATTGTCGCCGAATGTGATTAACGGAGTGCCGACATTATTTCCCAGTTTATATTTCTGAGCAGCTTCAACCAACAAATCATAGCCTTGAGGATTTGCCACATTAACCATAGCTATTTCAAGATTCGGATACTTTTTATTCATGTACTCAAGTGCATGATGGCAATGCGGACAACTGTTCGAATAGAAGAAATAAATTTCATCATCTTTCAAATTTGACTTTTGCACCGAGCAAGCAACTACAACCAATACCAGCAATAAACAAGAAAGAATTTTTTTCATTATTTATCTCCCGAAAACTGATACAAAGCAGACACATCACCTAAATTTTGCACCGGATTTTGAGCCAAAGGATAGTAATTAAAATACACACTCAACAAAGCCAAAGCGGCCACCGGCAGTACAACTTTCTCAAACGGAAAATGAGCATGTCCGCCGTTTTTTTCTTTCATCCATTGATAAAACTTCGATACATATATAAAAGTCAACGCGCCAAAGATTGTAGCAAACAAAAGCGGATCGAGATAGAAAATTCCGATAACTTGCGGTTGATAAGGCATTTGCCAATACATACCACCTATGGTTCCGACAGAAACAACCATCAGAATGAAATCACGTCCCGGAAAGTTCCAATTTTTCTTATCAAACCACAAAATAAACCAATATCCCAACAAAGCAAGCAATGCACCGACCCACAACCCGACAATGGAATCATCAAGCCCATAGCGACGAGCAGCCTCCAATGAAGCACCGACTGCCACGGTACAAACGGCACAAGCCGGATTAGCCAAAACCTTTTTGCTTATGAACGATAGCAACAAAGAAAGTACAGATAAATTAAATAATTTACGCATTTCAATTTTCCTTTATTATTCAATACAACAATCGACCGCCTTACGAACAAAAGCTTTCATCTTAGAAAGAGCAGACTGCGGAGCTTTTTCCTCGCTGCCGGACTTTACTTCTTCCACCTTAACCGGAACATTAACTTTTTCGAGTTGCGAAGATATTTTTTTAATATCTTCCATATTATCCTCTACCCACTTTAGGTCTTGAGTATCAAGCATTTTCATATTAAGTCCCCAAAACAGACAATACAAATCATAGGCCTGATTAAACAATTTATAAGCGTCATCTTTATGCCCAAGCGACTGTTGTTTTGTTCCCACCTCCATCAAACGCATTGACGATGCGAGTAAGTGTTTTGATATGCACCATACCTCACCTTCATATTCCGGAATAACTTTTTGCATAAGATTTTTACGCAATTCTCTGATATCTTGAATAAGGTCATAAAAAGATGTTTTACCGGTTTTAGCCCCGCTGAAAACGAGATGTTCTTCTATTGAAATAAGATTCATAATAGCGATGGTCAAATCCTGATCTGAAGACAAATCTTTAGGATTAACTTTTTTGGTTGCATCGATTCTTTCAACAAATTCTTTTACATCCTTAGCTTTTTTCATAACTTCCTCCAAATATATATCAAAAACTATATATAGTTTTATCCATACGTATTAAAGTTGTCAAGTATACTTTAAAAACAATCAAAAAAATTTTTTGCAACAAAACATCTTGACTTTGGTTATAAAATATGTTTTTTTACGAAACGACGCTGGTCTCGTAGCTCAGCTGGATAGAGCAACAGCCTTCTAAGCTGTGGGTCAGAGGTTCGAATCCTCTCGAGATCGCCAATTATCAAGGAGCACCGCCTATTGCGGTGCTTTTTTTTGATAATTGTGCAGGCTCTGAGAAAAGTATTTTGTTCTTCTTTTTTAGCTTCATTTACTTGGGTATCATTTTAATTTTTAACTTAAATTTAAAATATAAAAAGTTATTATGTGACTCAGTGATATTAACAAATTAATTATGGGATAAAAAAATGGAAAAATCTACTTGGATTGGTTTTATTGGCGGAATAGCTGCAGTTGGTGTTGGTATGGCTCTTAAAGGTGCTGACCCTCACGCACTCATTAACCCTGCCGCATTCTTAATCATTTTTGCCGGTACTGCTGCCGCAATATTCAATGCCTTTCCGATGAAAGACTTAAAAAAGTTTCCCAAACTTATAAAGATTATATTCACCGGTCAACACTTCACCCCAAAACAAGAGATTTTAGAGCTTTTTGTTGCCGCCGCCAAAGCCTCAAAACAAGAAGGTGTTATGGCCATTGAAAAGAAAGCCAATGAAGTATCAGACCCATTCATTCGTTCGGCTATGACCATGGTTGCCGATGGTTTTAACGGCGAATTCATATACAATGTTATCGATTCTGAAATCAAGCAAATGGAAGAAAGACACCGTTCCGGCGCTCAAATCTTTGCCCAATGCGGTATGTATGCACCGACTTTGGGTGTGTTAGGTGCGGTTATCGGTTTGATTGCCGCTTTAGGAAACTTGAGCGATATTGATCAACTTGGTCACTCAATTGCGGCCGCATTCGTAGCCACCCTTTTGGGTATTTTCACCGGATACGTTTGCTGGCACCCGTTTGCCAACAAATTAAAACAAATCAACGCCGAAGAAGTAGAAATGAAACGCATGGTATTGGAAGGTGCCTTAGCTTTGCAAGAAGGTGCATCTTCGATTGCCATTGAATCTCGCTTGCAAGCTTTCATACCTTTATCCGAACGCAAATCACTTCGGGATGCCTAAATAACGGAGAAAACAATGGTAAAAAAGAAACCCACCCCTCCACCACACGAAGAGCACGCCGACGAGACTTGGCTTATTCCCTACTCTGACCTTTTGACCTTGCTTTTGGCATTGTTTATTGTGTTGTTTGCCTCTTCAAGCTTGGATAAAAACAAAGCGGCACAAATCCAATATGCATTGGCCGCAGCTTTTGGTAGCGGAAGCGTTGACGACAGCAACGGCACCATTATAAGTTTTATTAATGACGCCAAAGACCTCAATCTCGAAGATGAAGGAGTCATTATTTCGTCAGATGCCAATGGTGCTACTCTGGAAATGACCTCGATTAACCTTTTTGATAAAGGTTCCGTAATACTAAAACCGGAAGCAATTCCCGTCATCAAAAAGATATCTTTGTTGTTAAACTCCAGCAAATACAAAAAATATCGCATATCCGTAGAAGGACACACCGACGACACCAATGAATCCGATACTTTGCCGTCCAACTGGGAACTTTCCGGAGCCAGAGCCGGAGCCGTTGTTAGAGAAATGATCGGCAACAAAATGGATGTCAACCGTTTCAAAGCTGTTGGTCTCGCCGAAATATCGCCGGCCTACCCCAACAAAAACCCCTACGGAGAACCAATACCGGAAAATCGTTTGAAAAACCGCCGTGTTATTGTCCGTATAGAATTTTAATTCGAGGAGAATTGTATGAAATCGGCACTTTGTCTGCATAATGCCACAGTCTTTACCGGCTTTTCCGTTATGCAGGATTGTGCCGTTTACATTAAAGACGGCAAAATTGCCGATGTCTACAACGAAGAAAGATTTCGTCAGAAAAAGTTTTCACCCAAAGTAAAGATTATTGATGTCAACGGAGCTTACATCATGCCCGGACTAATTGATACCCATATTCACGGAATTGGTGGATTCGGTGCAGATGACGGCGACTACAAATCCATATTACACATGTCAAAAACTCTGGCGCAATACGGAGTCACCTCTTTTATTCCGACCTGTTGCACGGCAACTGAGCCGGAGCTAAAGCAAAAGATAAAAGCCATTACCAAAGCTATGGGCAAAGAAGTAGGTGCCGAGATACTCGGCATTCACCTTGAAGGGCCTTTTCTATCGCCGGAAAAAGCCGGGGCTCAATCTCCTGAAGGCATATCTCCGGTAGATTTGGATTTAATGCATCGCCTCTACAAATACTGCGACGGACATCTTATTAACATGACGGTGGCTCCCGAGCTTAAAGGCATGCGAGAATTAGCTTTATACTGTATGGAAAAAGGCATTTTGTTACAAGCCGGGCACACCAACGCCACCTATAAGCAGATGCTTGAAGGGCTTCAAGCCGGTATCATGCATGTTACCCATCTATTCAATGCCATGCGTCCGCTTCATCATCGCGAGCCCGGAGTTGTCGGAGCGGTTTTGATTCATCCAGAGATTTCTTGCGAGATAATCGGTGACGGGGTACATGTCCATCCCAACCTGATAGATTTACTGCTAAAGAGCAAACCGCTAAGTCAGATTGTCTTAATTACCGATGCGCTCTATCCGGCCAAAACCGATTTATCCAAGACGCCGGATTTATACCTTGATAAATGCTTTTATCGCAAAGACAACAATGTAATTAACGGCTCGGCCATTTCCATGCTCGATGGCTTTAGAAATTTGGTATCTTGGGGAATTTCGATGGAAAAAGTAGTCAGAATGGCCTCGACCAATCCGGCAAAAATCACCGGCCAAAAACACAAAGGACTTCTCATCCCCGGATACGATGCCGATGTCATTGTGCTGGACAAAGATTTGAATCTGATTTATACCATAATAAAAGGTCAATTTGTAGAAGGAAAAATCTAATGCGAGTTATTATCAAAGACGATTCGGCGGACTGTGCATCATGGGTTGCCGGATATATAGCTTATCGTATCAAAAGTTTCAAACCGACGGCAAAAAAGCCTTTTGTCTTAGGGCTTCCCAGCGGCTCAACTCCGCTTGGTGCTTATAAAGAGCTTATAAAACTATATCAAAACAAAAAAGTTTCCTTTGAACATGTAGTAACCTTTAATATGGACGAATATGTAGGCCTACCTCCGCAAGACAAAAACAGTTATCATCATTTTATGTATGAAAATCTGTTCAACCATATTAATATAAGCCCCAAAAACATCCACATATTAAATGGCATGACGAAAGACTTTGCCGCCGAATGCGAAAATTACGAAAAAGCCATTAAGACCTATGGCGGCATAGATTTGCAACTAGGCGGAGTTGGAACCGACGGACACATAGCATTTAACGAGCCCTTTTCTTCGTTGACCTCTCGCACCAGGATCAAAACTTTGGCCCCCTCAACGATAAAAGACAACTCCCGCTTTTTTGACAATGACATCAGCAAAGTTCCGACCCAAGCACTAACCATTGGCATCGGTACAATATTAGATGCCAAAGAAGTGATTATCATGGCCACCGGCAAAAACAAATCCGAAGCCGTACACCAAGCCATCGAAGGCAATATAAATCATGTCTGGACCGTCACGGCGCTGCAAATGCACCAACACGGTATAATTGTCTGCGACAAAGACGCCGCAAGCAAACTGGCACCGACCACGGTCGAATATTTCAAAAGCATTGAAGACCGAGTAAGATAAAAAAACAGCCGCTTGATTAAAGCGGCTTTACTTTAATCTTTCATCAAAGTTTCCAAGAGTTGTAGCTCATCGGTTGAAGCCATAACTGTTTGCAATAGTTGACTTTCCGGCTTTTGAGTAAGCTCAGACAACGCGGCAATATAATCCTGTTTGTTGTCAGAGTAAGCTTCTTCCAAAAGATTATCATAAGTAAACAACACATAGCGGCGAATATTGCGTTGTGTTTCATAATCCAAGGCTTCTGCTCTGGTCATATTTTCTTTTTCCATGTCAAAATAGAGACGGTCATTGCGATAGTGCCACACACTTCCGGTTAAGGCATCGGTACTCCAACTATAAAGTCCGATAAGATTAAAATACGAGGTTCGGTTAACCGAAGATCTGATAGAAATCACACGGTCTTTATATCCGTTTTTGCGAGCAACGATTTGCACGGAATCTGCACTACGATTAATGGTAAAAGCACACGGAGCGGTGCATTCTTCAATACCGTCGACATAAATTTTAACTCCTTTGACATTAGATTCGCAGTTAATTTGTTGAGTAGTACCGCTAAAGATAGTTCCGCAAGCAGAGAGAAAGATTACGGCCAAGCAAATAAATTTTTTCATTATCCAAACATCCTTTTTATTGTTGTTACAAAATAAAAAAGCCCGCTATTAAAGGCGGGCGGATGTTCAGAAACCGTATTATACCAGACGGCTCGGCTTATTTGGCCGAAACCTTATTCGCCGACATCCACCCTCATTCAAGGCTGTATGTCGGCATAAATATTTTAAGTCATAATGCCAATGACTGGTATAATAAAGGGTTTCTGACGCCCTAGGCACGTAATTTTCCAACGCACCCACCCCTAAGTTAAAAAATTTTTGCTATCTTGGCAAGACTTATTTTCTACAAAGAACAGCCGCTTTAATCAAGCGGCTGTTCTTGTTTCATGATAATTTATAATTATGCATCACGCAAAACGGCGTTGCATTTAGTTTTTGCCGCCTGCTCTACCTTTGCCATCAAAGTTTCAATATCCTGATCGCTGAAGGTTGCCTCTTGCGGTTGGAAAGTAAGGCTCAAAGCAATAGACTTTTTCCCTGCTTCCATATTTTCACCCTCATAGACATCAAATACTCTGACATCGGTAATAAATCTACGATCGGCATTTCTGGCCGCAGCAATCAAATCATCTGCTTTAACCGACTTATCAACAATAAATGCCATATCTTTATCCAACGGCTGAAATGCCGAAAGTTCCAATTTCTTTTTGGCTTTGCCGGCAGTATTACGCGGCAACGGGATATTGTCGACCAAAACTTCAAATGCACATACCCTTTGCTTAATGCCGAATTTTTTCAAAATTGACGGGTGCAATTCACCAAAATAAGCAATGACATTATTACCCAAACGCAAAGCTCCACTTCTTCCCGGATGATAATATTCCGGTGCATCTAGCGAAATTCTGGCACTGTCAAAAGGTCCGTTAGCGGCCGCGATGGCAGCCATGGCATCAGCCTTAACATCAAATACATCAAAGTTGCGTTCGTCTTTAAGCCAATGTTTTTTGGCTGTCATTCCGCAACGCACGCCGGCAGCAACCAAACGCTGCTCCCCCGGCTTACGACCAAAGAACTCAGGTCCCACTTCAAACAATGAAACATCGGAATAACCTCGTGCCATGTTGTTTTTAACACCGATTAACAAATTAATCAAAGCCGACGGACGCATTTCATCAAGCTCGGCCGTAATCGGATTACATACCGGCACCGGCTGCTTCCCCTTGCGGAAATATTGTGCTAATTTTGAATCGGTAAAGCCCCAGGTAACTGTTTCCAGTAAACCGCGAGAAGCCAATTCATGTCTGATGGTAACCACTCTTCTCTGCTCAGGTTGCAAAGTTTGAGCCGGAAAATAAGCTTTTGGCATCGATTCGGCCGGCACATTATCCAAGCCCCACATTCTGACCACTTCTTCAATCAGGTCATGCTCACCTTCAATATCTCCACGCCAGCTCGGAGAAGTTGCCCAGATTTTATCACCGTCTTTCTTAGTTTCAAAACCCAAACGATTCAAAATATCAATAATTTTGCCTTCAGGAATTTCGACCCCGATAAAAGATTTAACTCTTTGCGGACGAATAAATGTCGTAACCGGTTGATAATTTTCCTCTCCGGCAATTTCAATTTCCGAAGCCTCACCGCCGCAAATCTGTAAAATCAGCTGTGTTGCATATTCCGAACCCAAAATATTAGAATTTGGATCGACCCATCTTTCGTAGCGATAACGAGAATCAGAATCAATTTGAAATTTGCGTCCCGTACGAGCAATGCAGACCGGTGCGAACAAAGCACTTTCCAACAATACATTAACCGTATTTTCAGAGCATCCTTTGGCATTTCCTCCCATAATACCGCCAAGACATTGTACGCCTTCATCGTCGCAAATCCCCAAAGACTTATCATCGAGGCTGTATTCTTTGTCTTCCAACGAAACAAATTTTTCGCCGTTTTTTGCCATTCTAACGCAAATATCACCTTTAATCTTATCAGCATCAAACACATGCAAAGGCCTGGCCATATCGTAGTTAATGTAGTTTGTAATATCCACCAACGGCGAGATGGAACGCAAACCGATGGCATTTAAGCGATCTCTCATCCATTTCGGAGTTTCGGCTTTATTATTAACCCCTTTGATATATCTCGCGGTATAAACCGGACAAGCTTCAAAATCTTCAACTTTAACCTTAATCGGTGAAGAGAAGGTGCTGTTTTGTTTAGATATATTCAAAGGCTTTAATTTACCGAGCCCGGCAGCCGCCAAATCTCTGGCCACACCGCGAACACCCAAACACTCCGCACGATTCGGTGTTATCGAAATATCAAATACCGGATCAGCTTTGTAAACCTCGGCCAAAGTCAAACCTATCGGAGCATTTGCCGGCAATTCGATAATTCCCTGATGATCGGTTCCAACCCCGATTTCATCTTCGGCACACATCATACCAAAACTTTCAACGCCCCTGACCTTGCCCACTTTTATTTTTTCATTAAACAACGGAATATATGCACCGACATGTGCTAAAATTCCCATCATGCCTTTCTTAACATTTGGTGCTCCGCACACAATCTGCAAAACCTTTTCACCGTCATTAACTTTCAAAACATGCAAGTGATCGGAATCCGGATGATCTTCTACTTCCTCAATTCTTGCCGTAACAAAACCTTCCATATTTTCAAACGGATTGATAACTTCTTCAACTTCCAAACCGATTTTGGTCAAAGTCTCGGCAATCTGTTCAACACTTGCCTCAGTATCCAAATGCTCTTTTAACCAAGATAATGTAAACTTCATTTCAACTCTCCTATCTTGCCAATCCGCCGTTATTACTCAATCCTCCGGTCATGGAAGATTCGTCCAAAGGCATAAATCCATAGTGCTTAAGCCATCTTACATCAGACTCGAAGAAGGTACGCAAATCAGGTATTCCGTATTTAAGCATGGCTAAACGGTCCAGTCCCATACCAAAAGCAAAGCCTTGATATTCATCGGGGTCAATTCCGCAAGCTTTCAAAACATTGGGGTGTACCATTCCGCAGCCCAAAATTTCCAACCAATCATCACCGGCACCGATTTTAAGCTCGGTCTTAGACTTTTTACAGCCAATATCCATTTCGGCCGACGGCTCGGTAAACGGAAAATATGATGGGCGATATCTAACCGGAATATTATCCAACTCAAAAAAAGCCTTAACAAAATCATACAAACAACCTTTAAGGTTTGCAAAAGTAGTAACCTTGTCAACGACCAAACCTTCGACCTGATGGAACATCGGAGTATGAGTTGCATCATAATCTGCACGATAAGTCCTTCCCGGAGCAATAATTCGTATCGGTGGTTGTTTTTTCTCCATAGTTCTGATTTGCACGGCCGAAGTTTGAGTTCTGACCACATAGCTGTCATCAAAATTATCGCTTTCTGGGTTTATGATATAAAAAGTATCTTGCATTTGTCTGGCCGGGTGATTAGCCGGAGTATTCAAGGCATTAAAATTGTGGAACTGATCTTCAATATCCGGACCATCGGCAACCTCAAAACCCATTTCGCCGAAAATAGCCACCACTTCTTCATAGATTTTAGAAACCGGATGGATTCTGCCGATATTTTCTTCTCTGATTGGCAAAGTAACATCAATCGTTTCTTTCTTGAGTTTTTCGTTGAGCTCTTTTTCGGCCAATTCCTGTTTTTTAACATCCAAAGCGGTTTCTATTTCACATTTAACGGCATTAAGCTTTTGCCCCATAGCTTTTTTAGCCTCAACATCGAGCAAAGCCAAAGCTTTCATTTGTTCGGTAACAAAGCCTTTTTTACCGATTGCCGCCACCTTAATTTCATCCAAAGTTTTTACATCTGCCGCGGCGGCAATTTTTTCCAAAGTAGCAGATTTAAGATTATCAAGATTTTCCATTGTTCCACACCATAAAATTTTAAAAATAAAAAGAGTCTTACTTGTTCTCACAAGCATGACTCTTTTGACATTTTGCTTTTTCCAAAAATTATTTGCTCAAAGAAGCCTTAACTTGATCAACAAGCTTTGTGAAAGTTTCGGGCTCTTTAACAGCGATATCGGCCAACACTTTACGATCAAGCTCAATACCAGCTTTGGTGAGCCCGCTCATAAATCGAGAATAGGTCATATCGTGCAATCTTGCGGCGGCATTAATGCGTTGGATCCACAAGCTGCGGAAATTTCTTTTTTTGGTTCTTCTGTCGCGGTAAGCATATTGCAAAGCCTTTTCGACTTTTTCAACAGCAACGCGGAAAACATTATTATTGCGGCCACGATAACCTTTAGCCATCGAGAGCACTTTTTTGTGACGGGCATGAGCCGTAACACCTCTTTTTACGCGAGACATTTTCTATCAACTCCTACAAATAAGGTAAAAACTGTTTAATGATTTGAACATCGGTAGCGGCGACCAAAGTAGTTCCGCGTGCCTGTCTTTTCATTTTTTGAGTTTTGCAGAAGAGGCAGTGTCTCTTGTAAGCAAAATTTCTTTTCAATTTACCGGTACCGGTAACGCCGAAACGTTTTTTAACGGCACTTTTAGTTTTTAATTTTGGCATTTCAATCCCTTTCAAAAAACATGGATTTTATTTGGAGCTGACAGGCATACCAACAGCCCGCCCGCTCGGTTCGTTCTGGGTTATATTACAAACCGCTTTCAAAATCAAGCATTTTTTGTATTATTTTTTACTTTTTTCCTCTGCCTTTTTTCGGGCGACCTTATTTTTAGGTTTACCGTCTTTTTTTGTGGCTGCTTTCTTAACCGAGGGCTTTTTAACAGCCTTTTTAGCCGGTTTTGTTTCTTTTTGCACCGCCTCAACACCAGAACTTACATTTTTCTCCTCTGATTTTATCAGCTTAAATCTCTTGTCCAACTTTCCGGCTACAGATCTTTTGGCCAACAAAAAGCACAAAGCCGCCAAGAATGTAATCACGGCCAAAAGCTGACGCAAACTTGTAAACATTATTATTGCTTGGAATAAATAAAGCATCTGATATTCATATTCCGGCCCTGCACCGATTATAGCAAAAGCGCTCACAACACTGATGATATAGACCGCACCGATAACATATGGCACCCAACCTATTGATACCAACAAAGTTGATATTACCGGAAATTTATTTATTAAAGCATCAACTTTTTTTATCGGTTTAATCCAATTCATCACTAGCAAAAACACCAACATCGCTACTGACAAAAAGGCATCAACCATGCTGGCGGCAACCGTTCCAATCCACATAAACAACAAAGATAAAAGCCAGTAAATACCGCCTATCCATAAACTTTGCTTCCAATAAACACTCATTTTTTCTCTCCTAATAAAAATTTTTATCACTCACAAATTTTTCTGCCCGCATATCAATCAATTTTCCGCCTTCGAGCTTAATTTTTCTGTCCATTCTGTCGGCCAAATCCAAATTATGCGTAGCAATCAAAGCACTAAGACCTGTTTCTTTAACCACCGCCAAAAGCTCGGCAAAAACAATCTCTGAAGTTTTGGGATCCAAATTTCCGGTCGGTTCATCAGCCAGTAGCAATCTCGGAGCATTAGCCAAAGCTCTGGCAATTGCCACTCTCTGCTGCTCACCACCAGACATTTCCGCCGGACGATGCTTGAATCTCCTCTCGAGCCCCATTTTTTTCAATAACCACTTGGCTTTTTCTTCGGCTTCCTTATACTTTACACCGGCAATCAGTTGCGGAATCATCACATTTTCCAAAGCATCAAAATCAGCCAACAAATTGTGATATTGATACACAAAACCCAAATAATCGCGCCGTAAAGTTGTCCGTACGGTATCCCCGAGCTTTGAGCAATTTTGTCCGTCAAGATATATATCTCCTTTGGTTGGCTTTTCCAAAAGTCCCGCAATCTGCAACAAAGTAGATTTTCCCGAACCTGACGGTCCGGTTAAAGCAACAATTTCGCCCTTTTCCAGTTCCAAATTAACTTCTCGCAGCACCTGCAAGTTTTGCGAACCTTGCTTAAATGAGCGATACACATTTTTAAGTTCCAATACCGGAGCCTGATTATTCATAACGCAACGCCTCCACCGGATCAAACTTTGCGGCACGCCACGACGGATACAAGGTAGCCACAAACGATAACAACAATGAGATCAACACGATTGAAGAAACTTCCGCGACATCGACCTTTGCCGGCAATTTAGACAAGAAATAAATTTCGGCCGAAAACAAATCGCGTCCCAAAAGCGCCTGCAGTCCTTGTCTGATTTCTTCAATATTCTCACAAAACAACAACCCAAGTACTAAACCGAGCAAAGTTCCGACTACACCTATGAACGCCCCATCCATAAAGAATATCCGCATAATCATTCCCTTGGTAGCCCCCATGGTTCTCAACACGGCAACATCTCTACCCTTATCTTTAACCAACATAATCAAGCCGGTAATAATATTAAATGCAGCCACCAAGATAATGAGCGTTAAAATAATGAACATAACATTTCTTTCTACCTCAATGGCATTAAAGAATGCGGCATTACTCTGTTTCCAATCATAGATATAAGCCCCGCCGCCCAAACTTTTGGCCAAAGCTTCTCGCACCAAAGTTAGGTATTTATCATCATCTATGGTCACATCAATATTGGTAACCGCTCCCCGCAACCCAAAATAAGTTTGAGCCGTATCCAAAGGCATAAAAATAAAATTGGCATCATATTCATACATTCCCGAATCAAACAACCCCACTACCTGATAAGACTTCATTCTCGGAACCGTACCAAATGCCGTAACCTTACCATTGGGTGATAACAAGGTTATTTTATCACCTTCGGTCACTCCCATTTTGCGAGCAAGTCTAATACCTATAATTACCTTATCGCCCTCAAAGTAATCCATATCAACTTTTTCTACCGCTTTTGCCAAAGCCGGCTTTTTCATAATATCTTCGGGCTTAATACCTCTGACCATAGCTCCTTCGGCTGCTTTTCCCGCCGTAACCAAAAGCTGATTTTCAATCATCGGCATCACAAGCGTAACATGTTCAATATCGGCAATTTCTTTTATTGCCGCCTCATAATTATTAAAAGGATACGAACTCGGCGCCATAATTCCGATATGACCGTTTATTCCCAATATTCTACCCAGCAACTCCTGCCTAAATCCGTTCATTACACTCATAACAATAATCAAGGTTGCCACACCGAGTGCAATACCTGTAAAGGCAAATCCGGTTATCACCGAAATAAAACCTTCTTTGCGTTTGGCTCTCAAATACCTACCGGCCAACATTCTCTCAAACTTTGAAAATATCATCTTATAAGGTAATCCTTTTTCCAGTCATTTATCATAGTTATATTACCTCTGCCCCAAACTTACAAGTAACAAGGCCGACTTATACAAAAAAAACTCCGCGTATTTATTATGCGGAGTTTTTATCATTAAAATACCGTTATGCGTTTCGAATAAGACCTTCGGATATTTGGCGATTTATATTAATAAAGCTATCAAGCATTTTCTGATCGACATTATCCAAATCCTGTCCTAGTTTGATGGTATTTTTAGACACATAGTCGGCAAGCTTTATCAAGTTATCTTTAATATCTTGCGGTAAGTTAGTTTTGTTTCCTACCATCAAAGTCTTAATCATCACCCACAATCTTTGGTTTTTATCCAAAGCTTCAACAAATTCTTCTTTATTGTTTGCCTTATGAGCCTCAGACATATCCAACGCACATTTAGCCAAAAAATAAGCTTCTTGTTGAGCCAAGTTTGTGCTAACCGATTCCATTAACCCTTGCGATATTTGGCGATTAATTTCAGCCAAAGACTTATAATAATTTTCGGTCATATTGACCCCATGGGTAATTGTAATTTGCTCCACATATTTCGACAGCTTGGTCAAATTATCCTTAATTTCCTGAGACATTGAATTTTTAGGACTTTTCATTGAGGCCTCGATTGCGACCCACATTTTCATATTTTCATCCAATATCAACAATTTATAATTATCATTTTTTGATTTGGCAGCATTTTCCAAATAATCCGAATAATTTTGCAACAATTCGGCCTCTCTGGTCGCAGCCGCGATTTGTTCTTTAATTTCATCCAACATTTTATTAATCCATTAACAAATATCATTAAAATCAAATGCCTACTGCCTCTAACAAATATTGATAAGAGAAAGGTTCGCTTTTTTAGAAAAATTTGGGGAAAACATGTTTTCTAAGCCGCAAACCTTTCTCATCAACTCTGCTGTGCGAGCTCACATTTCTCCGAACTGCACCGCTTTTTTAAGAAAAAATTGGGGAGATTTTCTCTTAAAAACTTCATCACATAATAATAGGGGAAATTTTTCTCATATTTTAGAACGGAGCTACGATATCCAAAATCTGTCTTCCATACCTTGGCTGTTGAACATCGGTAATCACGCCTTGACCGCCGTAAGAAACTCTAAGCTCGGCAATTTTGCTTGACTCGATGGTGTTATCGGAAGAAATATCGGCTCTTCTGATGATGCCTCGCATTGAAAGTTGTCTTACTTCATAGCTCACCCTAATTTCCTGTGTACCTTCAATTACCAAATTTCCGTTCGGCAATACTTGGGTCACGATGGCGGCAAAAGTCAGTTCTATGGTTTCCTGCCTGTCAATTTTACCATCACCTGAAATTTCACGATTTGAAGTTATATCAACAAGATTATCTTTATCCACCGCATCGGGAAACACATTCCCCAGATACTGTTCATAACCGAAAGCTGCCCCGACGCCGAGTGAATCGGTATTATCGTCACGATTTTGTTCCATTTCGTTTTCCATCAAAGCATTATCTTTAGCTGATACTTTGACGGTAATAATATCACCGACCTTAGAAGCTCTCTGATCCTTGAAAAATCCGTCAGCGCCCTGATGCCACAAAGAATTTGCCGCTTGTTTTACTTCCTGTTTTTCCGGCATGGGCATGGAAACCGGTTCATAACCTTTTGCCTCTACCGGATTGGTAATTGGGGTAAGCGGCGGTTCCTGTCCGACCTGAGTTAATCTTGACCACATTCCGCAACCCGATAATGATGTTGCCATCATCAATACTGCAATATTTTTTACGATTTTATTATTCATATCTACCACTCCTAAAAAGACTATTCGGACATAATATTAACCGTATTTTTATCTACCACTTCGCCGAATATTTCTTTCTGACTCTTGGTATTTAACAATTTTATCTTGTTTCCCTTGGCACCGTCTTCCAAAGCTTCCAGCTTAGCCGTAATCTGCAAACCTTTATGATTATAAACTGCCAATACATTTTGTCCTTTTCTTATAACGATTTCTTCTCTGATATCGCGTTTACTGACGGGCTTTCCGGCTTTTATGGTTCTTACTGCCTGTTTTCCTACAAGCTGGTTTTGAGATATCACATCATCTTCTCTCAAACGATTGCTTCGCATTTTTTTTATTTCCAAATCATCGGCTTTAATAATTTCATCTCGCATAATATCTCTTACCGGTAACCAAACTTCTGCCATAACGAAATAACGTCCTACCAACTCTGTCTTTTCGACCGGCTTGCCATCGGCAAAAATTTCCGCATCGGTAGTAAAGCGATTTTGTTCCTCGTCTACAGAGAAATTTGAAAACAAAATTTTAGCAACCTTCGCATTAGGTAAGTCAAAGGATGATTTTCCGCCGAATATTTCAATCTCGACCTCGCCGTCGACACCCTGTTCAACGAATTCGTTTTGCAAAGCTTCCGTAACCTCATCCGAACCGAGTTTGAGGGACGCCTCAGCCCAAGAGGAGAAAGACATTGTTAAAACAAAAGTTAAAACTATTACCCAACGCATAATCACTCACCCTATTTCATTTGATTAATGGTGCTCAACATAGAATCGGCGGTAGTTATGATTTTAGAATTCATTTCATAAGCTCGCTGAGCCGATACCAATTCGGTAATTTCGGTTACGGGATTTACATTTGAAGTATTAAGATAGCCCTGCAGAATTGAACCGAAACCTTCGGCATCCGGATTATCAACCACCGGAGCACCCGAAGCCTCGGTTTCCAAGAACAGGTTATCGCCCAGAGCTTCTAACCCTGCTTCATTAACAAAAGTTGCCAACTCAAGCTGTCCGACATTAACTTCATCGGTTTCACCGTCTTGTTTAATCCAGACTTCCCCTGAGCTGTTCACATAAACTTCGGTAGCATCTTCCGGAATAGTAATTTCAGGCTGAACGACATAACCATCATGCGTAACTATTGTTCCGTCACCGTTTCTCTGGAAAGCACCGTCACGAGTATAGGCAGTACCTTTACCTTCCGGCAGCTCAATGGTAAAATATCCTCTGCCTCTGATAGCCAAATCCAAATCATTTCCGGTCGAGGTCAAAGAGCCGCCTTCGGTAATTCTGTAAATAGCCGAGGTTCTGACACCAAGTCCCATTTGAATACCGGCCGGAACGATAGTGTTATCCGCGGTTGATGCCGACCCCGGACGCACGATATTTTGATAAAGCAAATCACTGAATTCGGCTCTTCTTTTGGTGTAAGCCGTAGTATTCATATTGGCAATATTGTTGGCAATGGTATCAACATTGGTTTGTTGGGCCAACATTCCGGTAGCGCCTATTTGTAAAGATCTCATTTTATTATTCCCCTCAAAAAATTAAGCCAATTCGGCAAAAGTTGAAATTGTATTGGACAAACGATCATGTTCTTCATCAATCATTTGCTGAACATAATCGTAACTGCGTTGAATTTTTACCAGATTAGTCATTTCGGTAATGGCATTAACATTAGAAGCCTCGACCATACCTTGAGCGATTCTCACATTATCACTGCCGATGGTCATTTGATTGCCTGCGGTATTCTCAAACAAGACATTAGCTACTTTGAGCAATTTTTGGTTATCGGCAAATTTTGCCACTTTGAGTCTTCCGATAAGACCGTTCTCGGTCATTACATCACCGCTTTCGGAAATGGTAATTTCGGTTTCGCCCGGAGCAAAGAAAAGCGGAGCATCATTTTCGCTAAGCACCAAATCACCCTCGGTTGTAACCAAGGCACCGTCTTCATTCAAGGTAAACTGACCTTTGCGAGTATATTTTTCGCCGTCTTTGGTTTCGACACAGAAGAAACCGTCACCTTTAATTGCCAAATCAAAAGTATTACCGGTAGACTTAAAAGTTCCCTCGGCAAAATCCTGAAAGCTTGCAAAATCCATGGTAAAATATTGCGGAGCCGAAGCTATTCCTTGAGCCTCGGGTGTTTGTTTAACAAACGAAGTAAAAAGCACATCATCTTGCTTATATCCGGCAGTATTCATATTGGCCATATTATTGGAAACGATATTCATTTGTTTCCATAAAGCCATCTGGCGTGAAAGTGCAATATATGAAGTATTATCCATAAATTTTTCCCCTTAACATAAAAACTATTCCCCAATAGTTTCGGATAAAATTTCACTGTTGCAAAACTATATGCAACTTCCGTGCCATTTTTTAAAACAGTTAAAAAACAAAGAAAAATCTTGCCAATGATAAATATATAATATAGAGAAGATAGTAATTGCCATCGCAGGTATAATTCAATGGTAGAATGTGAGCTTCCCAAGCTTAATATGCGGGTTCGATTCCCGTTACCTGCTCCAAAATTTTAAGAAATGTTTTTTTCTTAGTCTCTAAAGGAGCTACCCATGCACCTTTCAATCAAGCCAATGAATAAAAAAGCCAACTTAAAAAGTTGCTTATTATTTCAACAAGATGCCGTATCCGCATATTGGCGAGAGCCCTTATTTTCCACATACACATTTTTGGATAAAGAAAAAGGACTTAATTCTGATTGGAAATCACGAAAAAAATATATTACGGAAGAACTAAGCAGATTATACACAAACACAAAATCAGAACTGCTGGATAAGTCGAAATTTTTTCAAACAATATGGAATAATCACGAAGTAAAGGTAAATGAAATATTCTCGCAAACATTCAAAATTGATTGCCATAATCTATTTAATGATTTAAAAGCCGATATTTCATTAAACCCAATATGCCCGCGTTGGCTTAAACTAAAATATTTCACAGTCTTTTATCAAAGCAATGAAACAAAATTTATGGAAACATCCATTCATGAAATAATTCATTTTGTATGGTTTTATATATGGAATCAAACATTTAAAGACGACTACAAAGATTATGAAAACCCTAATCTTAAGTGGGTATTAAGTGAAATGGTTGTTGATACTTTCGTAAAAAATACTGATATTGGCCACTTATTTTTGAAAAAAAACCATAATAACACGGTTTATAGCTATTTTTATAGAATGATAATAAATGAAGTTCCCATACTCGAAACTTTATCTCAGATATATAAAAATTCCACAGACATACCACAATTTATGCAAAAAGCTTATGAGTACTGTCTTGACAATGAAACTGCAATAAGAAAACAAATGTTATAATAAATAAACAAGGAAAAAAGCCAAAATTCCCGCTATATGCTCCAATCAAACGGCTCCTCACACAGAGGAGATTTTTATATATAAACCATCAATATAGCCGATAAATATTATATAAATGTTGACGATAGGGAGCAATCACATTATATATCTAGGGAGTGTATTTTTACTGTTAATTAAGTTAAGGAACAAAAAATGGCATTTCAAACCAAACGCGTTATCAAAAAAGCTATTTCCTGGGCCGGACTTTTCTTTTTTGCCGTAGCGGCATATATGTTATATACCCAACTTTCCAAATACAGCCTTTCAGATATTAAAGAAGCGATTCTTTCCATCCCTGCCAAAAACTTATGGATGGCTTGTGCCGCCTCGTTTTTCGGCTATGTTGCCTTGTCATCGTATGATTACCTTGCCTTGCGTTATATCGGACGCAAATTGGCTGCCTGGAAGTGGATATTTGCCGGCTTTATCGGATTTTCGGTCAGCAACAACGCCGGCCATGCTATCGTCTCCGGCGGCACCATTCGTTATCGTCTTTATACTCGTTGGCGTTTCAGAGGCTCTGAGATTGTCCGCATGGTAACCTTCTCCGGCTTTACTTATTTGGTTGCCTGCTTTTTTCTAATCATAATCGGTTATATTATAACCCCCAATCATGCTTTTGGCTCCGGCTCGGTATCCAAACTCACCACCGAAATTGTAGCTCTTATATCTCTAATTGGGTTGATTGGTTACTTTGCCTTAAGCATATGGTACAAAAAGCCATTAATCATCAAAGAAATTGAATTTGATATGCCGCGCCCCAAAATGGCTTTGGCACAAGTAGTAATCGGAGCAGCCGACATTGTTATGGCTTCTTTGGTTTTATATTTTTCGCTTATTTCATTTATAGATATTCCCTTTGAAACATTTATGGGGGTCTTTATCATAGCTCAAGTTCTTGGAGTATTCAGTCAGGTTCCAGGGGGATTAGGCGTTTTTGAAGGATTGTTTATGTACATAATCCCCGGTGAACACAACCAAGCCTTGCTGTTTGGTGCACTACTTGCCTACCGCATTATATATTATTTATTGCCTTTGGTTTTGTCGGCTATTGTTTTGTTTAGTTACGAAGGCTATCTCAAATATATAAAAAAGCAACAACTTGAACGCATTAAACTTCTGCGTTTGCACGAAATGCAGAAGATAGCTGCCGACAAATAAAAACGCCCCAGAAAAAAACTCCGCCGAAGCGGAGTTTTTTTCTGTATATTATAATCTAAGAGTTAGAATGGGCTGCTAACTTGCGGAGATTTAATTTCAACAATTTCTTCTGCCATTATTTCTTGCTCTATGGGTTTTTCTTCTGCCTTGGGGGTAACAACGGGCTTAACCTCAACGGCCTTTTTCTCCACTGCCGGCTCTGACTTAACCTGTGTCTTTACCACTTGTTTTTTAGGAGTTCTATCAATACCCAAAGAAGTTTCTATAGCCTTTTTCTCGGCTTCTTTTTCACTTGCAGTAATCAAATCCAGTTCATACAACACTTCCAAACGACGCAAATCTTTGGCGGCATCCAAAATATTTTTGGACGGAGCTTTATTTTTCAACCTCTCTCTGGGATTGGGCGACATCAAAGCCTCAATGATAACCTCGCGTTCTGCCGAAAACTCTCTCGGCGTAATTGCTCTGGTTTCCACTCCGTCTTTTAATATTTCAATTCTTTCAATAATCAAATCAGGCGACGGCACCGGCTCAATAACACCGACACCGGGAGCCGGATTGGTCAAAGGCAACAAACCTCCGACATTTGCCGTTCTTCTGGTCAAAAATTCTTCCTTGGTAATTAAATCTTTCTCGGCCAATTCTTTCAAAATCAAAAAGCGCGAAACAATATTTTGTTCATTTTGATTAAAGATATCATCAATTCCGACAGGTTGAGATTTTACTGCCGGTATTGATTTTTTGCTCAACGCCTCGGCTATGGTATTCTTACTTTGCTCGGCGCCGTTTTTTTCCGATATTGAAAAGCTTTGCGAACCGTCGCGATTTTCAACCGTCAGCTTACTTTGCGTAATGGTAATTGCTCTTAAATTATTTTTAGCGGTTTCGGCAATTTTGTGCGGTTGTCCGTCTTTAGTTCCCAATACGGAAGTTTCATCGCCGTCGATGATAATCAAATCCTCGTAATATTGTCTGGCTCTGTTATATCTTCCCAATTTTTCCGAAGCCAGAGCTCCCACTAACAAAGCCTGCTGATTGCGTGGATTTTCTTTCAAAGCCTCAACGGTATTTTGCAAAGACTTATCAAAATCGCCTTGCAAATATAGCATTGTTGCTTTTTCGGCATACTCTTGCCCGCTTTTTTCAAACATTGAAACAAACCAATTTGATTTTTCTGCGGTATCTTGTCTATCAACTACCGCACAGGCCGACAACAAGCTCAAAGCCGTTGCCGACAACAAAACTCTGCTAAAATTGCGAGCAAACATCACAATCCCACTCCCAAATAAAAAATAATTGCTAGGCACATATTATAAAAGAATAAAAGAGATTACAATAATTTTGTTTGCATTGTGAATTTATGCTTGATTTAAAAAAATATTAAGCTAGTATTCAGGCAAACCAAAATTCTAACAAACACTTGCGGGTGTGGCGGAATTGGTAGACGCGTCAGACTTAGGATCTGATTTCGCAAGAAGTGGGGGTTCAAGTCCCTTCACCCGCACCATCGTTGTTGGTCAACGGTGTTTTTTATTTTATAAAGAGAGATATGTAAATGAAAATTAATGAGTTAAAATCCGAAGGTCTTAATAAGTCTTACAAAGTTGTAATTTCTAAAGAAGACTTTGCCAAAGATATTGACAACAAACTTTCACAAATTGCCAAGAAAGCCAAAATACAAGGCTTCCGTGCCGGTAAAGCTCCGCTTTCAATGGTTAAAAAGAAATTCTTAAACGAAGTTATGAGCGAAGCCTTGGACGATGCCGTTCGCAATGGCAGCAACCAAGTATTAAACGATAACAAACTTCGTCCCGTTAGCCAACCGGCTATCAAGATCACCTCTTTTGGCGAAGGCAAGGACCTCGAATTTGATATGGATGTTGAAATCTTGCCCGAAATCAAACTCGGTGACTTCTCAAAAATTTCTTTAGACAAATACACTGCCGAAGTTCCGGCCGAAGAAGTTGACAAAGCCGTAAAATACCTGGCCGAAGCTCGCAAAGAAAGCGTTAAGGTTGACGGTAAAAAAGCTGCCAAAGGCGATGTAGTTATGATTGACTTTGTTGGTTCTGTCGACGGTGTTGAATTCAACGGCGGCAAAGGCAACGATTATCCTTTGGAACTGGGTTCCGGTTCTTTCATCCCCGGTTTTGAGGATCAATTAATCGGCAGCGAAGCCGGCTCAAAGGTTGATGTAAAAGTCAAGTTCCCTGATACCTATCATGCCAAAGATTTAGCCGGTAAAGATGCTGTTTTTGCCGTTACGGTTAAAGAAGTTCGTGAGCCCAAAGCCGTAGAGATCAATGACGAGCTTGCTAAATCTCTTGGTGCCGAAAGTCTCGACAAATTAAAAGAAACATTATCTTCTCGCATTAAGTCTGATTATGATAATGCTTCTCGCATGAAATTAAAAAGACAGCTTTTGGATGTTTTGGATTCCGAATACAACTTTGAAGTTCCCTCTTCTTTGGTTGATGCCGAATACAAAGCTATCGTAAATCAATATGAACAAGCTAAAAAATACAACCAACTCGATGAAGAAGAGAAAAATAAAAAAGAAGAAGACTTACTCAAAGAGTACAAAGATATAGCTGTTCGTAGAGTAAAACTCGGCTTGTTGTTATCAGAAGTAGGTCAAAATGCCAAAATAAGCATTAAGCCCGAAGATATCAATGCCGCAATCATGAACGAAGCTAAGAGATATCCCGGCCAAGAGCAAATGGTTTTGGATTATTATCTCAAAAACAAACAAGCTGTTGAAGCTCTGAAAGCCCCGATTTTTGAAGAAAAAATCATTGATTATATAATTTCTCAAGCCAACCTCAGCGAAAAAGTAGTTTCGGTAGAAGAATTATACAAATTCGATGAAGAGAAAAAATCTGCTAAAAAATCGAGCAAAAAATCAGCTTAGTTTAGCATAAATCAAAAACCCCTTGCCAATCAAGCAAGGGGTTTAGTTTATCAAAAAGGAGCTTAGAATAAAACCAAGCTCCTTAATTTGTTATTTGGTCAAAGCAACAGTATCTTTGGCGATCATCATCTCTTCATTGGTCGGAATGACAAAAGCTCTGACCTTTGAACCCTTGGCAGATATTTCTTCAATATCACCGCGGCGGTTGTTAGCCTCTTCATTAATCTCAATTCCGAGATAAGCCAATCTTTGCAAAACAAGCTTACGAATAATCGGAGAATTTTCACCGATTCCTGCAGTAAACACAATAGCATCTACCCCACCCAAAGCAGCAATATAAGCACCGATAAATTTAACTATGGTATAAACATAAGTCTGCATACCGACAACGGCGTTTTTTTCACCTTTAAGATAAGCATCTTCAACATCACGCATGTCCGAAAAACCGGTCAAACCGAGCATACCGCTTTGTTTGTTGAGCAATTTATTAACTTCCTCAACCGACATATTCTGCTCTTTCATAATATGCAACGGAATATAAGGATCAATATCTCCCGATCTGGTACCCATTATGATACCGGCCAATGGAGTAAATCCCATTGAGGTATCCATACATTTACCGTCTTTGATTGCTGCAATTGAAGCACCGTTACCCAAGTGGCAAGAAATTATTCTTGATTTCTCGCCAATAATTTTAGCGGTTTCCTGAGCAATATAACGGTGTGAAGTTCCGTGCATACCATAACGACGAATTTGATGTTTGGTGTATTGTTCCAAGGGCAAGCCATAAAGGAAAGCTTCTTTGGGCATTGTCTGATGGAAAGCGGTATCAAACACGGCGGTTTGAGCTACTGTTGGCAACAACTCTTGCACTGCTCTGATACCTAAAACGGCAGCCGGATTATGCAAAGGTGCCAAAGCCGACAACTCATCAATTGCTTTGATAGCAGTTTCATTTAACAAAACCGATTCTCTAAAGATTTCGCCACCATGAACGATACGATGCCCGACGGCGGAAATTTCGTTCAAATCACGAATTGCACCGTCAAGCAACAATTCAAACACTTCTTTCAGAGCTTCTTTGTGAGTCGGCAACGGAGCGACTACTTCTTTTTTGGTACCATCGGCAAATTTAATATTAACCTTTGAACCTTCAATACCGATACGCTCGGCCAAACCTTTGGCAATTACGGTATATTTATCGCCATCTACATCAAACAATTGATATTTTAACGACGATGACCCAGAATTCAAAACCAAAATTTTTTGCATAATCAAATCCTTAAAAATACAAGTTGAATCAAAATATTACATAGCCTGTACGGCAGTTAACGCAACAGTACAAACAATATCGCTCGCTGAGCAACCGCGAGAAAGATCATTAATCGGTGCGCGCAAACCTTGCAAGATAGGACCATAAGCCTCATATTCGCCCAATCTTTGCACTAATTTATAGGCAATATTTCCAGCATTAAGATCTGGGAAAATCAAGACTTTTGCATGGCCGGCGACCTCGCTTCCCGGAGCCTTAAGAGCAGCAACTTTATCCACCAAAGCCGCATCGGCTTGTAGCTCACCGTCGAGTTTGATACCAAGATGCTTAAATTCATCGGAAGCAGCCATTTCTTTAGCTATTTTCACGGCTCTCTGAACTTTTTCAACAGCCTCTCCTTTACCAGAACCATACGAAGAATAAGAAAGCATGGCGATATCTGGAGTAATTCCGAATTGTACTGCGGTTTGAGCGGCCTGTATGGCAATATTGGCCAACTCTTGATCGGTAGGATTCGGGGTAATTGCGCAATCGGCAAAAATAAAAGTTTTTTCACCCTTATTCATAAAGAAGAAAGAAGATACATTCATATCTTTGCGAGAAGATTTAACAATTTGCAAAGCCGGTCTGACGGTATCTGCAGTAGAATGAGCAGCACCTGATACCATTCCGTCGGCATCACCGGACTTAATCATCAAAGTTGCAAAGTAATTAGCATTTCTGGCCATTTTTTGAGCATCTTCCATAGAAACGCCTTTTTCCTTACGCAATTCATAAAATAACTCTGCATATTCATTGAGTTTTGCCGAAGTCTCGGGATTAATAATTTTAATACCGTCAATACTCCACCTTTTTTCGGCAAATTTTGCTTTTATTTCCTCTTCCTTACCAAGCAAGATTATTTTGGCAATTTTTTCTTCCGTAATGGTTTTAGCCGCTTCCAAAACTCTCTCATCGTTTCCCTCTGGCAACACGATTGTTTTCGGTTGCGACTTAGCTTTAGCAATAACACTGTCTATAAAGTTTGCCATTTGCGTTTGACCTTTCTCTGATTTATAAGTTAATTTTGCTATAATAAACAACTTTATTAGTTAAAAGTCAAAATATCTTTTGCTTATTTATACAAAGTATTATATCTTTCAAATAAAATTGATAATTTTTTAGGAGATAAGATATGGAAAAGACTTTATCCATCATTAAACCGGACGCCACCACTCGCAACTTAAGCGGCAAAATCAACTCTATGATTGAAGATGCCGGCTTAAAAATTATTGCTCAAAAGATGATAAGACTCACCCCTGAGCAAGCCGATGGTTTTTATGCCGAGCACCGTGGTAAAGTATTTTTTGAAAATTTAGTAAGATTTATGAGCTCTGCCCCCATCATTGTTCAAGTTTTATCAGGCGAAGACGCTATAGCTCGCTACCGCAAAATTATGGGTGCAACTAATCCCGCTGTTGCCGAAGAAGGAACCATCCGCAAAACTTTTGCCCTTTCCATCGACAAGAACTCTGTTCATGGTTCTGATTCACCTGAGAGTGCCGCCCGTGAAATAGGTTATTTTTTTAGCAATATCGACATCTTTGAGGAGTAAAAATAATTGTCTAAAATAGCCGCCTTATTTTTAATTTTCAGCTTGCTTTTTTGCCCGAACCTGCAAGCTGCAGATTCTAAATTCAGCGTTGAAATAAAGGTAGATGTTACTGACGAAAACGCCTCTCTTGCCAGAGAAAAAGCCATGAGCAACGCGGCCAGAGCTGCGGTAACGGCCGTTGCCCGTCGCATTTCCACCCAAGAGGGAGCTGCAAGAATTGCTGCCATGACCGACGCCCAGCTGATAAATTTTATCAAAGAAACCTCGGTTCTAAACGAAAAAAATTCTGATGTCAGATATGTCGCCGACTTAAGAGTTGTCATCAACGAAGAATTGCTTAAACAATACATGACCGAAAGAGAAATTCCTCTGTTAAGCGGCAACAGCGGCTCAATACTTGTAATTCCGGTATTTGCCGAGTTTAAGGGCGACACTCCCAAACTTTGGGAGATTGATAATCCATGGAAATTAGCTTGGGATAACAGTGAAAATGCTTCTGCCACGACTTTTGTTTCCATTCCGAATTCTGCAGGCAACAGCTCCGTCATCAATGCTCAAAAAGCAATTGATTTTAACACTCAAGCTCTGCAAACTCTAAAACAAATGTCCGCAAGTTCAGATGTCTATGTGCTTGAGGCTAACTACGATGGTGTCGAAGGTTTGGAAATCTCTCTAAAATCACTATCCGGCGATTACCGCACCATAAAAGTTGCCGGAGCCAAATCATCAGGCGAGGAATTGTTCAATAAGGCCGTAAGCGAATGCAAAAACCAAATTGAACATTATATTCTAAATCAACAGCAAGAAAATCCGGTTGTCGAACAAGAAATAACCGTACTTTACCCCTTTCCTACTTTGGGTGCATGGATATCAGCCGAACAAAAGATAAAAAGCATTCCCGCAGTCAATGCGGTTAATGTCCAAGCCATGGCTCAAGGCAAAGCACAGTTCAAGGTAACTTTCAGCGGCGATTTGGACACACTGACCAGACAACTTGCATACCACGGCTATCGCTTAGAAAACAGTGGCAACTACATGGTAATGAGTAATATCGGAGAATAATAAATGACCTCAACAGCAAAAACAGAAAACAAGAACTGGGTAATCTGGCTCATAATTTTCGGACTGTTCGGACTTTCGGTATATGTTTTACGTTCGGTTTTACTTCCCTTTGTAGCCGGTATCATAATCGGTTATTTGCTTGACCCTCTGGCCACTCGCTTTGAAAAGCTTAAAATCGGTCGCACGGCAGCCACATTTTTGGTATTGCTTTTGGTGGCCATTATTTTAATTCCAGCAATTATTGCCCTTATCGGCATGATTGACGAGCAATTATCACAATTTATCAATTCGGTACCGCTTTATATGCAATCTTTAACTAAAAAGATTGAACCGATTATTGTTAACCTGCAAGACAATATCCCCGGGCTCAGCCGCGAAAAAATACGCGAATATCTGCAAGGTAACATGAGTAACGGTCTAAAACTTGTCGGTAATGTTTTCAGAAAATTAATCAGCAGCGGCTACGCAATCTTCAATATTTTGTCATTATTGCTTATCACCCCTGTTGTTGCTTTCTACATGTTGAGAGACTGGGACAGCTTTGTTAAAAAGGTTGATAGTCTTTTGCCCAAAGCTTACAAAAAAGAGATTGAAACTCAAGCCAAAGCAATTGATAAAATTATCTCATCTTTTATTCGCGGACAGCTCTCGGTTTGCGTAATCTTAGGAAGCTTTTATGCCATCGGACTAAGCTTGGTCGGACTTGATTTAGGACTTTTGGTAGGCTTTATTGCCGGCATTATTTCGTTTATTCCATATGTCGGTTCCATCGTCGGTTTTGTAACAGCAATCACCATTGCTTTTGCTCAATTTGATACTTGGATGCCGATAGCACAAGTGGTTGGTGTATTTGCCGTAGGCCAATTTTTGGAAGGCAATTTTATTACCCCGAAACTTGTTGGTGATTCGGTCGGTCTCCATCCGGTATGGATAATGTTTGCCTTATTAGCCGGCGGTGTTTTGCTTGGATTTTTAGGCTTAATGATGGCGGTTCCCTTGGCTGCCATTATCGGAGTACTGGTTCGCTACGGTATCGGCAAATACAAAAAGAGCTCGCTCTACCGCGATTAGTAACGACAACAAAAAACCTCCGCTAGTTAGCGGAGGTTTTTTTAACTTGGAAAAATATCGACTAGATATTTTCAAAAGCTTTAGCTTGTTTTTTAGCTTCATCATCGGTTCTTGCAACATTAACCAAGATAGTTTGAGTAACTTCAGGATGCAAGTTCAATTTAACCTGATATACACCCAAATCTTTAATAGCTTTTTCCAAGAACACTTGACGGCGTTCAATGCTGTAACCGGCATCTTTAATGGCGGCAGCAATATCACGAATGGTAACCGAACCATAGAGTTGACCGGTTTCTGCAGCTTGACGGATCAAGACGGCAGCAAAACCTTTCAAAGATTCGGCCAATTTCGAAGCATTATCAAACAACTGTTTATTGTGTGCTTCCAACTCGGCTTTTTGTTGTTCATAAACAGCCAAGTTAGCTTCGGTAGCACGCAAAGCTTTTTTCTGAGGCAACAGGTAGTTACGGGCATAACCGTTTTTAACATTAACCTTATCGCCCATTTTGCCCAATTTTTCGATGTGTTCAAGCAAGATAACTTCCATAATTTTTCTCCCTCAAACTACATTGCGACATACGGCAACAAACCAAGATAACGAGCTCTTTTAATAGCACGAGCCAATTCTCTTTGTTTTTTAGCCGAAACCGAAGTTATACGACTGGGGATGATTTTACCTTTCTCGGAGATATAACGAGAAAGAAGTTTAACATCCTTGTAGTCGATTTTCAAAGCGTCTTCGCCGGAAAACGGGCAGCTTTTTTTTCTTCTAAAGAATACTTGTTTAGCCATTTTACATTCTCCTATTCTTCAACAGCCGATTCAACACCGTCGCTGCCGGCAGCTTCGGAAAATTCCTCAACTTTAACGGTCATGTAACGGATGATATCTTCGTTAACACGCATAACTCTCTCGTATTCGGCAACAGCTTTAGCCGGAGCAGCAATATTCAAGAGAACATAATAGCCTTTACGATTTTTTTTGATACGATAAGCGAGATTTTTCAAACCCCAGTTATCAACACGAACAACTTCGCCACCCTGTTCGGCAACAACTTGTTTCAAGCTATCAACCAACGAGTTAACTTGCGAAGCGCCCAAATCTTGACGTGCAATCAACACGCTTTCATATTTATTCATATTTATTAAAACTCCTTATGGATTTCTCAACAAAACCCTTTTGGCTTAATGCCGCGAGGGCGTCTTTGTATATCCTCGTTATATTTCAAGCGAGGCAAGGACGAGCTTGGTTATACCATAAAATCTTTAATTTGCAAGCATTTTTATTACAATTTTTTAAACAAGAATTAACCCTTTTGCGATATCATATAACCACATTGATACAATTTGGAGGTTTTTGCTATGACAATCAGCAAAACATTGAGTATTTTCACAATAATAATGTTTTTTGGCCTGATAACCGCTGCACTTGCCCACGGTGCCGAAACTTATCGTATTGGTTTGCAAAACATTTACACCAAAGACCGCATCTATTGTTACAATGGCAAACATTATTCTGCTGATGAATGCGCCTCTTACTACGAAACCAAGGGCTACACTCGCATGACCAACTTACCCCACAAAACCGCGAGATACGATTTCTTAACGGTAGACACCTATCCTACTCGCCGTTGGCGAAATAACGAATTGACCCCGCGTTGGTAATAAAATATGCCTACACATATCAACACTCTGACTTTTAACGGAATTGAGGTTCAGCCTGTAGACTTACAGGCACAAATTTCTTCGGGGCTTCCTAATTTTATAATTGTTGGTCTGCCGGATAAGGCTATTGCCGAAAGTAAAGAACGGGTACGCGCAGCAATGCAATCTTTAGGCATACAGTTACCTCCCAAACGCATTGTCATAAATTTGGCTCCGGCCGATTTGCTCAAAGAAGGTTCTCATTTTGATCTACCGATTACCTTAGGAATTTTGGCGGTTATGGGCGTTGTGTCCTCCGATTCGCTAAAAAACAGCATTGTTATGGGCGAACTCGGACTTGATGGCAGTATTTTGCCGGTTAACGGCGTTTTACCGGTCGCTTTATATGCTAAAGCTCATCAAATGAGCTTAATCTGTCCGCATGCCTGCGGCGGCGAAGCAACCTGGTCAGAGCTTAAAGAGATTATTGCTCCGCAAAATCTAAGCGAACTGATAAATCATCTCAAAGGCACGCAATTACTTACATACCCTAAGCAAAACACTGAAGTAACAGAAACATCTCCGCTTGACATGAGCGATGTAAAAGGACAAGAAACTGCCAAAAGGGCTCTGGAAGTAGCCGCTGCCGGCGGACATAATATGCTGATGGTCGGACCTCCTGGGTCGGGTAAATCGATGTTAGCAGCGCGTTTGGCGACCATTTTACCGCCGATGACCACCGAAGAGGCTCTATCGACCTCAATGATTCAATCCGTTGCCGGAGAACTTAAAACCCACGGTATAAGTTTTGTCCGTCCGTTTCGTTCACCCCATCACAGTGCCTCTACTCCGGCCTTGGTCGGCGGCGGACGCAAAGCCACACCCGGAGAAATATCTTTAGCCCACAACGGCGTTTTGTTTTTAGATGAGTTACCGGAGTTTAATCGTGCTACCTTAGAAGCTCTGAGACAACCGTTGGAAAACGGAAGCGTAAATATTTCTCGTGTTAATGCCCACACCTCATATCCGGCTGATTTTCAATTGGTTGCCGCCATGAACCCTTGTCGCTGCGGATACTTTGGCAACAAAGAAAAAGAATGCACCCGAGCCCCATTATGTGCCAAAGAATATATGAACAAAATCTCCGGTCCGTTTCTTGACCGTATTGATATCAAAATTGAAGTTCCTGCCGTTAATCCTTGGGATTTAAGCAACGCAACCAATGGCGAAAGCTCTGCCGCAATAAGACAACGCGTTGTTGCCGCCCGCAAAATACAAACCGAAAGACTTAAGGCATTGGGAGAAGACAGTTTCTTGATAAATTCGCGTCTCAAAGGCAAATTATTGGAAAAGATTTGCACAATCGACAACGAAGCCAAAAATCTCTTGATTGCCTTTGCCGAAAAGAATTCGCTCTCTGCCCGTGCCTATCATCGCACTTTGCGGTTAGCAAGAACGATTGCGGACTTGCAAAATGAATCAAAAATACTTAAACTGCACATAGCTGAGGCTTTATCCTATCGACAAAGCCAATATCTGTAAGTATTAAAGGAGTTTGTCTTAAAATGCGTAAAAACCTAACCTTATCCCTTCTTTTGTCAGTATTAGCCTTAAGTGCATGCGACAAAGAAAGCAAAGAACTTATACCTTGCATGTGCGACCCCAATGCCGATTCTACATTAGGTATTCTTGATTGTATGTGCGAGCCGGCCAAGAAGCGTCCGGTCAGACGCATTTCATATTTACAAGACAAACAAAAAATAAGATATCAAAGTCTGATTATCGACGATAGCCACTACAATGCTTATGTGTCTTTGCACCAAAGTCGCAATTCCTTTGCCCCGATTGAATTAACCGATGTTGATTTCAGGCTAAAAAAGAACAGCCGTTACGACGAATTTAATACCAAACTCGGAGACTACCGTTTTCGCATTTTCGGTTGCCGCCGCGAAACTAAGAATGCCTTCCTAAACCAAGGCCGCTCGATGCAAAAAGACATGCACTTCTTTGATGTCTTTTACGAAACCATGAACGATTACTATCCGGTTGTAGTAGCTCCTACCAATGTTTACTATCCCGATTCCGATAAATTACAGGCCGAATATGTCCTAACCGCCGAAATTACCGATTATTTCATGAATATCTGCGACGAATTTGATTGGGACGAAGTAAAAAGCCGTCAGATTCGTAACGGCACTTCCGAAATGACGGTTGTTTGGCGCGTAATGAATTTGGCCAAAGACGAAGTTTATTGCCGCGGCACCACCACCGGATATGGTCAAGTCCAAGAAGGCGAACCCAACGGCGAAAATTTGCTGGTTGAAAGAGCCTTTGAAGATGCTCTGGTCAAATTACCAGAAATCAGCTGTTTTAATGAAGCTTTATCATTAAGAGTTCGCCCCGAAGACATCGCCGCCCAACTGGCAAAAACCAACTATTGCGACACCTGCTTCGGCTCACAATACGCTGCCGAACTCAAAGGCATTGAGATGTTGCAAGAATGCCAAATGACGGAAACCTCCGGCGGTGTCAAAGACAGCTCCTATGCTATTGCCGAAAATTGCCAAGAAGTCGAGGTGGTTGAAGATGGCGGAACTAAGATTAAAAATGTTGACAATGTTACCGTAAGTGACGACTACTTTGTTGATATTCCGCTTGAAATTGACGATGTTCAAGAAACTGCCGTGCTTGAAGAAGGAGGTTCTACCGGTACCGGAACCAGTTCAAATGTTGAAGTTACCGAGATTGATGAAACGGCTTTTGCTTCTATAAGCAATGATTTCTGTATAGCCAACACCCCGCCGTATGAAAACTTGAATGCTCAAAACCTATACAAACTCAGAGCATCAATTGTTTCGGTTAAAAATGCGGCCGGCAAATCCGGTGCCGGATTGTTGATTGCCGACAATATGGTTTTAACTTCGGCCGATTTAATCCAAAAAGACAATAACAAATACGATTTACAAACCATCAACGGCAAACAATTCAAGGCTTCGGCTTTCCGCGTAAATCCGGCCAAAAATGTAGCTGTATTGCTTTTGGATAAGCCTACTCAATTCCAGCCCCTTCCCTTATCGCTTGATTTACCGGAAGTAAACAAAGATATTTTGTTAACCTTAGGCTTGCTTGATATGGAAGAAGGCGGTGAAAACTACATCGATAACGAAGGCAGAGTTGTCGGTTATCGTTGGAGCGAAGACAGAGGCGCCGAAATTATCGTTGACACTTTTGTCCAAACCGTAACTTTAGGCGGTGCCTTGATAGACCAAAGAGGTAACATTATCGGTATATCTCACGAAAGCAAAAAATCCGATAATTCACCCGACTTATTTATTCCTATTGAAACTGCACTTAAGAGCCTTGGCTTAGAGATTTGCGGACAAAACCCCGTCAAAGCAGCTCAAAAGCCCAAAGCGGTAAGAATGTTTACTCCGATAGCCGATGCGATTGATAATTCACCGGCGGATAAATCGCCAAAACCGCTTGATAGCATGCAGCGTAAATAACTCATCAAAACACCCGCTTTTTTTTCAAAAAAGCGGGTGTTTTTTTGCTTTTAACCCTTGCATTAGCCAATTTTTATACCTAAATAAGCTAATATTAAAGCAACAATATGGGGAATGTTTTGTTATGACAACAATCTTGTGTGTAAGAAAAGGCAACAATGTCGTAATGGCCGGCGACGGTCAGGCCACTCTCGGCGAAGCCATAATATTTAAATCCCACTCGGTCAAAGTTCGCCGCATCGGCAACGGCAACATCATTGCCGGTTTTGCCGGAGCTGCCGCTGATGGTATAACTTTGATTGAAAGGCTGGAAGCCAAGCTGGAAAAACATGCCAATCAACTAAAAAGAGCGGCTGTCGAACTGGCAAAAGATTGGCGTATGGATAAATATCTGCGTCAGCTTCAAGCCTTTATGATTGTTGCCGACAAAGACACCTCTTTAGTCATTTCCGGCACCGGAGAAGTCATGGAACCAGATGACGGTATTATCGGCATCGGCTCCGGCGGTAATTATGCCATGGCCGCCGCCAAAGCCCTTTATGATATTGACGGCTTAAGCCTTGAAGATATTGCCCGCAAAGCCATGAAAATAGCCGGTGATACCGATGTCTACACCAACCACAATGTTATTATTGAGAGTATAAGCAATGAGTAATTTCAGTCCTCGTGAAATCGTATCGGAATTAGATAAGTACATAATTGGCCAAAACGAAGCCAAAAAAGCCGTAGCGGTTGCCTTACGCAATCGTTGGAGAAGGATGCAACTGCCCGAAAAATTGCGCGAAGAAATCGTTCCGAAAAACATTTTGATGATTGGACCGACCGGCGTCGGTAAAACCGAAATATCGCGTCGTTTGGCCAAATTAGCCAAAGCTCCTTTTATCAAGGTCGAAGCTACCAAATTTACCGAAATCGGCTATGTCGGCCGTGATGTAGAAAGCATTATCAGAGATTTGGTCGAAATTTCACTGGTACAAACCCGCAAAAAGCTGCGTAAAAGCGTAAGTGCCAAGGCCGAAGCCTCCGCCGAAAAAAGATTGATTGAAGCTCTGGTTGGATCTTCTGCCGGCGAAGACACCAAACAAAAATTTTTACAAATGTTAAGAGAGCACCAGCTTGATGAACGCGAAGTAGAAATTTCTTTGCTTGATAATTCCAACTCATCAATGCCCACAATTGATATCCCCGGCATGCCCGGAGCCTCTATGGGCATGATAAGCTTAGGCGATTTGTTAGGTGGTAACCCGCAAAAATACAAAACTCGCAAACTTAAAGTTGCTGAAGCTTATAAGGCTTTGATTGATGAAGAATCAGACAAATTGCTAGACAACGAAGACATCACCTCACAAGCCATCAAAGCGGTTGAAAACGACGGTATTGTCTTTATTGATGAAATAGACAAGATTACCGGCAAATCCGAAGGCACCAGAGGCGATGTTTCTCGTGAAGGCGTCCAAAGGGACCTTCTGCCGTTAATTGAAGGCACCACGGTTTCCACCAAACACGGTATGGTCAAGACCGACCACATTTTGTTTATCTGCTCCGGAGCCTTTCATTTAGCCAAACCATCAGACATGCTCCCCGAATTGCAAGGTCGTTTGCCGATAAGGGTTGAATTAAAAGCCCTCACCCACAATGACTTTGTTCGCATATTAACCGAGCCGGAAGCCAATTTGATAGAGCAATATACGGCACTTTTAGAGACCGAAAATTTTCACATAAAATTTGCTCCGGAAGCAATCGAAAAGATTGCCGATATTGCCGTGGCAATTAACGAAAATGTCGAAAACATCGGCGCCAGAAGATTACATACCGTACTTGAAATTCTGCTTGAAGATGTAAGTTATACGGCATCTGATCGCAGCGGCGAAGAGCTGACCGTTACTGCCGATATGGTCGCCGAAAAGCTCGATAAGTATACGCAAGCCACCGATTTATCAAAGTTTATTTTATAATGAATGAAGATAAAGACTTAAGCATATACATACATTGGCCGTTTTGTCGCAGTAAGTGTCCTTATTGCGACTTTTTCAGCCGTGTAAAAAAAGATATCAATGAAGATGCTCTGATTAAAGACTACATTGAGCAACTTCAAAAATATAAAGAACTCTTTCCTAACAAACACATAATCTCCATATTTTTCGGCGGCGGCACACCTTCTTTAATCAGACCGCGAAATATAAGCCTTTTAATTAAGGAAATCGATAAGCTTTGGGGAATAGACAATAAAATCGAAATATCGCTCGAAGCCAACCCTAACACTCGTACTCCGACTTTATTTGCCGACCTATCTCATGCCGGTATCAATAGATTATCTTTAGGAGTGCAGTCGTTTGACGATAAAGAGCTAAAATTTCTCGGCCGCACGCACTCATCAACAGAGGCTATGAAATCAATCGAGGAAGTCTTAAAAAACTTTTCCAATCATTCCATCGACTTGATATATGCCCTACCTGACCAAGAAAAGTCGGTTTGGCAAAAAAATCTTGAAATTGCCACCTCCTTTGGCCTTAAACACATTTCCTTATATCAGCTGACCATTGAAGAAAATACCATATTTTATCGCAAAGGAATTAAACCTCTTAATGAAGATATCGCAGCCGAATTTTACAATTTTACCGAAGATTTTTTAAGTTTGTACGGGTTTGATAAATACGAAGTATCCAACTATGCTCAAAAAGGCTTTGCCTCAATCCACAACCAAACTTATTGGCTTGGCAAAGATTATATCGGTATCGGTCAGGGAGCACACGGACGCTTCCGCAAAGACGGTAAGTTTTATGCCACAACCGATAAGCTCAATTTTGAAGAACTAACCCCGCAAGAACGAGCCGAAGAACTGATTATAATGGGATTGAGACT
Source organism: uncultured Alphaproteobacteria bacterium (assembly GCA_944393725.1). Taxonomy (GTDB): domain Bacteria; phylum Pseudomonadota; class Alphaproteobacteria; order RF32; family CAG-239; genus CAZU01. Next base: position 49,662 of record CALYBC010000009.1, on the reverse strand, counting down.
CACCCAAGGAATTAATAAAAAATCATTTAAAAATAATTGTTTGCTTGATTTTGATAATTTTATAAATCAAGACTTCAAGAAACAAATGCTGGAACAACAGTTGATTATCGAAGATAAAGAAACTCTCCGTGCCACCAAACAAGGATTTCTTGTCCTCAATTATCTGATTGCAGGCCTATGCCCTGCTCTATAAAATGTTTTATTTGTTTTTACGATAAAATTCTTTGCGGTCCTTACGCGATTTTGACCACAAATTTCCCCACCCGTTTACCGGTTGAACTTTATACAGTGATTCAAAATTAAAATTGCGGCTAAAAAATACCGAAGTCGTTTTGGTGTAATTATTCATCGGGCAAAAACCATAAAAATCCACCTGCAGTAAATCGGCATTTTTTAAAATGTCGATTGTTTTAACATATTCAGCAGAAGTATTAACTCTGTCACTATCGTCTAAAATAATAATACCGCCGTCACTAAGTGCTTTTACCGCCGTTTCGGCACAAAAATTTCTTCTTTTGCCGTCAATTACAATAACATCATATTTTTCATTGTCTTCAAAAATGGCCTGTTCGTATATTTCCCCTTCATCACGCCATTTTATATTTAAGTTAGGCTCACTAAATTCCTTTTGCCACTTATCAAACCAATTAAGATTATCCTCAATTGATATTACCTTACCGGCTCTTCTTGCCCAAAATAACGATGAATACCCGCAACCGAATTCAAAAATTTTTTTATTTGTGTAATCGAATTGGCTCAAATATTCGATTGCCGGATATGTATACCAAGGTATGGGATTTCCATCACGATCCAAACAAACTTTTTCGTCAATAGAACGTTCTATGGCAAATTCTTCCCGCCACATATCAATAAAGGTTTGAAATTTTGGGCTATACAAAACTTATATCTCCCCTCAACCGGCCACAAGTTCATCGGCCGTTCTTTTAAATTCGGTAGGATTTTTAATTGCCGCAAAGCGCAACTTACCGACCCCCACGCCATAAAAGCACACATCGCCATAACCCAAAATTCGTCCTAAAATTGACTGTTCTATTTCAATTCCTTCCACCTTGGCATTATTAAGTTCGTCGGTATCAACGGCAATAATTCCTTTTTTAACCACCACTCTTTTATTGGTTACAACCATTTCGACAAACATCAATTTAACACTTAAATAGGCTCCCCACAGCACCAAAAACGCAGCCACACCCCACACATACAATTCCATACCGACCGCACCGACGGCAGCAATGGCCAAGACCACACCCAAGATAATAATACAAGACGATTTAAAATAGTTAATCCAATGCAGCTCTGCTTTTGCCGCCACACTTTCACCGTCCCTTAATGTTTTTTCGATATAAGACATCTCACACCTCGCTTTTTAATATTTTCACTGCTATATCATAGTCAAAACCCGCTCTGACCAAAACGGCCAAATCCTTTGAATATTTTTCTTTTCTTGAGTTTTCATCAGGGTTATATGGTCCCAATTTTTTCTTCTTTGCCAATTTCATTGCTGCCGCTTCGGGATTTATTTCCTGTTCAGCTAAGATTTGCTCGGCCAAGGTTTCATCAATACCTTTTTCCTTAAGTTTTCCTAATATATAACGCGGCGACTTTCCCGCATTTATATAATCTCTTATTTTAATTTCGGCAAATCTGGCATCATCAACATACCTAAGCCGCACAAAATCGGCAATTATTTTATCAGCCCAAGCATAGGCCTCCGCTTTATTAAAATCTTTGTTATGATACGCATAATCATCAATTCGTCTTTTAAGCACGGCTTTAAGGTTGGCCTGAGAAGTTTCAAATCTTTTCAGATAAAAGAGGGCAATATTTTTCAGTCGTTGTTCGGTAATTTTTTTCAAGCCTTTTTTCATTAATTTATTTTCCGACACCACTTGCAAAATCCCTTTCTTTAGATTATAGGATATAATAACTGTTAGAGATTATACCAAGGAAATATAATATGCCCAACAAAAATTTTGATAACTGTGTATCTTTTTACATCAATGGCGGTGCTTTTCAAGGTCGTTTAGTCCGCTTAAACGAAGTTGTAAACACTATTCTCAGCAAACATCAATATCCGCTTTCGGTATCGGCAATTATTGCCGAGAGCACGGCATTGGCTGCGATTTTGGCAAGCAATTTAAAGTATGAAGGTCTTTTTACTTTGCAAACCCAAAGTGACGGCCCGGTAGGATTGATAGTTGTTGATGTCACCTCAGAGGGGAAAATCAGATCTTGCGCCCGTTTTGATGAAAAAAGATTAAATGCCGGTCAAACTTTACGTAAAACTTTAGGCGAGATTGAGCCTGCTCCGCACCTCATGGGTAAAGGACACTTAGCCTTTACCGTTGACCAAGGCGATAAAGCCAATCTGTATCAAGGCATTGTCGATTTGCAGGGCAAGAATTTAACCGAGTGTGCCTTGCGTTACTTCAAACAATCCGAGCAAATTGACACCGGACTTAAACTGTTTTTTAAGGCTCCGACTGGCGAAAGTCAATCCTGGTTATCAGCAGCTATAATGATACAAAAACTGCCACCCCAAAAAGATATACAAACTTCCGCCGAGGAAATAGCCGAACTGTGGAATCAGGCCAATATATTTATGGAAAGTCTGTCCGAAGACGAAGTCTTTAATGCCGAGCTTTCCTCGGAAGAAATTCTGCACCGCTTGTATCACAGTTGCGATTTACACATCGGCTCTCACAAAGATTACACCTTTGCCTGCCGGTGCTCGCGCGAAAAATTGCTCAATACCTTGAGTACTTTTTCTGCTGACGATATTAATGCCATGGTTGAGAACGGAAAAATTACGGCCACCTGTAATTTTTGTTCCGAGGAATATGTTTTTGACCCCAAAGAGCTCAAAAAACAATAGATTAACCAGATATTAATTAATTTTGCCTTATGCTGGTATACAAATAATGTATATCAGCATAACTGTTTTTATATATAGGTCTTAAAGCAATGATTAATAGTAAAAAAATTTTATCCATAATCGGTTTAAGCTTGAGTTTGTGTGCTTGCGGAACTTTATACGGCACACCGGAAGATGAGCTCCCCAAATATACAGAACCGCGTTTTAATACCGAAACCCCGATAGAATTAAAAGTAAATAAAGTTAATATTGTTTCGGAATTTACCCCGACATTTACCCGTCCGCATGTCGAACATTTGTTCCCCGTATCGATTGAGAAGACCGCAAAATTATGGGCTCAAGACAGATTAAAGGCGGTTGATTTCGGCTCTTCCAAAACCGCTGAATTCATAATCAAAGATGCCTCTGTTACCGAAGAATTAGAAGAAGGCAAGCAACTGTTTGAGCAAGACAAAGTAAAATATTCTGCTCGTTTAGTTGTTGCAATTAAAATTACGGATTCCAAAAGTTTAGCTCAGGCCTCAACCGAAGTTGAAGCTTGGCGCAGTCTGACCATCCCCGCTAATACAGACATTGCCGGTAAGGAGGTTTATTGGAACGGTATGGTTGAAAAATTATTTAAGGATTTCAACGACAGGATGAGTGCCAACATTCATCAATATCTGAATGCCTTTGTTGCCAATCAGGAATTAACACCGACTTATTACTAGTTAAGAATTCTCTTATTAAGCCCGCCTTTGGCTGATAAGTTAAAGGTGGGCATTTTTATATCCCTTACTTTGCCGCAATCACCGGCATCAATTTTGCAAGAACCGTAGAAAACCGCATTTTCCGATTTTAGGGGCGCATAAGAAGTAAATTCAAAAACTTCTCCCGGTTCCAGTTCCGGAAGCTCTCCCTTAAATCCGGCGGAAGAATCATTATAATTATTACCCCGCTCATCGGTAATATTCCAGTTTTTGCCCAGCAACCTGATTTTATTTTCCGAATTATTTTCAATACAGAAATAGCAACCCCAGATATAATTATTCTCAAGCTCTTCCCTATCGACCAAAACCGAACCGGCCGAAACGACGATTCCATCTGTCTTAACGGTAACCAAATCATCTGCTGCACTCATATCAGGGCTCCTTTAGAAGAATTAACCTTTTATTAACCGTTATACTAAAGCCGTATTTTATCAAAGCAACCGATAAGGAATTTATCCCCAAGCTTATCCACCAAAAAAAAGCTCCTCAAAAAGAGGAGCCTTATCAACAAACTATCAAAAACACTAGAACGGAATATCATCATCTAAAGCCGTATTTGACTGGTTTGAAGACATATCCCAACCACTGTCCGAAGCGGCAAAGACATCATTTCCGCCAGCCGGCACGCCGTCGCCTTTAGCATCTAAAAGCACCATATTGCCGTTAAAGTTCTGCAACACCACCTCGGTAGTATATCTTTCTTGACCGTTATTATCTTCCCAGCGGCGAGTTTGCAACTGGCCTTCCAAATAAACTTTAGAACCTTTGCGTAAATATTTCTCAGCCACATCAGCCAAAGCCGGATTAAAAATAACCACTCTGTGCCATTCCGTTCTTTCTTTGCGTTCACCGCTGGCTTTATCTTTCCAAGAATCAGAGGTTGCCACATTCAAGTTAACGATTTTAGCACCGCTAGCGGTATTGCTGACTTTCGGATCTGCTCCCAAATTACCTACCAAAATGACTTTATTTATACTTCCAACCATTATTTCATACCCTACTAAAAAATTAAAAACTGTTCTGATTATAATAATATATTTTGTCAAATCCAACAAAAATCAATTAAGTTGTGTATATTCACCGTTTACTAAGCGAAACGCATCATACCCCGGATTTTTAGAAGCATTTCCTTTCACAAAATCGACATTTCCCCAGGGCAAATCAAAACCGTTTGCATTTTTTAAGGCATTGATTTTAGCAAAATCAAAACTTCCGGCTTTTTCAACGAGCTGTTTCCACAATTTAACCGCGGCATAGCCGTAAACACCGAGACCTCTGGGTTCTTTTCCCATCAACCTCAACTTAACCAGATCCTCGGTAAAATATGGACTATCCTTAAAATCTTCTGCTTTCAAGAAATAAACACCGTCTACAAAATTTCCCATTTCTCTAAAAAAGAAGGGAGTTGCGGTATTTTCATTAACGATAATTTCTACATCTGCTTTCTGTTGCTGTAAGTTCTGTGTTATTTTGGCAATATTTTCTACGGTTCCGGAAACAAACACAGTACCACTGTTAAGTAATATTTCCTTGGCCAATTTCTCATAATCCTCATTAAAATCGGCACTTTCATAAATTACGATACGATTTTGTAAATTATTTTCCGTAAACAGATTTTGCAGTTTATTTGCCGTTTCGGTAGTTTTAGGCAAGAACTTATCATACACCACCGCCAAATTTTTTCCGGCGAACTGTTTTCCATACAGTTTGAACACCGCATCGGCCTCATCCGAAGCCAATCCCCCTATTTTAAACATTCCGTCCGCTGCAGAATAATATTCGCCGGCGGCCAACGGTGTTGTGACAATTCTTGAGATTTTTGCTTTCGCATATACATCTGATATCTGAGTAAAGGCATTGTTGCAATAAGGTCCTATAATAAGATTAATTTTTTCGCTTTCGGAAGAATTAAGCGACATCATTTGTGCCGAAGACACGGCAAAATTATCATCACAACGATCATCAACGACAATTAGATTAATTTTTTCGCCCAACACGCCGCCATCTTGATTAATTGCATCCACCGCAATCTGAGCTCCGTCAATAATCTGATTACCAAACAAAGCATCATGTCCCATTTTAGGAGCCACCACCGCAATATTAACCGCCGTCGCATCAAAAGCACAAGCCAACAGCCCCCAGAGAACTAGCAAAAATTTTCTCATAAAAAATCCGTATTTAGTTACAAACTTTCGGCATGTTATCACTTTCTTAATTTTTTGCAACTTTTTTATCTGTCGGAGAAAATAATTGACTTATATTTGCAAAATCATAAAATTTGAGCGAAGGAGAAACGGGATAATGATGCTAAAAAGTTACAAAATAAAATCGGATAACAAAGGTAAGAATATATTATTTTTAGGTGCAATACACGGCAACGAGCCGGCCGGCACCCAAGCCATGTTTAAGGTAATACAAAAATTTGCCGCTCATGCCATAACCTTGCGTAGCGGTAAAGTAACTTTCATTCCGGTGTGTAACCCTCAAGCATATGAAAAAGAGGTTCGACAAATAGATGAGAATCTAAATCGAGTAATCCAAAAATGGGATTCTCCCCAAACCTATGAGCAAGAACTTGCCTGCGAAATAGCCGCTGCCATTGATGATGCCGATATTATAATTGATTTACATTCAAGTCACTGTCCCCAAGATAAACCTTTTATATTCAGTGACTACCCCGACGAGCTGGCCGACAAGATATGTCAAGCTCAAAGTATAGAGTTTATTATCCGCGGTTGGCCCGAAACTTATGCCCAAAACTCAGACATTAAAGACTTATCTACCGGAGATTACGCCCACAAACAAGGCAAGACCTGTATAACGGTTGAATGCGGTTACCATCACTCACCAGACAGCATCAAAACTGCCTATTATGTCATCATGAACACCCTGCTGGTTTTGAGTATGATTGAGGGCTATCCTTCTCACCCCATAAGCCAAAAACAGATAATGATGGATGATATGATAATAAAGACATATTCCGGTCATTTAAGCAAAGCATACCAACACCTTGATGAAATAAAAAAAGGTGAGATTTTGGCCGTTTTAGACGACGGCCGCAATATTATATCCCCGCAAGACGGCTTTATACTATTGCCCAACCACAATGCGGCTATAGGCTCCGAGTGGTTTTACCTTGGACATATGCTGCAGTAAGCATCTGTGACAATTCTTGCTTTTTATAATTTTCGGGTTTAGCCCAAATTATGCAGTGTGAAGATTTATCAATCCCTACGGCATGATACCCCTGAGCAATTCTGTATTGCATTTTGTTAAACAAAGCCGGAATCTCTTTATGAATGTTTTTCCCCAAATACATGGTAAAAGCATTTTCTCCATACTTCAGCTCTTGCTTATTTTCGCCGAATCTTTTTTGCAAGTACAACACTTTTGCCTTATCCTCCGGATCATAGTCAACTTTATGAACAATCATACCGTTGTTCATTGCACTTATCCAGCTTGCCGGATTATCAACCGCTATTTGAATAATAGAATATTTTTTTCCCATTTTTTGAGCTTTATTTTCAACATAATCCAGCATTGTTTTCATCAAACCATGTCCCCGGTAATCCATATCTACCAATACGGCTTTGTATATAACCATCTCATTATTAGGAATTTCTGCGGCAAATTCTTCCAAATCCCGTTTTTGGTTATTAATCGGAAAAGCAAAAATATTTTGTGCAATCAACTTATCACCGTCAAAAACTCCGAGCATATGCGTATTTTCGCTGCTCAAAGCCTTCATAAAATCTTCAACGCTTCTTTTCAAAACAAAATGCTTTTCATCTTGTTGCAAATTGGCAAATATTTTATCCTGCAAAGCCATAACGGCGGGTAAATTCTCTATATTTAATTCTTTAACTTCTAACTTTTTTACCATTTTAATGTTCCTGTATCTTCAAATAATTAACGCAAAAAAAAGGATTTGAAATTTTCACCTCAAACCCTGCAACGACAATTTTAATTTTTACAACCGCAATCATCGTCGCAAGAACATGCGGCGGCGAACAGAAACAACATTAAACATTACATTTGTAATCATCATAAATAAAAGCTCCACAAAACAGGCAAGAGGATGCCATATCAAGATATTCTTGTCAATGATTTTTATTGCCAATAAATAATAAAGAGCTTATATTAATGCTCCGATTAGGAGGAACGAGATGAGCAATGACTTTATAGAAATAAAAGGTGCCCGCGAACATAACCTTAAGAACATAAATATCAGCATTCCTAAAAACAAACTAACTGTAATCACCGGTCTGTCAGGTTCCGGCAAATCATCTTTAGCCTTTGACACGATTTATGCCGAAGGCCAACGCCGTTATGTTGAAAGTTTGTCATCTTATGCCCGCCAGTTTTTGGACCTGATGAAAAAGCCTGATGTAGATTCGATTGAAGGACTATCTCCGGCAATTTCGATTGAACAAAAAACCACTTCGCACAATCCGCGTTCCACCGTCGGCACCATTACCGAAATTTATGACTATATGCGCCTTTTGTGGGCTCGTGTCGGCACACCCTATTCTCCGGCCACCGGATTACCGATAGAAAGCCAGACCGTATCTCAGATGACCGATAAAGTTTTGTCGCTCCCTGAAGGAAGCAAATTGTTGATTTTAAGTCCCATTGCCCGCGGCAAAAAGGGAGAATATAAAAAAGAACTCGAAAGCTTGCAAAAACAAGGTTTTCAACGCGTAAAGATTGATGGTGAAATCTATGATTTGGATTCCACTCCCGAACTAAACAAAAATCAAAAACATGATATTTCGGTAGTGGTTGACCGCGTGGTCGTAAAACCCGGTATTTCCGAAAGATTGAGCCAGTCTTTTGAAACTGCTCTGAAGCTAAGTGATGGTTTGGTTTTTGTAGAAAATTTATCAACCAAAGAACAGCTTACTTTTTCCTCCAAATTTGCCTGTCCGGTGTCCGGCTTCACCATAGAGGAAATCGAGCCCAGACTGTTCTCGTTTAATAACCCATACGGTGCCTGCCCTCATTGCGATGGTATCGGTGCCAAATTATACATGGACCCACTTTTGGTTGTTCCCAACCCCAATTTATCTTTGAGCCAAGGAGCTATCGCCCCGTGGCATGGTTTTCGTACCTCTTTTTACGAACAAACACTTTATTCTCTGGCCGAGTACTTAAACATATCGCTTAAGACCCCATGGAAAGACCTGCCGCAAAAAGCCAAAGACATAATCTTATATGGCTCCGGCGATGAACCAATTCCGATGTATTATAGCCGCTTTGCCACCAACAAACCTTTTGAAGGCGTTATTCCCAACATGGAAAGACGCTTTTTAGAAACCGATTCCGCGGCTTCAAGAGAAGAACTATCACGTTATCAATCGGCTGCACCATGTGAGGTATGCGGAGGCAAAAGATTAAAGCCCGAGGCCTTGGCCGTTAAAATCTGCGGCTTGGATATTATGGAAGCTTCAGATATGTCAATTAAAGATGCTCTTGTTTGGTTTAATGGTGTCAAACCCAACCTAACTCCTAAAAAACAAGAGATAGCCACCAAGATATTGAAAGAGATTTGCGAAAGACTAAGCTTTTTAAACAATGTCGGCTTAGAATACCTCACCTTATCCCGTCAGTCCGGCAGCCTTTCCGGTGGTGAATCTCAACGCATCAGACTGGCCAGCCAAATTGGTACCGGACTCACCGGAGTTTTGTATGTACTAGACGAACCTTCCATCGGTCTGCACCAACGTGATAATAACCGCTTGATAGAAACCCTGACACGATTACGCGATATCGGCAACAGCGTAATTGTGGTAGAGCATGACGAAGATGCGATTCGCGCTGCCGATTTTTTGATTGATATCGGACCTTACGCCGGTTCACAAGGCGGCAAGATAATGGCTTCCGGAACCGTGAAAGATGTTCTAAAGACCAATAGTCTTACAGCCCAATATTTAAATGGGATAAAAAAGATTGCCGTGCCCCAAAAACGACGCAAAGGCAATGGTAAATTTGTAGGCCTTAAGGGAGCTCGCACCAATAACCTAAAGAATGTAGATGTTAAAATTCCGCTTGGCACATTTACCTGCGTTACCGGTGTATCAGGTGGCGGCAAATCATCTTTGATATTGGAAACCCTGTGTAAAGCCCTGGAAAAAGAAATCAACGGCTCTCGCGAACCGGCCGGAATTTATGATAAACTTATCGGTGCCGAAAATATTGATAAAATAATTAATATCGACCAATCACCGATAGGTCGCACGCCTCGTTCCAATCCGGCTACCTATACCGGAGTATTCGGCAATATTCGCGATTGGTTTGCTGCCTTACCGGAAGCTAAGGCCAGAGGATATAACGCCGGCCGTTTTTCTTTCAATGTTGCCGGCGGCCGTTGTGAAGCTTGTAAAGGTGATGGCGTTACCAAAATTGAAATGCACTTTTTGCCCGATGTTTATGTTGAATGTGATGTTTGTAAAGGTAAGAGATTCAACCGCGAAACTTTGGAGGTCAAATACAAAGACAAATCGATTGCCGATGTTTTGGATATGACGGTTGATGAGGCTTATTTATTTTTTGAGAATATACCCTCAATCAAAAACAAACTCGATTTATTAAGAAAAGTCGGACTTGGTTACATCAAACTCGGTCAACCTGCGACCACACTTTCCGGCGGAGAGGCTCAACGCATAAAGCTATCTAAAGAACTTTCCAAAAGGGCCACCGGCAAAACCTTATATATTTTGGACGAACCCACAACCGGACTGCACTTTGAAGACATTAACAAATTACTGTCGATACTGCAATCTTTGGTCGAACAAGGTAATTCATTAATTGTCATTGAACACAATCTCGATGTTATAAAGACGGCCGATTATATTATTGATATCGGACCCGAAGGCGGTGACGGCGGCGGACAAATCATTGCTCAAGGCACACCGGAAGAAGTAGCTAAATCGCCCATAAGCTACACAGCCAAATTCTTGCGGGATAAATTATAAACTTCGCCCTGCTTTTATCTTGACCATCTTGTTTGCTTTATAGGCGGTTGATATTTCATTAGCCATATTCTTAAAATATCGATCGCCTTTTGCGCCTTTTGTTAACACTTGTGCCAGCTCGTTAACATTTTCCGATGAATAATCATTTTTTGTAACAATATCCTTAAACATATCGGTCAGATTTTTATGAAAAGCAGGATTAAAGAAACCGGCATCTAAATATGTAACTTCAACAAAATCTGCATAAGCGGCTGCCACCTCTTTCACCAGCTTTTTATCAATTGTATTTTTTCTTGCCACATTGCCGAATATATCAACCTGCGGATTATCTGCACCTCTAAGCTTGGCATTATCAGTCAAAAGCTTATACAAAGTTTTGGTCTCAATATTTTTTTCTGGATTATCGCCGGCATCATTAAACAAATTTTGGGCATAATTAAGCACATTTTTAGCGGAAGGCACAAAATCGGGAGCATTTACATCAACTCTTACTTTCCACGCTTTATGCTTCTGAGTTCTTTCAAAAATTTCATTAAAGCCGTTGAGCATTTCTTGTAAATCTACCTGATTTTTTATATATTCATCGCTCATCTTGCGTTTATTAGGCAGCGTCAAAATTTCGGTTAATTTTCCGAATTCTTCTTTACTAAAATATGGTACCAATTTACTGCCCAAATTTTTCATTTCTCTATGCAGATGCGGTTTAACCCCCTTCTTTTTCTTCATAAACTCCACATACGAAGCGAAAATATCGTTAATCATCTCGGCATTAACATATGGTTCGTTGCCGACTGCATTATTATACAGGGTTTTAGTTTCTTTGGTCAGCAACTTTTCAAGCGATTTAATGCTTAAAGGCTCATTTAACTTATTAGCCATTTTGAAATACAAATCGGCACAATTAAGCACCACCTTATCAGATAGCACCTCTATATTATCGGCATATTTTTCAAAAAACATATAAATCAGGTTAACTCTTTTAGCCTTACAAGTTTTGCTGAGATACTCATTAGCTCTGGTGAATAAACTGTTAGTAATTTCCTGATTGGTAGTCGGATTATAGTCGGCAATTTTCATCAAGGATTTTTGTGCAAATTTTTGCTCTTTACCGGCCCGAAACATATAAACCAAGAATCTGATTTTAGAAATATCATTTAACGGATAGTTTTGGATTTGATAATCAAAAATCTCAAACATTTTTTTAGCAAACGAGTTTGTAGTATTTGTTCTGAAATACCACAAAATATGCCCGTTTAGATCGGCCCAATCTTTTTTATCTGCCTCGCGAAACATTATATCAAAATGATCAAAGAGGTTTTGTTTAGCTTCTTCCGAATAAGGGTATGGTTTATCAAACCTAACATTTTCGCCGTAGTATTTTTTAGCATTACCATACTGAGTTCCCCAGTCGATAACATCTCTGGTATAATTTTCAATAAGTTTTTTTATATACCTACACCTAGGATACTTATCTGCTATCGACATAGGCCCTCCTTTTGTCAAAATTTTAATAATTGTAGCATTTTTTGACAAAAAATCAATACAAAAAAACGGGCAGGCAAAACCTCCCCGTTTTTTAATAATTTGGTTAATTAGAACTTATAGTTTAAAGACAAACCAACCAATTTAACCGAGTTATCATATTCGGCACTTACACCGTTTGAAGTTGCCGAAGGAGCTAAATTAACCGACGCTTCTTTAGCTTGAATATATGTAAACGCGGCATCAAAGGTCAAATTCTCACTATAAGCATAACTCAAACCGATAGAATACCAATATCTGTCAGAATCGGGAATTCTTGGCGTTCTGTCAGCAGCTTTAACTGCCGATTCGTCATAAGCCAAGCCGAGACGCAATTTCCACTGATGGTCCATCTGGTAGCTGGCACCGATGGCATAGAAGTTGGTATCGCGCCAATTTTCCGGAGTTGAACTAAGAAGATAAGAACCATATGGATTCGTAGTATCTCTTCCATAAATATCCAAGCTGTCAAAAGAATTCCAATAAACTCTTTGATATTCAGCCATCAATTCCCACTTATCATTCAAGCGATGATAAGCACCGACCGAAAACATCGCCGGAGTATCCAAACGTGCGGAAATATCCTGATTAAGATAAGGAACAGAAGCATTAGCCGAAATATCGCCTTTAAGCTTGTGATTAATTTCTGAGCGATATCCCACACCGATTCTGGTATCTTCATTAAACTCATACATTGCACCCAACTGATATCCCACATCAACCGTGTCGCCTTCCAATGTAGTATACGCCGACTGTTTCATTGCTGTATTGCTCAGTCTGGCCTTAATATACTGGATGGGCAAACCGGCACCGATGCTCAATTTATCAGTAGCTTTATAAGCAATCATCGGAGTTGTGGTAACGGTAATAACCTTAGAAGTAATACCGTGATCAGAACCGGCCCAGCCGGCATCATATTTTGTAATCATACCAAAAGGCACATTAAGAGACAAACCGATTGTGGTTTTATCATCGAGCTGGTGTGAAATTGTTCCGTTTGGAGCAATTGCGGCATGAACTATGTTATTCACATCCTGATTTCTGCCATTAGCACCGTAAATATCATGAGCCTCTGCTCTGGGAATGATATAAGTACCGCCGAGGTTAACCTGAGTACCTTTTTGTTTGGTCAAACCGGCAACATTGAAATAAGAATAAGAGTTATTCTCTGCTCCCGCGGTAGAACCGGCAAAAGCATTGCCCAACGCGGCGGCGGATTGTTCACGCAGGTGAAAACCTGCAGCATTGGCATTAGCGGCGGCAAGAATTACGCCCAAAGCTGTTAAAGTGATTATTTTTTTCATAAAAAAAGTCCTTTTAAGGTTAAAGCACGAAGTGATTGATAACACATAAAAAAACATAAATCAATCGAATGATTGAAAAGCTGTGAATTTATTTAAAAATAAATAGCAAAAACAATAAATTGAGTAACATTTTCTTTATTTTAACTAATTATTGTGTTACACTAAAAAAGTTCTTGCTTTTTAAGCTAAGCAATGCTAAAAGGCTCAAATAAGATTTTGTTATTAACTTTTTTGATATATGAAATGGGGTGATTTAAGTGGTTCAAGTTACTGTTATCGGTAATGATGTCGGACAATCTTTGAAAGTATTAAAGAAAAAGATGCAACGCGAAGGTATTTTCCGTGAAATGAAATTGCGTCGTTGTCACGAAAAGAATTCTGAGAAGAAGGCTCGCCGTCAGGCCGAAGCCATTCGTCGTGCTCGCAAACAGTTGCGTAAACGCTTAGATACAGAGGGCTTCTAGTTTCATATAAGCCTACAAGATTCAAAACCGCTTTTCTTCATATAGAAGAGCGGTTTTTTTGTTGCAGACTATTTATTCAAAAAATCCATCAAAAAAAGGTTGTAAAAAAACTTAATCTGTCATAATTTAACTCTTGCCGAAGCGAGTTGCTTTGGTGGTGTCTCAAAAACATCTCACAAAGAAATTTCTCCCTAGGGGGAGTAGGTGAAATAAGTATGCTTTTGGCATAACGAATAAGCCTGTCTGTCTTTGTGCAGTTTTTGAGCTCCTCCGCCTTAGTTTTATAAGGCGGTTTTGTTTTTTATAAGCAAAATAAAGGAGTTAAAACTGATGACCTTAAAACAAGAACTAAGGAAAACATTATCAACCGAATTAAAAAAACTCAGGCAAAAAAAAGGCTTGAGTATTCAAGAAGTAGCACTACTGTCGCCTTTGTCGATACAAATGATATATGATATGGAACAAGGCAACTGCCGCCGCTATAATCTCTACCAACGATTACTCAAATTTTACGGCAAGAAATTGGAGTTTACGATAGGCGATGTAAGTTAATATCGCAAAATAACAAAAAGGAGGCCAATTCATACAGCCTCCTCTTTCATTCACAACACCTCAAGCTTACAAGCCCAACTCTTCCATGACTTGTTTTTTCAAAGTTACATTATCGGCCTTTCCGGTAGCAAATACCGGCAGAGTATCATGATACAAAATCACTCTCGGCAAATACAACTCCGGCAATCCGTTTTGCTTAATATAGGCATGCAATCTATCATTGCTGGCTGCTTTATTATTGGTAACCAAAACGATTTGTTCGCCTTTGCTTTCATGAGGTACGGCAACCACACCGTAAGAAAAATCGACTCCGTCAGCCTCAAAAGCTTTTGCCACGGTTTCCAAAACGGCATTCAACGACACCATTTCGCCGCCTACTTTGGCAAATCTCTTAATTCTGTCTCTGATATAAACAAAACCTATTTCATCCATTTCGACCACATCACCGGTATGATACCAACCATCCTCAGGCGGTACCAGTACGCCTGGGTTATCCGGCAAATAATACCCCAACATAATATTGGGACCTTTAACCCACAATTCGCCACCTTTTTCGATTCCGTCAACCGGTACGATTTTGTGTTGAATTTTCGGTAACAACTTTCCGATTGAACCAAAACGGTTAAATATGCGGTTATTTGCCGTAACCACCGGTGAACACTCGGTTGAACCATAGGCTTCTTTAACACTTATTCCCAATCTTTCACCCCAAAGATTACGGGTATCAGGCTTAATAGCTTCGGCACCGCCATACATAAAGCGAATATTGTGGAAATCCATCGGATGTGCAATTTTGGCATACCCACGGAAAAAAGTATCGGTACCGAGCAAAACCGTTGCTCCGATTTCATAAGAAAGCTCGGCAATAATACGATAATGCAACGGAGACGGATATAAAAACAACTTGCTGCCCTTAAATATCGGGAACAAAGTTCCCACCGTAAGCCCGAAGCTGTGAAACATCGGTAAAGCATTAAGGAAAATATCCGCTGTATTTATGGTTTCGATACAACTCATCTGATCAACATTCGAAATGATATTGGCATGGCTCAAGACAACAGCTTTCGGAGCCCCTTCCGAACCCGAAGTAAACAAGATAACCGCCTTTTTGTTTCCGCCTACCGGATGGGGAACACGTTTTAGTTTATAGCGAATATAAGCCCCAATCTTGTCCTTTAATGTAATGTGTTTACGCAACTCCTCCAAATAAAACACCTTATATCCGGCTTTACGCATATCATCTACCACATTTTCCATTTTGGCATTACGAATAAAAGCATTCGAAGTAATAACCAATTTAACTTTGGCAGTACTGCACATCGACACCATATTTTTGGAACCGACCGAAAAGTTAAGCATAACCGGGATTCTCTCATAAGCCGATAAGCCAAAGAAGGTACAAACATTAGCCAGCACATTCGGCAAGAGGATTGCCACATGTTCTCCCGGTCTGGTCATTCCCTTAAAGAATCGTCCCAAAACAAAAGATTTAATCACGATATCGCGATAAGACTGCGGCACTCGGTTAATATCCTCAAAAAATTTCGGGCGATGCAACAAACCGCGTTTAGAATTAATTTTGGCTGCTTTCATCAGCATTCCGAACAAAGATATATTACCATTATTAATTGCATCAAAACTCATATCCCGCATAATCATATAGACTTCGTTGCTGATATGATCTCTTTGCCGACGCAGCTCGTCTTTCAACTTAAACTTAACCGGTTTTCTGACCGTAATCTGTACTTTTGGCAAAGGACGATGCGGCAACTTTCCCTTTGTTTTTGAAAAATAACCGAACTGCGGTCCGTCAATCCAAACCGGCACAATCGGAGCCCCTGACTTATCCGCCACCAACCCCGGAGCTTCATATATTTTCATCAAACCGCCGCTTTCGGTAATTCGGCCTTCGGCAAAAATCACACAACATCTGCCACTATCGACCTTAGCGATCAGCTCTTTGATATCACCGGGTTCAATCGGATTAAACGGAACGACATCAGCCGTTTGCATCAATATTCTAATCCACTTATTGCGATACAAATGCCCATTCAAAGCAAACACCGGATTACCGGGCAAAAAGGCAAATAACATAATTGGGTCAAGAAAAGACACATGATTGGACACATACACCGCCTTGGTAGGCAAACGATTAGCATCGAATTGAATATTGCAACGCACCTTGAAAATAGTAAACACAAGACGCAAGCAAAAACGTACAAAATTTCTCACAAAAAGTTCTCCGATAGTTACAAAAACACACTCCATTTTTAACTTGAAAAAACGCATTCTGTAAAGGGAAAAAATCCATCTCTCCGTTTATGTCATATTTTTATCATACAACGCTTTGATTTAGCTATAAATTATACTATTTTTCCAAAAGTGGATAAAACATTGTTGTAATTTTTGCAAATGTGTACCATAATCCGGCATATATTAACACAAACCAAACAGTTAGGAGGAGTAAAAGATGGCAAACGATTCAAAAAGCAAGCTACTTTCCAGTGCTTTTGAAGAATTTGCTAAAAACGGTTTTTTAGGTGCCTCGACCAGAGACATTGCCGCTAAAGCCAACATAAATATATCCTCGATTTTGTATTATTTTGGTGGCAAAAAAGGCATTTATACTGCTGCCTTAAAGAAGATTGTTGATACCGTAAACAACCTCACCGCTGAATTTACGGCTCGTTATCAAGAAGTTATTGAACGCAAAGACAAAACCGAAGCTGCCGCTTTTCTGAAAGAAATGATGCAAAGGTTTGTCACTATTGTCTGCAGTAAAGAAATATCTGCCAATGTCAAAAAAGTATTTTTAAGCGAATACTCAAGCCCTTCCGATGAATTTAATATTCTATACAGTGAACTTATCCGTCCCGTCCACGACCGCATGGCCAACCTCTTAAATCTGGCCTCCAGCAATAAAATCAGCCTTAGGGACTGCTACTTCTACATCATTATGCTGTTTTCTCAAGTATTTGTTTTTGCCTCACGCGAAGAGTTTATTTGCAAGCTTATGGACTGGAACGGTTATGATAAAAAATCAGAAAAACGCCTATCAGACTATATTGATGCTCAAATTGATTTTATTCTCTCGTCTTTTCCACTCAAGAGCATAAAAAAATAATGAATAACCTCATAAAAAAAGCTGCTCTGACCCACGAGCTCAACCACGAAGAAATATTAGAAATATTATCCTCCAACGACCTTAATTCCGAACTTTTTTTGGCGGCAGATAAAATACGCCAAGAATATGTTGGTGATAAGATTCACCTAAGAGGTCTTATCGAATTTTCCAACATTTGCCGCAACAACTGCCTATACTGCGGTTTAAGACGCGATAATCGCAATATCACCAGATACCGCTTAAGTTCGGATGAAATATTTAACTTAGCCGAGTACGCCCGCAACAAACTCGGATTAAAAACCGTGGTACTGCAATCTGGCGAAGATATGTATTTTACCAAAGAGATAATGTGCTCCATAATCGCGCGATTAAAAACTCTGGATATTGCACTGACTTTAAGCATTGGAGAAAAAAGCACCGAAGAATATGCGGCTTACCGTCAAGCCGGAGCCGATAGATTTCTTTTGCGCATAGAAACCACCGATAAAGACTTATATCATCGTCTTGACCCAGATATGAGCTGGGATAACCGTCGCCGTTGCTTAAAAGACATTGGCCTATCAGGATTAGAAATCGGTTCCGGTGTTATGGTCGGACTTCCCGAACAAACCCTAAGCTCTTTGGCTGATGACATATTATTTTTCAAAGCAATCAATGCCGATATGATTGGTATTGGACCATTTATACCTCACCCCGACACTCCGCTTAAAAACTGTCAGGGCGGCGACCTTGAACTTTCACTCAAGGTTATGGCATTAACCAGGCTGCTGCTACCCGATATCAACATTCCCGCCACCACCGCCATGGAAACACTTGCCCCCAACGGACAACTTATGGCCTTACAATCCGGAGCCAATGTTATCATGCCCAACATAACGCTGGCCGAATATCGCAAAAACTACGAACTATATCCCGGAAAATCTGCCACCAACTGTGTCAAGGACGATAATCTGTCGGAGCTTAACAATAAAATAGCATCAATCGGTCGAAAGATTTCATCTGATTATGGTTTTCACCACAAAGTCCTATAAAACCGAAAACGGTGAGAACACGTCTCACCGTTTTACCAACCCCTAAAATAACAACAGCTCCATTTCCTCTGCATCACAGTTCTGCAGCTTTTCGAGCTGTTCTTTGGATACTTTGGACAGAGCATTATAACTGGCTCCTTCCCATATCCAAATATCTCTTGGCTCAACACCCAAAAAGCAATATTCAGACGGATAGAGCAACCCTCCGAATTTATTTTGCAATTTTTCCGCCTTTGTTTTTGCTCCCACGAAATATGGAATTTTCATGCACAAAACATTAAGATCAACGCCATACCGTCTATAAGCCTCATACACTCTTTTTCTCAGTACCTCTCCGGCGCTTGTGTATAAAAACAAAGTCGACCCGACCCTTTTAAAGTCATCACTCGGAAAAAAATTGAGCACTGCTTCTTGTGTCGCCAATTTTTGTTTTTTTAGTTCCATAAGCCATATACTTAAAATTAATAATATAAAAATATGGCAAAAAAACTATATTTGTTTTTTTAATTATGCAAGAACAAAATTACATCTGCTTAGGATTTTTTTTCGGCTCGACCAAACCGCCCGAAACAATAAACTTGATAGCCTCTTCCACCGACATATCCATTTCGATTACATCTTTTTTCGGCACAAAGATTAAAAAGCCCGATGTTGGGTTTGGCGTTGTCGGTATAAATACATTAACCATCTCATCAGGCAATTTTGCCTCGACCTCACCTTTCAAATCGGCGCTAACCAAGCCCAAAATCCAGATTCCCTTGCGGGGATATTCCAACATTACCACGCGTTTAAATGCTTGAGTTTTACTTGAAAACACAGCCTCAAATATTTGTTTTAGCAAAGAGTATACCGACGAGAGCAACGGAACTCTTCCCACGAACCATTCACCCAGACGGATAAAAAATCGTCCCAAGAAGCCGGCGGCAAACATCCCTACCAAAACCAAAAATACAATCAATACCACCAATCCCAATCCGGGTATCGTCATCGGCAAATAGGTATTTAACTGGTACTCTGGCGGCAACATTTTGTTGACGAACACATCGACCCATAAAATGAATTTATATGCCAGATAAAAAGTTATTGCCACCGGAGCCGTAACCAATATACCGGTAAACAAATACGCCCGAAGTTTTGCGCCCAATTTCATAAATACTTCGCGTTCTCTTTGCAAACGCATTTCCTTAATTTTTTTAATATTCTTTGCTCTTTTGATTACAACATTTTTATCAGCCATTAAACTTTCCTCAAATCTTCAATCATAAACTGCACATCATCCCTGCCGTTCCAATGATCACGACGCAACACTCCGACGGCATCAAACTTTGCACCTTGCGGATTAAGCATGGCATTACCGATTTCATTATCTCCGACTCTAAAGGCAATCGCTTTGATACTGCCGCCGTTATCCGAGGTCAAAATACAACGCACATGCCCCACCCCGACCAATGCCGGCTTAACGATTCTTACATTCTTAAGCAACAATCTCGGTTCAGGATTTCCGGCCCCGAAAGGCTCTAATCTTGCCAAATTATCGGCCAGTTGTGAGTTAGCTCCGCCAACATCTAAAACCGCATCAATTTCCACCACCGGAGTAATGGCTTCATCGCCGATTTTTTCTCTCACATAATTACCGACAAACTCTCTGAACTTTTCCAGCTTATCTTCCTCAAGCGAAAAACCGGCCGCCATCATATGTCCGCCGCCTTTGGTAATAAGCCCCTTTTCTTTAGCAGCGACAATCAACATTCCTAAATCCACCTGCGGGATTGAGCGTGCCGAACCTTTGACTTCATCGGTTTCTACAGACATCACAAACGCCGGCAGATTATACCTTTCTTTAAGCTTTCCTGCTACAATGCCGATCACACCCTGATGCCAATCTTTGCCATATACAAAAGCAATCGGATATTGCTGAGGCGTTCCCTCCAATTTTTCAATAGCATCTTGCAACACATAATTTTCAATATCTTTTCTTGATATATTAAATTCATTTAACTTATCGGCCAAAAGCTGAGCCTGATAATCATTGTCGCAACATAAAAGCTGATTTCCCATATCGGCATCACCGACACGGCCGCAAGCATTAATTCTCGGTCCCAAGACATATCCCAAATGAAAAGCTGTCGGTGCCTCGCTCAAATTTGCCTTATCCATTAACACGGTCAGACCTTTGTTATTTCTTTGTGCCATAACTTTCAAGCCTTGTGCCACATAAGCCCGATTAAGTCCTTTCAGCGGCACCACATCGCACACCGTTCCTAAAGCGACCAAGTCCAACCATTTTTTCAAATCCGGTTCATTTCTGCCGGCTGAATAATACCCCCTCTGTCTTAAGCAGCGATTAAGAGCCACCGTAAACATAAACACCACACCAACCGCCGCCATATATTTAAGATAAGGATAGTCATTATCTTCATCAAGTCTTTTCGGGTTAACTACCGCATAAACTTTTGGCAACTTCACTTCTGCTTCATGGTGGTCTAACACAATAACATCGATTCCTAAATTTGCGGCATATTCCAAAGGTTCAAAAGCGGTCGTTCCGCAATCAAGGGTAAGCAACAACCTGCAACCGGCATTATAAAAATCATCTATTGCTTTTTTACTCGGTCCATATCCTTCTTCTCTATCGGGAATGTGAACCATGGGCTCCACACCGACCGCCCTTAAAAACAGTTTCATTACCGAAGTCGATGTAGCACCATCAACATCATAATCTCCGATTATAGCAATATTTTGCTGGTTAATTATTGCCTGAGCCACCTTTTCGACAGCCTTTTGCATATCTTTCAACACAAAAGGATCAGGCATTAAATTACTCAATTTAGGATTTAAAAAGCTATCCGCACTATCAGAAGTAATACCTCTGATTGCCATAATCTTAGCCATTACCGGAGGTAGGTCATACCGCTGCGACAACACTTCTGCAAATCTCTCATCACAAGCCGTCACTTGCCACAAATTTCCGCCTAAAGATATGCTGCTCTCGCTCATGATATCTTTCAAACTTAGTAAGTCAGATAAATTTCGGCACGACGATTAAGTCTTTCGCCCTCGGGCATAACTTCCTGATACAAGGGCATTGAATCGGACAAAGCCTGCACCGAGATTTTATCGGCCGGTACGCCCGCACGACGCAAAGCCCGTGCCGTGTTATCGGCTCTTTCGGCCGAGACCTTAAAATTTGCTAACTTGTGCGAAGCCGGATCGGTATCTCTGGTACGCGATGAAGCAAAACCGTAAACAGTAACGGTCGCATCGTTTTCTTTAACCAATCTGGCAATTTTTTTCAAAGTTGTATTGTATGATGAATCTACTACCGCACCGCCGTTTTCAAAATACACCGTTGCGGCCAGATAGTGCATGGTCGGAGCTTTTAGCTTTGCCTCTTCTTTTTTTATCTTTTCATTCTGTGAAACAATGACCTTGTCATCTTCTTTTTTCAAAGGCTTCACATCTTCTTTTTTAACTCTCACCACTTGAGCCGGAGTAACTGTTTCTACTTTCGAAGCGGCTTTATTTACCTCTGTCTCATCTTTCTCGCCTTCATAAGCGGCATTATCCTTATCTGCAACCAACACGCCGTTATTTTCGATTTTTCTGAGTTCCACCTT
Source organism: uncultured Alphaproteobacteria bacterium (assembly GCA_944393725.1). Classification (GTDB taxonomy): domain Bacteria; phylum Pseudomonadota; class Alphaproteobacteria; order RF32; family CAG-239; genus CAZU01. Next base: position 27,433 of record CALYBC010000009.1, on the reverse strand, counting down.
ACCGCCATCATGAATTATGACTTCGCTGTCCTCATCTTCAAAATCCGGAAATATTGCAGAAGAACAGGCCCCAAGCAAACTTACCCCTATCAAAAGCGTTAAAACAGATTTCATATTTTGCACCAGCATAAAACCACTCCACTAAAAAACTTATACCTCAAGCAAGATAAAACAATAATTGCTTTTACACAATAGCAAAAAATATTTTTTTAGCAAATAAAATAAAGTTATTATCTTGCAATATTTATTTGTATTTAATGATATTGCCGCTATAATAAGCAACAGATTATAATTTTTTGGTGTTAAGATGGATAGACGCAATTTTTTTTCTTCTATAGAGATTGCCGATTGGTTTCACAAAAAAGCCGAGCGGCAAGGATTGCCCCTGAGTGATGAAAAGATACAACATCTTCTGTTTTTAGCTCAAATTCACCATATGCTAAAAGAAGGTCGTTTGCTTATCCCCTCATTTTTTATTTGTGGCAAATCCGGTTTTTATGAAGCCGGCTTACAAAGCATCTTAAGATTTGGTCTGCCGTTGATGCCAATGGCGTCATTTGATGACAACACGGCTGCTTTTTTAGAACTAATCTGGAAAAAATACTCCCCTCTAAGCGATTATGAGCTCAATGAATTTATCACTTCGCTTAACTGCTGGCAAAAAAATTACAACTCGCTCAAAGAAACTGTAGTTGATGTCAGCAAGTTAGTCGATTCTTTTGCTCAATCGATTCAAGGTTCGCCGGAAGATTTTTCTTTTGTAAAATCTCCTGCCCACACCAAAAAAATAATGTTATCACAAAACGGACCCGTCCAAGTGTCATCTTGGCATCCGCGTAAATTAAAGAAATAAGGAGCATATCTAATGTCAAAATTTTTCACCGTTTTACTCGGCACATTATTTTTGTTTGCCTGCTCTCCCGAAAACGAGCAACGTCCGACCTCGCCTTTGATAATAAACACCGCCAACGGCGAAGTGCGTTTTAATGTTGAAACGGCTCAAACTCTGGAAGAATTGCAGACCGGTTTAATGTATAGAACCGAAATGCCGGCAAACAACGGCATGATTTTTAATATTTATCCGGTTCGTCCCACGGGCATGTGGATGAAAAATACCAAAATTGCTTTGGATATGCTCTTTGTTGCTCCCAATGCCTCAATCATCATGATTAAAGAAAATGCCACTCCGATGTCTGAGGACTTAATCATCTGCAAAGAACCGGTAAGAGCGGTAATTGAGCTAAATGCCGGACAAGTCCGCCGCTACGGCATTAAAGTAGGTGATAAGGTAAATCATACGATTTTAAATAATATGACCAGCCTATCTGATGTTGTTACACCGGAGGTACCAAGCATTGCCAAAGGCCCCAACGCCGTTATGCCTAAAGGTCCTAATGCAAACGCTGATTCCCCCGTTATACCCAAAGGCCCCAACTCCGTTATGCCTAAAGGTCCTAATGCAACAACCAATGCACCGGCAAAACTTCCGGTTCCAAGCCCGCTATAAAAAACAACCACCCAAAAACCCGCGATTTAACTCGCGGGTTTTATTTTGTCTTTAGATTTTATTCTTTGCTTAAGTCAACTTTGATATGCAATTCTTTAAGTTGCGTTTCTGTCGGCACATTCGGTGCTTGCATCATCAAATCTTGTGCTTTGCCGTTCAACGGGAACGCAATCACATCGCGGATTATTTCCTCATCCAACAGCAACATCACCAATCTATCCATACCATAAGCCGAACCGGCGTGCGGCGGAGCACCGAACTTAAATGCACTAATCATACCGCCAAACTTGGCATCGACCACATCATTGCCATAACCGGCAATCTCAAAAGCTTTATACATAATATCCGGCTCATGATTTCTGACCGCACCCGACAACAATTCAACACCGTTGCACACAAAGTCATATTGGTAGGCCAAAATATCCAGCGGATTTTTATTAAGCAAATCATCCATACCACCCTGCGGCATCGAGAACGGATTGTGAGAAAATTCTACTTCACCGGTTTCTTCATTTTCCTCATAAAACGGAAAATCAACAATCCAGCACATTTTGAAAGCATTTTTATCAATCAAACCAAGTTCTTCACCCAGTTTATTACGCAATCTGCCGCTGAATTTATCAAACTTCATGCCTGTGCCGACCATAAAGATAACGGCATCACCGTTTTCGGCATTAAAGGTTGTTTTCAAATCATTGAGTTTCTCTTCGCTCAACAATTTGGCAATACCTTTATTTCCGGCCTCAGCAAAAGCCACATAAGCAATACCGCCCATCCCTTCTTCTTTGGCATAAGCATCTAATTTATCAAAAAACGAACGCGGCTTTTCGGCAATCTGCTTAACCGTAACTGCCTTAACGGTTTTGCCTTCTTTAACCAAACTATCATAAACCCCAAAACCGCTGTTACCAAAGAATGCTGTAGCATTTTGCAAAACAAGAGGATTTCTTAAATCCGGTTTATCGGAACCGTATTTTGCCATTGCCTCACGAAAAGGAATATGTATAAACGGAGCCTGATCGACTTTCTTACCGTTGGCAAACTCATTAAAGATGGTACCCAAAGTATGTTCAATCACCTTAAATACATCTTCTTGAGTTGCAAAACTCATTTCCATATCGAGCTGGTAGAACTCGCCCGGAGAACGATCTGCTCTGGGATCTTCATCTCTGAAACAAGGTGCAATTTGAAAATATCTGTCAAAACCCGACACCATCAACAGCTGTTTGAACTGCTGCGGAGCCTGCGGCAAGGCATAAAACTTCCCCGGATTTAACCTTGACGGCACCAAAAAGTCGCGTGCTCCCTCCGGAGATGATGCTGTTAAAATCGGAGTTTGATATTCGGTAAATCCTTGTTCCATCATCAACTCACGTGTGCGTTGAATAATTTTGGAGCGGAACATAATATTTTTATGGATTCTGTCTTTACGCAAATCCAAAAAACGATATTTAAGACGAATTTCTTCCGGAGCATCGTCCTCTACTGCGATCTGAAACGGCAAAACCTCGGCTGTTGAATATACGCACAAATCCGTAACTTTAATTTCTATTTCACCGGTAGGCATATTTTTATTAATGCTCTCGCGCAAAATAACTTCGCCATCGATTCCGATTACCGATTCCGGACGCAAAGCTTCTATTTTTGCAAACAAATCGGAGCTACTATCAAACACACACTGCGTAATTCCGTAATGATCTCGCAAATCAACGAAGCACAAATTTCCCAAATTGCGTTTTCGTTGTATCCAACCGGCAAGTTTCACCTTTTTGCCGATATCTTCTCTGCGTAACTCGCCGCAGGTATGTGTACGATATTTATTCATTTTAAGTTAATCCCTTTTATATTAAAAATCAGACTTTACAGTTTTATTCCCAAACAAAGCAAAAATCAATAGCTTAAACACATAAAAAAAAGAGATTTTCTTTTCACAAAGAAAATCTCTTATAGTGTTTTGATTTAAGGTAAAAAAAGATTGTGTTGTTCTATAAATTACTGTAGCGCACCGCCATCTTAACAATATTTTTCGGCTGCACGCGTCTAATTATCTTGTCCAGAGTCTCATTCCACTCCGGCACGCCGATTATTGTACCTCTATATTTCGGCGACCTTTCGGTGTTAAAAGACATAACATGAACAATACCGCCCTTACCTAGATAGACAAAAGATTTAACAAATACTGAATCTTCTCTGTATATTTCTTTTATCATCTGAAGATAATCTGCTTTAAAGGCTTCAAGTTTTTCTTCATCCATATCCGGAAGTTCAAACTTCACTTCATCTACCATATACCAGGTGTTTTTGGCATTTTTCGGCAGATGGTCCTTATGCTCCTGAACCACATAGGTTGGATACAAAGAATACCTCTCGGCAAGGTTCGTCAACACATCGACAATCGGACATTCTTTCTTTTTAACTTCGAAGAAAATAACTTTTGCCTCTCCGTGAGGGGTCAACACAAAACCGTCTCTTATTCTCTGTCCATAAACAGAAATAACGGTTTTCACACTTGTAAGCACCTCAGGTGCAGCCATGGCATCAACCAAGGCATACTGCTTTTTTGCAGTTGCTGTTGCAATTTCTTTTTTTTCCATAAAAAAACAATTAAAATAATTAATAAAACTTAATAAATGTGGGCTCTTTGTAATCCTCGATTTTATAAAAATCAAGTTTTTTTTCACGCAAATTAAAAAAAATTTAAATATAAAGCTATATTATCTAAGGAATTTACAAGACAAAACCACGAGAATCTAAAATGCAACTTATTGAAAATACCAAAGATTTAGAAACTTTATGCCAAGATTTATCAACCCAAGAATTTGTATGCGTCGATTTGGAATTTTTGCGTGAACACACCTATTTTGCCAAATTATGCCTTATCCAGATATCTTCGATTCAAACCTCTGCTATAATTGACCCCTTGGCAGATGATATTGACCTAAATCCGTTTTTTGCTCTGATGCAAAATACCGCCGTTACCAAAGTATTTCACTCCGGCCGCCAAGATGTTGAAATCATCTACAACCTAAGCGGCAAAACTCCGCAACCGATTTTTGATACCCAGATTGCTGCTGCAGCTGCCGGATTCGGTGATGCGGTAAGCTACGAAAATTTGGTTAACCACATATTGCATATCAGTTTGGATAAAACCTCCCGTCTTTCTGACTGGAGCAAACGCCCACTAACCGAAGCCCAACTGCAATATGCTCTTTCCGATGTTACTCATCTGGCCAAGATTTACCCCTACCTGCTAAATTACCTAAAAGAAAACAATCGCATTGAATGGATAAAAGAAGACCTTGAAGTTTTGGGCGATGAAAACACATACAAAATAAATCCTGACAAGATGTGGCAGCGGATTCGCCACCGCTCGCACAGTGCTTTTTTCCTAACCACTTTACGCGAACTAGCCTCCTGGCGAGAAAAACGCGCCATGCGCAAAAACACCCCGCGCCAATCTTTAATTAAGGACGAATTGTTATTAAATATCTGTGCCGCCTTTCCGCAAAATAAAGAAGAGCTGGCAGACATCAGAGGAATGAAATCAGATATTGCCTCCGGCAAATTGGGCGACGAGATATTGGAGGTTTTGCAAAAGGTTAAAAATCTGGACAAAAAAGATTATGTAAAAGCAGAGATTATACGCGAACTCCCCCACACTAACAGCTCCTTATACGAAATTCTGAAGCTTCTGACCAAAGTTATTGCCCAACAAGAAAAAATAACTCCTCATATGCTCACCGATGATGAAGAATTAAAACTTTATTCCAACAATCAAGAGGCTGATACCTCGTTTAAGCACGGTTGGCGCTATGACATTTTCGGCCGCATTGCCGAAGATGTCTGTCTTGGCAAAATTGCCTTGGTATATGATCCTCAAAGCAAAAATTTTAAATTTGTCAACATCTGAGTGTTAAATACCGGTTGCTAAATTAAGATAAATATTCTAAGATTTTTCCCAACATGAATTTAGGGAGAAAACCAAATGGAAGAAATTGAAAAACTAAGCTTTGAAGAAGCCATATCCCAACTCGAAAACATTGTCAAAGAATTGGAAAGCGGCCGCATAAAACTTGATGATGCCGTTTCGGCTTATGAAAAAGCCGTCAAATTAAAACAACTTTGCGAAAGCAAATTAAAAGCGGCCCAATTAAAAATCGAAAAATTGGAAATCACCCCTGATGATAAAGTAAAATCATCGGAATTTGTTGTTCCCGAGGCTTAAAAATCATGCAAATGTTTGAGCAAAATCTTAAAGATTTTAGTGAAGAATTTAATCTATCTCTTTCAAAATATTTTAAATTTCCTTCCGGCAGTGAAAGACGCGTAAGCGAGGCTATGTCCTATTCGCTAACCAACGGCGGCAAAAGATTACGCCCTTTTCTGTTATGCAAAACCGCTCAACTGTTCGGCATAGATTACCAAACTTCATTTCCCGTTGCCGCCTCGCTTGAAATGCTTCACACCTACTCCCTTATCCATGATGACTTGCCGGCCATGGATAATGATGATTTGCGCCGCGGCAAACCGACCTGCCACAAACAATTTGATGAAGCCACCGCCATTTTAGCCGGTGACGGTCTTCTTACCTATGCCTTTGAGGTCTTGTCCAAAGCACCGTCACTATCTGCGGAAACCAAGATAAAGCTTTGCTCCCTTTTAGCCGAAAGAGCCGGAGCTTTCACCGGAATGATTGCCGGACAAATGCTTGATATCCAAACCGATAAAACCCCTTCTCTCTCCTCGGAAGAGATAATAAAGCACATCGAGGAAATGAAAACCGGATGCTTGATTGCCTATGCGGTTCAGGCGGGAGCCATCATTGGCAATGCCTATAAAAAAGCATATGCTGCTCTTACCGATTACGCCCGCAAAATAGGCATTGCTTTTCAAATATCAGATGACATTTTAGATGTGGTTGGCAATCAAGAATTAATGGGGAAAACGCTTCACAAAGACATAAATCAAAGCAAACTCACTTTTGTTTCGCTTTATGGTCTTAAGCAAGCCCGAGACATTGCCTCTGAGCTCATAACAAAAGCCAAAGACGACCTTGCGCAATTTGGCTCAAAAGCCAAAGAGTTGCAAGATTTAGCCGACTTTATAATCAGCCGCAATCACTAATCTTCATCAATGAAAGTAAGGTAGACATATTTTGCCGTCGGAGCCGGATTATCTACGGTTAAGTTAAGCGGCAACTTAGTTTCGGCCGCAATAATTTTATCCTCCAACTTCCGATTAACACTTTGCAACAAAGAAGTATCTGCTCCCAGTAATTCAATATGAATAATCGGCAATTCCATATCGTATTTAAGCGTATTATATACGAAACCTTTAATCACCAAACGGCGATTCTCTTCACCGGCATCGCCAAAAAATTCCCAACTTATGTTTTGAAATTCCAAATTTTCTCCGGGAATTCTGGCTTTTATACCCAAGGCTTTATAGGCAGCATTCAAAAACGGAAATTCTCTTACTAATTGATAGCGGTTATTAAACAAAGACAACGAGGTTACAACCAACATTACCAATAATACATACCCCCATCTTATTTTGAAGTGCAGTCCTAAAATATTTTTAACCTGCAACCAAAATTTTTCATAAAACGGCAGTTTCTTTTCCATTGCCATCAGCTGCTCGGTATGCTCTGACAATCTCTCAAATATTTTTTCTAAATCCGCTGCATTTTGATTGTCTTCACCGGTAGCATCCGTTGCATTTTCTAATTCAAGATCATTAGTATTTTTCGTTTCTGCGACTTCCGCATTTTCAGTTCCCGTCTTTATCTCATTTTCAAAATTTGAATCTATTTCAACTTCGCTGGCAGTATTTTCTTCGACTATATCATCTTTATTGTCCACAACCTCAGCCTTAGGAGCTTCAAACAGCAAATCTCCGACTGTAAATATTTTTCCACAATTGCTACACTTCAGCCTGCGTGATTTCATTCCAAGCAAGCTTTCGTCAATCTCATAACCGACATTACATTCCGGACAATATACCAGCATTACGACCTCCGTTTTATCAAACTATAAGATGAAAAAGATTTTAATCAAAGAAAAAAAACACTTTATTAAATAATTAATTGCTTATATCTTTATGACATAAAGTTATGAGGAGTTTTGAGGTGACGGACAATAAGAATATCATAGAAATGAACAATGTCGGGATTCGCTATGGTCAGGGTCCCGAAATTTTGAGTGATATAAAATTATCACTGCCGCAAGGATCATTTTATTTTCTAACCGGGCAAAGCGGTGCCGGCAAAACTTCGCTTTTGAGTCTTATGTACCTGGCACAAAAACCGAGTCGTGGGCAAATTAGTGTTTTCAACCACAACCTAAACTTTACCAATCGCGATCAGCTGGCATCATTGCGACGCCGTATAGGAGTCGTTTTTCAGGACTTCCGCTTGCTTGATCATTTGTCGGCATTTGACAATGTAGCTTTACCGCTAAGGGTCAGCGGTATGGATGAAAAAGAAATAAAAAAACGCGTTACCGAACTTTTAACCTGGGTCGAACTTGATGGCCATATGTTTGACAAAACATCAATACTTTCGGGAGGAGAGAAGCAACGCGTTGCGATTGCACGTGCCGTAATCAATCGCCCCGACCTATTGCTTGCAGATGAACCCACCGGTAATGTCGACAACATCATTGCCGGAAAATTGATGAAACTTTTTGTAGAATTAAACAAGCTTGGAACCACGGTTGTTATTGCCACACACTCCGAAAAAATTATAAACGATTTTAAATATCCTCGCCTACATTTACAAAACCGCGGGTTGCACATTTATTATCCGTCTGACACTTCAATGTTCGGAGGCCTAAATGTCTGATACATCATATATTTCACGCAAGCAAGAGCTTCCGCTGAAAAGCGAAAACACTTCTCTGTTTTTGCAAATCATAATTTCTATTGCCGTATTTATTTTTGCCATCACGCTTTCCGGAGTACTATCCATCGATTCTATGATATCGAGCTGGAACAAAAGTATATTAGGTTCCATAACCGTACAAATAATACCGGTAAACAACACTAACAAAGAAAAAGCCCTGGCCGAAACCATGGCCTATCAAGAAAAAGCCGTTGAATTTCTAAAATCTGTTAATGGAGTTACCAAAGTTACTCCGCTAACCGACGAACAGCTTGATGAGCTTTTAAGTCCTTGGCTGGGCGATGATGTTGATATATCCGATCTCCCGACACCGCGCATTATAGATGTAAAAATATCTCCCGATGCCGATATTGACTTTGCCCAACTGTCTATGGATTTAGCCCAAGCCTCGCCGCAAGCCACTTTAGACAGCCATAAGTTGTGGTTAAACAAACTTATTTCCTTTGCCGACGGCATAAACTTAATAGCCTCCACCGTTTTACTTTTGGTCGCGGCCATAACATCTGGTGCAATTTTTTATACCACCCAAATGAGCCTAGGCCTCCACCACAACATAATCGAAATTTTACATATAGTCGGTGCCAAAGATGCTTACATTGCTCAACAATACACCAAACGCATGGGGTTTTTAGGTTTTTTGGGTGGTATTATCGGTTTGTTTTTTGCCGTACCCGCCATATTTTTCATTGGCAATCTGGCCCTAAAGATAGAAGGAGGTATCATCAGCGATGCCACCTTAGGATTTGGCGATTGGGCAATTATATTATCTTTACCGCTTTTTGCCATGTTTATATCCATGCTCACCGCCTACTACACGGTTAAACAAACCCTAAAGAAGATGCTATGATAAAAAAACTTGCATTATACACTTTTTTTATTTTCATTGTTTTATGGCTGGGCGGAATGATATGGTTTGCATGGCAAATCAACCACTTTCCCACCCCCGCCGATGAAAGAACCGATGCCATTATAGTATTAACCGGCGGCCGCAACCGCATTACCGAGGCGGTAAAACTTTATGAATCAGGTAAAGGTGCACGATTATTTATCTCCGGGGTCGATAAAGATATTTCTCTTAATAACATTGTTTCCACCCAGCAGGTAAATCTTAGTAATTTTAATAATGTCGACCTTGGACACGATGCCTCCAATACGGTTGAAAATGCGCAAGAAACCAGAAATTGGGTAAACAAAAACAATATAAAATCAATCCGCTTGGTTACCTCCAATTATCATATTCTACGCTCTCTGCTGGAATTTAGGGAATTTAATCCGCAATTAAAGATAATTATTCATCCGGTCTACTCAGAAAACATTGAAAAAAAATGGTGGACGAGTTGGCAAACTTTCTCGCTTATTTTCAAAGAATATAATAAGCTGATATGTGCTTACCTAAGGTGCTTTATCAGATAACGAAAGGATAGTCTAATGTTGTTCATTCGCTCACTTTTATTCAATATTGTCTGCTACGGAATAATTGCCGTCGGCTGTATCCTAAACAGTATAATCGGTCTCTTCTCCCGTGAAGCCACGATTAAAATTTGGAATCATATATTTATTCCGGCAATTGTTTTAGCACTAAAATATATAGCCGGCATTACCATAGAAATCAGAGGTAAGCAATATCTCGACCAAACCACCGGGATATATGCCGGCAAGCATGAGTCGGCCGTTGAGACCTATGTTTTGAGCAATTATCTCAAAAGAGCAACTTTTGTTATGAAAAAAGAACTCACCTATATTCCGATTTTTGGCTGGGCTCAAGCCTTATACGGCATGATACCGATTAACCGTTCGGCAGGCTCTGCCGCAATGAAAACAATGCTAAAAAAGGCCCAAGAGCTATCCTCCAAAAATCGTCCGATTATTATTTTTCCGGAAGGCACCCGTCGCCGTCCCGGAGATACACCGGCATACAAACCGGGGGTTGCCCTTCTTTATCAGCATTTAAATATGCCGGTAGTTCCCTTTGCTTCCAACACCGGTTTTTTCTGGAGCAAAAGCTCGTTTTTAAGATACCCCGGAAAAATCATATTCGAATTTATGCCGCCGATTCAAAGTGGCTTGAGTAAAAAAGAGTTTATGGAAAAACTGCAAAATTCTATTGAAGAAAAATGCCGTGAGCTTAATATGGAAACCATCAAGAACTATCCTTTAGTAAAAAACAAACTGGTTCAACAATAGGATTTAGCGCCGTGATTGATAAGATTAAAGAACTTACTTCCAAGGTTCTTATGCCTTTTAACAAATTATGGCTTGCTCTTGGCAGCTACCGCAAAGCCGTATTTGCTTGTTTTTTCTCTTTCTGCTTGGTTTTTGGCGGCATATATATTACTGCTTCCCGCAACATTGCCATCAAACAAATCCGTTGGCAAATGAACCGTACTATCTCCCAATTAAATGAACTGGGACTTGATATTGCCTATGACAATATCGAATTCAATCACACTTTCTTTTTTCCTTTAGTTACCATTGATAATTTTCAAATATACAATGCTACAGGACTAAATACTTGGTCAATTAAATTTAAGGAAATAAATGGCTACTCAAACATATTCGGCAGTCCGCGCATCCGCTTTGAATCAAACAAAGGCGGTAAATTTATATTTAATGACTTTATTTCCGACATGAACAGCGAACAAACTTTTATGGATATAGTAAGCAAAGACGGCTATTTAGACAGTTTGGTTATTCATGCCGAAAACATAACAATTCACGATTTTGCCAAGATAAAAAAAGTTGCTTATTTGTTAGAAAGGAAACAACAAAAAAACGACAATTTAGCGGTCTTGTTGCCAAGCTACGAAAGCCTGTTTGAAATTAATAATGTCGATATTAACGGACTGATAGATTATCCGCTGTCTTCACATCTAAAACTGTTTTATATGAAATCCGATATTATGGGACAATTCACTCCTGACGAAAAATTCTTAACTGCGGTTGAAACCTGGCTTAAAAACGGTGGCTTTATAGATGTCCCAAGTTTAATAATCCAATGGGAACCACTAACCTTGGTCGGTCGCGGAGACATCAATTTTAATGAAAAACTTTCTCCCCGCATATCGTTTAACACCTCTTCAAAAGGTCTTTTAAGATTGCTCAAAGATTTGCAAAGCAATGAATTTTTAGACAGTAAGAATGTTTTTGTTGCCAACATTTTGCTGTCAAACAAAGCCTATAAATTAAACACCGAAGACAAAGAAATGACTATTTCAACTCCCATCAGCTATGCCGACGGTAAAGTTGCGATTGAAAATCTAACCATAAAAGATTTTAACAAGTAAATTCAGCCAATATAATCTTGGCTAATCCGTACCTTCTCTCATCAACAAGGACATACCCCTCTGGCAGAGGACAAGGTTCATTTTTTTCAACTTCTACAATGCACAGAGCCTTATCTTTTAACCATGGCTTTATCTTTTGCAAAGCTATTTCGCTCAATCCTTTATTATACGGAGCATCCATAAATACGACATCAAATTTATCCAAAGGACAAATCGCCGAATTTATATCTGCTTTTATGACTTTTATGTTGTTTTTTTCTAAAGGAAATAATTTCACATTTTTTTGCAAATCGGTGGTGTCTATATCCAACATAGTCACCTCGGCAAAACCTTGAGACAACGCCTCCAAAGCAAAAGCCCCGCTTCCGGAAAACACATCCAAAAGTTTGTATGACGCAAAATCACTTCCCAGCCGATTACGCAAAATATTAAACAACGCTTCTCTTGCCTTATCGGAAGTTGGACGCACATTATTAGATTGCGGAGAGACAAGTTTTTTGCCGCGATATTTTCCACCGATAATTCTCATAATTCAAACTTTGCTCCCAGTTGTTCGCGCAAAGTTTTTTGCGGCACTTCTCTAACTTCACCTTTGCCCAAACTACCAAGTTGGAAAGGTCCATAGGATAGACGAATAAGTCTTGAGACTTCCAATCCCAAATATTTCATAACTTTTCTGATTTCACGATTTTTACCTTCGGACAAAGTAACCATAAGCCATGTATTCGCACCTTGTTTGGTTTCAATTTCGGCTTTGATTGAACCATACATAACGCCGTCGATTTCAACCCCTGTTTTTAATTTGTCGAGCATTTCTTGAGTAACATTACCGAATACTCTGACTTTGTAACGGCGGCTCCAAGCATTTGCCGGCAATTCAAGTTTTCGTGATAGCTCACCGTTATTTGTCAACAACAACAATCCTTCGGAATTCAAATCCAATCTTCCGACCGAAATAACTCTGGGCATATTCTTAGGCAAGCAATCAAATACGGTTTTCCGCCCCTTTTCATCTTTATGAGTAGTAACCAATCCCACCGGCTTATGATACAACCACAAGCGAGTTACTTGTTTTTGCGGCAACTTTTCTCCGTCGAGCAAGATTTTTTCTTCACCCGTAACATTAAGCGCCGGAGTATCGACAACTTCGCCGTTAATGGTAACGCGACCTTGTTTAATCAGCTCCTCTGCCTCACGACGCGAGCACGCACCGGAACGAGCCATAAATTTTGCAATTCTCATCATCATTTTTTGCTTTCCTTTTTTTTCAACTTCTATCATAATCTCTCAAAAATACAACAAAAAAGGTTCAAAGATGAATGCCGAAGATTACATGCTCGAAGCCCTAAAAGAAGCGCAAAAAGCTTTTACTGCCGACGAAGTACCGGTTGGCTGCCTGATTGTCAACAGTCAAAGCGGAGAAATAATCTGTCGCGCTCATAACTTAAGCGAGCACGGAGGTGATGCCACCGCCCATGCCGAAATTTTGGCCATCAGGGAAGCCTGCCGCAAGCTCGGACAAAACCGCCTGCGAGATATGGACATGTATGTAACTTTAGAACCATGCACCATGTGTGCGGCGGCCATATCCTTTGCCCGCATCAATCATTTGTATTTTGGTGCCTACGATGAAAAAGGCGGCGGAGTAGCAAACGGCATAAAATTTTACGAACAAAAAACCTGCCACCACCGCCCTAAAATAACCGGAGGTATTTTGGAAGAAGAAAGTTCTGAGTTGTTAAAAAAGTTTTTTAAAAACAAACGGCAAAAGGCTAAATGTATTTCGCCAGATTAAGATAATAATCGGCAGAAGTTATTTTTCTTTCCAAGATTACATCCAAAATCATATCCGGCACCTTAAGATCCCCTTTCCCGATTCCAATCTTTACTTCCGGATGTGCACCGCCATGAAAATCCGAACCGCCCGAGGCCATTAGATTAAGCTCCTCGGCCATGGCTAAATAATCTCGTTTAAGTTCGGCATTATGGTCAGAGTGAAAAACTTCAATTCCCATCAAACCAGACTTTTTCAAATCTCTAAAAAGTTCAAACAATTCTTTTCCTTGCCTTTTTGTATGAATAGGATGTGCCAAAACCGGCACGGCACCGTTATCCAAAACAAAGGCAATCACCTCTGCCGCTTTAGGCTCATTTTTGGGCACATACGCCGGTCTGCCTTTATTTAAAAATTTGCTAAATCCGTCTTCCCAATTTTGAATATATCCTTTTCTGAGCATTTCTGCAACAATATGAGGTTTTCCGATTTGAGTTCTGGGTTTCATATTCTCATCAAAAGCGATTTTTTGCCAATCAAGTTCCATGCCCAAATTTTCAAGCAACCGCACTCTTTCTTTGGCCACTCTCATTCTTTCGTTAATCATAAATGTTTGCCTGTCCATAAAAGTCGGTATGTACTTATCGGGAATATCCAAGGCAACAATTTCCATACTCACATTGGGATAATCTGCCGAAAGCTCACTTCCGTTAATAGCCGTTATACCCAACTTTTGTGCGGCATTTTTAAATTCCATACAACCGGCCACCACATCATGATCAGTCAGTGCTGCGGCTTTCAAACCGATATTTGCAATGTTTTCCACTAACTGCGACGGGGTTAACATACCGTCAGAAAAAGTTGAGTGCATATGTAAATCAATCATTTAAGTCCTACATTTCAGCTAAAGCATCTAAGATTTGCAATGGTTTTTGTACAATTTTTTTTGCCCCGATAGATTTCAACATCTCTGTGGTTCTAAATCCCCAAGCCACGGATATACAATCCAAGCCCGAATTTTTGGCAGTCTGCAAATCCACTTCCGAATCACCGATATATACGGCCTCCTGCTTAACAGCCCCCAAATCATCAAGGGCTTTCAATACCAAGTCTGGTTGCGGTTTTCTTTGCAACCCCTCACATTCTCCGATAGCCAAATCCACAAAAGGATAATAAGTCTGTGCCAATTTTTTAACGGCCATATCTATTTTATTTGAAACGATTGCCTGCTTATACCCCTTCTGCCGCAAAATCTTCATTAATTCCGGAATCTTAGGATATGGTTTGGTTTTATCATTCATGTGAATTTGATAGTGTTGTTTAAAAATTTCAAAACATTGATCAAACTTCGGATTATTAAATCCCTGCGGTACTGCCAGCTCCATCAACACCTTAATTCCGTTTCCGAGCATGGCTTTTATTTCATCTTGGCTATGTGGCTCAAACCCGCAAGCTTCAAGGGCATAATTAACACTGTCTGCCAAATCATCCAGTGTATTTAATATTGTTCCGTCCATATCCCAAATAACTGTGTTTTTCATCAAAATCCTCCGAATAGATATTGATAGCACAAGGCAAAAATTATGTAAATCACCAAAATCAAGTATCAGCATTTATTTTTATAATGACTCTTTGCTTGCAATATGGTATAACCAAGCAGCAAGGAGAGAATATGAAGATTTATCAGGTAGGCGGCTCGGTACGAGATAAATTGATGCACCAAGAACCGCATGACATAGATTATGTAGTAACCCAAAGCACTGTAGAAGAGATGCTTTCGCTGGGCTATAAGCAAGTCGGCAAATCTTTTCCGGTATTTTTGCATCCCGAAACCAAGTGCGAATATGCTCTGGCTCGCAAAGAAATAAAAACCGGCGATAAGCACACAGACTTTAAGTTTATATTTACTCCTGATATTACCTTAGAAGAAGACATGGCACGCCGCGATTTCACCTGCAACGCCATCGCCATGGATGTAGAAAGCGGAGAAATAATTGATTGCTATGGTGGAGTTAATGATATTGCCTCACGCACTCTGCGCCATGTTAACAGCGAACATTTTCCCGAAGATCCTCTAAGGGTTTTACGGATGTGCCGTTTTGCCGCCCAACTTGATTTTAAGGTTGCACCCGAGACTATGGAGCTTGCCTCGACTATGGTATCTAAAGGAATGCTATCGCATTTGTCCGGCGAAAGAATATGGCAAGAAATCTATAAGGCGATGCAGAGCAAAAATTTTGATATTTTTATAACCACCGCCAAAGAATGCGGTGCATTGAAAGCGATTTTGCCCGAGGTTGATAAATTATTCACCACTCCCGAAAAACCGGAACATCACCCCGAAAAAAACAGTGGTGATCATACTTTGCTATGCCTAAAAAATGTTGCCTTAGAAAGCCCGAAAATCAAATTTGCCGTTTTGTTGCACGATATCGGTAAATCGGTAACCCCAAAAGATATTCTGCCGGCTCACCATTATCACGACCGCAACGGCATTCCGATAATATCAAGTATCTGCAACCGCCTCAGAGTCCCGAACGAGTATAGAGATTTTGCGATATTATGCTGTCGTCATCACATGAAATTACACTTAGCAAGTCAAATGCGCAAAGGCACCCTCACCGATTTTGTAGACAGTATCGGAAGTAAAGATATCGAAGACTTTATTAAAGTTTGTCATGCTGATTTTTACGGCCGCCAAAAAGAAATATCGGCGGAAGAAGCCGCATTTTTTGACCGGCAAAGTAATTATTTTCGTAAGGCTTCGTCGGTAATCAAAGCCATCAAGGCTCAAGACATGCCCAATTTTGCCAAGCTTCCCAAAGACAAAAATTTCAAAGACAAATACCGCGAATACAAGATTAATCGCCTCACCCAAGCCCTCAAATCCGAACGCTAGGTCAGAGTCTTTTCCAAACCCGCTGTTGATTAATCTCTTCTTTTTTGCGGAATGCTGTTTCCAAATCAAGATTATGCATATTTGCCAAAGAGCAAATATAGATTAAAACATCAGCCAGCTCCAACTCGACATTTCCCACATTCGACCCGCTTCCTACCGAACCGCCTTTCATATTTTTACGCACGGCGGCAAAAAGTTCGCCCACTTCCTCGCCCAACAACATGCACTCATACACTTTATCGGTAGTATTGAAACCGCGTTCTTCTTTCATTTGTTTAACATATTTTTGAATATCGGATAAAGTCGGATTTTCTTTAAGACAAAGTTTGCTTTCCATATTTCCTCCGCAATTTTTTTGAGCTATCAAGATGATAAAGCAGAGTTTTTCACAAATCAAGATACTATAAAAAGCTGCTCAAATTTTTAAGCTTTACTTTTAATAAAAACATGCTTATGCTTTACGGCGGAATCTCCGATGAGTATTCTGGGGTGTGGAAACCTCTGCCAAATGCGTCTATGGTGTAAAGACGATAAATTTTGCACGCTTTCTGGTCATGGACTGGAAGGCGGCAAAATAAGCCGTATTCGGTCAATATGTCGCACTATTTCATTTGGGTAGTTTCCAACTTCCAGTCGCCTCATCGGGCGGCTTTTTTTGTTATAATTCAACAGATGGTGCCACATGAAAAAACTACTGGAAATCACCGACCGCGGCTTTGACAAAGTCATTCGTTTTTTAGGCATAAGGTTAAAAATCAAAAATCGTCGAGCCAGCCAAAACTATCACATAATCAACCGCCTGATACAAGACAATTTGAGCACGGCTCATCTGCATCAAAAAACATTTGCCCCGTATAAGAATAAACACCTCGGGCAAGATATAGTAATTTTTGCTTCCGGTCCGTCGGCAGAAGAATATCAACCGCTCAAAAATGCAGTACATATCGGCATAAACCGCTCATTCTGCACTGCCAAAGTTCCGTTAGACTATATTTTTATTCAGGACTACACCGGCAAAACTCCGCAATATATTGCCGATATCAATAATTACAATCCTGCCACCTGCACCAAATTTTACGGCTTAATCCGCGAAGATGTCTATGACAAAGCCTGGAGCATACCGGAGGCCGATGTTATCAAAGCCAAAGCCCTCCGCTACAAAACCGATTGGACACCGTTTTATGAGCCGCATTTTGCTTTGGATATAGCAAACAAACCGCTGGGAGACTTTGGTTCGACCACATTTTCAGCACTGCAATTTGCCTTGTGGACACACCCCAGACGCATTTATCTAGTTGGTTGTGATTGCTCCAACGCCGGCTATTCTTATGATAAAAAAACAACCAACAATCTCTCAACCGACAAAGTAATCAAAGCCTACAGATTGTTTAAGCAATTTGCCGCCCTACACTATCCCGATATCGAAATCATCTCCATAAACCCCATCGGCCTGAAAGGAATTTTCAAAGATGAATACACAAAGTAATCAACCGCTGATATCTGTTATTATTCCCGTATATAATGCCGAAGAATATTTGCCTCGTTGCTTAGACAGCATAATCAAACAAACCTTTACTGCCATAGAGATTATTTGTATAAACGATGGTTCAAGCGATAATTCAAGTAATATTTTGACCCAATATGCCAATAAAGACAACAGGATTATAATCTTAAATCAAGAAAACCTTGGTGCCGCCACGGCCAGAAATTTAGGCCTTGACCACGCCAAAGGTGAATACATCAGTTTTATTGATGCCGATGATTGGATAGCCGAAGATTTTATTGCCACACTCTACCACGCCGCAACCAAATCAAAAGCCGATGTCGTACAATGCGGTTATTTTAAATTTGACGGTATTCAAAACAAGACAATTATAGAAAAAGAGCTTATAAGCCAAAATATTTCACAAATATTAGATAACACAAAAAAATTATATATTTGGAATAAAATCTGGAAAAAAGAATTTTTAAATAAAAACAAGATTCGTTACTATCCTAATATTTTATATGAAGACATTTTATTCAATATCTGCATGCTCTGCCACCAACCTATATGGCAATTCATTGACTATTGCGGATATTTTTATTGGTTTAATAATAAATCTTCCGTAACCAATACCCCGCAAAAACAACTAAAAAGAAGAAATGACAAATATCTTGCCATAAAAAAATCCATAGAAACCATACAGTCATCAGATAACATCGACAGCTCCGATATGGTAAAAACAGAAAACTTTTTGCTCAAAAAATTTATCGGTGCAAACGAGTTATCCAATCCTAACGAATACGCAAAATATGTCAAATTATTTGCCAATAACAGTCTGTTAAAGAAAAAATATCGCAAAATTTTCATCAAACAAATTTTAAGAAAACTTTTCAATATCCTAAGCTTCAAGAAAGGATATTAATATGCAACATATTCCGGTATTTTTAGCCAGCAATGACAAGTTTGCCCCTTTTGTTGCCACCACCATTGCCAGTATCTGTGCCAATACTTATGACTTTATCGACTTTTATATTTTAGATTCGGGAATATCCAAGCACAACCGCCAAAAGATTTGCGACACCAAACAATTTTTTGACAATTTTTCAATCAAATTTATCAAAGTCGATTGCGACAAAAAATTTGCTCACCTCCCCAAACTAAAGCATATCAGCCGCGCTATGTATTCCAGATTTTTAATTCCCGAAATTCTTCCCGACTGCGAAAAAGTTATATACTCTGATATTGATGTTGCCTTTGTCGGTGATATCAGCGAATTGTATAATGAAGATTTAGGCGATAAAGTTATCGGAGCCGTTCCTTGCTATAACTCCGATAAAATTAGTCATAATATGTTTTGCTCGGGATTATTACTGTTAAATTGCAAAAAACTCAACGAGCAAAATTTCAAACAACAAATATCCGATACGGCAACAGAATTACTACAGAACAAATCTCTCAAATTGCCCGACCAAGATATACTAAACCGTTTATATAGTCACAATTATTTGAAATTAGACCTCAAATATTGCGTAATAAGCAAATACTTTAATTCAAACAATAAATTCAGACTAGATAAAAACTGGATTATTTTACATTTCCCCGGAGGAGGACTAAACAAACCATGGAACAACAAAAATACCCCCGGTGCCGAATATTTTTGGCAGTATGTTCCGTTCACTTCATTTGCCGAAGAAATAGAGGAAATATACCAAAGTTTTACCCGCAAGAAAAAAGTCAAAAACTTTTTTCACCAATTTTTTAATGTTCACAACCGTAAGTTTGCTGGACAAACCTACAAAGTTTTTAGTATATTCGGAAAAGAGATCAAACTAAAGAAGAAATAACATGAACGAAGTAAAAATACTCAAAAGAGCTGACTTAAAATTCGAGCCCAAAGTTTCGGTAGTTGTACCGGTATATAATGTAGAAAAATATTTGGAACAATGCCTAAACAGCATTGCCAACCAAACTCTAAAAGAAATCGAGATTATCTGTGTTGACGATGGCTCAAGCGATAATTCTTTGCAAATATTGCAAGATTTTGCGGCCAAAGACAATCGTTTTACCATTATAGCCCAAGAACATCTGATGGCCGGAGCTGCCCGTAATAACGGCATGACCCTTGCCAATGGAGAATATTTATCTTTCTTAGACAGCGACGATTTTTTTGAATCTGACATGTTGCAAATCATGTATCAAAAAGCCGTTGCTACAAACTCTGATATTGTCATGTGCGACATGCGCAATTACAACAACAAAACACACAAATTTTCATCAGGTCTTAACCATCAAACCCAAAATTTTGATGCCGTAATTCCGCTAGAAACTAAAATAAACCTTTTTGATTTTTTTGGCCCCAATGTCTGCACCAAACTTTTTAGACGACAATATGTTATTGATAATAACTTATATTTTCAAAATCTCAAATCATGTAATGACATTGGATTTAGTTTTTGTTCTGCAGCCATTGCCAATAAAATTTCCACCGTTCCGCAAACATTTATTAACTATCGCGTAAATACCGGAACCCAAACCAGCTCTAACCGCGGCAAAAAAGACTTTAATATTGTACATGCATACAAATTCATCAAAGACTTTTTATTAAAAAACAAACTTGAAGTGTTATTAAATGATTTAAAAGCACGAATTCATCAAAATTTCGAAAACGAACTATCCCGATACGAAGGTGACGACATTGAGCAAATGTCCCGAAAATGCCAAGAGATATTAGAAGAAGATTATCCGTTTTTTTCAGATTGTTTACATTACGAATACAAGAAATATTCCTTTTTGGGTCTCCCCCTGATTACAAAAAAATCAATAGCTAAAAAAACAACTTACAAATTATTCAACCACTTCACGGTGCTTGAAAAATTATCCCTCTCCCAAAAAAGCAAAACGACCATACTTGGTTTTATCAAAATAAAATGCAGAAAAAAGAAAGGAATATAAGATGAGTAAATATATAATTACCGGAGCAGGATTTGGCAACAAGGGTGCAGAATCAATGCTTTATACCGTAATTACAGAATTAAAAAAAAGAAACCCTGAAAACTGCATTACTGTTTTATGCGGCCATGGTATAGAAAAAATTAATCCTGAAGATTTCGATAATATTACAATTGTAGAAGAAAGCAAAAGAGCAAGAAAAATTTTACTAAATCCACTAAGATATATATTCTACAAAACCAAACAAGCCATTTGCTCAAAATTTAACATCTCCTGTAAAAAGTATAGAGTGGTTAATGAGTATCTTAATTGTGATATCATACTGGATATCAGCGGCTATGCTCTTTCCTCACAATGGGGAAAAACACCAAATAAGCGTATGATTGATATAATTAAGATTGCAAAAAAATATAAAAAACAAATTTATTTCTTACCACAATCTTTTGGTCCATTTAATTTTGCCAAAGGAAAAAAAGAAGTCATCAAATATTTGGCCAAAGCAGATAAAATATTTTGTCGCGAAAAAGATGGATATGATTTATTACAAGCAATCGGACTACAAAATATTGTGCTTTCCAGTGATATAGTTTTAGAGTCAAATAAAAAATATGAAGGTATATACAAAACCTTAAAAACAAAAGATACAACAACATATTTTAATAATAACAATCGCAAAGCCTTAATTATTCCCAATGCCAGAGTATTTGAAAGAGCAGATAACGAAAAACTGTATAATACATACAAAGAAATAATAAATGCACTAATCCACAAAGACTACATGGTCTATATTTCTTATTATGACTTAAGCGACATTAAAATTTGCCATACAATAAAATCAATGTTTAATAGCGACAAAGTCGTATTACTTGAAGACTATTTTAATTGCATAGAATTTTCGGACATACTACCTAACTTTGATTTTATAATATCATCAAGATTTCACTCCATTGTTCACGCATACAAACAATTAATACCATGCTTAGTCATAGGATGGGCCGTAAAATACGCTGAACTCACAGACAACCTAGGACAAAAAGCATATATGTTTGATGCGAGAACAGAACTTGACAACCAAAGTATATTGTCAAAATTAGATGAATTAATCGAAAATCTCAACACCGAAAAAAACACTATTAAATCAAGACTCGAAATAATACAACAAAACAGCTGCTTTAATAGATTATGGGAATACTTAGAAAATGAATAATATTAATACCGTAAAAGATCAAAACTTATGCATCCAATGTGGTATTTGCGCAGCCGCTTGCCCCAAAAAATGTATTGAGATAAAAAGAAACGGTTACAATTTTTTTCCTTATATAAGTGATAGCTGCATTAACTGCGGTATATGTCTGCAAACATGCCCAATTAATAATTTTTCAGAATATAATAAAATAAAATCACCTGAAAAATACATAACAGGTAACATCTTGGAAACCTACACGGTTCAAGCAAAAAATTCTGATATTTTAGCAAATTCAACAAGTGGCGGCTTCATTACCCAAATGATAAAAGGTTTATTATCTGACAAGTTATACGATTGCGCTTTTTTAATTGACGACTACAAATACGAACAACAACTAAGCACAAAAATATTCACATCTGCCTCTCCATTTAACAATACTCAAAAAAGCAGATATCTTACTGTATCGCACACCAAGACTTGTGAATATATGCTACACAACCCCAATAAAAAAATTATCATAGTAGCTACCGGATGTGTCATATCTGCAATATTAAATTTTATAAGAATAAAGAAGCTACCAAGAGAAAACTATTTATTGCTTGGATTATTTTGTGACAAGACAATGAATTATGGTGTAGTTGAATATTTTAAAAAACATCCCAAATGCAAAAATAAACAAATAAATAAATTCTTTTTTAGAGACAAAAAAGCCGGAAATTGGCCGGGCAATATCAGAATAGAATTTGAAGACAGCTCTTACATAAATCTGCCCAATACAGAACGAATGGAAGTAAAAGATTATTTTGAGCTGGAAAGATGTTTATATTGTCTGGACAAACTTAACCACCATGCAGATATTTCAATAGGAGATAATTACATTAACAAAAGCAGAGATATCAAAGGTGCCAATAGTATTATAATAAGAACAAATAAAGGCAAAGAAGCCTTTAACACCCAAAAAGACAGCTTCATTATAAAAAAAGAACACCTTAAAGATTTGCTTGTATCACAAAACATAAAGAAAAAATGTGTTAATTTAACTTTTTGGAATATTAAACAAAATAATTTAACATCCATCCCATCAAATATTATCCAAAAATATAAAGAAGCCCTAAATAAAATTGAAATTAGTAAAAGTGATAATTTATATTCACGAATACAAGAAGATATACAAATTCAAAAAAATAAAAAAAACAAAGTAATCAAAAAAATAAAATTTTTAGGTCTCACTGTTTTTAGTATCACCGAAAAAAATGATGCATTAAAATATTCAATATTAGGAGTAATAAAATTTAGAACAAAAAAATAATAATTAATAAACCTAAAATCCCCTCGGGCAAAACCGAGGGGATTTTTGCTAAATATGAGTTATTCATTCTCGGGCGTGTCCCGAGAATCTCTTTTCCCCCGCAACACGAGTTTTTTCAAAACGGTGGAGAATGAGGCAAATAATAAGAAAACTTTTTTTAGGGCGACGGGAGTGTACTAGCGGTACATGACCTAGCCTTAAAGGAGGTTTCTGTATTAGTTGCCCATTATACGCCGTTTTAATCACTCTAAGTCCTTTATTGTAAACTCTAATCTCTTGCCATAAAATTTAAGCAGTCGCTGATAAAGATTATAGCGGCGGCGGTTGCCTTGCTCCATATCATATATCATCTGTACCGACAAAGGCGACATTAGTGCCACTTCTTGAATGCTCAAGCCTTTTTCTTGCCTGAGTCTTCGCAATTCAATCGACAATTTTTCTCTTAATTCTTGTTTTAGATTCACAGTTTTAACTCCCCATAAATTTTGTTCATGATTAAAACAAAACCGCCTTAAAAAACTAAGGCGGAGGAGCTGAAAAACTGCATGTAGACAGTCAGGCTTATTCGCCATGCCAAAAGCATGCTTATCTCGCCCACTCCTCCAATAGGGAGGATTTATCTACATGAGATGTTTTTCAGACACCACCAAAGCCTCTCGCTTTGGCAAGAGATAAGCTAGAGCAGATTACAACATTTGGCAAGCAGTTTTTATGTTCACAACCGTAACCCCAAACCTATGATGTTATAAAAATATTTTAGATATCGCCAAAATTATATTTACAATGTTTTTATTTTGTTCTACTATACTCGGTGTAAAAATTAATAACAGTTGGAAAATTATAAACAACTTAGATTATAGGAATAACCAATGGCGAAAATAATTAAACCTATTTTGAAGCTTTTACAATTTTGCTTTAAGGTAATTGCCTTTTTTGTGTTGTTTATGATTATATGCTTTGTAATCATCCGTATTTTTGATAATAACACTACCGAGGAATGTTTAAAACGATGCCTAGAAAACAGATATGATGAAACCGATTGCGTAAATAATCGCTGTGATTTTCCTATCTAGACATAAAATTCCTCTTAAAGTTTTTTTCATTTAAGGAATGATTTACTAATATATAAAAAATCCAAAAGGAAATTGTAATGAACTGGTGGGAAAATATATCAAAAAACAGTGGTAAATACTTAAAAATATTTCTATATATCATCGCTATTGCAATATCAGGGAGTTTTACTTTTGCAAGCGTTATATTTGCGGCCATGATTTTTGGAAATTTTCTTGATTAGTATCCGTGCTGGCATTTTTGCAAAAATCTATCGCCTAAATGCCGGCTCGTCTTAATTAAAATAAGGACAATCAAATGACAGAAAAGATTATGATTTATTTGCATTCTTTGTTTAAGTTATCCCTCTTTTATGCTTGGGGTACGGTTATAGCTATCGCCTTATTTAGTCTGCTTTATATTGTGTTAGCTTGACAATGAAAATTAGGAGAACATAAAATGATACAAAAATTATGGCATGCTCTTATCTTTTCGGTAAAAGCTTTCATAGGCTTTTGTTTGTTGGTGATTTTGGCAATAAAATATAAGGAAGTAACCAATATCAATCCTTATTTGTTATTTGCATATTTTACCTCTCTCATTGCTTGTGTTGTCTCAATAGGACTTACCATCTTTCCTAAAATAAGCAAAGTTTCTTATATGGTATTTTTTATAAGCTTGATTGTTTTCTTATTGCTGGATAACAGCTCTATGTTTTTAGAATTGCTATAATCAATTATAGAGGTAAAAATGAGTAAACGAATGTTATTTATCGCTAGGATACTGTTGAAGCTGTTGGTGTTGATTACATTGACAGTAGGCTTTGCTGTCGAATATATCAATACAACAGAGATTAACCCCTATCTGCGATACGCATACATACTTGTAATGTTCGTTTGCTCATTTTCTTTTTTAATTACCTTTATTAAAAAATATCGCAAAATTGCCTATATTGTATTTATATTGAGCTTAATAATCTTTTTGTTGATGGGCAGAATTCCTGTCATAAAATTGCTTCATGACAGTATTTCCTGCCTGGAAGCAGAAAAAGGAACATGGGACTACAATCTCAACATCTGCCGGCAAGATTAGAAGATACCGTTTACCACAGCAAATCACCATAGATGATAATATATCATTTACTTTACATGGCTAAATTGATATAATTTATTGTAAATAGCATACATATAAGGAATTTACACATGGATAATCGGCATCTTATAAGCGAAATGATATCACAATCTTCCAATGAAAAAATATTAAGTGAGATTTTTTCAGATCATTTTAATAATATAGATAGTCCGGTTTCTGTGTCATTAGGACTTTCACTAAAAAACAACGATATTGCAGATATTGTAAACATTTTGCGTGAAAACGGAATTAATGCAATCCCTTTTTACAGTTCTAAAGTAAAGGATGATATGAATAGTTTTGTTGTTGACGGAACCGGAATCCGCTCCCCCATACTATCCTCCGATGATGCGATAAAGGCAACGGCAGACCTTTTTGAAATTATGGAAAAACATAATATAAAAACCAGCAGAGCAATGCCCGTCAGCAAAGAAAACCTAATTCCGGCAATTACACGAACATATGAGAACAAAATTATAGATATTAACAAAAACAATCCCCAGCAGACCGATATCAGCAAGTTTATATCTCAACAATTAGAAACAGCCCTATCACAACCTTCTGTAATTTTTGCGTCTAATACTAACAGTTTATATCGCGGCGGTACTCTTGGAGATAATCCGTATGCAATAACACCTCATAACCGTAAAAGAGACGGAGTTTATGCCTCAAATGATGTCAGAACATCAATTGAATATTCTGATGGCAAAAAAGGGAATGGATATAGCTTTAATGAAATAGAAATAGAAAACAAAGGAAAAATGGCATATGGATTTTTATATGAATTTGAGCTCAGTAAAGGCCAACGATTTTACGGTATGGCAGAGATTGAAAGTCCATATGGTTCAGAAGAATGTAAGGGACACCCAGACAATAGACCTGACTATGAAACACTAATTATACCCGAACGAAACCCTGTAAAAGCAATCTATCTAACAACAAAAGATAAAGTTGTCCAAATTGCCGATAAAAATGGTTATTTTTCCGAAGACTGGAAAAAATTTGCAAAAATACACACTCCTTATGACACTAACGAAAAAAATGATTTTATGGTTGAACGCATCAACAAACAAATAGCTGATTTTAAACCTGTTGAATACCAGAGAAAGCTCTATCCTTTAGAAAAAGATACTTCCGAGTTACAATTTGACGGTCTAATCTTTGGAAAAGACATTACCAAAAATCAAGACGGCAAATACGAAATAAACAATGCTAATATTTCATCAATGATACCGAAAAACTTAAATAATGTAATGTTTAAAGGAGGATTTAATCTCAGTAATTGCACTCTATCCCAAGAAACCAATATACTTGATTTACATAATTGTACCGGAATAGTTGGAATTTCAGACTGTGATATGTCGGCGATCAAAGAAATTAAAGCCCCAAACTCTTGTAACCTATTCTTTTTAGAAAACGTGAAATTAAGAGAAGGAACAACACTTGATCTATCTCAAATGAAATCTGCAGCAATAGTGTTTAGTGATCAAGATTTCTCAAAAATAAAAGAATTAAAACTCCCTAGTGGAGCAAATATCAAATGTAAAGGCAATACTATTCTACCCCCAAATACCACATACAAAAACACCAACCACCTATCAGAAAAACAACCCACCTCAAAAGACAGAATTAATGAATTAAGAGGACTATCTACACTAACGCGTGTTCCTCGCACTTCTCAAAAAACAAATATTAATCAACAGATTATAAAGGCATACAAATCTAATAGTTATAATTAGAAATCTCGCCTTAATATTATAGCTAAATAAAAATTCATGTATTAACATCTTCTCTATAATGTATTCAATTTAACAACTATTTTTCTTTTAGGTCATTCTCGGGCTTGACCCGAGAATCCAGTAAAACAATGTGCCACAGCTTATGAGATCCTCGGAATAAATCCGGAGGATGACGATATAGAGGATACCCTCGGAATAAATCCGGAGGATGAGTTATT
>CALYBC010000008.1 GCA_944393725.1 uncultured Alphaproteobacteria bacterium | reverse complement strand
ATCTGATTAAACCACCATTAACCGCCTCGAGCATAAGGTTATTGCCGGATGCCCCGTCCATATATATTGCCGAGGAATCTTCTCCGCCGTTCCATATCACCTTGTTGCCGGAAAATATCGATTCTCCACCATCGGCAGCTATCGTCATATCGGTTGTGGTATAAATTGCCCCTCCAAAAACAGAGCTTTTATTTCCGCTGCTCTTTGCATAGTTGTCGTAAAAGCTACTGTTTAAGAGCTTCATCGTGCCTTCATTATATATAGCTCCACCATATGCCGCCGCACCATGTGCATAGTTTTCCTCAAAATTAGCAACTATAGTTTCTATTAAACCTGCATTTGTTACTGCACCGCCTAAAACACCACCTGCCAACGCTTGAGCATAGTTAGTTACAAAATCACCTTTTATTAATTTAATTATTGAAGTTGAAACAGCATTAACTATAGCACCGCCTATGGCATACTCTCCACTTTCCGATTTTGCGTAATTGCCTGTAAATTTTCCACTTATACTACCCAGCAATCCACCGTTATAAAATAAACCACCCCATGCATCTCTAGTACCTGAATGCGAATTATTTCCTTGAAATAAACCGTTAATATCACCAATAACCCCATCTCTATAATTAAAAAACGCACCTCCATATGCCATCGCATTTTCAGAATAAGCACCATTGTTCATAAAATTACCATTTATGGCTTCAATATGTCCGTCCCAATTATAAATAGCTCCTCCGTTTGCATCCTTCATTTTTGACTGGACATTATTATTTATGAAATCACCTTCTATATTTCCAATCATAGCACTTGTGCCATAATTGAATATTGCTCCGCCATAAACATTATTAGTATCAGAACTTACAAAACCATCGCTAAAACTTGCGTCAATATCACCAAGACTTGCGTACCAGTTATAAATTGCCCCACTGATTATCTTATCTGCACTATTTATGCTTACAAACCCATTTAACTTAACATTTTGAATAACTAGATCATTACTACCACCATTAATAAATTGTCCTGTTTTTGTACCTTTTTGGCCAGTAATAGTATAACCACCGCCATCTATTACCATGCCGGTGTTTGCCACTTTGCCTATTGGATTATCCGCGTCTGCTGTAATATTACCGGTTAAGACAATAATCGTATCCGCGGCTCCGGTTTCAACCGCGTTCTTAAGCTCACTCCACGAACTTACCTCTACTCTTGTTTTGCTTGTAACAGTATCATCAGCCGCTACCGGGCTGCTCATCATCAGAAAAGCCGAAATTACCACCGTCAAATAACTTATATTTCTAGTCATAGTCCGCCTCCCTCGTTCTGAGAAACATCAACGTTTATAATACCATTTTTTCAAGCCCAATACAATACCATTTGTGCAAAACAGAATTTTCTTCCCAAAATCAACAAACTTTGCACACTAAAACAAGGCAGAATCGCTTCTTATCTGCCTCGTTTTCTCGATTCTATTTAACACAAGGTTAATTTTTTCTTAGCTTTGCTTATTTTTTATTGCGGCTTACTAGCGGCTTTTATCTTATAAATTTCCTCAATCACATCGTCATCTTCCCAATCAAGCGAACCCCTGATTCGCCCGATTTCCATTGACTTTGCGTCAACCAAAACCGCATGAGGTGTGGCAAATATTCCAAAAGCTGTTGCCAATTTTCCGTTTCTGTCAACAAAATGCGGCACTTTGTCTGCCTCAAATTTGCTCAAAAAGGCTTGCTGTTCACCCTCTACCGCCCAATCTTTTTGCGGAGACACCATAATCAATTTCACGCCGTTACCTTGTGTCTTATTCACAAACTCATGCAAATCATCAAGTTCTCGCAAACAAGGTATACACTTTTTTGACCAAAACAACACAATCAAAAAATCACCGGAAAAATCGCTTAATTTATAAGCTTTTCCGTAGTCATCATAAATTTTCTCATCGGGTGCTTTTCTGGAATAAGCAAAAATATTAACATTATCCAATGCCCATGCATTAGACGCCAACAAACAAAATACCAGCAAGATTTTTATAAATTTAAACATTTTTATGTATAACTCAAAAATTACTTACCCGATAATTACAATATATGTTTAATATATAACATAACAAGTAAAGGAATGGTATATGAAAAAATTTTTAATCATTTTCTGCTTAATTATCATGACATTATGCATAAGCGGCTGCGGCAAATCGGCTCGCCCGATTCCTTATCCCGACAGCGGCTATCCGCACTCCTATCCCTATGACAAATAAAGAGGTTAGCAATGGCTTTTTCAAATATTGATAACGAGATGATTCCCTATGTTGAGTTTGCCGACAATGCCAACGAACGCACTCCTTGTGTTTTGGTGCTTGACTGTTCCGGCTCCATGCGCGGCGAACCGATAAAACAACTCAACGCCGGCCTCAAAGCCCTCGAACAAGAACTAAAAGATGATATCGACGCCTCTTCTCGCGTTCAACTTCTGATTATCAAAGCCTTTGGCAAAGACGAGGCCGTTGTTTCGTCAGACTGGATAGACGCCATGAATTTTGAAGCTCCTGAGATGGAAGCCGGCGGTCTCACTCCGCTTGGCCGTGCCATGGAACTCGCCCTAAAAAAGATAGAAGACCAAAAAAGTCTCTATGACAGCTGCGGTATTACCTCCAAAAGACCATGGATATTTTTGATAAGCGACGGAGAACCAACCGATTACGAATGGGAAATCGT
The DNA here is from genome assembly GCA_944393725.1 of uncultured Alphaproteobacteria bacterium. Taxonomy (GTDB): domain Bacteria; phylum Pseudomonadota; class Alphaproteobacteria; order RF32; family CAG-239; genus CAZU01. Next base: position 9,303 of record CALYBC010000008.1, on the reverse strand, counting down.
CGCCAAAAAATGTCGTGAAGCCCAGCAAAACAAAAAAGTTGTTATTCATGCCGTAGGCACCCAAGGCGCAAACTTAGAAAAGCTGGCCAAATTTTCGACCATTTCGCCCAAACGCCTAAGCGGTCTCAGGTTCACCGAATTTTTCTTATGGTTAAGCCGCAGTGTTTCTTGTGTTTCGCGTGCTGCACCCAATGCTCCGGATTTACTAGAGGATATAGGCGATTGGAATGAAGAATAAACCAACCGACATCAAAATTGTTGCAGCCAGCGTTACCGGCCAGCTTCACTTGAGCAAAAACCTGCCCTGTCAGGACTTTTATGATTATGCCCAAGGACGCAATTTGGTAGCCATTGTTTCTGACGGAGCGGGCTCGGCCAAACATGGCAAAACCGGAGCCAAAGTTTTGTGCCAAACGCTGTGCGATTTATTAAAAAACGCCGATTTCAAAACCATCGAAAATCAAATTGTTCATGCAATAGAAACCGCCCGAGAAAAGCTTATGCTTCACCGCTTTAACAAAACCAAAGACGCCAAAGGTCTGGCTCCCTTTTCGGCAACCTTGGTCGGGGTTGTTTACCAAAAAAATCGTGGTTTATTTTTCCATATCGGTGACGGAGCCGCTCTTTCACTGCATGCCGACAACGAATTTTATGCTTCTCGCCCCGAAAACGGCAGTTTTTCTTGCGAAACCTTTTTCTTTACCCAACCCGACTGGCAAGATAATTTGCGTTTTACCAAAATTGCCGATGCCAAAAGCATATTGTTAATGTCCGATGGGCTGACATCTTTTGCTTTCAGCGGCGATTATAACGATATTGAACACAAATTCATAACCCCGATAAATGACTTTTTATTGCAAGAAAAAAGCCTAAGCAAAGCCCGCAAAGCTTTAAGCAACACACTAAACACCCCGCGTGCGCAAAAGCTCAACCCCGATGACAAAACTCTTGTATGGATAAAGGTATAAAGATGCCTCAAACAAAGCAAACCTACAACGCAGTATACACCGACGGCAGCTATGGCAAAATCACTCTTGGCGAGATGATAAACAAAGGCGGCGCTTCGGGTAAAATTTATTTGGTTGAAGGCAAGCCCGACAAAGTTGTCAAAATCTTTCACAATACCGAAAAATCTGCCAGCAACCGCCAAAAATTGCAGGCCATGATGTTAAACAAACCCAACTTTCAACCGGTGGAGGTTAACGGCAAAGAATTTATTCAACTTGCATGGCCGGAGGCTCTGCTCGATGATGAAAAAGGCTTTTGCGTCGGCTATATGATGCCCCTTATTAATATGGACGAGGCCGTTTCATTAGATCACCTTATGCAAAAAGCCATCCGCCAAAAACTAGGGCTATCGGAAAAATACGCCTACCGCATATTTGCCGCCTACAATGTAGCCTCTATGGTAACGGCCTTGCACAAGTGCGGACACTACATCATTGACCTCAAACCGTCAAATTTATCGGTTTACAAAGAAAATATGTTGGTTGCGATAGTCGACTGCGACGGCTTTTCGATTAAAGGCGAAAAAACGCGTTATCCGGCCGAATTTGTGAGTGAAGAATATATCTATCCCGAGGGCATGGAGCTTTCTTGTGCCGAAATGGGCGAGGAACAAGACTTATTTGCTTTGGCGGTAATAATTTTTAGGTTATTAAATAACGGTATTCACCCGTTTTCCGGTGCTCCGAAAGACCCGTCACAACCCATGCTTACCATTCAAGAGCGTATTGCCGATTATCATTATGCTTATGGTTTATGGCCCGACAAATATCAATACCCTCACCCCTACAGCATTCACGAATACTTTAATAAAGAAACTTTGGAGCTTTTTGAAAGAGCCTTCAGCAAAGGCTGTCAAAGACCAACGGCATACGAATGGCAAGAGCATTTGTGGAAATTAATGCATGGACTAAAACAATGCAAAAACAACCCCAATCATGTATATTTCACCTCCAAAGGCTGCGGCTTATGCTCAATTAAAGACAAATTTGCCAAAGATTTACAAGTAATTCAAAAACAAAAAACCGACCCCGAAAAAATACGCGGTATTGAGGTCAGTCGCTTATCTACCGAAAAAGTTCAGGAAGAAAAAAAGCAAAAACAGCTATTCAACACCAAAATGCAGCGAATATTTTACGGCTTTTGTGTTTTTTATTTGTTGTTTTTTGCTTTTCTAAACAAAATGCTAATGCCTTTCAGCCAGGACTTGCAAGAAATCGGCTTAGGAATTCAGGCTCTTGTTGCCACTGTGATTTTAAGCGGCATTCATTATGGCTTTAAGAAATATGATTTTATCTTCAAGGCTCTGCGTAGCACTATTTTGCGAGATATGTTGCAGGTTTATGCTTTGATTTGGCTTTTAATCACCATTGTTTTGGTCAACGATTTGCCGCAAGACTTATTTACTTTGGCACCATAGTTAATCTATGGCTTCTTCCGGATACACTCCGTATAAATCTTTACGCGGCATCCAGCCTTCGATTTGTTCAAACTTTAACAAGCAAAACTCATTATTTTGCGGACATTTAATAATCTTAGCGATAGCTCCGTCCTCAACTCTGGCAACAACCTGAGACTTATAATTGCTTTTAAGATAAAGGTTATTTTCGCCGGCGGTAATTATTTTGGCATAGCGATTCTTATTAAGCATGGTCGATTTTATCCAGCTTTCCGAACCTTGCCAATCGCGGATTCTCCGCCAATCTTCAAATTCGGCAATTACCTCAACCGGAGCCGATTTCTGCATATATACCCACTCTATCGGATATTTTACCCCCGGACCGGAACGGGCATTAACCGGATTAGAACGCAGAGAAACAAATCTCGGCAGAGAGTCGTCTTCTTTTTTAACGGAAGCAGTATTTTCTTGAGCCACGGCGGCCAACACTCCCATTAAACACAACACAGCAACAAGCAAGATTTTTCTCATATTACCCGTCCTCTTAATTTTTTATTCACTACTTAAGCAATAGTATAAACTCATTAAGATGAACAAATAGTAAAAGAGGACAAAAAAAATGAAAGTTATTGAGGTTGCACAAGAGCTTATTCGTTTCAAAAGCGAAACCGGAAACGAAGAAGAAATCGACAAGACAATGGCCTATATCAAAAATATGATGAAATTATTAGGAGCCAAGGTCGATATTTTTAAGAAAAAAGGCATTGCTCCGGTAATCTTTATTCGCAATAAAAACACCATAAATTTTGATGCTTTGATATTAGGCCACATAGATGTTGTACCGGCCGATGACAAAATGTTTAACCCCAAGATAAAAGACGGCAAATTATACGGCCGCGGCTCTTTAGATATGAAATCTTTTGCAGCAGTTGCGCTAAATTCAATGCAATATGTAATAGAGCACAAATTGCCGCTTAATTTTGGTGTTATCTTGTCTTCCGATGAAGAAAAAGGCTCCAAAGGAACCAAGGCCTTTTTAGAAAAATACAAAGACATTCACGCCGATATAGTTTTGGATAATGATGTGGGCGGGGATATCACCAAGATTATTGCCAAATGCAAAAATCCGGTATTCGTAAAAATAATTGCCAAAGGCGAAGAGGCTCATGGCTCAAGACCTTGGGACGGAATTGATGCCAACGAATTGATGATGGAAGTTTTGGGTAAGATTCGCAAGATATATCCGGCCTATGCCAAAAACGGTAAAACACCAAAAAACAAATGGATAGACACCCTACATTTTGCAAGAATTGAAGGTGGTAAGGTTGCCAATATAATATCTGATTATTGCGAAGCTTTGTGCGATTTCAGATTAGTTGAAACCAGCACGGTAGAAGATTTGAAAAAGAACTTGGATAAATGCATGATAGACGGAGTAAGTTATGAAGTTGTATCTTCAAGCACTCCGGTAGTTATGGATGAAAAGAACCCGCTTATCTTGGAATACAAACATTTTGCCGAAGAGATATTGGGCCAAAAAATAACCTTTGAGTATGAAGGCGGGGCAACCGATGCCAGAGAGTTTGCCGTAAGAGGTTCTACGGTAATTATGCACTCCGGCACCGGAGACGGCATGCACGCGGCCGGAGAATATGTCGAAGTATCATCGGTTGAGCAGATAGCCGAGATTCAGACAAGATTTTTAAGCAAATTAGCACTTGCCAAAGGCAAATAAACTTATTATAAGAAAGTCATGGTGTCTCCGTAGCTCATCAGGATAGAGCAACAGTTTCCTAAACTGTGGGTAGGAGGTTCGAGTCCTCTCGGAGACGCCAAAAACCACCCGAAAGGGTGGTTTTTTAGTTTCCGAAGAACTCGAACCGATTTTTTACATTTTTCACTTGCGTTTCAACAAGATTTTTTATACCCTCACTACTGCCAAAGGTGTGTTACCTCAGGTGGTGTCTCAAAAACATCTCAAGTGTTATCTCCTCTGATGGAGGAGTGCGTGAAATAAGCGTGCTTTGCACGACGAATTAACGCGACTGTACACTTGCAGTTTTTGAGCTCCTCCGCCTTTTTATAAGGCGGTTTTGTTTTAATTATAAGCAAAAATAAAGGAGTTAAAAAACAAATGCATAAAACCTTTCGTCGCGAAATTCTGCAAAATATTGCTTCCGAACTCAAAAATCTAAGAGTTCAAAGCGGCCTATCGTTATCAGATATTGCCATGATGACCAATCTGTCAATGGATGTCATCACAGGCATCGAAAAAGGCCGTGATATATCTTATGAAAAATACCGACATTTATTGCGTTTTTTCGATAAAAAGATTGATGTAAAAATCATCAATCTCGACTAACCGAAGTCCCTCGGAAAAACCGAGGGACTTTTAAATTCTACCATCTTACATCTCAACCGGCTCAAGCCAAGTAGTTTGATTGTTCGGCAAATTGGTTTCTATCGAAATATGCGTAAACCAAGAATCAGGTGCCGCCCCATGCCAATGCTCAACATCAAGCGGTATTCTAACCACATCGCCGGGGTGCAATATTCTCACTTCTTTGCCTCTTTCTTGATAACGCCCCTCTCCTGCCAAAACCAACAAAATCTGACCACCGGAATGCTTATGCCAATTAGTCTTGGCATTGGGTTCAAAAGTTACATTACCAATCGAAGAATTCCATTCATCACCCTTATTGCTAAGCATTGTTAAATAGGTTTGTCCCGTAAAATATTCGCCGTAAGGATTTTTTTCGCCTTGTGCAAAAATAGTATCTATCGGTGCTTTTTTCATTTCTTGTGCCTCTACATTTGTAATTATTACCAAAACAGTAACCAATACACTAAAACTCATCCTCAATACGCTAATCATATCCCCTCCTTTATCACTTTTGCTTAACGATAAGATTAGCGTAAACCCTAGAGTATACTCTAAGTCAAGAAATTATTTAAATAACTTATCATGCTCTGCCAACATCTGCGGGTATTCGCTATAAACATTGGCTTCCCCGACTTTTTTTGCCGTCTGATAATATTTGATTTTAAACTCAATTTTTTTCAAATTGCGCCGCAACGACTTAATTTCATCCTCAATTCGTTTTTTTTGATTTATCATCATCTGCATTCTCATATCAATGGTCTCATCACCCTTAACCGCTAATACAAAATAATCTCTGATTTCTTTTAAGGTCAGTCCGGTTTCCTTAAGACACTCAATCATTGCCACACAATTCAAATCATTTTCGGAAAACCTCCGCAACCCCGAAGACGATTTTCCTACCGTCGGCAACAATCCCAACTTATCGTAATACCGCAAAGTATAGGCAGTCAGATTAAATTTTTTAGCAACTTGTGAAATAGAATAGAACATTATACTCCTCCGACAAAAAACGCTTGACTTAGAGTATACTCTAAAGATTAAACTCATTTCTGTAAAGGAAAAAACAAGGAGAAAATCATGAAAAATGTTTTGATTATAAGTTCCAGCTTTCGCAAAGGCGGCAACTCTGATTTACTGTGCGACCAATTCCAAAAAGGCGCCGCAGAAGCAGGCCATAAGGTCGAAAAAATTCGGCTGGCCGATAAACAAATAAAATTTTGCTTAGGCTGCGGAGTATGCAACGACACCCACAAATGCGTGCAAAAAGATGACATGCCCGAGCTTTTGGCCAAAATGATTGCCGCAGATGTAATTGTTTTGGCCACGCCGGTTTATTTTTATGCCATGAGCGGACTTCTAAAAACCTTTATTGACCGCTGTGTCCCGAGATACACCGAAATCAGCGACAAAGAATTCTATTTTATATTATCCGCTGCCGATACTAACAAACAAATCATGCAAAAAGTCTGCGATTCCCTTCGCGGCTTTACCGAAGACTGCTTAGACAATGCTCAAGAAAAAGGAATTATATATGGTCTCGGAGCCTGGCAAAAAGGCGAGATAATCAACACTCCCGCCTATTTGGAAGCATACAATATGGGTAAAAACATTTAAATCAAGGAGAAAATCATGAAAATAGGAATTATCGCACTTTTAGTTATAGCAGTTTGCGGATTTTTCGGCTGGAAATTTTATGCTTGCGGCTGGGACAAGACTTTTGCTAAAAGCGATAAGGTAAAAGTAAAAAAAGTATCTTTTTATAACCGCTACGGTATTAAACTTGTAGGCGACTTATACATACCCAAAGAAAAGAAGGCTGAAAAACTTCCGGCCATAGCCATAAGCGGACCATTTGGTGCCGTCAAGGAACAATCCTCCGGCCTATATGCCCAAACCTTAGCCGAAAACGGTTTTATCACTCTGGCTTTTGATGCCTCATACACCGGAGAAAGTGGCGGCAAGCCACGCAATGTAGCCTCGCCTGACATCAATACCGAAGACTTTAGTGCTGCGGTAGATTATTTAAGCAACCTTCCGGAAGTAAATTCTGATGAAATCGGAATTTTGGGTATTTGCGGTTTTGGCGGATTCGCCCTTAATGCCGCCGCCAACGATCCCCGCATCAAGGCAACCGTAACTGCAACCATGTATGATATGAGCAGAGTCAATGCTAACGGATACTTCGATTCTATGGATAAAGAGCAAAGATATAACCTAAGACAACAACTTAACGCTCAACGCAGTGCCGATTTCAAATCAGGTTCTTATAAAATTGCTCAAGGTCTACCCGACAAACTAAGCGGTGATGAACCCCAATTTGTAAAAGACTATTTTGGCTATTACAAAACCAAACGCGGCTACCACAAAAATTCAATCAACTCAACCGGTGGCTGGAATATGACATCTTCGCTGTCTTTCATGAATATGCCGATTTTGTCTTATGCTTCAGAAATCAAATCACCGGTATTGATAATACACGGCGAAAACGCACACAGCCGCTACTTTAGCGAAGATGCTTTCAAAAAACTCGTCGGAGACAACAAAAGATTATTGATTGTCCCAAATGCCAACCATGTTGATTTGTACGACAACATGGAAAAAATTCCGTTTAACGAAATAACCGAATTTTTCAAAGCTAATTTAAGGTAAAATCAAATGAAATTTTTCAAATATTTATGGTGCGCCGTTTTGTTATTTATAGCAACAACGGCCACCGCGGAGGAAATAACAATGGACAGAGCAACAAAAGCCGATAAAGTTTTTAACGAATTATTTGCAAGCGAAAGAACCCCCAGTCCGACCGATCCGGAATTTATGGAGATTTTACAAAGAAACATTTTCGGCGAGGCCTTTTTTATCGGCAATTTAAGTCATAAAGAACGCGAAATGCTGACAGTTGTAGCACTTACGGCCATTCAGACATTACCGCAGCTCAAAGCGCATATAAATGCGGCCCTAAATGTCGGCAATACACCTTTGGAAATCAGAGAAGCAATCTATGGCTGTGCACCCTATATAGGTTTTCCCAAGACCTTAAATGCTATTGCCGTATTTAATGAGGTTGCAACCGCAAGAGGAATAAAGCTTCCCTTAGAAGCAAGTAGTACCACAACTGACGAGAGCAGACATTCTCAAGGGCTCAAAATCCAAGAAAAACTCTATGGTGATGAAGTAAAGCAATCCATGTCGGATTTGCCAACACCTTACAACCAAATTGTTCCCGATTTGTTGACGGATTTTTGCTTCGGCGATTTCTATACCCGCAACGGTCTAAGCCTCAAACAAAGAGAGCTGCTTTCACTTGTCGTGCTGACCTCCATCGGAGCCGAAAAACAAATTCCGGCGCATATAGTCGGTGCCATGAAAGCCGGCAACGACAAAGAAACCTTACTGGCGGCCATGGTTCAACTAACGGCTTATATCGGTTTGCCCAATACTCTGACCACAATCAGCATGATAAAAGACGCTGATATAAATAATTATAAACCGATTTACGAATAGCAAACTTCAGGCCTTATCTTTCGATAAGGCCTTTTTTTATGGTCTGATTTCTACCTCTGTACCAACTTCGACCATGCTCCAAATTTCTTTCATATCTTCATTATTTTGCACCGCAATACAACCTTGCGTCCAATCCGATTTTAATTTTTGATTAAAGCCCAACACAGTCATCACATTGGGTAAGCCGTGTATCATAATATCACTGCCGGGATTAAATCCTTTGGCCTGTGCTTCTGCCTTGTCGGCAGCATTAGGATACGAAATTCGCAAAGACAAAAAATATTTTGATTTCGGATTTTTATAAGAGACTTTATAAACTCCTTCGGGTGTTCTGCCGTCACCTTCTTTTTCTTTATCACCTTTCGGATTCCACCCCAAATCGATTTTATATTCCCGCAGTACCTTGCCATCAGCAAGCAAATACATTTTGCGATGTTGTTTTTCCACTACTATTTTATCAGCCTTTTCAGTTATGGATTTTAAGCTGTCGATTCTTTGTTTTTCCAAAGACATAAAGTTATGAACTAGCATACATCCGCCTAGCAGAACTCCCGATACAGCCGCCCATAACAAAATTTTCATTTATTGATTGCCTCATATGTTACAAAATTAACCTATAAAATGACTATAGTAACATTATCCTGCATAAGCAAGTAAAATACTTATACTCGAACTTATTCCGAGGGTCTATTCTCTTCTCCGTCATCCTCGGAATAAATCCGAGGCTGACGGAAAAAACAAACCCGAGAATGATAAAGAAGAAAACTCTCGCCATAGAAACAACAAAAGCCCCATACCTTTTAAGGTACGGGGCTTTTTTATTTTAGCTTATGCTGATATTACTTCAAAATCTTTGAAACAACACCGGCACCAACTGTGTGACCACCCTCACGAATAGCAAAACGCAAACCTTCGTTCATTGCAATCGGGTGAATCAATTTTGCTGTCATGGTAACATTATCACCGGGCATTACCATCTCTGTTCCTTCCGGCAATTCAATTGCACCGGTTACAT
>CALYBC010000007.1 GCA_944393725.1 uncultured Alphaproteobacteria bacterium | reverse complement strand
ATCTGATTAAACCACCATTAACCGCCTCGAGCATAAGGTTATTGCCGGATGCCCCGTCCATATATATTGCCGAGGAATCTTCTCCGCCGTTCCATATCACCTTGTTGCCGGAAAATATCGATTCTCCCCCATCGGCGGCTATCGTCATATCGCTTAAGGTATAAATTGCCCCTCCAAAAACAGAGCTTTTATTTCCGCTGCTCTTTGCATAGTTGTCGTAAAAGCTACTGTTTACTAACTTCAGAACCGTCTCGTTGTTTATTGCTCCACCATAAGCCATCTTTGCTCCTAGAGCATAGTTATTTTCAAACTTTCCTGTAATTCCACCCAATACCCCAGCATTTGTTACTGCACCGCCTAAAGCTCCTCCTGACAACGCATAAGCATAATTGCCTATAAAATCCGCGTTAATCCAATCAATTTTTGCCTCTGCTCCTGCACCCGGATTGTTAACTATAGCACCTCCTATAGCATAATCTCCATTTTCAGATTTCGCGTAATTGCCTGTAAATACTCCTTCTATATTAGCTATGGATGAACTATTATTATAAATCGCACCGCCACGAGCTTGCCCCGCTTTCGTCAAAGAAAAATTATTTATAAACTCTCCTATAATACTATTTACATTGGTATTATAGTTGCTATAAACAGCTCCTCCCGATGAGCTACCACCTACAGTTTCGGCATAATTTTTTATAAAAACAGCAGATATCAACTCTATCGCTCCACCATTATAATTAAAAATAGCTCCTCCTGCGGCTCCTCTATTACTGGCTTGCGTTCCTGTTTTTGCATAATTTCCATCAAACACCCCACTGATACTCTCTATTTTTGCATTTGATCCGCTGTTATGAATCGCCCCTCCTCTTGCATTATTAGATTCTGACAGTGCATAGTTATCTACAAAATCGCCTACAATATTACCTATTATTTTGCCATTATAAATAACTCCACCATAAACTTCCCCATCAATAGACTTCGCCTGATTCTGGTTAAAATCTCCATCAATATCGCCTATCGTTCCACCATTCCAAATAGCGCCACCCTGTGCATTGCTTGATTCAGATTGAGCATAATTCCCTTCAAACAATCCACTAATACTTTCTATTCTTGAATTGGTGCCTGTATTATAAATCGCTCCCCCATAAGCTATTGTTTTGCCTTGAGCATAATTCTCCGTAAAATCACCATCTATGTCATTTATCGTTCCACTATTCCAAATAGCACCACCCTGTGCCCTACCTGACTCTGATTGAGTATAATTTCCCGTAAAATCTCCATCTATATCACCTATCGTTCCACTATTCCAAATAGCACCACCCTGTACATTACCTGTTTCAGATTGAGCATAATTTCCCGTAAAATCTCCATCTATACTATCTATAATTCCATAATTATAAATCGCACCACCACTTGTTGGCCCTGCTTTAGAATCCACATAATTACCAACAAAATTCCCAACGACTTGATTAACTACACCATTATAATTATTAAAAAGCACTCCCCCTCTAGCAACTGTTGCTCCTTGAGAACTATTATTACTAAAAACCCCTTCTAATCTTACAATTACACTGTTATTCGTAATTACACCTCCTGCAGAAGAGGAACTATCTGACCAAGCATAATTACTCTCAAAAATGCCTTTTATCTCCTCAATCTTAGCAGCGTTAAATATAACACCCCCTTGCGTGTAACCTGCATTAGAATAAAGAAAATTATCCTTAAAAACACCAGCTATTGAACTAATCTCACCGCTATTTCTTACTAAGCCTCCTGTAGCACTACCTACACTCCCAAACCCCTCCAGCTTCACATTTTGAATAACCAAATCTGTCTGACCAAAATTACTTATAAACTGACCGTTTTTTGTGCCTTCTTGCCCCGTGATGGTATACCCACCGCCATCTATTACCATGCCGGTGTTTGCTACTTTGGTTATTGGATTATCCGCATCTGCTGTTATATTGCCGGTTAAGACAATAATCGTATCTGCCGCACCTGTTTCTACCGCTTGCTTTAGTGCCGCCCAACTATTTACTTCTACTCTTGTTTTGCTTGTAACAGTATCCTCAGCCACTACCGGGCTGTTCATCATCAGAAAAGCCGAAATTATCACCGTCAAATAACTTATATTTCTAGTCATAGTCCGCTCCTCGTCCTGAGAAATTCTTCATCGTTTATAATACCACTTTTTGCGCCTCTAAACAACACTATTTTTCTCAGAAATGAGCTCTCTTCTCCAAAATCAAGCCTTTTTACCTCACAACAAAACCCCAAGGCAGAATCGCTTCTTATCTGCCTCGTTTTCTCGATTCTATTTAACAAAAGGTTAATTTTTTCTTAGCTTTCTACAATTTATCTGCTTTATAAAACTCAATGGAGCTTTCTTGTTGGGTTTGAGCCTTTTTTACCGCCGCCAAGGCCTGCTCAATAACTTTTTTGGCCGAATGAGACGGAATAGGATACGAGCTTACCCCGATGGAAAAAGCAAGCCTATGCCGTGTAAAATTATCGCTTACCCCATCATTCAATATTTCAAATATATGTCTAACCTCATGATTAAGCTCTGCTTTTGATTTCAAGTCGTTAAACATCAGCCAAAAATTATACTTTAGCCCTTTTGCAATGGTCACATTTTTCTTTAAATTCAATACTAAAGAATTTGCAATTTTTTTAATAACAAAATCCTCAATATTCATCTTACGAAAAGTCTCAATATTGTTTATATTAACCGCAACTACCGCAATAAGATTTTTATCTGTGGTTTTAATATTTTCATTTGCCACCGCCACTTGCACTCTATCCTCAAACAAAAAGAAGTTTGGCAACCCGGTAGTCTCATCATACAAATTATTCAATGTTAAAGTAACTGGTTTTTTATGCTGTTCGCCAATTAAAATAAAAGAAAAATGCTCAATTTCCGGCAAATATATAGCCTTAAAATCAATCGGCACCACCTTTCCCGTACTTCCTCGCATTCTAATTTGCAAAGCTTTATCACCGGCAATCATTTCACCTATATTTTCAACCAAAACCTTCCAATCACCGCTATCTACTAAATTTAAAAACTTATCGCCAATAACATCCCCGCCGCCCAAATCCAAAAGCTGCACCGCTGCCGGATTTGCATAAACCAACAAATCATCTCTAACCAAAAAGAACGGGCGTTCGGATGTTGCAATAATTACATCAACAACATCAGATAATTTTATATCTAGATTACGCCAACTTTCTTTTTCTTTATTATCAGGTCTAAAAGCTTTTTTCTCCGGCTCGCTGAATACATCTAATTCATTGACATTTATATTCAATTCTTCTGCTTTGGCCAAAATGCTTTTATCCGGTTTTGCAATCGGGACGGATTCAACAGGTTTTTCTAATATTTCGGTAATATCGTTTTTCATATTTCACCCAAATTTTTCATTATTATAATACTTTATACAAACACCAATACAAAAATTTGCATTTTATTAATAATATTTTGTTACGGTAATGATTATTTAGTATAAGCATTACCAGAAAGAATTGATATGACGGAAGAAAAAAACACGGAAAAGTCTACAGAAGACAAAGAAACCACAGCCTCCACATCGACGCAACATTGTTTGTTAAAAGAACGTTTTGAAATCTGTTTTGACCAACCGTTACCCAAACTAAACAGCAACGGGGCTCTGGCTTATGAGGTAAAAGACAACATTAATCCGCAAAGGAACCTGTTTGCTTTGATTTGCGGTGATGAGACATCTCCGCGTTTGTCATACCTACCATATCTCAAATCTATTGATTCGCCCTACATTTTAAAACTTATTGAATATGGCATAATAAAAATGCCATCAGATAAAGAATCCGTTGCTCTGGTATACAACAAACCCACCGGCCCCAAAGCTAACATTTTTGAAGCAGACGCGGCCAAAATCTCTTTTGACACCTTCAAATCTTTATCGCTATCAATACTCTCGGCTTGCGACAGCTTAAAAACATTTGGTATCACCCACCGTGCCATAAGACTGGATAATGTTTTTTATAAAGATCCTTCATGCAAAGAAATAGTTTTGGGCGATTGCCTGGCCAGTTTTCCTTCAATGCATCAACCAGATGCATATGAAACCATAGAAAATACTCTATGCTCCGGATATTCTCGCGGTAATGGTTTTTTTGAACATGACCGTTATGCCGCAGGCGTTGTCTTGCTTGGTATTGTTCTCAATCATGACATTACTTCTGAATTATCAAAACCAGAACTTGTCAGACAAAAACTGCGCTATGGCTCCTTCAATTTTCTTTCAAACAACGAAAAAATAAACTCTCAAATTGCCGTTATTTTAAAATCACTGCTTGACGATAACGTTGAAAACCGCTGTGATTATACCAAATTATACAATTACTACGAAGGAAAAACACAAAGCTTTTTTTCCGCAGAAAACGACAGATCCACCAGAGCGCTTAGTGTTGGTGGCGAAAAATGCTACACTGCCAAAAGCGTGGCCATAAATATATTATCCGACATAAATTCCGGTCTAGAACTTTTACAAAACGGTAAACTTTTGGAATGGATTAAAACCGGTCTTGAAAAAGAAAAACTTTACGCCAAAATTGAGAAACAAATACAAGCCGAAAAAGAAAATCCTGACAAACATATGCTCTTAAACAGGATATGTACTTTTCTGGATCCGAGTTTACCGCTGAAATACGGTGATGACTACATGTTTCCCGAAGGACTGGCCAAAACTTTATTTTACTACAAAAAGAACAATCTTTCGCTGACACCGATTCAAGCCTTGATATCCAGCGACATCATAAAGATATGGTACCAAGAACAACCCTCCTTAAGAGCACCCAGTAATGCCGGAGAATTTAGGGCCTACTTATCGCGCAGTGACTACGGTTACGGGTTTGACCGCATTATGTATGATAACGATGAGGACTTACCCTGCATAAGCCCCTTGCTGGGAAATGTCTTTGTAAACAGCGTCTCTCGCCTGCTCAAAGCTCTTGACAAGTTTAAGGGTGATTACCATACCCTACCCTTTGATAAAAACATCATAGCATATTTGCGTTGCAAGATGGGCAAAAAAATAGATGGTATTTTAGTTGATTTAAATGCCAACCAAGATCACATAAAATTAGGAGCCATTATAAGACTTTATGCCAATATTCAAAATAAGCATGGTCCGGCACAATTGCCCAATCTAGCACAATGGCTGGTGTCCATATCCAAACCGCTGATTCAAAGTTATCACAACCTAAAATATCAAAAATATTTGGAACAAGAGCTATCACAAGTTTCCAAAACCGGAAAAATTATAGATATTGTCAATTTGCTGGAAAACGACGAGGCTCGTAACAAAGATAAAATAGATTATTCCGAGGCTTTAAAAAACGCCAATTTTTTACTTACCGAAAAGTCTAAAATAATCTCCGGAGATGCCAAACTAGAAGAAGAGGCTAAAGACCTGGCCCTGCGTTTTTCATCAATTATCGCCGTTCTCACCATGCTGAGTGCACTTGCCTTCAGCCTTATATATTGGATAATAAAATGAGTAAACAACAATTAAAACTTCCCACCAAAAAAACCACCAAGAGCAACAAAGCAAAGTTAACCTTTTTGCAAAAAATAGTTTTGCTTATGGCCTTCCTGCTTTTAGCATTTACCGTTCTTCCGATAATGGTTGTATTGGGTATTGGGATTCTCCCTACCATTACCATAATGATAACCGATTCCAAAAACATCAACAAAATAACCACCATCGGATGTTTTAATTTTGCCGGAGTTATTTTAAGTTTTTGCAGTATTTTCGGGCAATTTGCACAAGGAACAGAATTCTCAATTGCTGCCAATATTTTTAACATCATCATAATGCTGGGTACTGCCGGCATTGGCTTTATTTTTTATTATATTCTGCCGGACATATTTGTTTTTATCTACAAAAGTTCGGCACAACATCGCCTTAAAGCCATCAATTCCAAGCTCGAAAAATTAGCCAACACTTGGGCAAATATAATTCCCAACGATAATTAACTTGTAGTTGCAACCGCATTTTTAATTTTTTTTATGGAATTGACCTCAATTTGACGGACTCTTTCTTTGGAAATTCCGTATGCTTGGCTCAAATCTTCCAGAGTAATAGCCTTATCGCGCATTTTTCTTTTAAACAGAATGTCTTTTTCGCGCTGATTCAAGACATTTAAGGCTTTATTGAATAAATTTTTACGATATTTCATAACCTCGCCATAAGCCAAAACATCTTCCTGATTTGGTTTTTTATCAACAATAAAATCAATCCACTCCGATGTATTATCGGAAGAAGAATCAATTTTGATATTCAGAGACCCGTCGTGGGACTTCAAACGATAATTCATATCGGTCACATCCTTAACCGACACATCCAAAGATTGGGCTATACTGCTCAGCACCTCATCAGACAAATATTTATCATCATTGAGATTGAGCCTATTTTTTATTTTGCGTAAATTAAAAAACAATTTTTTCTGTGCCGTAGTTGTTCCGATCTTAACCAAAGACCAAGAATTGAGAATATATTTTTGAATAGACGCCTTAATCCACCACAAGGCATAGGTAGAAAATCGAAACCCTTGTTCCGGCTCAAATTTTTCCATTGCATACATCAAACCGAGATTACCCTCGGAAATCAGTTCTGACATTGGTATACCATACCCGCGGTATTTAGCTACCACTTTAACCACTAATCTTAGATGAGAGTTAATTAATCTATGTGCATCGCTCTGATTTTTTTCTTTTTTGTATTTAATTGCCAATAAATATTCTTCTTCCTGCGATAAAATAGGATACGATTTTATTTTCTTAAGATATCTTGTCATGTTGACATCCGGAAAACAATCTTCATTTTCCAAGCTGCTTTTTCTGTTCATATTGAAATCTCCTGCCAAACCAAATAAGTCCGTAGTCCGAGTCCAAAAACATTAAAAGCCCTAAGAGAGCGAGTTAATAATAAACAAAAGAAAAATTAATGCAACCAAAACTTTATTTAGAGTTGTTCCAAAACTGTTATTAGATATTTAAGATCATCCGGCAAATCAGAATCAAAAAACATTTTTTTCTTTGATTTTGGGTGAATAAAACCCAAAGATTTTGCGTGTAAAGCCTGTCTGGAAAAATTATTTATAGTATTTTTTACCTCATCGGATATTTTGCTTCCGGTAATTTTTTTAGATTTTACATACAACTTATCACCTATAAGATTGTTCCCGATTTTAGCCATATGCACCCTAATTTGATGAGTTCTGCCGGTCTCAAGATTACACTGTACCATTGCGGCCATATTATCGAAATTTTTAAGCACTTTATAATGTGTAACAGCACTTTTACCGCCATTCTGCAAAACGGCCATTTTTTTTCTGTCATAGGGGCTGCGTCCAATATTTCCTTCAATTTTTGCACACATTGGAACAGGCACGCCGAAAGTAAAAGCAATATATGTTCTTTCAATAGAGTGTTCCGCAAACTGCTCGCTCAAGCATTTATGCGCATTGTCATTTTTTGCCACCACTAAAATTCCCGATGTTTCTTTATCAATACGATGCACGATTCCCGGTCTTTTCACTCCGCCGATTCCCGATAAATCTTTGCAATGAAACAACAAAGCATTAACCAGAGTATTATCCCACGCCCCCGGAGCCGGATGTACCACCATACCTGCAGGTTTATTTACAACAACGATATCCTCATCCTCAAATAAAATATCCAAAGGAATATCCTGCGGCATAGGCTCTGCATCTACAGCTTCCGGCATAATAAGCACAAAAGACTGGCCTTCTTTCACTTTATAAGAATTCTCAGCAATAGTCACATCATCATACAACAAATTGCCGGCCGTGACAGCCTTTTGAATTTGTGCACGCGACAAATCAGGAAAACAGCTTGATAAAAACTTATCAAGACGCACTCCCTTAAAATCTTTATTAACTATTGGTGTAGTATAAATATTATCGTCGTACTGCATTTTATATAAAATCAACAAATTGTTTGCTGTATAATAAAGCAAAAAAGCAAATTTGCAAGAGAGGTGTTATGGATAAACTAAGAGCTATCAAAATATTGGTATTTATCTTTACATTTTTACTTATATTCGGAACGCTTTGCGCTTTCGGCATGATATATCGCCGATTGCAGGCACCTCTGCCGACCGAGGACATCACACTGAACCAACCCTTAGGCAGCTACATATCTGATTACAAAATATCTGACGACAACATATTTATTTTACTAAAAGGCGGCAAACAATCTGACCGCATAATCATAATCAACCGCAGTACCGATGGCAAAATTGCCGAAATAAAAATAAATTAGGAGCACGATATGGCAGAAGAAACAGCTGATTTTGACAAACTACTGGATGATTTTATCGCATCACAACTCCAAGATGCAGAGGACATTTTAGCCGAGGACGATGACAAACAATCATCACAAAAAACGGCATCCGAGCCAAACACGGCAACAGATACACCCTCATACACAGAAGAAAACAACATTATAGCTCAAAGTCAACTAGACCAAGAACCTCTGCTTGCATCAGAAGAAAAACAACTCTTTAGAGCCTATTGCAATTTTATTAACGCCACGGCATCATGCTGCACCGAAGCCAACTACCCGATACCGGAATTTTCATTTAATATAACCGATATTTTACCGCGCTTTCGTCCCTCACGCACTCAAAGACTAAGTGCAGATATTGTACAAGCTTGGGAATCACTGCTTTTAGCACAGCCAACTCGTCTTTCTTCTCTGCCGACCAATCCCAGCGATGAACAAATTTTGGCCTTTGCCGAAAAAACCACCAACAACAACTTACAAAACGCATTGATTTCATATGTTGAAGTTTTAATTGAAACCGATTCTTGTGAAATAGCCTACAATTTACGCAAAGCCAAATATCAAAAGCACATGATAGAAAAGAAAATTTATGAGGAACACCAAAACCGCATAGAGAGGATGCGTAAATATATCAACGCTATCAGGCAGCAAAATTTTCCGATAGATGCCGAGATGCTGGTAAACAACTTTTTCAAAGCCTTACGCAAAGATCCCGACGGAGCAAAAAAGGTTGTTGAAAATAATCCGGCCACTTTTGCGCCCATACAAGTTGACAAAATTCCATCACGATTTTTTGGTCTAATCAAGGCCAAACCCGAAGATGGATTTAAAGTAAACAAGAAACTGGGCAAATTTATCAAAGACTTAAAGATTTAAGTATAAACAAAAAACTAGACAAAATTATCTAAATTTGTTATACTTAAATCAAATAAAAGAAAAACTCAAAAAGGAGTAGACCAATGGCAAACAAGACTAAGACAACAACAGCATCAAGCATCAGATCGCAGGTTTCACAAGTCATAGGCAACAGACAAGCCCAAAATAACACTGTAAGGCCCTTGGTTTCACAGCTCAACAGCCTAAATCCCGCAGAACGCAATTCTCGTCTGCTCAAAGCCTCAACCGCAATGTACAGATCATCAACCGAACCAGGTTTTAAGCCCAAAGAATCTGAGGTAAAAGACTATGCTGCCGCCATGGCCATAATTGCCGAAAAAAGAGGTATTAAGCCGCAAAAAAATGGAGATTATCCGGACAGCAACATGGAAAAGGAATTATCTCCGAAAGAGATGATGAAATATTTTGCGGCATCAATGCTAAACGAAAGCAATATCGACAATGATACGGCTCGAGACAACATAACAAATTCATTAAAAGAAGTCTATCAATCCGACCAACTTAACGAAGATCTTCAAGAAGTAGTTTTGGTTTCTCCCAATCAGGCCAACATCGGAAACAAAACCGACGGTGAATTTCTGGCAATGAGCGAAGAAGAACAAAACGCCTATATGGCGGAATTGAGCGATTTTGATAAAGAGCATTTGCAAAAAATATTGGCAGATAAAGCTAAGAAAGAGGCCGATGAGTTGGCCAAAAAAGCCAGCATTTTCGGCGGTTTTGAAGGTGACCAAGATTGGGGACACAAAAAAGATGATGACAATTTCAAAATTGAACAAGGCGATATTATTGAGTATATGATGAAAGAAATCATCTTAGCTTCAGCAGCATGGGTAGGCAACAAAGCCGCTGGTCTTGGCGGGATAATTGTTTATGAACTGTCCTCTGTAGCTTATAAAAAAGCGATCCGACCAATGCTTAACAAGGCCTCTGAGGGTTACCAAGACTTAAAAGAAAAAGCGCTTGATGGTATAGTATCAAACTATCATAAGTTGAAAGATCGCATATTTGGCAATAATGACGGTGCCGAAGAAAGTTCTCCACAGCCAGCTTCTGAAGAAAACACTTCCGCATCTTCGTCGCTAACCCCCGAACAAATGGTTGCTTTTTTCAAAGAAAACAGGGCTGCGGCCATAGAAGATTGTAACAAATCTCGCCGTGCCTTTTCACCGGAATTGCAAACACCCGAAGAAGTCAAACAAACCGAACAAATACAAGAAAAACTTCGCCAACTGTCAAAACACTACATTGTTTTGGGAGAAGACAGTATAACCTATCCCGGCAAAACTGTTCCGTGTGATGCAAACACACTAAGCCTTCTAAAAACGCAACAAGGCCTCACAGATGACATGCAAAAAATCAGAATGATTGAGGATTTGAAGCCGCAAAACGATGCTGAAAAGAAACAAATATCTGATTGGTACAATTCCTACACCGCCGCTTTGGACAACGCGGTAAAAGAAAACCAAACAACCACAGCAGATTTGCAGAAATTGGAAAAACAAACCTTCAAAGATGCCAGCGGCCGCGAAATAAACCTTGCCGATGCTTTTGATAAAGCCGTAGGAGAGCAAACCGCTTTCAGAGAAACCCAAAATATGTTCTTGCGTTTTAATGCCGAAACCGATCTTTTTGCCACCCACTATGCAAGTTACAAATTTTTTGAAGAATTAAAAACCAATCCCAACACAGACATTCTCACCAATGAAGATAGCTACAATAAGTTTGTAAAAAACGCAACCTTAGAAGGGAAAGTACTGTTTTGGCAAAATGAACAACAAAGAATTAAAGGCAATCCGGCACTTTCACGCGAACAGATGATAGAAAATGCCGAAACGCTTTCTCAAACATCAGAACAAGACTATACTTCAAATGATAACACAGCCAGAACCAATCCTTTCACGCGGGCAAACGAAGTATCGGCAAAAAGCTCTACCGAAAAACAGAGTTTTATTGATGCAGCCACCACAGCACTTTCGGTTGAAGATGTCCTCACCACATCATACCGCGATTGCAACGATGAAATAAATCGCCTCAATGCCGAAGGCAAAGTTACGGCAGACAGAAGAGCTCTTCTCAATCAAACAAAGGCCCGAATCAACAACACCAAGAGCGAAATTTCCAAAACCCCCAAAGGAAACACCGTTAACCTTTCTCAAATCCGCGGTTTCAACACAGCCAGCAGAGGATAATTTATGAAAAAAATACTCAAATTTTTCCGCAATTTTCTAGTACTAACGATTTGGACCTTGGTTTTTTTGTTTGTTTCCCGACTACTTATGGGCTTAATCTGGAGTTTTGATTTTATGTCCTACCATTCATGGTCGGTATTTTCCAAATTTTGGAATTCCGGCGGTGTTTTAAAAAGCTTTCCGGATATAATGTTGTTAATATGCCTATTTTTGCTGCCTTTTTTATGGTTTTTTGGCTTAAGAAAATCGCTCAAACTAAACTACATTAGCCTTTTTCTATATCCTTTCATGGCAATCAGCCGGTTTATAGGCCCCAAAAACATAATACCGGAACGAATTGTACTAAAAAATGTTAAAACCACACAGCAAATGGTAGAAGACATCAAAGAAGAAATAGCCTCCATAAAACCGGCCAAAAATGAAAAAGCCGGTTCAATTCGCGATACCATCAACAAAAAAATATCAGAGGAAACAAAAAAATAAATGATTATTAAACTTTTATCTGCTAAAGTAGTACAAAATGGTTCCATCCGGAGATAAAAATTGAAACCTTTACTGATTTTATCAAAAATACTTTTGGTTGGCATATTCTGGAGTATCTTCTTTATAGAAGGTATCCGCGTGATTATGATTACCAACTGGCATTTTGATATATTTCGAGCAACTCACTGGCAACACCTTATAAACTTGTGGCAATCAGGCTGGGTAATTGACGAACCCAAGGAATGGGCTTTTATATTGATAATTTTCACTGCAATACCGGTATGGTTAACAGTTTTTGCAGCCTTGAGCATCATACATTGGCAAAAATTTTTCAGCATTTTAAGCCTAATCCCGTTAAAAATATTTAATCTTTTATTTGAAAAACAGGTCAAAAAGATAGCCAACACCGCCTCCGTAAAGGTTGTAAAGAAGAAAAAGTCATATAAAGAAATTCGTCCCAAGAGTGTCAGACCACCATTGGAGGACTCTGCTTTCACTCCAAAATCAGTATTTGATACCGATCGTCAGGCCGTACTTTCCGGTATTCCGACGCCAAAGAAATCCTCGACCTCAATGCCGTCTCAATCATCAGCTCCGCAAGCCCCTAAAGAATTCACCCACTCGTTATTTGATTTTGATGACGACAACGCCATAGATTTTGACCTTTTTGCCGAACCGACAGCTCCTGAGCCGGAAAAAATAACAACTCAGGAAACCAAACCGCAAGCTCCGGCAAAAAACAATAATAATCAACAACCAAATAAAAAAAATCGCCCCGATAACAATAGCAAGCCCAAACGCAACAATGTAAATTCGTCGTTTGAAATAATCAAACAAAAGGGTTATGAAGTTATCACCGGAGCAACCATTCAAAACACTTTCATAGACTTTATTGGTATATCCCAAAATAAAATTTGCCTATGTTTAAACGATAAAGAACCCGGTGATTGGCTGGCCGATGAAGAAAGATTCAATGATGAAGAACCATTGTGGTTTTCAGAGAGTTCGCACCGTATCTCACCGGTCAGAAAAGTTGATTTAGCAAGGCTTTCACTGGAAGAAAAGCTTAAAGAAGCCGAAATGTCTTTTGAAATTACTCCCTATGTAATTATTCAAATAGGCAATATAATTAACACCGAAGATATGCTTGACATCTGGAAAGATATGAGAGTCAATGTAACTCGTATTGACAGAGGCACCCCAAAAGAGTTGCCTTTATTTGCCAAAACACTTGAAGATGCAGAAGCCCCTGCTGACAAGACGGTTGTTGAAAAAATAAAAAAGATACTACGCAGTATAGCATAAATTAAGAGGAAGAAATGGCGTTAGAAAAAGAAGGCGAGGAATGGAAAGAATATAACAGTGCGGTTCGTTGGATGTTAATCACGGTTATCATCTCTGTTGCCGTGACCGTTTTATTGGCGGTAGTTTCATTACCGTTAGCCTATGTCATCGGTAATGGTATATCCAAAGCCAGTATGGATGATGTATCAAAATTTTTTAATCTCATATTTAACAAAAGCGGCTTTTTATACAATCGCTATTGGGTGTGGATGAAACAGCTTCTCAATTACCACGGACCATTTTCCGTCAGTTTGTGGGTACCGATTCTGCCATTCATCAGCTTACCGATAGGCCTCATTACCGGCATAGTAACCAATCCCTACCGTTTTCAATCAAACATTCACGGCTCAGCTCGTCTTGCCGAACTGAGTGATGTCAAAAAAATGGGATTAATTGACGGTTTTTGCATTGTAGTTGGCAAGTTCAAAGGCCACCTGTTACGACTGAACGAAACCTTGTCAGTACTTTGTTGTGCACCTCCCGGTACCGGTAAAACTGCCGGAGTTGTAATACCTACTTTATTTAATTCGCCGGGCTTAAGTGTAATTGTTAACGACCCTAAGCCGGAGTTGTGTTTTTCCACCTCCGGAGCCAGAGCCAAAGTCGGTCCCGTATTTATCATTAACTGGGGTATGGAAGATAATCCGGCAGAAGGTATCTATTATCCGAGCTGGAATCCGCTTTCTCCCGGCACGGTACCCGCCCCCGGACCGGCACGCGATATGTATGTTGATTCTATGTGCAATACTTTGGTAGAAGACCCCAAAGGTGGTGCAGACCCCCACTGGTCCAAAACCGGTCGTGCGGCACTAACCGGCTTTATTCACTTTATTGTGTCCAAATGCGAAAAAGCTCGTGCCAACGATTATTTTATCGGCCGCATCTACGAAGGCAAACTTGACGAAGAGGATAAAAAGGTTCTGGAAGGTTATTATCTGGAGATGAATGACCCCATGGCGGTAAGAGCTTTGCAAAACCTCCGCTCCGGCACGCTCAATATTGATAACTACCTTCCGATTGGCACTTGGGCATTACTACCCGAAAAATGGATTGGTCACGAATCATGCATAGCCATGATACTAGAGTGGATTACCGAAGCCCAAATCAAGCAATCACAAGATATCAAACGCCGTATGGAGGAAGGCGACCAAATGGCAGCCATGGCCGACCCGATGAGAGATTTGCTTGAAGCCGCAATTGACGAGGCTCGCAAATTTGGCTATTCGGCACGCTGTATCGTCGAATTGAGCCAATTAAGCTCAATGCCGGATAAAGAAAGAGGTTCTGTATTATCAACCGCTTTTGCCGGCATCGGTATTTTCAAGAACTCGGCTGTGGTAGCTCGTACTAGCTTTTCAGACCTCAACTTTAAAGACATTCGTGGTCTTAAAGACCCGATTACCGGCGAGTTTAAACCAATTTCGGTATACCTTTCGGTAAATCAGGTTGATGCCCGTGCCTTAAGCGTAATTTCGGCGACATTTATTGACCTTATGTCATCTTATTTGATTGCTAACCCGCCAAAATTCAAAAACCCCACCGACGGCCAAATGGGACCGTTCCCGGCATTATTTGCCATCGACGAGTTTCCGACCATGCCCAAATTAAAAGCGGTCATTGACGGACCGGCGGTCGGCCGTGGACAAAAGGTATCGTACTTATTAATCGGCCAAGATTTAGGACAAATCTCAGGTAAATATGGTAAAGATGATCTCGAAACGGTTATATCTACAACTGCCTGCAAGGTAATCTTGTCCCAAAACAACGAGCAAACAGCCCAACGATTTTCTAAGATGATTGGTAACAAAACCGTACAAACCACATCTTTTTCTAAAAACGAAGGAGCTTTCAGTAAGGGAGCCAACCCATTTGCCAAAAATGTAAGCTATCAGCTGCAAGGTGTTTCGGTAATCTCAACCACACAATTGCTTAGTTTGCCGATGACCAAACAGGTTATTTTGATGCAAAGCTTTATTGATCGACCGATTATGGCCGATTCACCTCGTTGGTATCTTGACCCCAAGATGAAAGCTTTAGCCAAACTTCCTCCGGCACCCAATGTTCCTGATTGGATTGTTGCTCAACGCGAAGATATTAACGATGATATGTTAGCCAAACTAGGAATTGATTACAATCCTGACGAATATAGTGAAGAAGATGAAGAATTTGAGGAGGAAGATTTAGAAGAACAACAATAGTTTGCAATCAATAAAGCCCCTGTTATTAAGACAGGGGCTTTATTTTGTAGCTTTGTTCCATATTAGAAAGCATAGGTCAAACCGGCCGTAATCGACGCATTTTCATAATCCGAGCCAAAGGTATAAGAAGTACTTACATAGCCGCTCCACTTCTCGCTTAACTCCATACTGCCTCCCAACTCAAACCTTCCCATCGTTGCGTCCTCCAGTCCTTCTACCTCTTGCAATGAGGTTACCTCGACATCTCCGCTACCAAAGTTCTGGATTACGCTCGGCTTTACATATATCTTCGCATAACCTTCCGGCAAATCAAACTTCTTCTCTACCTTTACCCCTACCTCGGTCTCAAGGTTTCTGACATCTTCATACTTGGCTTCTTTGCCGTAATCATCT
>CALYBC010000006.1 GCA_944393725.1 uncultured Alphaproteobacteria bacterium | reverse complement strand
AACGATGATGAGAATGAGGACGCAGCGTTGTTATCGGCAGTTGTCATTTCTTCATCTATTAAAGAAGTGTTTTCTCCTTTCGGAGGGGGACAATCCCCCTCCACATTATTATCATTAATGTTTGAAGCACTAATATTTTGTACTTCGGTTTCGTTCATAACGGTAGAAACCTTAACTTCATCCATCATATCAAAATGTTCAGTATTTAATGCACAATTATTTTGCATTTATTTTCTTTCAATCCCGGGGCAGTCAATAGATTGAATTAGAGTATGTCCAATCTTAATCTAAAGACTGAAACCCGCTGGTACCCGACCAGATTTTTTTATAAATTCCGCAAAATGCGGGAGTTAATTGGCCGAAAATTGAAAAAAACGTTTACTTTTATAAAATTTGCATTATAATGCAAGTGATAAAGAATAGTAGTCGCTTTTCAAATTCGGCGATACTTTTATTAGAGTCGTGGTGCTGTAACATCACGACTTTTTTGATAAAAATTTAGCTTGTGTTTATCTTCATTTTATTTTTCCTCATCTTAAAAAGGTTTTCCGTTCAGTTTTTCCATTGCAACAAGATAATCAAAAGATATTTTTGTTCCTTTAGGCATCCCGTACATTTTGCGCATGTTTTGACGTTTGAATATAAAGTCATATTTCACCTCATGAGTGTCAGGATGAGTTGTCATATAGTCAAAAACAATTTCTTTGTATTTTTGGTATAATGCTTCCGGAGATTGAAAATCATCATATCTAAATAAACCACCCTTTTTATACCAGTCATCAAGAGCCGCCCTTGTTGTATAAAAATAACGATTAATTTGCTCAGAAACATATAGAGCTTTTTTTATTTTAATAGGTATCTTTGTCATTTTTATTCTCCCTTTAATATTTTTTAGAAAGTCAATAAAACGAATGCGTCATATCGCCCAGACATGGGTATATATAAAGAAGCTTGATCTGAAAGTCAAGAAAAAAAATCATCATAACGAACATTTTTTATGGTGTGTTTTGTAAGTGGTTGTTTTTCCTAGTTGTTTTTTTTTGAAAAAAAGTAAATCATGACCTAAAATTTTTATTTTTCTCGATGAATAATTGGTATAACTAACTAAATTTTTTTTGATTAATCGTTTTACTGTGGTTTGAGAACAATCAAGAAATTCTGCGGCTTCAGCAATGGTATACCATTTTTCATGCAAAAAATTAGGTTTGTATAATGCTACTAACACAGAAGGGTGATAATGCTCCTTTAAATAGGCATTAACAGAATCGGTAGTTAATTCAAATAGTCCTTTTTTTAGCAAGCGTTCAATAGTACTGCGAGAACATTCCAAAAAGTTTGTTAATTCTTCAATGGTAACAGTTTGAGATATATTTTTTAAAGACGTATCAATGTTAGCTGGAAAAGAAGCAGAAATAGGATTTAGTTTGATGTTTGTTAATATTTTTAAAATTTGAGTTGTTGCGTATTTTATATCCTGAAGCGAAATATTCAGTAATTTTTTTTCTTCAGATATAAATTGATAAAATTTTATAAAAGATACACGAGCCTTCTCATTAAAGTTTTTATTATTAAGAATTTGTAGTAGAGATTTTTCTTGGAGTTTGTACTTCGCAAATTCAGACCAAATAGGTAAAGAAAGGATGTCTTTATTATTTTGTTTCACATATTTTTGCAACTCATCAAATGGATAATTGTTATTTCGGTATTTTTCTTTTCCACATAATAAATAAAAAAAAGCTAATACAGTTGCATTGTTAACTAGTGAATCCCAATCATTGGAGTTGTATAGTTTTTTTGATAAAACGTCAAGTTGTCTTGCATATTCATAAACTGTGCTCGATTTCCCATTAATAAGTTTGTTAGATATTCCTTGCCGAACTAACCAATGCTTAAAATTCTCTCGTAAATTATCCATAATACAACACTCCTTAACTGAAGCCTATATTAGTAGCGTTTAAGAAAAAGTAAAACCTAAAATAAAATATTTTAGATCTAAAAAACAGTTTTAATCAAAATTAAACAGCGTCTTGTTACTGAAAAAGCAAGGCTCCAAAATTCCACTATACGTAAAGGCTTTTTTACCTGCCTATAGAAGGGGATCCTGCCATATACGGCTGTATAGTATCCGGTACGGTATGTGCCAGGCTATCGCTCCCGTATTAGGTATGGCGCCTTAGGTATCCGATACCGGTTATAGCATCCCTATGTATAACACAAAATAAAGAGACAAAGATAGTTAAATCCTTGCCTCTAAAGTCATTTAACCAATATGATTGATGAACTCTCGTATTTATGTTGTCGTGTTATTCATTAAATCGGAGCGGTAAAATTTCAACCTGTGCGTAAGTTGAAGATAAAAATAATTCGTCGTTGATGTCACAAACTTTGATATAATCATTATTTGGTATCCCAAACCTAATAAGATATAAATTTTATTAACACATTGAAAAACAAAGGCTTTTATTTGAGATAGTCCGTGTAACAAGCGGGAATTGGCTTCATTAAACATATCTCACACGGACTCAACTAACTTATTGAATTATAATAAAAAAAGACGCTTTTCAGCGTCTTCATCTTGAGTGGCAGGGGCAGTAAGATTCGAACTCACGACCCTCGGTTTTGGAGACCGATGCTCTACCAACTGAGCTATACCCCTATCAATTTTGCCCTTTATAAATAACTAACATTTAGTAATAAATCAAGTGTTTTTTTCAAACTATTCCGCAATTTGTTCCAAAACACAATTTTTGGCATCCAAGCGGTACTTCACCCCGCAGGTTAAAATATATCTTTCCTTAAAATGCCCATAATTAAAATTCTTGATAATCGGAATATTAACCTGTTTGGCAAAATCATTTATTATCTCATCAACCGAGCCAAAAATCACATGGTCGCTACATTCACTAAACCGCCCGAAAACAATTCCTCTAAGCTTGCCAAAAGTCGGATTATATTTAAGTTGGGTCAACATCAACGACAATTTATACGAAACCTCGCACTCATCTTCCAACAACAAGATTTTATCGCTCAAATCAGGATAATATTTTGCCCCCGATAAATCCGATATCGTCGACATATTTCCCCCGATAAGCACCCCTTCACACTCGCCTGAATTAACTGTTTCGCCCGATGTTGCCACAAATTTTTTATTTTGCAAAATATTCTTAAATTGCTCATCGATAAATTTATTAACCACACCGTCACGCACTTCATATTCCGGCAAAAAACCGCTGATATACGGGTTTTGCGTCATACCGAAAACCGCCATTTGCAAAGATGTAGTATCCGAAAATCCGATAATCGGTTTATTATGTTTTTTTATCTCGGCAAAATCCAAATATTCCAAAACTCTTAAAGCCGCCGCACCGCCATGAATTGCCATCAAAGCATCTATACTTTCGTCTTTATAGGCGGCCATTATGTCCCTAGCTTTTTCTTTAGCGACAAATGTTTCAAACTTATCTCCCGAAAAAGCCGTGGGCATCACCACAACCTCAAGCCCGCAACCTTGCAGATACTCCAGCCATAAAGCTTCATTAAAATTTCTTTTTCCCAGCATAACCGAGGGCGAAATTATAGCAACTTTTCTAATTTCTCGCATTGTCTTTCTCCCTCCTAGCGCACGGACTGATCAATCGGGTTAAATCTTAGCTTCAACACCCGCCACTCATCATATTTTTCGGCATATTTTTCCGATAAGATTTTATACGGTGCACAAATATATACTGCTCGCTTTGCACTTTCTGCCACCGAGCGAAAATGACTATCGGTATTATAACGCGTTGTATTCATGATATCAACCGATCTTACCGTACCGTCCTGATTAAGCTGTGCCTTAATCTCCACAATCATATCCTCAATTCCCATTGCTCCCGGATCAAGGTTCCAACAGGCTCTGAGCTGTCCGGCCAAGGCATCCATTTCCGATATTGAAAGTTCACTAAAATACGAACCGCCTATTCCGCCCTCAACTCCCATGTTGGCAACATTTGTGCCTTCTTTAATAGTTGCGGTTTGGGATTTTTCGCCCTCTTTTTCCAAAGCATCAACACTGGCAAGCAAACTCTTCAGCGGATTTGCAAGTTTTGGCTCTTCTTTTTTCGGAGTTTCTTTCACCGGCTCTTTTTTAGGCTTAGGAGCTTCTTTCGGCTTTGGTTTGGGCTTCGGAGTAGGCTTTTTAGGCTGCGGTTTAACCTTAGGTTTCTTGGGTTGTGGTGCGGCCAAAAAGTCTTTTTTCGGAGGCTCGGGTTTAGCCGCCGGTTCCGGTATAGGCTCTTCTTTTTCTTTGGTTTTAGGCTCTTCCGGTTGCGGCTCCGGCTTAGGCTCTTCTTTAGTGTATTGTTTTTCGATTTTGCGTTTTATCTGACTGGCGGCCTTGTTCTCATCACCAAATTTTGCTTTTGGCGGCAAGTTAGTCATTTCGGAGATTTTAACATCTTTCAAATCAACAATAATCGGCACTTGTCCGGCGGGAGTTCTGCCCCACCAAAACATCGGCACTTCTATCACCCAAAGCAGAAATACCGCCAAATGCAAAGCTATTGATTTTTTCAATCCCGAAGACATTGGCTATTTATTTTTTCCTTTTTTTAGCGGACGCGGAGCAGTTTTTAACCCCACTTTATCAAAACCGGCCTCTTTTAACAACGCCATCAAACCGATAACTCGACCGTATTCGGCACCTGTATCGCCCGATATGGTAACCGTAACCTCATTATTTTGTTTTCTGATTGCATTAAGTTTTTCAATTATTTTATCTGCTGGAATTTCGGTTTCACCGATATAATAGTAACCTTCTTTATCAACGCTTACATTAATCGAAGTATCCTCCCCTTCCAACACTTTTCCGCCGGCTTTCGGTAAATCGAGCGATATTCCGGAAGTCATCAACGGAGCCGCCACCATAAACACCACCAACAACACCATCATCACATCCATGAGATTGGTAATATTGATCTCGGAATTAAGGTGATAGCGATTGGAGCGACGCGAATAATTAGGTTGCAACATTTTTATTCTCCGGCCATTTCCGCTCTGATAGCGGTATCATCAATTTCACGCGACAATATAGTAGAAAACTCAGACATAAATGCTTCCAATTTTTTGGCATAGCGATCCAAATCTGAAGAAATTTTATTATAAGCCACCACGGCCGGAATAGCAGCAATCAAGCCGAATGCAGTCGTAAACAGAGCTTCAGCAATACCGGGAGCCATAGCCGAAAGTGAGTTACTTTGGGTTAGAGCAATCGCATTAAAGCTGTTAATGATACCCCAAACCGTACCAAACAAGCCAACCAGCGGAGCGACCGAACCGGTCGAGGCCAAAAAACCCAATCTGGTTTCCAAAGAATCCAAATCCTTATCCATCGACACCATCATAGCCTTTTCGATTCTTTGTTGGAGCGAAACCCCGCGCAAACCTCTATCGGTCTTAGACTTTAAGATATTGGTTCTTTTCCACTCACGCATAGCGGCTGCAAACATATTTGCCATCGGCTCCCCCGGATTAGCCCCCAAGGAGTCATACAATCTATCCAAAGAACCACCTGACCAAAATTTTTCTTCAAATTTAGCTGTTTTTTGTTTGAGTTGACGCAAAACACCGATTTTTTCAAAAATTATAGCCCAAGACCAGACCGAAGCCATTATCAAGCCTATAAGCACGACCTTGGTAACGGTATCGGCCGACCATAACAAATCCCACATTGAACTATTATTGGCAACTTCTTGCAAAGCTTGTGTTTCCATAGCAAAACCCCGATATTTATATAAAATTTTTTACACATTTCAGCCTAAGATAACAAAAAATATTAAAGATTCAATTAATTAATTTTTTTTACGCAAAAAAAACAAATTAACAACAAAGGATAGTTTTATATTAGCCACACTTCAATGTATCAAAAAAACACTTACAAAAGACAGCAATTTACCATAATTTGATACTGCCGAAGCGAGAGGCTTTGGTGGTGTTTAGAAAACATCACATATAGAAAATCCTCCTTAGGTGGAGTGGGTGAAATAAGCCTGCTTGCACGGCGAATAAGCCTGGCTGTCTATATGCAGTTTTCTAGCTCCTCCGCCTTTTTTATAAGGCGGTTTTGTTTTAATTATATACAAAACAAGGAGTTAAAACTGTGAATCTAAAACAAGAATTAAGAGAAAAATTGTCGATTGAATTACGAAAACTCAGACAAGAAAGAGGCTTGAGTATTCAAGAAGTCGCACTAATGTCGCCGCTGTCGGTACAGATGATATATGATATGGAGCAAGGCAACCGCCGTCACTATAATCGCTATCAATGGCTGCTTAAATTTTATGGCAAAAATTGGAGTTTACGATAAAAGATTTAGAGTTATTATCGTGACAAGCCCGAGAATGACCTCAAATTAGACTATCGCATCTCCGCAATCTAGCATACCCCATTAAAAGATTTGATAATAAATATTGGCTTACAAAATATTTTTATCAAAAAAAATCTCTGCAACACTGCAGAGATTTCATTTTCTCCAAAAATCAGAAAGCCTTTACCCCATGTGCATAAAAATAATAACTCTTATTTTCACGCAACATATACGCATTTTCCGCTTCCAAACACCATACCTTTGCTGCAGAATACTCGGTAGAAGACATTATCCAATCTGCCAAAATATCCCCACCAATTTTTGCAAGCGCTTGATTAATAATTTTCACATTAGCGGCCATATCACCAAGTTGATTTTTTGCCGGCAAAAAAACTTCGCCACGATTTATCCCATTTTTTTGATAGGACACACACCATTCTGCCGCGGATAAAACATCTCCGTTTTCCTTGCCGTAACCGACTAATTTTTTAGTATTTAACATACCATCATTTTCGTCCGTTCCGATCTCAATTTTGGCCTTAGAAAATATAGTTCTTACGCTTTCAGGGATAATGATTAAACCACATTTTCCGGAAACAAAATTTCCTTCGGAATTAAGCCAAGCTACCACTCCTTGACAATTAGGATAAGCTTTCGGATCGGGAGAAAACTTTTCTCCTTCAAAGGCATACCAGCCGATTTGAATTTCATTGTTTTTAAGCATAATATATAAAGTTTAAAGGTTAATAATAAAATATATATTTTTCTTTTAACAATTTTATAAAAAAATGCAACAAAACATTTTACAAAATCCTCCAATCTTTTGCCTAATATACTCAATAATTAATGTGAGCAGAAGCAAATCACAGCTTAGAGAAATTAATTTTTCGCTCCATACAACAAAAGCCCCATACCTTTTAAGGTACGGGGCTTTGTTTATTCTAGCTTATGCTGATATTACTTCAAAATCTTTGAAACAACACCGGCACCAACTGTGTGACCACCTTCACGAATAGCAAAACGCAAACCTTCGTTCATTGCAATCGGGTGAATCAATTTTGCTGTCATGGTAACATTATCACCGGGCATTACCATCTCTGTTCCTTCCGGCAATTCAATTGCACCGGTTACAT
>CALYBC010000005.1 GCA_944393725.1 uncultured Alphaproteobacteria bacterium | reverse complement strand
GACGCAACAAGAATGTTGAGTAAAGAACTTAGACATAGCCTCTTTAGTGAGGAATTGTTGGCTTTCTGCCGTTTGGCAGAGAGTTTTGTTGCGTCTAAAACATATACGAATCGCCTTAGCAGAAATGATGTAATTTATCGCCGATGGGCAGGAGGTGAGAGATGAATAACCACATCACCTTAAACGCCTCAATGCGGAGCAATTTGCTAAGTTTGCGAAACATCTCCAAACAAATGGATAAAACCCAGTTAATATTGGCGACGGGAAAGGAAGTGAACTCGGCGATAGACAATGCGTCCGCCTATTACCAAGTGCGCTCTCTTTCTAATCGGGCGGCAGATTTAACCGCGTTGCTTGACGCCATGGAGCAAGGAATCCAAACTATTGAAGCCGCCACCCAAGGCTTAACCTCGGGAGCGGAATTTTTAGAACAAGCCTCGGCGGTAGTTACCGAGGCGATGCCGGTTGCAGTACCGGAAAAAGAATGGTTCGCGGCTCAAGACGGCGTGGCGGCGGTAGTATCCAACTGGCAAGAACTAAAAGCGGCGGTTACATCTAATTTGACCGGCGATATCGTTATTTACGGCAATATCGAATGTGAAGAAAGCTTTACCCTAAAAGACGGGCAGAACTTAGTCGGGGTTGGTAAATTCGGTATCTCACAACCCGATAAAGACAAATACTCACAACTTAGTTTTGATATGGCGGCAAATAATATTACCACAGTCTATGCCATAAGACTTAACGGTAATAATCAAATCAGTGATTTATCGGTTAAAGCGGTGTCAAATCCAAGCAAATATGTATATGTAATCCAATCAGCAAGCTCTACTGCTGAGGTTTCCATTAATAATCTTGATTTAATGATGGAAAGTAATTCACAGACAATAGGTATATATAGCGGAAACATCATTTTTACAGGCGATAACTATATATATGAAAAAGGTATTATAAATAATTCATCAAGTGCAATGACATGGGTAAATTTACGCGCATATGGCAATATTTTTATAGATTTGAGTAGTAGCAGTTCTGTAGGATTTAATAGATGCAATATCAATAGCTTTAATGATAGTAAAATTGCTATTTCATCTATGCGGTATTGCATATCTGGAGAGAGTGCGAATTTTTATGATAGTAGTAAATTAGTTTTAAAATCTACACAATATGGTGTATATTTAGGGTCTGTTTATTTTCATGATAATTCATCTGCGGATGTTAACACAACCGGAGCATTTGTTATTAGTGTTGCAGACCTTGCCATAACTTCATCTAAAGTTAAATTAAATATTTCTACAACAAGGTATTTCTTTTCTCCGGCATCAGGAGGATCAAATTTTAAGGCAGTTAAAGGAGCTCAAATTACGATAAACGGGAAAGTTTATGAAATAAATGACAATGTTGATGAAAATATCACTGCTATTTTAACTGTACCGCCTAATTCAACCGTGATTGCAACCGGTGTGGCTGGACCGGAAGGACTGGGGGATATGCTGGCGGAAAACAGCTCGCGAGTGATGGAATATCAGGCCGATAAAACTAATAAAAAATATTCCGAGCAATACAAAAAGATATTGGAAGAATATGACAACTTATTGGCGGATAGTTCGTATCAGGGAATTAATCTGCTTAAAGGCGGCAACTTGGAAGTTACTTTTAATGAAAGTCGTTCTAATCAATACACCGTTGCCGGAGTTTTGGCCGATAGTATGTCGTTGGGATTAGAAACTAGAGATTTGTTCGACACCTCGGCAATCAAAAAATCATTGGAAGAAATTACCAAGGCAGTTAATTCCATTCGTTCGTTTCAAGAAGAACTGGGCAATCATTACAGCATAATCCAAACTCGCATTAACTTTACCGAGGCTCTAACCGATGTGTTGGAAACCGGAGCCGACAACTTGACCTTAGCTGATATAAACGAAGCAAGTGCCGAATACTTAACCTTACAAACGCGTCAACAATTAGCCATAAATTCTCTGTCGTTAGCCTCGCAATCGGCACAAAGTGTTTTAAGCTTGTTTGTTTAAAATATTTTAATACATCTTCCCCTACAATATTCCTAAGTTATCTGTTATGGAGGACACAAATGCTTTTTATAGATGAATATGATGAAACCGAGAGTATTCCGTTGGCTGAAGCCTTGCAAAAAAAGGCTGAAAAAAAAGCCTCGGATAGTGGCTTGCCATTAGCAGAAATAAAAAAACAAGGCATAAATAAATATAACGAAGTAAGAAGAAAACATGCCATTGAATTCTTAGATAAGCTCCAACAAAATCTTGAAACTCTGTCTAATCAAACCATTGCCAATCTTCTTAAGGCGCTGATTGCTCTTGGATTATCAATCGAAGATGAAGAAGAGTTGGAATACTGGCTTAATATGTTAACCAGAGAAGTTTTGTTGCGTCTTAATGAATATTTTGCTCAAAGAAGCAATTTGTCTCTTTGGAAACAAGTTAATTCCAAAGCAAAACCGGAAAATCTTGATTTACTGGCCTCAAACGATGTATCTCCCTTGTACGATATGGTTGGCTCACTTAAAAAAATAAATCTGGCTAAAACCAAAAGTGAAACCGGAAAAAACAGGATAGATAAATTTTTAGGCAAAATGCAAGATACCCTAAATAATGATTTAAAATTGCAAAAAGACAAACAACGACAATCCTCAAAAAGAAAAAAGAACCAAAATTCTCAAGAAGATAATGCTCTTGATATATTGAAAAATAAAATGACCGCAGAAGGAATTGAGACCGGCGGGCGCTACTGGACTGAAGTTATCGCCGATTTTGAAATGGCAACAGATAAAAGCGGATTTGCGCGAAACTGGGTGGTTGATAATGCCAGACGGAATGAGTGCGATATTCAAAAAATTAATGAACTGCGTGGTATCGAAGCTAAAAAACAAAGGGAAACCGAGCAACAAGAATTAAATGCGGCAAAAGAGCGTGAACTATCGCGTCAGCAAGATGAAAATCAAAAACAGCTTAAACAAGAAAAAGAACGGCAAGATAATATCAAAAACAACAACACAAATAAAATCGAAAAAGAATTTCAAAATTCGGCAAACCGAAAGGCTGCCGAAAGATATGCCGAAAAAAAGCAAAAAAAGACCGGCAAATCTTTAGATGATAAAGATATTAAAATGATGAAAATAAAAGCGGCCGGAAATAACGGAAGATAAATATATTACCCTTTACCGTCATTCGCGGACTTGCCCCGAGAATCTAATCAAACAATGTGCCATAGCTTATGAGATCCTCGAAATATATCCGAGAATGACAGGAGAGAGTATACCCTCGGGTCGGAGCCCGAGGGTGACTGGTTGTGTGGTGGTTGAGGGTGGCGGTTAATCACTCTAAATCGCTTACCGTAAATTCTAGCTTTTTGCCGTAAAGTTTTAGCAATCTGATATAATATTTTAGGCTTGCACTTTTTCCTTGCTCCATGGCATAAACCATTTGTAGCGGTATATTTACAAGCAAAGCCGTTTCTTGCAAGCTCAAACCTTTTTCTTGTCGTAATTGCCGTAGCCTACTGGCTAAATCGGCACCAATATTCTTTTTTAATGTTGCTAATTTCATCAGTTTTAACTCCTTATTTTGTTATAAAACAAAACCGCCTTAAAAAACTAAGGCGGAGGAGCTAGAAAACTGCATATAGACAGTCAGGCTTATTCGTCATGCATGCACGCTTATCTCACCCACTCCTCCTAAGGAGGATTTTCTATATGTGATGTTTTCTAGACACCACCGAGATAACTCATCTCGGCAAAAGCTAAATTATGACAGATTAAATGTTTTTACAAGCGTTTTTTAAGACCATCGGAACAAGTCCGAGAATGACAGCAAAAAAAGACCGGCAAGTCTTTAGATGATAAAGATATTAAAATGATGAAAATAAAAGCGGCCGGAAAGAGCGGAAGATAATTATATTACCCTTTATGCTGCAGTGACGCCTCTTCCCAGCTGCTCAAACCAATATCCGACCACTCAAGCGGTATTTTATCGACGATGCTCATCTCTGCCATATAAGCATCTTTAATATTTTCTACTATCGTTTCAACAATAACAACCTGTGTGGCTTTGCGTAGCTTATCTCTTACTTGCGGATTTATATAATCCAAAATTATTTTCTCATTAGCCGAACGAACCAAAACCGCATGGTCATAACCGTCATATATTACTTTAGGCATCTGCGGTGCGGAAGAACGCGCCTTTATGTATATATATAAACAACCGGTTTCGTCCTCTGCAATATAGTACTCTTTTTCGGTAACATATTCTGCCATAGCTTACTACTCCATATTATAAAATGCCTAAATGACACTATATGTGGTCAGTCTATAACAAAAATGTTTAAGTTTTGATTAATTACCACTTTAGCAGGTGTGCAAGCCACGAATCGATAAAATCAGCACGGCGATTTTGATAATCCAAATAGTAGGCGTGCTCCCATACATCTATGCAAACCAAAGCCTTGCCTAAATCAAGCGAGATGGGATTATCGGCATTGGATGTGGCAACAATACTCAACTTGCCATCTTTTTCTACAACCCAACACCAGCCACTGCCAAACTGGCCTAAAGCTTTTTGCTTAAACTCTTTTTTGAAATTATCGTAACTGCCAAAACTTGCAACAATTTTGTTAAGCAATTCGGATGAAGGTTCAACCGCACCTCTGTCCGACAAAGAATTCCAGAAAAATTCATGATTCCATACCTGTGCGGCATTGTTGTAGACGGCTTTATCACCTTTGGCATAACTTGCTTTGATGATTTCTTCCAATTCCATGTGTTCATAGTCGCTGCCCAATATTAATTCATTAAGCTTATCCAAGTAGGTTTTGTAGTGTTTGCCATAGTGAAATTCAAAAGTCTGGGCCGACATGTAGGGCTCTAAGGCTTTGGTATCAAAATTTAATTTTTTCATCTCAAACATTTTACTATCTCCTCTTATTCTTGGTGTTTTTTTATATATACATTGGTTCCTATTTCATCAAGCATCTTCTGCTCTTTTATATCTTCTTCTTTTTGTTTTCTTTGTTTGCGATTTTCATCAACAATCGAATAGGTCTTTTGTTCCTTAAAAATAGCTGCCATTATATCTCTTATCTCTTCAATCTTTGCCCTTACCGCAGCCAGTTTCTTTTCCATGCGTTTTTTTTCTTTCAAATATTTATCGGTGTAGGCTCCAAAATCACACAACAGCGGATTTTGCATGGCAAATTCTTTTTCTTTTTCGTAATCTGCCGTCAACTGATTGAGCTTCTTTTGCAGGCTTTCCTCTTGACCTAATTCTATGGCTAAAATCCTTTGTTGCTCATCAAGCTCAAATTTTTTTATCCGCTCCAAAACCGCTAAAGAATCCCGCATCTATATCACCTATTCTTCCGGAACATAGGGCGTATTTAATATTGCCGTTAATAAAGCATAGCCTTCCGCCAAACTAAAACGCTCTTGTTTGCCCTGTGATAAGAATTCTTCAATCATCGGATAATAAAAAATGGCTTCGTCAACCTCGCGGTTAGAACCTTTTTTATAAGCTCCTAACCTGATTAGCTCGGCCATATCTTCGTATGAGGATATATAACGACGAGCTTTGGATACCAACTCGGCCTCTTCTTTGGTATCGCAGTCGGGCATGGTTCTTGATATCGAACGCAAAATATTAATTGCCGGATAGCGATTGCGTTCGGCTATTGATCTATCTAAAACTATGTGCCCGTCCAAAATCGAACGAACGGCATCGGCAACCGGTTCGTTGTGGTCATCACCGTCTACCAATACCGTAAACAATCCGGTTATGGTACCGTTGCCGGAACCGGGACCGGCACGTTCCAAAAGCTTGGGCAACTCAGAAAACACGCTTGGAGTATAGCCCTTTGATGCCGGCGGCTCTCCGACCGATAATGATATCTCTCTTTGTGCCATGGCAAAACGCGTGATGGAATCCATCATACACAATACATCTTTGTTTTCATCGCGGAAATATTCGGCTATTGCCATGGTAACATAAGCGGCCTGTCTTCTTAATAACGGGCTTTCATCAGATGTAGCCAAAACCAATACCGATTTTTGCAAGCCTTCGGTACCTAAAACATCTTCAACAAACTCTTTAGCCTCGCGTCCTCTTTCGCCAATCAACCCAATAACCGAAATATCGGAATTGGTGTGGCGAGCCATCATTGACATCAAAGTCGACTTTCCTACTCCGGAACCGGCGAAAATACCCATACGCTGTCCTTTGCAAATGGTAAGAAATGTATTGACTGCCTTAATGCCTAAATCGACCTTGCCCTTTACGCGGTCACGGAACTGTGCCGGCGGCGGAGATGATTTTATAAAATAAGGCTTGTTGCCTTTTATTAAAGGACCTTTACCATCTATGGCTTCACCAAAAGCATTGACTATTCTGCCAAGCCATGAAGGGTGCGGATAAATAACCGGCTTGGCATCGACCACTTCTACTAAACAATTAATCCCGATACCGTCCATTGAGCCATAGGGCATAAGCAATATCTTGTCATCTTTGAAACTTACTATCTCGCAAGGCACTCTCTTTTGACGATTATTAATCACATTGCAACGATCACCGATTGCAAGCGGCGTCAATATGCCGCTAACCTCAATAAACAGCCCTTGGACTCCGCTGACCCGCCCGAAATATGATGACACTTCAAGCTTATCGAGCGCCTGTATCATGTTTTCCGTAAATGCTCCCAAATCATTTATCCCTTATCTTTGTCAATGCAAATAGTTATAATATAATATTTGCCGATTTACCATATTTATAACGGTTATTAACATAAAACAAATTTTGAATCTAAAAAATTGTTAATAATTATTAACAAACCTAAACAAATAAAATTTATGAATGTATAGTATTCGTATTGAAGGGTAATTTGTTTTTTAGAAAGGATTAATTTCATGCGTGTGCTTTTGGTAGAAGACGATTTCGCTATCTCGCAAAGCGTTGAAACCATGCTCAAAAAAGAAGGTATGGTTGTCGATACTACCGACTTGGGCGAGGATGGTTTGGAAATCGGAAAACTTTATGATTATGATATTATAATCCTTGATTTGATGTTACCGGATATGAACGGATATGAAGTGTTGCGTAATCTCCGCGCCGCTAAGGTTAATACTCCGGTGCTTATTCTCTCGGGGTTAAGCGAACCTGACAAAAAGGTTAAAGGTCTGGGTTATGGTGCCGATGATTACTTAACCAAACCTTTTGATAAAGACGAGCTCTTAGCCAGAATTCATGCCGTGGTTCGCCGCTCCAAAGGTCATTCCGAATCTATTATCGTTACCGGTGATGTCGTTGTCAATCTCGATACTCAAACCGTTACGGTTTGCGGTAAACCTTTACATTTGACCGGCAAAGAATACGGAATTATGGAATTACTCTCACTGCGTAAAGGCTCGACACTTAATAAAGACCAGTTCTTAAATCACCTCTATGGCGGAATTGATGAGCCAGAGTTGAAAATCATCGATGTCTTTATCTGCAAACTGCGTAAAAAATTGGAAAAGGCTGCCGGCGGTAAAAATTATATTGAAACCGTTTGGGGGCGAGGTTATGTTTTGCGTGACCCCAATGAAGCCAAAAAATAATCTTAAAGCCCTGCTTTCATGCAGGGCTTTTATTTAATCTTTATGCCACGGGCGTAGTCTGGGAATAAAACGCGGAACATTGTTACGGTAGTTAATGTACTCATCACCAAACCTCTTTATTAACCCTTTTTCTTCAGAAAGCGGAAAGTAAATGGCATTTATGATTATAAATACCAGCAAATAATAAAATAAAACCCAACTACGGAATAACAAAGCCTCCCCTAGCAAAAACATAAACACTCCGCTTAACATCGGATTTCTCACATATGCATACGGACCGATGGTTATGAGTCTCTTGGTCGGATTCCATGGAGCTAAACTGCCTTTGCCAACTCTGACAAACAGTCTTATGGTCCAAACAATTAAGAAAAGACCTAAGCCAAAACTTAATATCATTCCGACGAAAGATAATGACAATGCCGGTTCTATAAAACTATAACCGCTTAACCATAGAATAATAAACGGAATGGTTATCAATACATTAAACGGCAAAATTAAAATTGCTTGCAACACCTTGTATCATCTCCGGACTTCAAAATTAACAAAATTGTTTTGCAGATAATCTAATAGTTCTTTGTCTTTAAGCAAATTTTCGCAGTCGTCGTCAGTAGTGCTCTTGTCAGTTTCTATCGGACGATATTTTTGCAAAAAATACTTTTTAACCCCCTTTTCTTTAAGCGAACGGGCAATTTTCCACAAATCTTCAATATTCAAAAACCTGGGATCGCAAGTGGTGCGGCATTCAAAATCTATCCCGCTTTGCAACAAAATATCCAAACTCTGCATCGCTCTTGATAAATGATCAACTCCGATTATCTCTTTGTATCTTTCGGCAGCAAACGGTGCCTTAATATCAAAACCGACCCAATCAATAAGCGGCAAAACTTTGGCTAAGTGTTCGGGGCGATAACCTCCGGTATGAAGCCCGATTTGATACCCCAAAGCCCTAACCTCTTTTATGGTATCAGCCAAGCAATCTTGAACCAACGGCTCTCCACCGGAAAAAGTTACGGCATCTAATTTGCCCACTCTGCTCTTTAAGAACTCAAAGAATTTTCCCCACGAAAAGTCCGTTGAATTTTTTATTTCCCTAATTGAAGCATTGTGACAAAAGGGGCATTTCCACGGGCAACCCTGCATAAAGACAACAGCGGTCAGCTTCCCAGGAAAATCAACGGCGCTGAATTTCTCAACGCCGCCGACAACTATATTGGACATGTTTCTTTAATTCCGATTACTCGGCTGCAACATCATAAGCATCGCATTCACAATGGCAAGCACAGCCTTCTAAAGCCTTGGCTTCGGAAAAACATACACGAGAGCGAAACTCGGATTTTTTACCAACATTGAATTCTGAATACGGACGCAAATAACCCATTACTCTGGTCCATACTTCGCAAGGTTGTCTTTCTTCATCCGAAAGTTTTACATCTTCAAAATTAACAGTTGTCATCATTTTCTCCATTGTTCTAGTTTAAGTTAATCTCTTAAGCAACATCTTTTCTTGACATTGCGGCTCTCTTGGCTGCCTTCTTTTCTTCATCGCAAATCGGGCAGTACTTATGCTCTCCTGAAATATATCCATGCTTGGGGCAAATGGAAAAAGTAGGAGTAATGGTAAGGTACGGTAAGCGGTAGTTTGTCAGAACTCTTTTGACGATATCGCGACAAACTTTGGCCGATGATATTCTCTGCCCCATATACAAGTGCAAAACCGTGCCGCCTGTATATTTGGTTTGCAAAGTAGACTGCAAATCAAGAGCTTCAAACGGATCATCCGTGTAGCCAACCGGTAATTGCGAAGAGTTGGTATAGAACGGATTTTCTTTGGTGCCGGCTTGGATAATGTCTGCATATCTTTTCTTATCCTCACGGGCAAATCTGGTGGTAGCACCCTCGGCCGGAGTTGCTTCCAAATTGTACATATGTCCGGTTTCTTCTTGGATTTTTACCAATTTATCGCGAATGTAATCCAAGAATTTAACCGCAAAATTTTGTCCCCATTCATCGGCTATATTGTGCTCGTCATTGGTATAGTTCCTGATCATCTCATTGATACCGTTAACACCGATGGTGGAGAAGTGGTTACGCAATGTTCCCAAATAACGTTTGGTGTAGGGGAACAGACCGCCGTCGATCAATCTTTGAATGAACTTGCGTTTAATCTCAAGTGAGGTCTTGGCAATCTCAAGCAATTCATCCAAACGAGCATATAAGCCGGCTTCGTTGCCTTTGTATACATAGCCCAAACGAGCACAGTTAAAGGTAACGACACCAACCGATCCAGTCTGTTCGGCTGAACCAAACAAACCGTTGCCGCGAGCTAAAAGTTCACGCAAGTCAAGTTGCAAGCGGCAGCACATAGAACGAATTTGTCCGGGTTTTAAGACCGAATTAATGAAGTTCTGGAAATAAGGTAAACCATATTTAGCTGTCATTTCAAACAATAATTCGGTGTTTTCGTCTTCCCACGGAAAATCGGGTGTCATATTATAGGTCGGAATCGGGAAGGTAAACGGACGACCTTTAATATCGCCTTTCATCATGACTTCCATATAGGCCTTGTTTATCATGTGCATTTCTTCTTGCAATTCGCCATAGGTAAAGTCTTGTTCTTCGCCGGCGATTATCGGATGAGTATCGCGCAAATCTTCGGGGCATACCCAGTCGAAAGTGAAGTTAGTGAATGGTGTCTGTGAACCCCAACGAGAAGGAACATTCAAGTTGTATACCAATTCTTGCATATTTTGATATACTTGTTTATAGGTTAATTTGTCTTTGCGAATATAAGGAGCAAGATAAGTATCTACTGATGAAAAAGCCTGAGCTCCGGCCCATTCGTTTTGCAAAGTACCCATGAAGTTAACCATCTGACCGACGGCTGCAGACAAGTGCTTGGCCGGACCGGCTTCTGCTTTGCCGGGAACTCCGTTAAAGCCTTCGTGCAACAAATTTTTCAATGACCAACCGGCACAATAGGCAGCCAACATGCTCAAGTCGTGAATGTGAATATCACCATTGCGATGTGCCTCGCCAACATTGGCTGGATATATATGGCTTAACCAGTAGTTTGCCGTAACTTTTCCGGACACATTCAAAATTAAACCGCCGTTGGAGTAGCCTTGGTTAGCGTTTTCATTAATACGCCAATCCAGCTTCTCCAAATATTCATTGATTGAGCTTTCAACATCAACCATTACTTTTTTATCTTGGCGAGCGCGACTGCGTTGATCACGGTACAAGATATAAGCCTTGGCAGTAGCAAAGTAGTTGGCCGAAATCAAAACCTGTTCTACGACATCTTGTATCTGCTCAATAGTAGGTAAAGATTCCGAAAATTTGTGTTTCAAGACTTTCAGAACCTGTGCCGTTAAAAGCCAACTCTCTTCATCGCCGAATTCTTTAGTGGTGGTTCCGGCCTTTAAGATGGCATTATAAATCTTATTGCTATCAAACGGAGCCAATGTACCGTCTCTTTTGGTTACATTTTCAATGCCGATATTCTCTCCGGCTAATGAAGACATTTTGTACTCTGCTTCTGACATATCTTATTCTTCTTCCTTTAGTTAGTGGGTTAGACTCGTAATGTCGTTATTGACATTGAACATACAATATATAGTCTTAACAAAAAGTAAATAACACTACATATAGTATACACAATTTTTTTATATGGTAAACACAAACAATAACTTTTTTATCTTTAAGATTGTTTTCATTCTATATTTTACCCACCTCTTCTCAACATATTTTTGGTTAACAAAATGATGATTCCGCACTATCTATTTAAAAAACTGTCATAAATTTTTTTTGAGGTTGTAGATAAAATTCTTAATAACTTTTTTATTTGGAAATATGTCTAAAATTTTAGGTTATTTAAGCAAGAAATTAACCTATTTTTTGCGCAATTTGCCGAGTCTTTTATCAGTTTTGGATTCGACTCGGATTCCGTTAAAAAAGCCCCGTATCTCACGGGGCTTTTTTTGATGAAAATAAAATTTTAGTTGGCGGTTTTTACAACATCTTCGCCAATCATATCTTCGACAATATATTCGTCAGTGCATTGACGACCTAGACATTTTTTTAAGACCGTGGCGGTACGCCCTTCGGTCAGCCCCATTAATTTTACGGATGGGACATAGACATCGGTGATCTTTATCTTAAATGTAACATAAGCTACTTGACCTGCTTCATCACTCAGATAAGCCTTCATGGTGTAGCTACCAACATTACCCGGCATTGCCATACCAACAAAGGCTCTCTTTTCCTCATCAAACATTACCCAATCCGGTAACGGAGTATCATCTACCAATCCGGCTTTGATGGTAACATCACCGACAAAATTCATCTTAGCTATTATTTCGTCAGGTATCTTCACCTCAAATTTCTGACCACTTTCCAGAGTTAAATCCGGCATCAACTTTGATGATGACAAATTTACCGGAGGACG
Source organism: uncultured Alphaproteobacteria bacterium (assembly GCA_944393725.1). Classification (GTDB taxonomy): domain Bacteria; phylum Pseudomonadota; class Alphaproteobacteria; order RF32; family CAG-239; genus CAZU01. Next base: position 9,290 of record CALYBC010000005.1, on the reverse strand, counting down.
CTTGGTCGGAACTTCTAGCATATACGGACGATTGTCGGGTAAAAATTCGCCTTTGCGCCATTTTTCCAAAACCCCACGCAGGTAAACCGCTATTTTTGACGGTTTTTCATTTAGCATATAATAAGGAATCGCATCCATTCCTAAAGTGGCATATAAATTTCCTAAAGCATCTTGCAAATTTACATAGGCTAACAGAGCCTTACCCTCATCTTCAATAGCTCTGGCGGCCTCCAACTGCGACTTGGTTGCTCTGGAGCCATCGGTTATGGTGGTATCTTCGGCTATATCCTCCGAAGCTTTGGCCAGCTCTTGCGAAATCTGATAATCTTCAAGTGCCGACATATATCTGGCCCAGGCGACATAAACCTGTGTTAAAACCAGAGTTGTCATACGCTGACGGCGTAAAGCTTCAGCGGCAAAATATTGCGGATTTTGCACATTTTCAAAAACTTCCAAACCGACTTCGCGGGCTTTCTTTGACCAGGCTCGGTTGTAATAATTGGAATCCTTTTTATATGCTGTCGCTCCCGGATCTTTTATAACCTGAAATGAGGCTATGACTTCATCAAAATTGGTAACCAAATCTCTGACCCGTAACTCCGGACGATTGGTTAAGGCAACCCATTCCATTTCGCTTAAAGAACTTTTTATTTCCGGTAAATCAAAGTTGCCATATTCTTTACCGACAAGCTTAAATTCGGTAGAAGGATGGAAGCCCATCAATGAAGCCAGTCTAACCTCTGCCGTCTCCAAGTCGCGTTTTAAATCGGATAATTCTTTTACCGCTTGCATGTATTCGCGTTTTTTCTCCAAATCGGCGACGCTTAAACTTTTGCCCTCTTTGGCCAGTTCATTGGATCGAGCATTAAGCTCGTCAACATCCAAGGTCATGTATTCAATCATATTATCTATAACCGGGAGCATCCTTTGTGCCGACAAGGCCTTCCAATATAAAACTCTGGTCTCCTGCATCAAGTTGTGTATAACCTTGCGGCTTTGCTCATAAGCCACGCTTGATTGATACCAGTTATCACGGCTTTGGTAATAAACAGTACTTATATCCAAAATATTCCACGCCAACTTTAGTTCGGAATCCATGGCATCGGGATTGGAAGTATTAACATAGCCGGCAGAAGAAAAAATCTCAGGCAATCTGTTCTCCGGTGACATACCCAGTTCGACCATACTTTGTTGGTAGCTAACCAACCTGCGGGTGTAATTGTATTTTAAGGCCAACGCAAAGGCCATATATATGTCTATGGGCTTTTCAATTTTGCGAGGAGAATTGGCATACATTGTTTGCATATCCGTATCAACTCGAATCGCTCTGTCCCAGTCGCTATAAGCCGCAGGTGCGGGAATACCCTGCTCGGTTATCGTGTTATCGTCAAATTTTGAACAAGCGCCTACAAACAAACCGGTTAACATAAGTATAGATAGTATTCTTTTCATTGCCTTACCTTAAAAAACAATATTTCTGGTTTTAACTTATACCAATATTTTATATATTAACAGTATTTATTTGATTTTATCCAACTTTGTTGTATAAAATTAACAGAAAAGATATCTTTATAATGTAGTGTATTGGTATTGTATGCATATTAGTGGTTTGAAAAAATGATTGAGCTCTTAAATACCGTATTTAAATATAAGGAAAAGCAAAGTCCGGATAAGTTGGGATTGTATCCGGAGGCTATCCATACCCGTGCGATGCCGGAGCGAAGGTATTTGTGGAGTTCAAGATTACTGGTTATTTTTGCCGCACTCAGCATTTGCTTAAATATTATGCTGGTGTCTTCGATATATGTTATGTTACCGCAAAGGGGGGCGGAGCCTCTATTGTTTCAACATTTGCGTTCATTCAGTCAATTATCGCTATTAGAAAAGGCAGAGCGTCCGGTTGCCGCTATTGACCTATTGACCGAAGCGTTTATTGAAGAATTTATTTTGCTCAGGCATACAATTACCGCGGATTATGATGAACTTATAACCAGATGGGGACGCGGCTCCAGACTGTTTTGGATGTCTTCTCAGCGGGTTTACCAGAATTTTGCCTCTAACGATATCAACCGAAATATTAACGAATTCAAAATGCGTGGGTTGGTGCGCTTAACCGAAGTCGAGTGGATAAGACCTATGTCACGCGGTTTTTGGATGGCTCAATTTATAACCATGGACTATTATCCAGGAGAAACAGTGCCGGTAATTAATGTCTGGAGAGCTTATGTCAGGGCATTGCTTGCTCCGATACCTTATGAAAACAGATCCTTGCGCGAACAGAATCCTTTCGGATTTTTGGTCACCAGCTATTCGACATCTTATGTCGGAACTCCAGATGATCCGGAAAGCTATATGAATACGGCCAAAGATGTGCGTTCGGAACAATATGCTTATTAGGAAAAATCATGTTTTTCTCTATCCTGTTCCGATATAAAGATAAAAAGTCACCGGATAAGTTGGGAAAATATCCGCAAGAATTTCACATAAAAGCTTTTCCCGAGAGACGTTATCTGTGGTCATCAAGAATCTTGGTCATCTTGGCGGTGTGTAGTTTTTGCCTTAATATAATGCTAACTTGTCTAATTTACCTTATGATACCGCAAAAAGATGCGGTTCCTTCTTTCTATGTTCTAAATCAAGAAAAAAATATAATCGAAAAAGCCCAGCCCGCATATAGGACTGCCTATTTTAAAGATCTTCTTACCGAAAAATATATTACCGACTATATCGAAATGCGCCACTCGGTGCCGAAGTCTTCGGCCGATTTATTTTATCGTTGGGATACAACTTCTCTTTTTTATTGGTATTCGGGAACCAGAAACTATTATGACTTTGTCAATTCAATCGACAACAACACAATGAAGACTTTCATCAGATTGGGTATGAAAAGGCTTATAGAAATTGATGAAATTAAAAAAGTAACAGATTCTTTATGGACAGCACAGTTTAAAACCATCACTACTACCAAAAATATGAAAAATCCCGATATTATTATATGGCGTGCGTATATGAGAATAGCCTACCTTGATATTACGGGGTATGAAAATATTGAAAAAGATGAATATGATAAACTAAACTATACCTCAAATCCTTTTGGCTTCAAAGTAATGTCATATTCTCTTACTTATGCAGGTAAGCCGGAAAAGGCAAAAGATGCCATGGCGGTCGCCAAAGATGTGTTTGAAAATCTTGAAGATGTAGTAAAATAATCAGTTTCCATACTTATCTACAATTGACTGCATAACCGGTATTTTATAATATTCTTTATCGCCTGCAATCTTAAATTCTTCTGACAAGTCCAGAGCCCATATTGCAGCTTGGTGATTAATAAAACCCTTCCCCAGAATTATGCTGTCATGATGTTCCAGAAGATAATTTCTGTAATTACCGGCCTCTTTTATATAATGTTTCATCAGACCAAATCTTTGCGAATAGTTTCCTATGGCCAATACTATAATCGCTGCTGATGCAAGCAGCAAAATCGCCGCAAAAGGATGAATAACCGCAGACATTACCACCAAAAGTAAAAACTCAAAGCACACCACAATTGTTCTGATTATATATTTTGCCAATTTTTGCGTACCGATGTACCAGAGAAAAATACTAACGATGCTTAGTATGCTTGATAAAAACAATATCGTAAAAGTTTGAGCAAAATTGTATTTAAGTGCGGATATAAAAGCCTCGGTCAATAACAGCATGGCTGTGCCAAACATTAAATAGCCAATATTTATTTTGAAACGGAAGAACAACATCTGTATTTTAACATCCTTGTGCAAGTCCGAGATAAACCTTTTGAATTTTAAAAGCGTTTCCGGACAAACCCTAAATACCGTTTCGTGAGATGTAAAAAGCTTTCCTAATGCTTTTTGCTCAGTGTGAGTCAGAGAACCCATGTTATCGGTTCTTTTTATGAGTAAAATGGTATCTCTTGATTGCTGTATGTCTATGATATTTTTGCGGTAGGCTTCAAGCAAAAAACCGCATACCGACTTCATATCAAAACGATTAAATAAAAGCTGACGCAAAAACAACGGTGATTTTTCAAGATTGAATTTTAGCTGTCCTTTGTCCTTGCCGATATACCGCCAGGAAATCAAAAAGGATATTGTTATTACCAAAAGACCTAAAACCGCAAAGCATATATCCCCATAACCATACAACCCCCTTATGGTCTTTTGCCATAAGGTTTCGGGTAGCAGTGCTTGCGGCGAGATATCTGCTATTAAATGCAATCCTTCACTTACAAATAACGGACGCAGTGCCATGTAAATTTGAGAAGTCGGACCGTTGGGCAATATAGATACCAGATTGTCATACAGTCCAAATTTCCCTCCTAATAAAACCGTACTGTCTATGAGTGCATCTTTCTGCGGCAACACCAAAATTCCCCCAGCCCTGTCTACAACCAAGTTCCAGCCATTGCCACCGATATCCCAATAAAGTTGATAATAGTCTCCATGATTATAAAGCAAATTATCGACAACATATTCAAATTTATAGGTGTAAACGCCGGGGTCAAGAATATAATTTTGTTCCGGAAGCATGTATACATTATTGTTGTCAGCATTTAGGTGATAGCTTATGGGCATATCATTTGCGGTCACACTGATGATGGAATAATCAAGTTTTTGTCTTTTACCGGAAACAGTGTTTACATAAAGAGGTAATTTTTTACTCAATCCTTTTTTTAATTTGTAACCATTGGCAACTACGGTTACGGTTTCGGTTATCTTTACCATACCGCTCGGTAACACTTCCAAAAGGCTCATAAAATAAGGGATATGTTCCATGGCCGGAACATACTCCGGTGTATTGTTTGGCGGCAAATAGGCCACTATCATCGGCACATTGCTTTGCTGTTGCCAGGATTGTTCTTGTGCGGCGACATCCGGAACTGCCTGTGCCGATGTTGATACGATTTCTTCTCGTGCATTTTCCTGAGATGAGGATAATCTTGACAGAGCTTGTTCATAAAGATTTTCAAAAATGCTTTTTTCCGATGAAGCGTCCTTTTGTTTTTCGGCATCATCGCGGACAATACTAAAATTTTTATTAAGGTCCTTGACATCAATCTTTTGGGCTTCGGAAAATCTTTGCTCCAAAAAATCTTTAAATTCTGCCGCGTCAACTTCGTGGACCTTGGCCGGACCTTGTTGGTTGGGATTCTGAAAACTAATTCCTTCATAACCGCTTATAGGTGTGACTTTTGCAAAAAGATTGCATACAAAAATAAAGTTGAAACAAATTGCAAAAAAAAGTTTTCTCATAACTTGACACTCGTCATTAACTGATTCATCATAGCTACTATATTGTAGGCAAAAATTTGTTAAAAAGTTATAAAGGAGTATAAGAATAATGACTGAAAATGCAATCGGGGCAATTATTTTGGGTGCCGGAAAAGGTACCAGAATGAAATCTAATCTGCCAAAAGTATTGATGCCGGTAGACGGGAAACCTATGATAAGACATATTATTGACACCTTGGAAGAGCTTAAGGTAAATAAAATTGTTGTCGTTGTTGCTCCGGACGGAGACGCCGTAAAACAAGAAGTAGCTCCTTATCCGACATGCGTACAAGAAAAACAACTCGGGACTGCACATGCCGTTTGTGCCGCTCGTTCGGAATTTTGCGGATTTAAAGGCGATATTTTGGTTATATTCGGAGATCAACCCCTATATACTAAAGAAAGCATTAAAAAATTATTGAAAAAACGTGCCGAAGGGTATGCCGTAGTTTGTATGGGGTTCAGACCGGAGGATCCGGCAAGGTACGGCCGTTTGGTGATGAATGGCGATAATCTGGAAAGAATTGTGGAATATAAAGATGCTACCGATGCCGAAAAAGCTATTACTTTCTGCAATTCGGGGATTATGTGCTTTGATGGAGAAAAAATGTTCGAAATTCTCGGGGCAATCAGTAATGAAAATGCCGCCAACGAATATTATTTAACTGACGCGGTTGCTGTCGCCTTGAGAATGGGATTGAAATGTTCCGCCGTAGAATGTTCGGTTGAGGAAGCATCGGCAGCCAATACCTTGGAAGAATTGGCACTTTTGGAAGAGTTAATAAAAAAACGCAAAGCTAAATAAAGTCACCTTATGAGTTGGATTAAAAAAAACTGGTTCACCGCTTTGGTTTGTTTGGCCGCGGCATTGTTTATGCTAACGGTTGTGTTGGTCTTGGCGGCGCCTAAGCAAGATAAACAATCACGGGGTTTTGTTAAATGTTCGGAGAAATTGGCCGATGATTTGAGCTTTTGTAATAACGCATTGTGGTGTTCGGCAAAAGCCGTATTTGCGGCGTCAAAATGCGATGTCGGTATCATAGCATACGGAATTTCGCAGTGGCTTGCCGATAAACAGGATTATCCTTGGAGCAATTATATGTTTGAGCCTGAACTGCCGGAAAATGCTTTTGTTGACGAAAAAGCTAGGACCGAGTATCTGGCAAAGTATCCAAATACAAAACAGGAAATGATTGAGTTATATAAGCAGAGAGAGGAAATAGAAAATGAGCAAAACTTGCAAAAATTCAATGAAGAAATGTTGCCAAAATAAACAAGACTTACCTGCCTGGGATTTAAGTGATTTATATAAAAACATTGATGATCCTAAAATAAAACAAGATTTGCAGCTGTATAAAAAATCAGTAGCAACTTTTGCCAAAAAATATAAAGGCAAGCTTGCATCTCTCAGTGCTGCGGAGTTTTATAAAATGGCACAGGAACATGAGAAAAACTCTGTAATGGCTAACAAACTAGGTGTTTTTGCTTACTTAAACATGGTTACACAAATGAATAATCCGCAAGCCATGACTTTTTATCAAAATACTTCCGAGAATTTGAATGAGTGTGCAAAACCTTTGATTTTTTTGTCTTTAGAAATAAACAAATTGCCACAAAATAAAATTACGGAATGGTTCAGAGACAAAAATGCGGCATACTATAAACCGTGGTTGAATCGCATAAGGCTGTTTAAGAATTTTGAGCTTTCAGAAGAAATAGAAGAAATTCTGCACGAAAAGTCTATTACTTCAGGAGAAGGTTGGGAAAGGCTATATGAAGAAACTTCTGCCAGATTAAAATATAAAGTAAACGGCAAAGAATATAATGATGCCGAGGTCGGCAAGCTAACTATGGACAAATCTGCCAAAACCAGAGCTGCCGCAGGAAAAGAAATAGCTCGTGTATGCAGCGAGAATGCCCCCTTGTTTACTCTAAATTATAATATGGTTATCAAAGATAAAGCTATTGAGGATATTAAGCGTGGATTTAAAACCCCTGTTGAATCTCAAAATTTGGCAAACAGAGTTGATGACAAAGCCGTTGAAGCTTTGGCTCAAACAGTAAGAGAAAATTACGCCAAAATTGCCCACCGCTTCTATAAGTTAAAAGCCAAATGGCTAAAAGTTAAAAAACTTGAATATTGGGACAGAAATGCACCACTGCCCTTTGAGAGCGATCGCAAATATTCTTGGGATGAGGCAGTCGACATCGTATTAAAAGCATATAAACAGTTCTCTCCTCGATTGTACGATTTGGCAAAAGACTTTTTTGATGATAAACATTCTTGGATTGATGTTCCGCCAAGACAAGGAAAAAGAAGCGGAGCTTTTGCCATGCCTTTGCCTAACGGATATCATCCGTACCTAATGCTTAATTTTGTGGGCAAACAAAATGATGTTTTAACTCTTGCTCATGAATTGGGACATGGATGTCATATGAGATTGAGCACAGTACAAGGTGATTTGAATGATGCAACGCCTTTGACCTTGGCCGAAGTTGCGTCTGTGTTTGCCGAGATGCTGACTTTTCAATCTTTGCTCAGAGAAGCAAAAGACGATAAAGAAAAGCTCTGCCTTATTGCCGGAAAAGTAAATGACATGATAAATACATCAATTCGCCAAATTGCTTTTCATTTTTTTGAAACCAGAGCTCATAATGAAAGACGCAACGGAGAGGTTTCGCAAGAAAGACTTGCTCAAATTTGGAAAGAAGAAATGGCGGCATCATTAGGCGAATTTGTAAATATTGATGAGGTCACGGAAAATAACTGGACACAAATCGGACACTTCTTTTGGAAACCGTTTTATGTGTATGCTTATTCTTTTGCCGACTGCTTGGTCAACTCTTTATATCAGGTGTATCAAGAAAACAAAATAGCTGATTTTGCCGATAAATATTTACAAATGCTGGCAGAAACCGGCGTTAAAAACTATACCGATTTGTTGAGGCCGTTCGGGCTTGATGCTAAAAGCTCAGATTTTTGGAATAAAGGCCTTGGACTGATTTCAAGCTATATTGATGAGTTAGAAAGATTGGATAAAAAAATTAAAATATAACCGAAAAAACCGACATCAAACACCGAAAAATAACATATATACAAAATATTCAATTAAGAGTAGTGTAACTTTGTAAGTGCAACAAATACACTTGTAGTGAACTAATTCTAAAATTGGAGGAAGACAAACAATGTTAACCGGAACTATAAAATGGTTTAACAGCAAGAAAGGATATGGATTTATTGAGCCTACAATAAAAGGCGATAAAGATATTTTTCTTCATGTAACCCAACTTGAAAAAATCGGGCTAAAGCGATTGGAAGACGGCCAAAAAGTTGGTTATGAACTCTATGATGACAGAGGGCGAATTGCAGCCGGAAACATAAAAGTTTTATAAAAATCTGTTGCGAGGAGAGATGTATGTAGTGCATTCTCTCCTTTCCCAACTTAAAAATGTTTAAAATAAATACTTGACAAAGTATTAATACGAGCGTAAAAAGGTGTCAGTTCATCGCGGGGTGGAGCAGCCCGGTAGCTCGTCAGGCTCATAACCTGAAGGTCGTAGGTTCAAATCCTGCCCCCGCAACCAAAAAGGAAAACCAGTCGTTAGGGACTGGTTTTTATTTTTGCCAGACGCGGCTGATGAAGCTACGGAATAAGCAGGTTCACTACAAGGTGTAGGCGGGCGAAAGAACTTGGGTGCCCAAAAGGATGCATCGCAGAGGCACCTTGAGCCTTGGCAAAAGTAAATCCTACACTAAGTAACCAAGGGAAATAAAAGCTTTTGATAAATAAATAGCCTTTTTGTATTGTAAATGGCATTTAAGAGAATGGCTGTATTTGAGTTATCCACAATTTTTAATTTATTTTTTTGTGATGTATTGACTAAGCCGTCGGGTGAGTGTATAAATGCTACTATGATACATTAGTGTATCATGGGGCGACCTAAAGTTAATTAGGTCGCTTTTTTGTTTTTAAACCATCAACGCCTTGGGCTTTTTATAGC
>CALYBC010000004.1 GCA_944393725.1 uncultured Alphaproteobacteria bacterium | reverse complement strand
CGGAACTTTGTTTCTCTTGACTTTGGGTGTTCGTGATTTACGAATTAACTGATTAATTGTAGGCATCACAAATTTCCTTAAAGTATTAGTTATTAACAAAAAAACTCACAAAAATGCGATTCCTCGCTTTTTTGAGTCTCGGCACTCTAGACTCATAAAGAAATTAAGTCAAGGACTTTTTTGTCCGATTTTAAGATAAAAAAAGACCGCCGGTCTTATGCCAAGCGATCTTTAAAACTGAAATGGTGCATTGATAAAAACAACAAGACCACTCCTAATGTAATCCACCCTGCCACCTGCAAGAATTTGGACACACGATAAAGAAACAACATTTTGTCTCTTTCGACAATTCCTTTTGTTACTTGCAAACCACTGGTGTTAGCGGCCTTAAAATAAGTTACGGTCATACCATCGCTCATTCTGCCGAAATTAAAGGACAGACGCTCAACCACAAAAGAAGACTTGTCAACATCAACCAAATAAGTACCTTGGTTCTGTCGCAAAACTGCAGTTCCGTAAGTTTCCGATTTAGCCGTAAGATATAACCAAGCGGCAACCACCACATAGGTTAGTAACAAAATTAAAACCCAAACAAAATAATCCTTTTTCATGGTAAAACATGGTAAAATAAGTAATTTAACAATAATCATTTTCAATATTGGCATAATAACCAGAAAAGGTTAAAAAACAGTGAGGATTTCTGCATAAATCAAAAAAAAACTTGCGTTTTAAATTTAAGATTTTAATCTGCGAATAATAATGCGGCATTAACTTTATGGGGACCAAATCATGAAAGATAATCCTGATATTTCATCAGCTAAGCGCACCATTGACAAAGAAGTTGAAGCGCTTCGTATGATGGAAAATTCTTTTGATGCAAACCTAACAAAAGCCCTGGATTTATTACAAAGCACCAAAGGTCGTGTCATTGTCACCGGCATGGGTAAATCAGGCCACATCGGACGCAAGATAGCAGCCACCTTTGCCTCCACCGGCACTCCTGCATTTTTTGTACACCCCGGAGAAGCAAGCCACGGCGATTTGGGAATGTTTACCACCGATGATACGGTTTTAGCCATCTCAAACGGCGGTGAATCAAAAGAATTATCGGATATTTTAGTTTATTGCAAAAGATTTGGCATTCCTCTTATAGCCATGACCAAAAATCCCGAAAGCTCCCTCGGTAAAGCCGGAGACATATTACTCAAACTCCCTGATGACGGCGAAGCTTGTCCTTTAGGACTGGCTCCGACCTCATCCACCACCGCGACTCTGGTCTTAGGTGATGTTTTGGCTGTTGCTTTGATGGAACGCAAAGGGTTTAGCAAAACCGATTACAAACAACGCCATCCCGGCGGCAAACTCGGTGCAATATTACAACGCGTCTCTGATTTAATGCACAAAGGCGACGCTATGCCTTTAGTTGACGAAAATACCTCAATGCAAGAAGCTTTGCTTGAAATGACCTCAAAAATGCTTGGTTGCGTTGGCATTATTGATAAACAAGGAAAACTTATTGGTATGATAACCGATGGTGACTTAAGAAGATGCTTATCCCCCGATGTTTTGGATCGCAAGGTTTCGGAGCTTATGACCCGAAATCCCAAGACCATATCGCCTGATTTATTAGCAGTTGAGGCTCTGAACATAATGAACAATACCGGCAAAGGCATTACCCAGCTTTTTGTCGTCGAAAACGACAAACCCGTTGGCATCATTCATATTCATGATTGTCTACGCATAGGAGTTGCATAAATAAATTGTTAGACCCCAAAGAAATAGACAAATATTTTCAAGCTCCCCCGCCGGAAAACAAGAACACACCTGCGGAGATTGCTCGCCGTACCCGCATGGTTTCGCTTGCCAAATTGGCTCTTCCCGGACTTGCAGCCGTGTTAGCCGTAACTTTGTTACTGTTTCCGACGCTACAAGACGATATCAGAGATTTTAGCTTAGACTTTGTAATCAACAAAGGTGACATTGAAAAGCTCAATGTTGAAAAGACCACTGTCTACTTAACCGACAAAAAAAACCGTGTTAACAATTTCAAAGCCCAGCAAATCAAGGAAGTATCCCCCGGAGCCAAGCTATATGACCTCATAAATCCCGAGGCGATAATACCGTTAGAAGGCAAATGGATAAGCGTTCAAGCTCCTTTCGGGATATTTAACCAAGACAAATCTTTGTTACAGTTAAAACAAAATATAGAGATGTTTTACAGCGACGGCATGAACTTACAAACATCGGAATTTTTCTTTGATTTCAAAAAATCTTTCGGATATACAAATAAACCCGTTACCGGAAACGGGTTTCTTGGAGAAATACAATCTTCCGGAGCCGAAGTTTACGGCGATGACAATATTTTAAAATTTTCCGGCCGCACTCATATTGTCATTGATGAAGACAGTCTGAAAAAGGAGTAATATATGAAAAAGAGCCTGCTTTTAACTGTTTTTTGCCTACTTTTATCCTTTAATGCTTCGGCCGGAGACATAACCTTAGATGCCGACGATGGTGTTGAATACCACCAAAAAGAACAAAAACTTATTGCTAAAGGTAATGCTGTAGCTGCTAAAGATGATTTAAGCATAACGGCTGACACCCTGATTGGCTACTACAACAAAAAGGTTAAAAACAAACTATCTCGAGTTGAAGGAATAGGCAATGTAAGGTTATCATCTTCCGAAGCACAAGCTTTCGGCAACAACATAACCTATGATGTAAACTCTGACGAAGTTGTTTTACAAGGTACTCCGGCCAATATCAAGACCGCCGACGCCGACATTCAAGCCGACGGTAAAATCACCTATTACCAAAGTGCCCAAAAGGCTATTGCCACCGATAACATTATTGTTACCGATTCAAAAGGCAACAAAGTTTACGCTGATTTGATGACAGCCTATTTTACCACCAGAGAAAACGGCAAACTTGTCTTAGAAAAAATTGACATGGAACAAAACTTAAAAATTGTTTCCCAAGATGCCACGGTCACTGCCGATAAAGGTACTTATTATGCACTTGACGGCAGGGTTGATTTGTTTGATAATGTGGTAATCAATCAAGGCGGTAATATTCTAAAAGGTTCTAAGGCCCAAAGCAACCTGAATACCGGTATCAGCAAGATGCTTTCCGACAACCAAAAAGGCCGTGTCAGCGGTGTATTCAAAGAGAAGAAGGAAAAATAATTCATGAGTAAATTTCCGCAAGAAGCCAAATTAGAAGTTTTTAACATTGGGAAAAAATACAAAAAAAGACCGGTTTTGCGTAATGTATCTCTATATGTCCGCAGAGGCGAAGCGGTCGGTCTTTTAGGTCCTAACGGAGCCGGCAAGACCACCTGTTTTTACTGTGTTACCGGCTTGATAACCCCCGACTATGGGGATGTACATATTGACGGTATAGATATCACCAACTTACCGATGTATCGTCGTGCCCGCATGGGTATAGGTTACCTGCCGCAAGAAGCTTCAATCTTTCGCACTTTAAGTGTCGAAGACAACATTAAAGCCATTTTGGAGATGGTTATTGACGACGAAAGCCGCCGCGAGAATATGTTGGAAGAATTGCTCAATGAGTTTTCAATATCGCACCTACGCAAATCACCTGCCCTATCCCTTTCCGGCGGAGAAAGAAGACGTTTAGAGATTGCCCGAGCCTTAGCCAGTCAACCCAATTATATTTTGCTTGATGAACCTTTGGCCGGAATTGATCCTATAGCAGTCGGCGAAATTAGAAATTTAGTATCCCAATTAAAGCACCGCGGCTTAGGTGTTTTAATCACCGACCACAATGTACGCGAAACTTTAGATATCACCGACCGTGCCTATATATTGCACGGAGGTACGGTTCTGATGGAAGGAACGCCTTCGGAAATTGTAGCCAATGAAGATGTCCGCAAAGTATATTTAGGCGACAACTTCTCAATGTAATGGGTATAGAAGCTGATGGCTCTCACTCCCAAACTTGAGATTAAGCAAAGTCAATCGCTTTTGCTGACCCCACAGCTTAGGCAAGCGATTAATTTGCTGCAAATGACCAATCTTGAGCTTAACGATTTACTAACTGAAGAACTAAATTCCAATCCGCTTTTAGAACGCGAAGAAGATTTCTTAGCCTTGCAAGAAGACGATAACACAATTCCCGATATAGACGATTACGGCAACGAACAATCATCTTTCAGCGACGACAATTTATCCGGCGGAGAAGAAACCGACTACCAAAACGAGTTTGATGATTACGGCTCAGACAAGGAAGGTTATGCCGATTACGAAAGCGACGATTGGCGAGATTACGGCCAAGCCAAAGTTTCACGAGACGACGATAATCCCTTTGATTTTATTGAAAAAAGGGCTTCTTCAAACAAATCATTATATGATATAATCGGTGAGCAAATAGAAACCGTTTTTTCCAAAGTTAAAGACCGTATGATAGCCTTTATCCTGTTTGAGCAACTTGATGATGCCGGTTATTTCCGCGGAGATTTAACCAATATTTCTGCCAAGCTTAAAGTATCAACGACTTACCTTAGCAAAATACTTGAAAAGATGAAGCATTTCGAGCCATCAGGCATATTTGCTGAAAGCTTAAACGAATGCTTACGCATTCAACTTGAAGACGATGGTAAACTCAACGATAAACTATATGTATTGCTTAATAATTTGGAACTATTAGCCACCCGCAAATTCAAAGAGCTTGAAAAACTATGTAACTGCAACACCAAAGAGCTGCAAAATATGATATTACAAATAAAATCGGTCAATCCTAAACCGGCAGCCGAATATTTCCTTGAGCAAAACCGAGAAGTTATCCCCGATGTTTTGGTAACAAGAAACAAATTCGGAGAATATATAGTAGAGTTAAATCCGCAAACTCTGCCGCGATTATTAATAAATCGTCGCTACTATTCGCAGGTAAGCCAAAATTCAAAACATAACAAATTCTTAAAAGACAGCCTAAGCAAAGCCAATTTTTTGTTAAAAGCTCTCAACCAAAGAGCAAGTAGCATTCTAAAAGTATCGGAAGAAATAGTTTTAAGACAATATAACTTTTTGGAAAAAGGCATTGAGTACATTAAGCCGATGACACTAAAAGACATTGCCGAAGCAATTAGTGTCAACGAAAGCACGGTAAGTCGAGTTGTCTCAGGCAAATACATGCAAACTCCACGCGGAGTATTTGAACTAAAATACTTCTTTTCTGCAGCTGCCGGCAGCTACATAGGAGATGATGATACATCTACTCTAACTATTAAGCACAAAATAAAAAATCTAATCGACAATGAAAAGCCAGAAGCAATCTTATCAGATGACACTATAGCCGCTATTTTAGGCCAAGAAGGTATAAAGATAGCTCGCCGCACGGTAGCCAAATATCGCGAACAAATGCAAATTGGCACTTCCGGCGAACGCAAACGCTCAAAGCGGTTATAAAGTGTTTATAAGGATTTGACTTTTGTATTGACTTATGTAAAATATCATAGTATTTGATTGTTTACGCAAAATGTGAAAAAACTCACATTTTAGAATGATTAGTTTTATTAAATATCAATGTATTAATAGGAAAGAAATATGCAAATAACATTATCAGGCAATCAGGTTGATATCGGAGACAGACTCCGCAATCATGTAGAAGAAAATGTCTTGAATTCGGTAAATAAATATTTTCCGGCACCGATAAGTTGCTCGGTTAATTTTTCCAAAGTAAAAGATGTATTTGTAGCCGAGGTAACGGTTCATCCGGCCAAGAACATAGTATTGAAAGGCACCGGTTCGGCAGGCGATCCCTATTCGGCATTTGATGCAGCCAACGAACACATTGCCACTCGTTTGCGTCGTCACAAAACCAAATTAAACGACCACAAAGGAAAAACCGGATTAGCCGAAATTGCCAATGAAGCAATCTTTTCCATTAATGAAGAAGCCGAAGAGATTGACATTGACGATGCTCCGTTGACCATCGCCGAGTTAGAAGCTAACATTCCGGTATGCACGGTTTCGGAAGCTGTTATGTATATGGATTTGAACAATGAATCTGCTTTAATGTTCAAGAACACCGCGACCGGCAATTTCAACATGGTATACCGCCGCAAAGACGGCAACATCGGTTGGGTAGAACCCAAATAACAACAAAGTGAAAGCAATGAATATTTCCGCAATATTAAGTGAAGAAAGCATTTTTTTAGGTGTTTCCGCTAACAGCAAACGCGATTTTCTGCAAGAAGTTTCGCGTCGCATTTCGGAAATAACCGGCTTAGATGCTTTGACCGTATTTGATTCTCTTTTAGAACGTGAAAACCTAGGCTCCACCGGCTTTGGCGGCGGTACGGCGTTACCGCACAGCCGTTTCACCGGTCTTGACAAGGTGTACGCCTTTTTTGCCAAACCGTCATCGGCTATAGATTTTGATGCCATAGACGGCAAACCGGTAGATTTGGCTTTTATCTTAATTTCGCCGGAAGGGAGCGGTGCCGATCATTTAACCGCACTAGCCATGCTCTCTCGCATCTTAAAAGATGAGAGTATCTGCGACAAATTGCGTCACATGAATAAAGTTCCGGAAATTTATGCCACTTTGAACGAGGCCTAGAATTATGGCTAACTAAGATATGCAGCGAGGCTCCGGCCTCGCTTTTTTATTGTCTTCTAGGCCTCCACACAATCTTCATCATCGACCGCCACAAATCACCCTCGGACTTGTTCCGAGAGTCTAATAATTAATAAGTCATCCTCGGATTTATTCCGAGGATCTCAGGAACTATAGTTGTTTTTTTATAGATTCTCGGAACAAGCCCGAGAATGACAAAAAAGAAAAACAAAGGACAACATAACCCCTGTCATCCTCGGATTTATTCCGAGGATCTCAGGAACTATGGTTGTTTTTTTATAGATTCTCGGAACAAGCCCGAGAATGACGAAAAAGAAAAACAAGCCCGAGAATAATGAATAACACGATTGTTTAAGGCTGACATAGCCCCAACAAGCTTCTTCTGCTAACTCTCCAACAGCAGAACAAAAAATTCTTGCCAAAATATAAATACCGTATTATAAACAACAAAAAAGTTAACCTAATTCAGGAAAATATAAATGAGCAAAGAAGAACTTTTAGAATTAACCGGCGAAGTTATAGAAAAATTACCCAATGCCATGTTCCGTGTAAAACTGGAAAATGGTGTTGAAATTTTGGCTCATACGGCAGGTAAGATGCGCAAATTTCGCATCCGCGTAATGGTCGGCGATAAGGTTGATATTGAAATGACCCCCTATGATTTGACCAAAGGCCGCATAACCTTCCGCCACAAAGATTAATAAAAATAGAACCCATAAAAACCCCGCCTGTCATTAGGCGGGGTTTCAGTTTGAGTTAATGCTATCTCACTACCAAGCATCATCATATTCCAAATTAGGATCATTAAGCTGCAATTTGGAAGATTTTTCATGTCCGCTACGGAAGTTTCTCAATTGGTCATAATCATTGACATATTTTTCATCCCAAACGAACCCACTCCCAAGAGGATTTCTATCAAAGATGCAGTATACACTGGCAACACCGGCCATTTCCTGAGCATACACCGGAAAGATATTCCAAGCCACTTCGTCATCACTAATATTTTGTCCGATATTTTTAAGAACTTCTCCATAGTCTAGAGGGCGATACACAAAGCCCATAATAGCATGCCATCCCCAAAACTTATTACCAGAGTCTCTATACTCAGACATTGTCGTATTTAACCAGGTATTTGTCTGAAAAGTCATCGGATATCCGCTTTCCGGCAGGTGAGTATGTGTATCACCGCTAGCGGTAGATAGCTCAAACATCGCATCTTGTGGATTGGTATAACGGAAAAAGTACTTTCCGAAATCTGCTCCGGTTATAATTTTCTTATAATCTACACCTGCATTACCATCTCCTACAGAAGGCAAATTATACACTGTGTAAGCCTCGGACATACGCCAACGAAATGGAGTAATAGTTATTCCTCTGGCATAGTTTTTTGGGCATTGCGGAGCCGGCACAAACCCCAACCACGGAGAAGCCACACAATCGGTTGATGAACAATCACTAACACCGGTAAAAGTAAACCCTGAAGGAGAAGATGTCGGAACCGGCCATGCATCCCCCACAACCGATCCTTCGGTATAGGTATTATCTACCACATAAATACCTTTATTAATAAAATCAGGCAAAATATCGCTTAATCTGGCACCGCCGCGACTGGCCAATTTAATATCATTCATCACCGAGGTATAAGCCGGATTGACCTGAAAATAATCATAAGGTTTACCTGGTGCAGCGTCGCTTTCACCATTTTTATACCCATGAAATTTTGTAGCATCTTTCACTTTTCCAGGATATTCCTGATCACTCACCAACCTTCTGGCTCTGATAAAGCCATGTGTTGTACCATCTTCTCCTTCTGCCGGAGGTCTTATATCAATAACCCCATTACGCGATATTGTGAACGCAGCACCGGAAGGCAAAACACTATTTTCACTATTTGGAGTACTCAATGGTCCAGAACTAATAGTTTCTCCGTTTTCAGCCAAAGCCAAACCATTATCATCAAGCCGAACATTACCCGCCTCCATGGTAATATTACCATTGTTAAAACTCTTCAATTGTATATCATTCTCCGCACTTATCAACGCATTACGGTTATATAAAAAGAACCTATTTTTAGCAAACTTGGGTTCATTCAAAGCAGGAATGGTGCCATCAGGTCCTCCTGTTGATATCCCTGCCGATCCTCTTACCAATGATAAATAAGAATTGCCTGCTACGCCACGCAATGAACTCCAATTTGCTGATATTCCAGAGGTTTGACCTTCCTTAGTCCCGACTTTCATGATTACATTTTCTGCATTTGCAAGAATACGGTAATTATCACTAGAACCAACCCTAAAATTATTTTTGGCAATTTCAACTTTATTTGCATCGGCATAAAAATTAGCATTTTTCGAATCAGTTCCGCCACCACTGATAGAGGTTATTCCGTGAATTTGATCTGCCGTAAAGGTTCCGTCAACCGTCAAATCCCCTCTGACTCTGGCGTCGCCGGCCATGTCAGTTAACTTAGTATTAAGAAGTACTTGTGTATCGGGAGCATTTATTGTCACCCCTCCACTTCCTTTGCCACTAATTACCACATCTTTCAAACCAGCTATCTCAGTACTATTACCATACATACCTACGGATCCTTTTTCTGCTCTAATATCAATCCCCTTACCTTGGGTTAAAGTAATATTTTCATCATCAGAACGAATGCTGGCTATAGCACCGCCAGCATTAACATATACATCAAACCTACTTTTAGGATTAAACTTAGCATCCCCGCCAGACTGTGACATATTACCCACAACATCAAGATGATCAGAAACATCGGCACCTTTTTTCAAAGTAGATAATCCGGCAACATTCAAAGCATTCTCTAAAGTAGTAACCCCCGTCACATCTAAAGTGCTGGACAAAGTTGTAGCGCCGGTTACATCCAAGGTATCTTCCAAAGTTGCAGCTCCGGTCACATTTAGAGTACTTGCCAATTCGGTTGCCCCGTTGACCAAAAGTCCGCCGTCATTTTCGTCATTACCGATGGTAATTTTATCCGACTGGGCAATCAACTTTGCTACTTCTTCCACATCATTTCCGCCCATATAAAGGGTAGTCTGCATGGTATTTTTATCCAAATCACCGGTATCGACCCTATACAACACATCGGCAGAACTTACATCACCCTTAACCGAGCTTATCGCTTCATCGGAAATTACAGCCAAGCCTCCGTTTTTAAAATCATTTGCCGTAAACCCATAGTCAGCTGCATCAGCTTGCCATGTTCCTTGTACGCCGTTTAAGGTTCCGTTATCATACACACCGCCGCCTGCTCCAACCATTGACGCAATTTTAGACATTCTCACTCTTGAAAACTCATTTTTAAACGGAGCTGCTACGGCTGCAGTATAGATGTAATGGTCTTTGTCATTAATATCTGTTACCACCTGCTTTCTTATACCAACCTTAAATTCATCAAACAATCTTGACTGGTCATATTTAAACCCATGCGGCATATAATTTTCAAGTTCTGCTTTTTCCGCATCTGACAACTCAAAATACTCATCTGCTCCTCCGGCATGATCCTCACTTATGGTGACATAATTATCCGCCAAATAGCTATCTACGGCCTTCGAAACCATTCTAAGCTGCGTAGCCACATTAATATCTTGCAGCTCGGTTGTTCGCTCGGCTGCTTTTTTGTATAAAACAGGAGTTACCATGGTAATAAGCCCGAGCATTGCTAAGGCTTCAACCATCATACTGCCCTTCTGCAGTATATTATTTTCACTAAATTTTCTCATAGCAACCTCTCCTTAATACTTTGAAACATAGGCCATACACAAACCATTATAAGCACTCAAACAACTACTCACTACATCATCGGCGACTATTTCCGGTATTTCATAAGCATCGCCCTGATAATTAACAATGTAAAGCATATTCTCATTTTGTCTTTTTGATTCGCTTCCGTCTATATAAAATTTATTACTATCCCCTGCCGCGACATAACCAACCATTTCATTAGCCGTAACCATATTTCTCAAAGCCGCCCCCATTTCTGCCGACATCAAACTGCTGTTACCATCATCAGTCAAATTAACATTCTGCCATCTTTCCGGTATCGGCCCCACAGTTACCAACCACCTTATCTTAGGATCGGCCGAAGTTTTTATACAATCTTCCGCCATTTCCGTTGGAGTATCTTCATTAACACAATACATCGCCGTTACATAATCATCGTTGTCAACAAACTCCCACGGCAAATAATCCGAAACATCCCATTCGCCATAAGAAAAGTTAACCTCTCTTCCCTCTTTGGTACCATAAAAAGGGTAAGAATTGTACTTGATTAATCTCTGGCCGGCTCTCTGCTTCATCACCATCTGGGTCAGCTTAGTCTGTGCAATCGGCACATTAACCAGCTCTTCAGTATCAGACCTTATCGGCAAGACATACGCTGCCAACATTGCCAAAAAGGTAGTCAACACAACCCACAAGTACACTTCTTAATGCTCCCGACATGTTCCACTATCTGCCATTGTAACATAAAAATTGTTTCAAATATATTAAATTATTACACGCAAATGATTAAAATGGTTTAATAAGTAACAAATTTGCATTTATTTATAAAAATAATCGGCTAAAATAGGCTCAAAGATGTGTTGGAAAATAAAAACAGAACCATGTAGTTGCCATGATAGATGATACAGATATAGAAAACGAAGAAGAAAACGCTGAAAAACCCAAGCCGCAACGCAAAATGCTAATGCTTTTGCTCTTGCCGATATTGGTAATTATAGGTATCACGGTTGGGGCATATTTTGCCCTGAATACCTCTTACGATTCTCTTTCATCCAACTACAATATTATAAAATATTCCGATTCATCGGAAGATATTACGGCTTTTTACGACCTACCGGAAGTAAAATATACCATAAAAGGCAATGACGGTCCGCATGATTTGCGCCTAAAAGTTACTCTGGAGCTATCCAGCATTGATGATCTCCGTGTGATTGAGGTTCTTACATCAAAACTAAGCGATGTTATTTTAAGTCACATTGTAGAATTAAGATATGAAGAATTATTAGGTTCCAACGGTCTATACTGGCTCAAAGAAGAACTCTTATACAGATTTAACCTGGTAAGTGCACCGGTAAAAATAAAAACTATAAACTTTAGTGTGTTTGAACTACAATAACTAAAAAGCAAGAGGTAATTGATTTGACAAGCGACGATCAAAATATTGGCGATACCGAATCACAAGATTCCAAGATTCTCAACCAAGATGAGATAGATTCTCTTCTTGGTTATGGTTCGTCTTCCGAAGATGAGTATTCTCGCAAAAACGGCGTTCAGGCCATTTTAAATTCCAACATGGTATCATACGAAAGATTACCCATGTTAGAAATTGTGTTTGACCGTTTGATTCGTCTTATGGCAACCTCATTAAGAAACTTCACCCAAGACAATGTTGAGGTTTCTTTAGATTCCATAGAATCAATGCGTTTTGGCGAATACATAGATTCGTTAACTTTACCTACACTTTTAAGTGTTTTCAAAGCCGAAGAATGGGACAACTACTGTCTTATATCATTAGACAGCTCCCTTATATACTCAATGGTAGATGTTCTGTTAGGCGGACGCCGCGGTACGGCAGCCATGCGTATAGACGGCCGCCCATATACCACGATAGAGCTCAATATTGTCAAAGAAATAATTCAGCTTATTTTAAGCGATCTATCTACAGCTTTTGACCCCATAACCTCGGTTGGTTTTGTTTTTGATCGTCTGGAGACCAATCCGCGTTTTGCCACAATCACCCGTATGTCCAATGCGGTTATTGTTGCGCATTTGCGTATTGATATGGAAGATCGCGGCGGCAAAATAGATTTGATGATACCCTATGCCACTCTTGAGCCGGTTCGCGAACTTTTATTGCAAATGTTCATGGGTGAAAGATTCGGCCGCGACACCATCTGGGAAAATCACCTTATGTCACAATTATGGGAAACCGATGTTGAAATCAAAGCCGTACTAAAAGAAACTACTGCCAAACTAAGTGATGTTTCCTCATGGCAAAAGGGATCTTTCCTCCCTCTTGACATTACCCCTCAAGACCAAGTAAATATCTTTTGCGGCGATGTTCCTCTATTCAAAGGTTCGATGGGGCGTCATGAAGATCATGTAGTAATAAGGGTTGAAGGAAAGGCTGAAAAAAATGGCTAACTTGGAATTAATTATCAACATAGTAATCATAGCGCTTTTGATACCGATGATTATTTATTCCTACAACCTCAACAAGAGCTTAAACGCCTTGCGACAAAATCAAAAGAGCTTGGCTCAGCTCGTTTCGGCCTTAAATGAAGCTACATTTAAAGCCGAAAATTCGATTCCCAAGCTCAAAACCGCAACCGAACATTCTTCCGAAGGCCTAAAAGAAGTTGTTGACAGTGCCAAAGAATTGAAAAACGATTTACTGTTCATAAATGAGAGAGCCGATTCTTTAGCCGACAGGCTTGAAAATGTTATCAGCACCTCTCGCAACATAAAACCTCAACCATCTGATGGAACGACACCATCGGATTTTGTTGATGCAGCGGAAGGCTCTCTGGCCAAAGATAGAGCCGCAGCGGAACTTGAATTATTAAAAGCTCTCAGGTCTATAAAATAGGTATTACAATGTTAAAATCAAAAATAAAAATTCGCTTACTTCCGATATTTATATTTGTTTCCTTTCTGTCATTAAGCATAAAGGTAACTAATGTTGTAGATCTATACAATCAGAGCTCGGCTCAAAAAATTAATCTATCCGCGACCTCGGAAGCTCTGGCCGAAGAAGAAAAAATAAACAAAGAAACAGCCGAACTTACTGACGTTTTGCAAAAGGATTCCAAGTCCAATCAACAACAACCAAAAGCCACATCATTTACCAGCTCCGAAATAATGATTCTTCAAGAATTGGCTGAAAGACGCGAAGCCCTTGATTTAAGAGCAAAAGAAATTGACAAACGCGCTATCCAGCTCAAAGTGGCCGAAAGTGAAATTGATAAAAAATTACAACAAATGAAGGACTATGAGCAAAGATTAAAAAAATTGATTGAACAATACAGCCAAAAAGAACAAGAAAGTCTGGACTCTCTGGTAAAACTATATTCCTCAATGAAGCCCAAAGATGCTGCACGAATTTTCAATACTATGGACATTGAAATTACGGTTGCCATACTAAAAGGAATGAAACCATCGGCCTCCTCGGCAATTCTTTCTCAAATGAATTCCGAAAAGGCTCAGGCAGTAACGGCAGAATTAATAGGAAACAACATATAACTGATAAAAGCAGGTAAAGTTGATAACACAAAGGAAAACATTTTTTTCTATTTTTCTACACAGTATCCTCGCGTTAAGCCTCTTTACTGCATCATCGGCATTGGCCGCATCGGAAGATATCGCCCCCTCAGCCATAAGCGAATTTGATGAAGCTAATCCCTCAGATAGGATTGCCAGCTTACGCTTTAATTGGAATGCTCCGGTCAACATGGCAGCATTCCAAAGAAATGACAAAATATGGATTGTCTTTGATCGTCCTAATCGTTTTGATGCCGAAGCCTTGGAAAAAGAATCTTTGGGTCTGGCCAAACAAATATTTACTCTTCCGCATCCCGGAGGCAGTATAGTCATAATTGAACCGGAAGATGGCGTCAAATACTCGCTTCGTAAAGAAGGTTTATTATGGATTGTAGACTTATATACCGGTCGTCCGCCTAAATTTGAAATAAAAAATGTGACTATTTTCACCCAATATGACAGTTTGAAACAATCATATCTGTTTATTCCTAATCAGCAAACTGGCAACACGCTTTCAATCATCGACCCGGATATAGGCGATATTATATCAATCTCGACCACATCTGAACTTGGGCTGGGCTTTAACAATTTTTATCGTTACCCCGATTTTGATATTTTACCCACTTCTCAAGGTATGGCTTTTGTCATCAATTCGCCCGATTTAATACTAAATCGTGGCAACTCCGGAATAACCTTAAAAGCCAGAGGTCGCAGCCTCAATATCACCAGCAACTTAGATGCCTTAAAAAGAAACCAAAAACAAACCGGCAACATTATCGACAGTACCCATGCCAACGCCTTTGACCTGCAAATTCCCCAAACTCAAATGGACGGCAAGTTTATTGATGTTGTTGATGGCATAAAGAAACAAATTATGGCCGCCCCGCAGGAAGTAAAAAACACTCTGAGAATTGATTTGGCCAGATACTATATCTACAATGGCCTTGGTATTGAAGCATTGTATATATTAAACCAAATGCGTGAGCTAAATCTTCCTGAAACAAAAAACGACAGATTTTACGCTTTATCTGGAATAGCCAATTTTTTGGCTCGCCGCTACAAAGAAGCCGTAGCGGACTTTTCTCATGGCAATCTCCCTGCCACACAAGAAGGTCTCTTCTGGAAGACTATTGCACAAAGTGCATACGAGACCGATGAAAAGAACAACTCCGTATTATTTGCGCATATTTCGCTAATGAGGGATTATCCGCAAGCCATTAAAGATGAGGTAGCCATTATAGCCGCCCGCAATGCTATTGCTACCGGCGATGATTTGTCATCGCAAAACTTTATTGATATATTGAGCTCGGTACCCGACAGAGCCAAAGATTTATCCCCGCAAATTACATATTTGTCGGCCCAAAGGATGGAAATGCAAGGATACATTCGCAACGCCATCAAAGAGTACAAAAAAATACTAAACTCTAATTCTATGATGTTTTCATCTTATGCCCGTTTAAATTACACAATTCTAAGCCAGTTGGTCAACTACATGGATACCAAAGAGGCCATTCAGGAATTAGAAAAGCTTCGCTATGCATGGGGAGATAAAGAATTTAAGATTAGATTGCTCAACAAGCTATCAGATATATATCTAAAAGATAAAGATTACTACAATGCCATCAAAACCTTAAACGATGAATTGTATTATACATCAACCGAGCAAAGAAAACCGGTAATCAGAAAGATGGTGAAGATTTTTGAAGATATTTTTGTTAGCAACCATGCCGATGAAAGTCTATCTCCTATAAAATCTTTGGCTCTGTACAACGACTTTAAATGGCTTGCCAAACAAAGTGATAAGAGAAATATCATCGTCCAAAAACTTTCCGATCGTTTGGTTGCGGTTGATTTATTGCCCAGAGCACAAGAGCTACTTTTTTCTCTTTTGACCAGAGACAATTTGAGCAATGATAACAAAGCTCGGGTTGGCTCGCGTCTGGCCATAATTTACCTATTTGATAATAAACCTCAAGAAGCACTTGATATTCTGGAGGCAACTGATGCTCCTAATTTAAAAGATACAACCATCAACCCCCGCCGCATTATCGCCGCCAGAGCTTATACCGCATTGGGAAGAAAAGAAGACGCACTGAACATATTGGCCGAAGATTATAGTAAAAATTCCCTGCTAAACCGCTTTGAGATTTACTGGAACTCCGGTGATTGGGACAATGCCTCCAATACCATAAAATACCTCATAGAAGAACCCAAACCCGGACAAAAACTATCACAAGAACAAGTTGGCTATATATTAGATTGGGCTACGGCTCTTAAGCAAGCCGGTAAAGAAACAGTCTTGGTAAGATTGCGTAATAAATTCACCCCCTATTTTAAGGATACCCCATATGCCGGTGTATTTAATGTTTTGACCAACCACCTAGAAAAAAATGAAGTAAATCTGAAAGCAATCAATACCATCTTAAACGATGTGAGCGATTTTAATAATTTTTCTAAATTTTATACTGATTCATTAAAAGAAAGCAATCTGGAATAAGATGTCTGGTATATTTAAATTACACTCTCCTTTTGCTCCCGCCGGCGATCAACCGCAAGCTATAAAAGAACTGTTAACCGGGCTGCAAGAAGGCAAAAGGGATCAAGTTTTACTTGGCGTGACTGGCTCCGGTAAGACTTATACCATGGCCAAAATTATTGAAGAAAGTTCCCGCCCTGCTCTGATTATGGCTCCCAATAAAACCCTAGCGGCACAACTTTATACCGAGATGAAAGAATTTTTTCCTGATAATCATGTTGAATACTTTGTATCATACTATGATTATTACCAACCGGAAGCCTATGTTCCCAAAACCGATACTTATATAGAAAAAGATTCGGCCATTAATGAACAAATCGACCGTATGCGTAACTCGGCCACTCGCTCGCTTTTGGAGAGCAGAGATGTAATAATTGTAGCCTCGGTTTCTTGTATTTATGGTTTAGGCGATGTTGAATCATATTCGGCAATGACCCTACCGCTTGAAGTCGGACAAGAAATTTCGCCCAAAGAAATCAGCCTCCGCCTGACTGAGCTGCAATATGAAAGGAACCAACAAAATTTCGTGCGTTCAACTTTTCGCATACATGGAGACATTTTAGATATTTTTCCGGCCCACTACGAAGACCGTGGCTGGCGGATTTCATTTTTCGGCGATGAAATAGAAAGCATAGACGAATTTGATTCCCTAACCGGCAAAAAGACCATGTCTTTAACTACAGTAACGGTATATCCGGCCAACCACTATGTTACGCCTCGTCCGGCCGTTTCACAGGCAATTATTGGGATCAGGAAAGAGCTTGCGGAACAGATTGCAAAATTTAAGCAAGAAAATAAGCTACTTGAGGCACAACGCATTGAACAAAGAACGCGTTTTGATCTAGAAATGCTCGAAACGACCGGCCACTGTAAAGGAATAGAGAATTACTCAAGATATCTAACCGGACGCAAAGCCGGTGACCCACCGCCGACCTTATTTGAATATTTACCCAAAGACACTATTTTGTTTATTGATGAAAGCCATGTTTCGGTTCCGCAAATCGGCGGCATGTATCGTGGTGACTTCAATCGCAAGTCAACTTTGGCACAATATGGTTTTCGTCTTCCCTCTTGCGTTGATAATCGTCCGTTAAAATTTGACGAATGGGATAAAATGCGCCCGCAAACAATTTTTGTTTCGGCCACCCCTGGAGATTGGGAACTAGAGCAGAGCCACGGCATTTTCACCG
Organism: uncultured Alphaproteobacteria bacterium; assembly: GCA_944393725.1. Taxonomy (GTDB): domain Bacteria; phylum Pseudomonadota; class Alphaproteobacteria; order RF32; family CAG-239; genus CAZU01. Next base: position 7,806 of record CALYBC010000004.1, on the reverse strand, counting down.
AACAGATTATTCGTCCTACCGGGTTGACCGACCCACTATGCTTGGTCAGACCGGTTGCCAATCAAATTGACGACTTGATGAACGAATGCAAAAAAACAATATCGGCAGGCAATCGTGTTCTGGTCACCACCTTAACCAAAAAAATGGCCGAAGATTTAACCGAATACCTAAATGAAAACGGGATTAAAGTTCGCTATCTGCATTCTGATATTGATACGCTGGAGCGCATTGAAATTATCAGAGACTTGCGTCTTGGTGTTTTTGATGTATTGGTAGGCATTAACTTACTCCGCGAAGGTTTAGATATACCTGAATGCTCACTGGTTGCCATTTTAGACGCCGACAAAGAAGGTTTCTTGCGTTCTACACGTTCGTTGATACAAACCATAGGCCGAGCCGCCCGTAATGCTGACGGCAAAGTTATTTTATATGCCGACAATATTACTGGCTCAATGCAAACCGCTTTAGAAGAAACCGAAAGAAGGCGCAAAAAACAAATTGAATATAATATTACACACGGCATAACCCCGCAAACCATCAAAAAGAAAGTTTCTGATGTTATGGAGGAAATGACGGCCAAAGAAGATGCAGATATGCCCAAAGAAGATAATCTCGCAGAACTCAAAGACTTTGAAAAGAAGATGAAAGAATACAACAAATTGATGCAGCAAGCTGCTTCAGATCTTGATTTTGAGAAGGCAATTTTGTACCGCGACAAAATCAAGCAACTTGAAAGCAGCTATCTCAAGAATTAAATTTTGTTTTTATTCCACTGTAACCGACTTAGCCAAATTGCGAGGCTGATCAACCTCACGACCAAGCTTGAGAGCCGTATAATATGCCAACAATTGCAATGCCGGGGCAATCAACAACGGCATTAACTCACCAAGACTTTCAGGCAACAAAATTGTATCATCAAACACATCATGATGAGCTTTATCATCGGTTATGGCAATGATTTTTCCGTTTCTTGCTTTTACTTCTTGGCAATTTGATATCATTTTATCATAGAGAATATTATCTTTGGTTAACACGGCCACCACCGGCATTTTTTCATCAATCAAAGCTATTGGCCCGTGTTTTAGCTCGCCTGCCGTATAGGCATTTGCATTAATATAACTTATCTCTTTTAACTTTAGGGCTCCCTCCATAACCGAAGGATAATTAATTCCTCTCCCGATAAATATATAATCTTGAGCTTGGGCATATTTGTCAGCACATTTCTTAATCAAATCCGCTTGACATAATACCTGCTCAATTTTGGCTGGTATTTCAAACAATTCTTCTTTAAGCATTCTCAATTTATCACTCATACCAAGACGAATTTGTGCTAATTCTAAGGCAAGTAAATAAAGCAACATTAATTGTGCGGTATAAGACTTGGTTGCCGCCACACTCACTTCAATTCCTGCTTTAAGCGGTAAAACAAAATCGGCATACCTCACAATACTTGAATCTTCCCGATTGGTCAGAACCAAAATTTTGGCATTTTTTTGTTTAGCTTGCTTCAACGCCGTAATAGTATCAGCCGTTTCTCCTGACTGTGAAATTCCGATTACCAATGTTTTATTATCTGTCAAATTATATTTATAAATATACTCACTTGCCGATTCAACCACTACCGAAATATGTGCCAATTCCTCAATAACATATTTTGCCGTCATAGCCGCATGTAACGAAGAACCACAGGCAACTATCTCTATTTTATCAACCGCTTGCATCAAAGTCGACAAATCAATATTTTCCAGTTTTATCTTCTTCTCATCGGCAAAATATTCTGCCAATTGACGGCGAATAATACTCGGTTGTTCATTTATTTCCTTCAGCATAAAATGAGCATAACCGCGTTTACTGATAAGCTCGGGTTCAAAAGCCAGACTTTCAATCTTTTTTTTCACCATATCCCCGGCAAAGTTTTTCACCTCAACAAAACAACGATGCACTATAGCAATTTCATTATCTTCCAAATAAATCAATCTGTTGACCTTACCGATAAGTGCCGGAATATCACTGGCAATCATGTTTTCATTATTACCCAATCCGATTAATAGAGGGGCATTTTTACGCACTGCAATTATTTTATCTGGCTCATTATCATGCATAATACAAAAAGCAAAAGCCCCCTTAAGTAAAGCAACTGCATTAATCACGGCTTGTTCCAAATTATCGCATTTTTTATATTCACGATCAATAAGATGCACGGCTGTTTCCGTATCAGTCTGCGAATAGAAACGGAACCCCTGTTTTTCCAATTCTTGGCGCAATTCTCCAAAATTTTCGATAATACCATTATGCACCAGTACTAATTTTCCGTCATTTGATTTATGTGGATGTGCATTGGCCTCGGTTGCCGCACCATGCGTTGCCCACCTAATATGTCCAATTCCTCTGACACCCGATTTTAACTGGGCTTTTTCGAGCAAAGAACATAAATTGTCCAGTTTTCCTTTGGCTTTGTATACATAGGTTTTTTCATTATCATTTAACGCCATTCCTGCAGAATCATAACCGCGGTACTCCAAATTTTTTAACCCTTGCAACAAAACATCTTTTGCGGCATTTTCGCCGATGTATCCCACAATTCCGCACATTTTTTATATTCTCCCGGCTTTTTTTAACACGCGTAACACATTTTCTTTATTACGTTTTTTGATTGGCCTGATAGGTCTTCCCGCATATACTGTCCATTCTTCAAATTTATAATTTGATGGAACAAAGCTAAGTGCCCCGATACTAACTCCTTCCGGAATATGATTGTTCGGCATCACCACCGAGTTGGTGCCAATACCGGTATATTTTTCCATTGTAACATTTCCTTGAATTTCTTTTACATTTGGTACCGAATGAGTAATAGGCTCATTAACATAATCATTACTGCTGAGCCATATTTTTACTCCGGCAGCCAGACTCGAGCAATCACCCATGGCAAATTTATATTTGCCGTCCCCGCCCGAAATATAGGTTCCGGATGCTATTTCACAATCCGATCCGATTTCACAAGCAGAAGATATTCTGCAAAAATCAGATATTCTGACATTATCCCCGACCTTTATCAAATCCGGTTTTTTTATAATAACATATTCACCAAGTGTAAAATTTTTTCCGCATTTCATAGTTTCAACCCCCTGCTATGGAGTTGATTTTATTTAATGTATCAGCATACGACAATTCAAATATTATTAATTTTTATTACATAGCCTTAATTTTCAACAAAAAAAGCCATCACATTTGACGGCTTTTTTGTTACTATCGGCATCTATTCATATTTATTTTTTTCTTGCCAAAACACCACTATTCCGACCGGAATTGACAGCATATAGCATATTGTTGCCAACCCCAGTGTCAACCACGGCTGTGAAATAATAAAGCTGGCGAACAACGCTACCACAAGCATCAATGGTACAAACATATAAGTAGGAATTTTAAGTTTTTTGGTAGAGAATGTAGGAATTCTGCTAACCATCAGCAAAGTTACGATTACCAACAATGTCGCACAAAATGCGTTTGAACGCATAAGCCAGTTGAGTTCCGGAAAATCGAACGATATCATCAACGGCATCATCACTATTGCCGAAGCAGCCGGAGCCGGAACACCGACAAAGAAATGATTCCAATACTCAGGTTGCGGTTCATCATCAAGCATAGTATTAAATCTAGCCAAACGCATTGCCATACCTATAGACATCAAAAGGCAGAAGAACCACCCGAATTTAGGTAAGTCGAAAAGAGTCCATTGGTACAGCAGAATTGCCGGAGCCACACCAAAACTGACAAAATCGGAAAGAGAATCAAGTTCGGCACCGAATTTAGTAGAACCCTTTAACATTCTGGCAACTCTTCCATCCAAGAGGTCAAAAAAAGCCGCGACAAATATACAAACAACGGCCTTTGCCCAGTCTGCTTGAATAGAATATCTGATAGAAGTCACTCCTGCGCACAAAGCCAACAATGTTACTATATTGGGCGCAATTTTTCGAAACGGCAAAGCTTTTAATTTTTGCTTTGACATTTGCAATTTCTGATTAATTTTTTCCATTATCTTATAACTCCCTCAACGGCCTTAGCGCCGGAAGTCAGGTTTGCGATAACGGTCTCACCGGCGACCATAGTCTGCCCTAACACGACTTGAGGTTCAACACCTTCTGGCAAGTATACATCAAGTCTGGAACCAAATCTAATCATGCCAAAACGTTCACCTGCTTTATATTCTTGTCCGATTTGAGCATCACAGACGATTCTTCTGGCTACAAGGCCGGCAATTTGTACAAAGCAAATATCTTTTCCTGATTTAGTTTTCATAGCCAACAACTGTCTTTCATTATCTTTACTTGCCTTATCAAGGGTCGCATTCAAAAATTTTCCGGGCACATAAACGGCATTGGTAATTTTGCCCTCTGCCGGAGCACGATTAACATGCACATTAAACACACTCATGAACACGCTTACGCGAGTAAACGTAGCATCGCCCATATTAAGTTCTTCCGGAGCCTTAACTTTGGCAATCATTTGCACGATTCCGTCCGCGGGAGAAACGACCACATTATCAATATCTGGCGTAACGCGTTGCGGATCGCGAAAGAAGTAATAACACCAAACTGTAACGACCAAACCCAAGCATCCCAAAGGTTCCCAAAGTATTGCCAATAACGCAGTTATTGCCGCAAAAATTCCGACGAACCTCCATCCTTCACGATGAATATTAGGAAGCAAATAGTCCTTCCAAGAAATATCAAAAGTTTTAATCATATTATCATCCTTACCAGTTTAAGGTAAAAAACCGTGACGCTGTCAACTGTCGTTTTTTACCAATGTTTAAGTTATAACAGGGTTAAGAGAAACACAAAACACACAAAAAAACAACTATAAAAAACCATTTAACCAAAAATAAGGTATCAAATAAAAAAAATAGACTTGCAATTAATAAAAAAGATTAGTATAAGGTTGCCTAGATTATGCGCTTGTGGCGGAACTGGTAGACGCTGCAGACTTAAAATCTGTTGGAGGCAACTCCGTGCCGGTTCGATTCCGGCCTAGCGCACCACTTTGAAAACAAAGGCTTTTAGCAATTTTGCTCAAATCCTTGTTTTTTATTTCAGGATATAAAATATAAAATTTCTAATAAGTATGTGTGTTTAATAGTTAATAATTCCCATTAGTTGCATCCGCGATATTTATTCCCTATATAAGATAAAAATAATATTTGTAAGGAGAGAGTTGATGCCTAAAAACCATGGACTTTGGGAAGAATATATTTTAAATACCGGTAACAAAATTGCCTTTTTCCGCAAATTTAAGAAAATGTCGTTAGAAACTCTGGCGGCAAAGACTAAAATTCCTCTTAAAACCTTGGAGGCGATAGAGAATTCATCTTTGGAGCTGATAACACCGGAGATTTCTAAACTTGCGGCTTATTTTAAGGTTGAGCCGGAATTACTCTTATCGGCAAATAGTGTTATTGAGATAGATAAGTTACGTCTACTTGATTTTATCTTGCGTAAATTTAATCAAATGCAGGATACAAAGTCTTTGCAAAGCCAAATAACCAACTGGATAATATTAACCATAACCAATGAAATAAGGCACTGGCGAGACAGTAGGAAAGAATCGGTTGAAGTTCTTTGCAAAATAAATCGCTCTCAAGAAGCACAAAAAAGAGCACAGTCCCGGGATAAAAAATATGCACCGTTTCGTGAATATTTCAAAAAAATTCAAAAGCAAAGATTTAATAAGTATATGAAATTAGGTAAAAAATTGACAGCAAACGGCTTTGTTTTATGGTTCTTAGGAACCAAAGCGGCGAAAATTTCAATTCCGTATCGTCAAAGCAACTGGCAAAGCAAGCTAAATCAACTCGCTCAGGCTAATAATCGGGAGTTTAAAAAAGCTCTTGAATGATAAAGTTGATTCTTTGTTAACTATAGCTGATAGACAGGGCTTTTTAAAATAATTTATGATGTCCATTGTAATTTTAACTTTTTATCAGATAAGGAGAAATAACATGGACTTTTACAACAAATATAAATCACCGCTTGGTTATCAAACCGGTGAAAATCAGATTGATAGCTATGGTGTTGACCATAGCGGTTTTACTACTCGTGATGAGATAGAATATCAAATGGCAAGGCAACAAAGAGAAAACCAAATTATTAAAAATTATAATAACCATGGTATAACCCAAGACTATCCGCAATCAGGCACCAACTTTTGGGGAAGTTCGTCCGATAACAATTTTGGCTTCGGCAATTCGCATATATCTCCAAATATTGAGAATATGAATAATACATTGACTGCAAATATTCAAAATCAGACCTATAACAATTCCACAGAGACAGATACAAATTCAAGTTTTGTTAATTCAATCAACCCTTATGCCAGAATAAAACAATTATTAGAGCAAAATGATTATACTCAAAACCAGGCTCAAAGCTTTGAACAGAAAGTAAATGACACCAATCAGCAAGAACCAAACAGCACGCTACCAGCACAAAACAATTATTATATGTTTGGAAAAAACATGTTTGGAAATAATAATACTCTAAATCAAACCATGCTTAATCAAACGCAAACCCAAAGTGTTTGGAATAAAGACCAATACCAAACACCGGCACCTTTAGTAACGCAAAGTGTTTCCTTCCGGAATAATAAATCGGTTCCAGCTAGGCCCATTAATGAAAATCCTAATAACAGACGCTATTCTACAGGAGAAATTCTTAAAGGTTTTAGCTCAGCAGTAACAAATGGAGCAACTCATCCTGCTACAACTATAGGAGAACTTATTGCTGATATAGTTATAGCTAAGGATTATTATGATAAAATGAATGAAACTGGTAGAAAATTAGTAAATATCTATGGCTCGGGACAAGCTGCAAACATAGATAATTATTATCATCCATTATTACAATGTCAGTTAGCTAAAATCAGTCCAAACAGCCAGCGTAATGGGATTTTGCTAGGATATGCCAAAGAAGGTTGGGATTATTTCAAAAAAATTTTTAATAATCAATCTCATCAATCTATAATTGAGGACAGTAAAAAAGATTTGCAAAATAATCAATTAGGAAGTACTCTGGGGCAAAATAATCCTGATAAAAGCTGTTTAGAACTTTTAGATTATCTAAGAACTCCAAATATGAGAAAGCAAAACATTTGGTAGCAAAAATTGATTATAGTAATAATGTGAAAATTATTACCATATTTGAATAGGAGGTTTTATTGAAAAATTTTATAAAAAACATAAAATCGATAATCTTGTTTGTGATTATGCTATTTGTAATCCTATTGCTTGCAATATTTGTGATGTGGGGACACTCTAGGTATAAATTTATTGATAATTGTATTGCTGAAGGACATTCTCAATCATGGTGTTTGGAAACATGGCAAGAAGTTGACGATTTATAATTATTTTTTATTGAAAATATTGGAATTAACCGATGAAGATAGTTGCAAAATCAATTTTGTATTTGTTCTTAGAATTAGTTCTCTTTGTAGCCATCTATTCATGGGGAAATATTCTTTTGGGACAAGTTGGTGAGGTCGATGCTTGTATGACACCGGAATACGGAGAATTTGAGCTTGATTACCTTTCATTTGGTTGGAGCAACTATTTTCATTGGTTTTATTCTGCCGAGGGGTTGCCTTGTCGTTTTAGTGGTTTTGGTTTGTGCTGTGTTTACTTTTTTGGTTTACCATTTTATACGCTTCTAAAAATCTATGGTGCACTTAAGCTGCCAAAAACAATAACTTTGCCATTTTCAATTATGGAAATCATCGTTTATATGTCTGTCTATATTGGGTTTCTGTTTTATC
>CALYBC010000003.1 GCA_944393725.1 uncultured Alphaproteobacteria bacterium | reverse complement strand
AATCCTTGACTTTTAGCAAATTGTTCAATCTCAAAGTGTTGGTGTGCATAGGTTTGTTTATTGGAACTAACCCGAATATAACCAATTACAGACATAGTGTTCTCCTTCAAATTTATTACAAATACCGGTCATTTTATTAGAACGATAAAATCAACCATTATTTTTTTATTTTAGATACTTAATAATAATTCATTAAAACAAAGAACTAGTTGAATATTTGCGACAACTATCTTTGCTGTGACGGCATCGGTCACAATCGTTGGTTTATGTCATAATTAAATTATAAATATGTCTATTTTTGTCAAATGGAGGAAGCGATGATAACCAACGAACAAGCAGCAAAAATGTTTGAAAAACCAACCATAGAAGCAGTACCCAGCGACATGAAGCGAATTATCATTCCGGCATACGGATTTGCCGGTGCCAAGGAAGCTAAAAGACAAGAATGGGGTGCCGATGGTCCATTTATGGAAGATGTTAAAGGTTTGACATTTAAAAATCCAAAAGATAATGCAGAACAAGTGCTAAAGCAAAATGACGGAGTTCTTATCTGCTATGATGCACCAGGCCGTCAAGAAAAAATAGAACAATACCTGAAAGACAATCCGTCAACTTTTATGACCGCAGGTAAAGTTCAACAGTTCATTGATTACTTGGCTAAAAATGTTGTAAATGAAGGCGGTAAGGCAGATTTATGGGACAGCGATGTAAATTTTGCCGCAGGTCTTAAAGATGCTCCGGCCAAAGAAGACATCAAGCCGGGAAAAGTGTTTTCAGGTGTAAAAAAGAAAGAAGCTGTACAAGCAATATATGTCGCCGAAGGAACGCAGTTTGAAGGTGCAGAAGGACATTCTCAAACAGCGGATAAAGGCGGTGCTTATATCTTGAAGGATAGCTCCGGTATGCGAATGATTCAGAAAAATGAATTTTCCAAAGCATATCAAATAACCAAAATGCCAAATACCAATTCCAATAGCAATACCGCTAACGGAAGATAATAAAAACACCATTAAAAACAATGACAAATGCCCTATCTATCAAGATGGGGTATTTGTTTTGTGTCCAAAAATTTTTATAGCCGGTGTAACCAACAAATTTTTGTTTACATCAAAGGTGCGGCTCGTTACAATTACGGCAACTGTAGATTTAAATAGGTTGCCAATATGGAAAAACTATTTCGTTGTATCGGTATTATGACCGGGAACTCGCTTGACGCCGTTGATGTGGTGTTATCGGAGTTTACTGGCTCGCAGATTAGGGATATTTGCGGAATTTCGCAAGATATTCCAACTTCAATCAGCGACAGATTTCGTGCTCTTAAATCGTGGTTGGCACAAAACAACGGTGATATTGTGGCCTATGTTGCCGCTCATCCCGATGATTTTAGAAACCTACACGATGATTATATTAAGTTAGTTGCTTCAACCGTAAACCGCTTACTGTCAGAAAATAGTATTGATAAAACCACGGTTGACGCCATCGGCTTTCATGGGCAGACCTGCGGACACCGCCCGCCCTCTATTGCCAAAAGCAAAAATCCTGCCGACATTTATACCTTGCAAATCGGTAGCGGGCAAATGCTTGCCGATTTGACGGGCATTCCGGTGGTTTACGACTTTCGTTCTGATGACATCATGAATTTAGGCGAGGGGGCTCCCTTGGCTCCGGTTCACAATCAGCATATTGCCAAGGATTTGCAAAGCAAAAACATCTTTCCGGTTGCATTTTGCAACGGTGGCAACACCGGAAATGTTGCCATAATATCAACCAATCTTATAACCGGCAAAGATGTAGTCTTAGGCTGGGATACCGGTCCGTTTAATCATTTTCCGGATTTGCTTATGCAAAAAGAAAAAGGCTTGCCTTGCGACATGGACGGCCAAACCGGCAAGCAAGGCAAGATTAATTATGGGCTTTTGCGTCAATTGTTCAATCAGGCGGTTGTTACCGATACAAAAGAAAATTTTATCACTGCCATGCCGCCCAAATCATCTGATCCCGCTTGGTATAGAAATATCCCCGAGTTATCGGATAACAAATTAACTTTGGCCGACCGGGTGCGAACGGCCGAATTTTTCAGTGCTTATATTATGACCTATAATTTGAGCCTAATTCCCGATGATATTAGGCAGCCGGAATATTTCTTGCTTTTTGGCGGTGGGTGGAAAAATCCGGTTATTTTGCAAGATTTTAAGAATTTACTAAATGGTGAGGCAAAAGTTTTGCCGGAGCATGAAAATGTTTTTACCAAAGTCAAAAATCCCAATGCTGCAATTAAATATTCCGATGATTTTGGGTATGACGGTAAATATATGGAAGCCAGAATTTTTGCCGATATGGCCAAATGTTATTTGACCAAAGAGCCGTTTTCCTATCCCGAAACTACCGGTTGTAAAGAGCCTACGGTCGGCGGAATTATGGCTAAACCCCAAGGAAATGATAACAGAATGTGGTCGCGAGCCGCTTTCGGCTGGGCAAATAGTTGATAAACAAAAAAGGCGGGTGATACCGCCTTTTTATAAATTACAGCGAATTTTTACTCAGAAAATCTTTGTTTTCGCCGGATTTCAAAACACTCATTCCCACCTCATCAAAAATACTGCAAACATCTTCCATCGTCATAATTTCAGACATGTCATCCTTCCAAGACAAATTTTCCGCAGGAATATTGGCTTGTTGTGAAATTGCCGCCAAAGTTAAAGATTTTTTTAGCCAATCAAACTCTTCAGCGATTAATCTTTCCATAAATTCTTTAGCCTGCGGTGTAATATAGGTTTGTTGCAAGCCTTCAATTGTAAGCCCTTGAGTTGCCAATTCTGCCTCCAAATTTTCAATATCTTGAGCAAAATAAGCCCTAAATTCATCGGGATAGATTTTTAATTCATAACCGGATTTTTTGCAAAAATCGGAATATGCTTGGGTATGACGATAAATAAATCCAACCGAAGCTCCGATTTTTTCTTCTTGCTCTTGCGTCCATAGGCTCTCTTGCGGACTAAAAATATTGGCAAGAGTTATAATTGTTCCGAATATTAAGAAAAAAATCTCCCAAGGTAAAAACTTTTTAACCAAAGGTTTTTGCAAAGTCTCCGTGGTATAACGATTTACTGCTCGTTGTACCGGCAACAAAAGGAAAGGTGTTGCGAGATACAAAGCTAATACCGTCAAGCCGAGAACAAGGAGTAATTGAATATTTATGTTGCCGTTGGCCAAATAGCTGATAATAGAAATTGCCACAAAAGACAACAGATAAAGCACACCGTATAAAACCAAAGATTTTTTAGGTTTTATGGTCTTATTCATATTCTTAAACAAAAATGGCATGGTCAGATGATAAAACCATGCTCTGATATAAGGGTTAATATCGTCTTTGGTTGTTTTTTGATAAACATTCCAGTTTTTAAAATTCCAATAAAGCAAATAAAATCCGCCGGTGATAATAGATCCAAGAATTAGCCTTAGTGATGATATGGCAAAATACTCTACCGTTTTATTCAAGTCGGCACCTTTATGCTCTTCGACAAACTCTTCTCGATACTTTTTATAGGCTCGGTTGGCTATAAATCCGGCTACTATGTGCGATATTACAAACCCGATAACAAACGCGAGACCAAAAAATGTAAATATTAGCAAGGGAATAGATAGAGCAAACGGCAACAACGCAAAAACAAGAAAATAACCATCCATTCCAATATATAAAAAGTAGAAAGAAGAAAATATAAATGCCCATATATTAAAAGGTGAATTATGGGTTTTATTTTCTTTAATTTCTTTTTCTAAAAATTTAACTTTTTCATAAACATTCATCAGAAATCTCCATATATCACAATACAATGCCATTAGAGTAATATGTTTTTACCAAAAATCAATTTTTATTTTATAAGATTACAATTATGTATGATACTTATCAGCTCAGAATAGATATGAAAGGAAATCCATTGGATTATTAAGTATTATGAAAATTTATATCACCGGAGGCCCCGGCAGCGGTAAGACCACTTATGCCAAAACATTGTCCTCCCAATATAATGTTCCGCATTTTGACCTCGATTACCTCAATTGGGCCGGTGTCGGCGAGCATATGTATGATTGCAAACGCGACAAAGCCGAGAGAGCCGAAATGCTGCAAACCATATTAAACGCAAATCACGACTGGATTTGTGAGGGTGTGTATTTTGGCGATTGGGTGATGCCAATGCTGTCAAAGGTTGATAAGGTAATTATTTTACAAACTCCGAGATATATAAGGCACTTAAGGTGTCTTAAGCGTTTTGTCGCACGCAAACTAGGTATAGAAAAGACACAAGGCAAGGAAAGTTTTTCTGCTATGTTGCGTTTACTAAAGTGGAATCAACAATACGATAAGGAGTACTTGCCGATGGTTTTAGATAAACTTAAGCAGCGACGCATTGATTATGAGATTGTCTAAAAAGTCAAAAGACGCCTATTTAAAAGGCGTCTTTTGTTAAATGTTAAAAGGGTAAGAACTTTCCGCAATAGCGAATCTTAGCCCTTTTTGCTTCCTCATCATAGTAATCGCTGGGAAGTTCCGTACAAGGTTCGTCGAATTTGACAATCCAGTTGTGTTCCTGTAAGAACTTGCCAATCGCAAAATACTCACCTCGCAAAATTGGCTTGTCCAATTTTCTTAAGTGATTATTTATACCTTTTATATCAAGGCACATATCCTCACAAAAACTTACTTCCGGTAGTCTGTCCTGATCGGCATGTTCGCGTAAAGCTTCCGGCAATTCGTCTAATTCAATATAAGAAAACGAATCACCCAAAGGAAACAATCCGATAGGATTTAGATCTTTCCCTTTGTTAAACGGAAGTCTCACCTTTTTGCCATCGCAAACACACAGCAAATCATAATCATGATATTCTTTTGCTTCTTTAAAATTTCTGATGTTCTCCACAGAAATTTCATTTTCTTTCATTAACTCTGAGATTTTTTTAAGAGCTTCCAGTTTTTTTGATTTCATACTTAATAATTTTTATTTAACAATCCTGTTGCTTAGCTTTGAGATGTCTTGTGCTTTATAGAGTACACTGCTAAAATATTAGGGGCGTATTCATCCATCAGTTTATCCATCTCTTCTTTGGTTTTTCCTCTGGTCCAACCTAATTCTTTACTTTTTTTGAGTAAAGCATCTTGAGCTTCAGTCAGTTCACTGATTGACCTAATATTCATTGTACTTACGGTTTTTCCGGCGATGATTGCCGAGTTTTTGTCGCCGGTTACCAAGGGATGATAATCAGGCAACGGCTTACCGTCATACAACAAACGATACGGACAATCTTCCGGCAAATCCTCGGGCGATTCTTCCAATAACTTAAGGTCTACCTTCCGACAAATATCTCCGGCTACTTCATCTCTTTTGTCATAGCAGGAACAACACCCGTGTTCAATGTCAAAGAACTCACAGACATAATCTGTGAACAGTACTTTTTCACCATCAGCTAGTTTATACAAGCAGCATCTGCCGCACTTCATGCAAATCTGCTCCCATTCATCTTTAGAAAGCTGAGCAATTTTCTTTTTACCATAAAAATTTTTATCCATAATTGTAAATTTTAAGACAGCCACAAAGTAACACGATTTTGTCCAAAATCAACAAAAATGTTTATTAATTATGTAAAAAAATAAATTTTTTAGTTTCTTACTTCTTTACCGTAAAGCAACCAATCGTAGAGATTTGATTTTTTTCTGACATTAATATCCATATCTTCAACACTCATCTTACTTTCGGTTAAAGTCGGAACATCAGAAAACATAGATGTTCCCAAACCTAGGCGGTGCCCGTCGATTTTAGCTCCCAAACTTTCAACAATGGTGGGGTAAATATCAAATGGTGTAAAAATACGGTTTTGCGTATTTGCCGCCGCCACCGGAGAGTTGATAAATATGTTTATCGGCTTGCGGTTCATTTCTTTGGTAAATATCGGATTCATGGTCAGATGGTCGCCAAGCACGACAACTACGCTGTCCTTGTAGAATTCCTGTTCTTTTAGCCAAGATATAAAATCTGCTATTTGCTTATCGGCACAAGATACCACATTTTCGATACTATTGTGTTGGCCGTATTTTCTTTCGCATACATCATCGGAAAACTTTGCGGTTCCGTAGTGTGTGTCAAGTGTCATCAAAGTAAAGGCAAAGGGCTTATTTTGTTTAGCCAACAAATCAAGTTCGTCTTTTGCATAGGCAAATACTTGTTTGTCATAGAGCTTGGTGGTTTTCTCAAATGAAATTTCGATATCTCCGCGATCGGCATAATAGTTGGTATCAAGTAACTTAGGATCACCGTGAGATTGCAAGAATTTATCCATTCCGGCAAATTCACCGTTTGAACCGATAAGAAAACTTTGCTCATAACCTTCTTGTTTTAAGATGTCATACAAGCACCATGCCTTAGGGAAAAATCCGTTTTTAGGCTGAAACCAGTTTGGATCATTAATCGGTAGTTGTATCGGTGCGCCGCAAGTTTGTGCAAATAAACCTGCTTGCGTCCATTGAGTGCCGTCAATTTCATAAGAACCGCCGAAGTATTCATTATCGCTGAAGTTAATATTTTCTTTAGCCAGTTTATGCAAGTTAGGAAGCAAGTCATACTTAAAGTAGTTATGCTCCGGTGTCTTGGCATAGGTTGCTTCTATCGATTCGGCAAAAATCAATATCAAGTTTCTTTTATGTTGGGGGAAGGTAATTTTTACATTTTGCGGGACAACATAATTTTCTTCATAAAAGTTAGATGTTTCGCTTTTATATTTGTGGAAAGTAATCATATTCCACACATTCATTCTAAAGAAGACGAATACCAAGCAGAACACAAGCCAGCAAAGGCTCAAGAGTAAGCGTTTTTTATATACTTTTTCTCTAACGGCATCAATTATTTTGACATGGAATTTGTATTTTGTACAAAACAAGATTGCCAATACAACCGCAATAATAGCACCGGTCATAACGGTATTTTTCAAGAAACTCATCACCATTCTGATTTCGGAATCAAATGGCATATTTAGGTGAAACATAATTTGTTCATAAGTAACTTCACCAAATTTTCTAACCACCCAGTTTGCGGATGAAAATAGCATGAAACCGATGAAAAAAACAAGTAAAGACAACATATTGTAGACCTTTCTGACACAAATACCTCTTACGGAAGGTAACACGGTGTTTTCCATTAGGCAAGTTTTTTTAGATAATTATTCGGTGCACAAATTCCTAAATTTATTGCCAAAAACAAAAAGGCTACTATATTCGGGCCAAAACCGTAATCTAAGGAGCGAAATGATGATAGAAACTTTTGATTGGCAACAGTTTTGGGGAGCATTTTTTGTTTTGTTTGCGATTATAGATATGCCGGGTTCTTTGCCGATAGTAATTTCTTTGCGCAAGAAGGGCAAGGTCATACGCCCCGTGAAGACGGCTATACTGGCTTTTTTGATGTTTATGGTTTTTTATTTTGTCGGAGAAGCATTTTTAAAGTTATTTGGTGTTGATACGGCATCATTTGCGGTTGCTGGTTCTTTGGTAATTTTTGTTATTTCATGTGAGATGATATTGGATATTTCTATTTTTAAGGATACTTCCGACACGCCGAAAGATTCAAGCTTTTTCCCGCTGGTATTTCCGCTTATTGCCGGAGCCGGCGGCCTCACCACCATGTTGGCCATTCGCTCGCAATTTTCCCCGATAAATTTGATATCGGCCATTTTTGCCAATATGATCTGTGTTTATGTGATTTTGCAACTCACTCGTCATATCGAAAAACATATCAGTGCCGGTGTCTTGTACATGGTAAAGAAGTTTTTTGGTATAATATTACTGGCAATCTCGGTAAAATTGTTTACCAGCAACATTACCATTTTAATAGAAGAAGTTATAGTAAATTCAAAGCTCGGTTAGATAAGACCGTGTTCACGGAATGAATAGTAGGAGCTTTTGCTTATAATTATATGCTCTTGCAGTTTAAGCCCCATAATTTCACAGGCTTCAGCCACTTTTTTGGTGATGATTTTGTCATTTTCCGAAGGTTTGGTGTTTCCGGACGGATGATTATGAACCATGATTATACTTACGGCTTTATTTTCCATTGCCGACTTGACTATATCACGCGGTGAGGCCGAAACGCCTGTAAGCGAGCCTCTCTGCATCAGTTCGGTTTTAATAACCTTTAATTTTGCATCAAGATATATGATATGCAATTCCTCAACATCGGAATAAGCCATTGCGCAGCGACAAAAGTCAATTAAGCTATCGATATTGAGTAACACAGGCATATCATCGGAAGCCAAATTTTGCCAAGAAAGCCTTTGTGCGGCAGCTCTGATAATTTTCAAAACGGTGACCGCGCTGTCTTTAACGCCGTTTATTTCCATAAGTTGCAACGGAGAGGCATTAACCACGCCGGCAAAATCACCAAAAGTTTTGATTAGTTGTTTAGCGATAGGTTTAACATCGCGTCTGGGGATAGCAAGGGTTAAGATAAGCTCAAGCAATTCATAATCGGCCATATCTCTGCCGTCGCTTTTAACAAAACGCTCTTTTAACCTTTTGCGATGTCCAATGTAGTCAGGGGTTTCGTCAGTCATAGTTCATTATCTATTTATAGGGAGGTTTATCAAGTCCGGCCGGAGAATAGGTAAACACCTCAAATCCGTCTTTGGTCACTGCCAGCGAATGCTCAAACTGTGCCGATAAAGAACGGTCTTTAGTGACGGCAGTCCATTCGTTTGATAAAATTGTCGCCTCTTTTTTGCCAAAATTAATCATCGGTTCAATGGTAAAAAACATTCCTTCTTCCAACCTTGGTCCGGTTCCTTTTTTGCCACAGTGCATAACATTAGGTTCATCATGAAAGATTTTGCCCAAGCCATGACCGCAAAACATGTCCACTACCGAATACCCGTAGTGGTGGGCAATCTCTTCAATAACTGCACCGATATCACCAAAATGAGCCCCCGGTTTAACTGCTTCGATTCCTCGCATCATACATTCGTAGGTAACATCGCAAAGCCTCTTGGCTTTAACCGAAGGCTTTCCGGCATAATACATTCTTGAGGTATCACCGTACCAGCCGTCCAAGATAACGGTAACATCAATATTAAGCATGTCGCCGTTAAGGAGTTTTCTTTCTGTGGAAGGAATACCGTGGCAAATTTCATGATTGATGGAAATGCAGGTGCTTTTGGGGTATCCGTGGTATCCCAGACAAGCCGGAATTGCACCATGTGATTGGATAAATTTGCGGCACAAATCATCTAAATACTCTGTTGTGACACCAACCTCGACAAACGGTGTAATATAATCCAAGCATTCGGCCGCTAATCTACCGGCTTTACGCATGCCCTCAAAATCTTTTTCGTCAGTATGAATTACAATGCCGTCTGTATTACGAAATTCTTTTTTATCAGCCACTTTTTCACCCCTTAATCAGTACAAAATTTCTAGTCTGCGATTTATTTCTATAACATTCTTGCCGATTTTGCACCCATAACACAAAAAATTCAAGCCGTTTTTTGCCGCCTCGAAATAAGCAGCCGAAGCATTGGCATCGCGATTCCACACGAAACGAGCATTCATGCAATCTTCACGAGGTGCAATCATAAAGACGAAAGTCTCGGCTCCGGTTTGCCGGCGTTTTTTCATTTCCTCCATCATGTTTATTTCAAAAAAATTAATGGAGGTGGGAAAGATAACATTTTCGTTGGCTTTATTATATACCGGAGAAACAAAAACAAAGCATTTTTTGCCCGATTCTGCGGTCAGTTCAAAATCAATACCGTTAAAATTATCGGAACTTCCCAAAAGCTTGCATTTTGAATAGTTGGCAAATTCGGAGATTTTTTTATTATTAAAAGCTTCCAAGAACAAATCTTTATTGTATTTGGGATTGGCAAAAATGATGCCTTCTGGAGTTTTGATAAAAGATATATTATATTTGATAATGCGTCCCGGTCTTGAGGTCCGCTTAAGCCACAAAGGCGTTTTAGGCAGGCACATCTGAGCAATTTCGGTAGCCCCGCAAAAAGCCGGAACTATTTGCGAGTTTTCAAGTTTTACATCGACGATAAGGTTGTTATAAACTTTTTCAACCTCCGCTTTAATCAACCTGTGATTATATTCCAATTTTTACTGCCTATTTAAAAAAGAAAAATTATAATTAAATCATTATCACGAAAATGATTTATATATCAAGGGGGTAAAAATATGATTAAATTTGCAAAAGTTGCCTATGTTACGATTTTGGTATTTTTAGGCGGATATTTATGTTCACTGTTTACAAGTGTAGGCGTTGAAGGTTGGTATGCATCTTTTGCCAAACCGTCAGCCACGCCGCCGAATTATGTTTTCCCGATAATGTGGAATATTTTATATATACTTTTGATAATTGCTACCAGTATGATTTTATTGTCTCCGGCAACAAAGTTGCGTAACTTGGCTCATTTTTGGTTTATCGTACAAGAAGTTTTGCAGGTTTTATGGTGCTGGCTGTTTTTTGGTATGGGGCAATTGGGATTAGGATTAATAGTTGTTGCTGTTTTATACATGATAGTTGCGGTTATGTCGATTATCTACGGCAAAATCAATATTTGGTCGGGCCGCTTGATATACCCGTACGCATTATGGTTATTGTTTGCGGTATTCCTAAACGCTTTGTTTGTATATGAGGCCGGATGGAGTATAGCCGTAAGCTAAAAAAAAGCTTGCCAGTTGTCAAAGATTGCTTTATCAATAACCAGTTAAAACAATAAGCAAGATATTGGAAAGCAAAAATGACCGCAACACTTAATGAAATAAGAAGTACTTTTTTAAAATACTTTGAGAAGAACGGACACAAGATTGTTCCGTCTTCTTCTCTGGTACCCAACAACGACCCGACATTAATGTTTACCAACTCGGGCATGGTACAATTTAAAAATATTTTTACCGGCAACGAAACCGCTCCGTACAAACGAGCCACCACCTCGCAAAAATCGGTTCGCGCCGGTGGCAAGCACAATGACTTGGATTCGGTTGGTTATGATGTCAGACACCACACTTTTTTTGAGATGTTGGGAAACTTCTCTTTTGGCGACTACTTCAAAGACGAGGCAATAGCCTTTGCTTGGGAGCTTGTCACCAAAGAGTTTGGTATCAGCAAAGATAAATTGGCGGTCACTTATTTCCACACCGACGAAGTTTCAAGAGATATCTGGAAAAAAGTTTCCGGACTGCCGGAAGACAGAATTATCCCGATAGCCACCAAAGATAACTTTTGGCAGATGGGCGATACCGGACCTTGCGGTTATTGTTCGGAAATCTTTTACGACCATGGGCCTCAGGTTTGGGGCGGTCTTCCCGGAACCCCGGAAGAAGACGGCGACCGTTGGATAGAAATTTGGAATCTGGTGTTTGACGAGTTTGAGGATTTGCCTGACGGCACGCGAATTCCGCTCAAGCAAAGGTGTATCGATACCGGTATGGGCTTGGAGCGTATCTCGGCGATTTTGCAAGGTGTTCACTCCAATTATGATATTGATATTTTCCAAAATCTGATTAAGTCGATTGCCGATTTAGCCAATTCCGACCCCAAAGGCGAGCTAAAGGCTTCGCACAATGTTATTGCCGACCACTTGCGTTCAATGTCGTTTTTGATAGCCGACGGTGTTTTACCCTCTAATGAGGGTAGGGGCTATGTTTTGCGTCGTATTATGCGCCGAGCCATGCGTCATGTTCACATGCTGGGGGTTAAAGAGCCGATGATTTATAAGTTGTTGCCGTCTTTACAAAAAGAAATGGGCGATGCTTATCCCGAGTTGTATAAGGCCGAAACCCTGATAAGAGAAACCATCAAGACCGAAGAAGAACGTTTTATCAAAACTTTGGAAAAAGGCTTGAAGTTGCTTGATGACGAAACCCAAGGTCTCACCGCCGGTGCGGTTTTGGATGGGAAAGTTGCGTTTAAGCTATACGATACCTATGGTTTCCCGTTGGATTTAACGCAAGATGCTTTGAAGTTGCGTAACATAGAAGTAGACGAACAAGGCTTTAACGACGCCATGGCCGCCCAAAAGGCCGAGGCTCGCAAGAACTGGGCCGGCTCTGGTGATGCCGGAACCGAAAAAGTTTGGTTCGAACTGCAAGACAAATTAGGTTCAACCGAATTTTTAGGCTACAATACCCTATCGACCGACGGATTAATTACCGCTTTGGTTCAAAACGGAGAACCGGTTGCCGAGGTTAAAGAAGGTGAATTTTGCTTACTTGCCAACCAAACTCCGTTCTATGCCGAAATGGGCGGACAGGTAGGAGATGTAGGCGTAATTAAAGGTGCTGATTTTGAAGCCGAAGTTTATGATACCAAAAAGAAATGCGATGGTTTGCATGTTCATATGTGCCGTTTGCTCAAAGGTAAAGTCAAAAACGGTGATACGGCATTATTTGAGGTAAATGCCAAGACAAGACACGCTATTCAAGGCAACCACACCGTTACTCACTTGTTGCACAAAGCTTTGCAAGAAAAATTCGGTGCCGGTGTAACCCAAAAAGGTTCTTATGTTGCTGCCGACAGAATGCGTTTTGACATTGCCTATAACAAGCAAATTACTTTGGAAGAACTGCGTGAACTCGAAGACAGAGTTGACGAAATGATAAGAGCCAACTACGAGGTTCAAACCAAGTTAATGAGCCATGATGAAGCCATCAACAGCGGAGCAATGGCTCTGTTTGGCGAAAAATACGGCGATGAAGTTAGAGTTGTTTGTGTCGGCGACGGTGTATCGACCGAGCTTTGCGGCGGTACCCATGTAAAGCATACCGGTGATATCGGCGGCTTTAGTATTTTGTCTGATTCTGCGGTTGCGGCCGGTGTTCGTCGTTTGGAATGTGTAACCGGTAAAGGTGCGGCTGAGCATACCCGCGATATGGAAGATAAGGCTCACAGTGTAAGCAAACTCTTAAAAGTCGGCGTTAACGATATAGAAAGCCGTGTTGCTCAGCTTTTGGCCGAACGCAAAGAAATGGAAGCCAAGATTTTTGAATTGAAAAAACAGCTCATCAGCGGAGCCAAAGGCGGAGAAAACGAGGTTGAAGAGGTAAACGGCACCAAGCTGGTTGCCAAGACCTTGAGCGATATTTCGCCCAAAGAATTAAAAGCTGCGGTCGATGAGTTAAAAGACAAATATAAAGACAACTTGGTTGTAGCATTATTTGCGGTAAACGAAGGCAAGTCTTCGGTAGTAATCGGGGTTAGTGATGATATCAAAGACAAGCATTCGGCAGTAGATTTGGTAAGATTGGTCGCACCTTTCGTCGGAGCACAAGGTGGCGGTGGCAGGGCAGATATGGCTCAAACCGGCGGCACGATAACCGACAAGTTTGATGAAGCAATCTCAGCCATCAAAGCTACTTTATAAAAAACAAACGCCCGCGAATATGCGGGCGTTTTTTTTTGATAAAATTGCAAAATCTAAAAAACTCTTGACTGCGAACCGATAAAAAAATATCCTCTCTACTTAAGAAGCGGTGCTGTTGCCGCTTTTAGAGTGTTGAGCTCGGAGCTGTCGAAAGCTCTTATCACACACGGTGTTTGGATATAACATCGTTAAGCCGAAATTGCGGCTGAATATGTCCCCGATGCATATTTTTTATGGTCGGGGAGCTTTTAACGAATGTTCAAGGCCTCAGCCTAAAGGTTAAAAGAGTCATTTTGTGCTATATGATTTTCGAACTCTCCGACCGCCTCTTAAAAAAGGTGGTCTTTTTTTTAATCAGTTATTGGGGAGTTTATTAAAAATGAACATAAAACAACTAATTCGCAAACAGCTGGCACCGCAACTGATTGCACTAAGACAAGAAAGAGGATTGTCTTTGCACGATGTTGCTTTGCAGACCCCGCTGTCAATGAATATGATTTGTATGATGGAACGCGGAGAAAATTTGTCATCTCGCAGTTATCGTCAACTACTTAAATTCTATAAAAAAGAGTTGTGCTTTGTATTGAAAGACAAAGAATAGATAAACCAAAAAACGAGGGCTGAGTTTGTTTAATAAATTTGGCCCTCTGATTTTTCTCTAATCCACGCCATCTCGCCTCAGCCTCAAAACATATCAAATACATACACAATAATATTTCAATAATTTAACATAATCAATATTTATAATTGAATTTTAAATAATCTTCATCTCCTCCAAGATGAATATAAAACTTTGAATAACCTTTTCTTTGTGCTTAACAAATATTGCAAAAGCGGCTAAAATCAGCTCAAATTTGTTTGATTAAAGGCTATTGTTTAATGGAAGATTTGTTTGCACAAAATCCGGCGGCTCCGCAAATGCCGGAATTTACCGTCAGCGAAATATCGTACGAAATCAAGAGGTTTGTCGAAAGCACTTTTAGCCGCGTGCGGGTCAGGGGTGAAATTTTCGGTGCCAAAAAAGCCGATTCCGGCCATTGGTACCTAACCCTAAAAGACGATAATGCCGCTCTTTCGGCAGTAATTTGGCGAGGTGTGGCTCAAGGTCTGCCGGTCAAACCCGAAGACGGCCTCGAGGTTATTGCCACCGGCAAAATTACCACCTTTGCCGGCAAATCTTCTTATCAGTTGGTTATCGACACAATGGAAGTTGCCGGTACCGGTGCTTTGCTCAAACTTTTGGAAGAACGCAAAAAAGCTTTTGCTGCCGAAGGGCTGTTCGACGCTGCTCATAAAAAGCCGTTGCCGTTTTTGCCGCAGACCATAGGTGTGGTAACCTCGGCTTCCGGTGCGGTTATTCGCGATATTATTCACCGTGTTCGCGACCGCTTTCCGTCACATATCCTACTTATTCCCACACCGGTGCAAGGCGAGGGTGCCGCCGAAAAAGTGGCTCAGGCTATTAAAGATTTTAACCGCCTTGATGAAATTTCCGATTACCCCAAACCCGATGTTTTGATTGTAGCCCGCGGCGGCGGCAGTTTGGAAGATTTGTGGCCGTTTAACGAAGAATGCGTAATCAGGGCGGTTTATGCCTCAAACATTCCGATAATCTCTGCCGTCGGTCACGAAACCGACACCATGTTAATTGACTATGTTTCCGACAAAAGAGCTCCCACACCCACAGGTGCCGCCGAATTTGCCGTTCCGGTAAGAGCCGAGTTGCAAACCATGGTAAATAATCTCGATGCTCGCCTCAAAAACGGTATTTTGCGATATTTTGCCGAGCAGCAAAATATCTTGACCGGACTTGGCCGCGGTATTCCTAATTTGGAGCAAATTTTGCAAGAAGCGACCCAAAAATTTGATGACCGCATCGAAAGGTTGCACACCGCATTCAAAAACTTTTTATTGGGCAAAAACAATCAGCTTGCTTTGTGCAATTTGCGTCCGTTTTATATCAAAAACATTGTCGAAAAAAAGCAAGAAAGCTTAAGTAATCTGTTGGCCAGATTATCTTCGGTTTCGGTTGATGCGGTTTTGGCTCGCGGTTTTGCCTGGGTCAAAGATGACAAAGGCCGAACCATATATAATTCATCGGCCGCCCAAGAGGCCAAATCTCTTGAAATAATTTTTGCCGACGGCAGTTACAAAACCTCGCCCGAGGCCGACATCAAAAAATCTCACCCCTCCAAACCAAAGGATAAAAAAGATGATAAACAACAAATATCTTTGTTTGATTTTTAGCCTTGCGGCTTTGCCAAAGCTCGCCTTAGGCGTTGAATTTTGTGGCGAAGTAAGACAAGGCGAAATTCTTATCGGCAAAGCCAAACCGCAAGAAGAGGTTATCCTAAACGGCGAAAAGATTTTAACTACTGCCGACGGAGAATTTTTGCTCTCGTTCGGTCGTGACGAGATTAATACGCAACAGTTGCAGGTTTTGCAAAATATGGGCGGTGGTGCCGATTATCAATTTGCCGTAGGTAAAACCGATTGGGATATTCAAAATATCAAAGGTGTTCCGCCACGCAAGGTAACTCCGTCGGATTCCGATTTGGAGGCAATTCAACTTGAAGGCAAGGTGGTAAAGGCGGCCTTAAAAGGTGTTGAAGACAAAACCTATTGGCAAAAAGGCTTTATTATGCCGGTAGAAGGTCGCATATCGGGCAAATTCGGTGGCCAAAGAATATTAAACGATATTCCCAAAAGTCCGCATCAGGGGATAGATATTGCCGCCAAAGCCGGTACCCCGATTAAAGCTTCTTCGGACGGCGAGGTCGTTTTAGCCTATCCCGATTTGTTTTATTCCGGCAATGTCGTGGTTATTGATCATGGTTTTGGCCTGCAAACCATTTATGCTCACATGCAAGATATGAAAGTAAAACGCGGTGATATGGTAAAACAAGGCGATATTATCGGCACCGTTGGGCAAACCGGGCGCGCTACCGGCCCGCATTTGCATTTTGGGGCGTCATTACGCAATGTCAGGGTTAATCCGCAATCATTGTTGCAGTTGAGTGACAGCGGAGAAAAATGTTTTACTTTGTAAGTATTTTTTTAATAAATATCGGCTTATCATAAGTTCAACTATAGTGAGGTAAACATGAACGAAGCCAATAATAACGGTAAACAGATTAATCTGGATATGATAACTTGTTTGATTGTCGATGATGACAAGTTTTCCAGAACCTTTGTCAAAACCGCTCTTTATCAAATCGGAATCAAAAACACCAAAGAAGCCGCCACAACAACCGAGGCCATGGAAATTTTGCGTGGTTACAAGATAAACATTGTTTTATTAGACCAACAGATGCCTGAAGGTTCTGGCTTGGAATTAGCTCGCGGGATAAAAGAAGGCAAAATCGGTGATAATAAAGATTTGCCGATAATAATGGTAACTATTGATACCAAAGAAAAAACGGTAATGGATGCCAAGAGCATCGGCATACACGAATATTTGGTTAAACCGATATCTCCGTTGGCACTCAAGAAAAGAATTTGCACGGCATTAGGTATTAAAGAAAGAGTATAAAATTGACTACGCTTCAAATATTTTATTTGTCTTTATTGCAGGGTATAACCGAGTTTTTACCGGTCAGCTCATCGGGGCATTTGATTTTATTATCAAAATTTAGTTATTTTCCGGATCAAGGCTTAGCCTTGGATGTCGCGGTGCATGTCGGTTCGATATTGGCCGTAATGATATATTTCTCCGAAACCATATGGGAGATGATAAAAGGTGTAATTAAGACTAAGTTTATTCCCAATTTCAAAAATTATGGGGCTCAGGTCTTTTGGCTCGTAGTTATTGGAACTATTCCGGCGGTAATAGCAGGTTTTGCGTTAAAGAGCTATGGTATGGAATGGTTGCGAGATACCCGAATAATCGGCTGGACGATTTTAGGTTATGGCTTGCTTTTATTTGTTGCCGACAGTTTTTCAATGACGATTCGTCAAATCAAACATATGGGAGTTACTGATGCAATTTTAATTGGGTTAGCACAATGTTTGGCTCTTATTCCCGGCACTTCGCGTTCGGGCATCACCATAACCATGGCCAGATTTTTAGGTCTTGAGCGTCGCGAAGCTGCCAAATTTTCGATGTTGTTATCAATACCGGCGATTATTGCAGCGGCGGTTTTAACCGGATACGAGGTATGGCAAGCCGGAGATTTTCAAGAGATTGGTTGGATGTTTGACGGGGTTGTATATTCGTATCTTGCCTCTATAATTGCCATCTATGTAGTAATGTGGTGGCTCAAAAAATCGACCTTTTTGCCGTTTGTAATCTACAGAATTGCCTTAGGCTCAATTTTATTACTTGATTCTTACGGAATTTTGAGTATAACAATCTAGGTAAACAAGCAAGCTCTGGTGGCGGAATTGGTAGACGCGCAAGTTTCAGGTACTTGTGGAGGTTACTCCGTGAAAGTTCGAGTCTTTTCCAGAGCACCATAAAAGATCCACCCTTTTTGGGTGGTTTTTTTACCCCCCCCCCAAAAAAAAATTAAACATACCGTTTTGCCCTTATTGCAATTTATAAACTTGACGATATAAGTTAAAAGGATTATCTAGATAAAATCTAGAGTATTAAAGCTATATAATATTTTGATTTTATTGGAAAGTCTGTTTATGAAACGATATCTGCTAAGCTTGTTTTTAATTTTTATCTGTTCAGATGCTTTTGCTTTTACTTTTGAAGATGTTGCTTCCATGGCACAATCGCTGTCCAAAGCAGCTTATATGGACAGGAACGAGCCTCTGCCTAAAGAATTGATAGAGATGGACTATGATGATTACCGCTCCATCCGCTATATCAGAGAAAAAAGCCCGTGGTATAATCAAGGACTTCCCTATGAAGTACAGTTTTTTCACTTAGGCTCATTGTTTAAAAAGCCGGTTTTGGTTTATGAGATAGACAACAACGAGGTCAAGCCGCTGACCTATGATTCTTTGGCTTTTAGGCTGGGTGATGAAGCACTTTTTCCTTTCAAAAATTTAGGTTATGCCGGCTTTAGACTACACAACAAGCTTAACCGCAACGACTACTTTGATGAGTTGGTATCTTTCTTGGGAGCGAGCTACTTCAGAGCCTTGGGTAAAGGGCAAAAATACGGAGCTTCGGCTCGCGGTTTAGCTGTTGACACAGGGCTAATAAGCGGCGAAGAGTTTCCCGAATTTACAACCTTTTGGCTCAAAAAGCCCAAGAAAAAAGATAAGAATATAACTGTTTATGCCTTGCTTGATTCTCCCAGAATATCCGGTGCTTACGAATTTGTAATAACTCCGGGGGTGACCACCACCATGGATGTCAAAGCGGCCTTATTCCCGCGTGCCGAAATAGAAAAGATTGGCATAGCACCGCTGACCAGTATGTATTTATTTGGTGAAAACACCAAGCACCGCTTTTTTGATTACCGCATGGAAGTTCACGACAGCGATGGTTTATTGGTCAACAACGGCAACAACGAATGGTTGTGGCGCCCGCTGGACAATAATCAAAAAATGCGTATAAGTTCCTTTGTTGACAAAGATGTCAAGGGTTTTGGCTTGTTGCAACGCGATAGAGATGCCGCAAATTATATGGATTTTGAGGCTTTTTACGAAGAAAGACCATCAATCTGGATAACCCCGCTTAAACCATTTGGTGCCGGTGTGGTCGAGCTGATAGAGCTTCCGTCTGATAAAGAGATACACGATAATATTGTTGCCATGTTTGTTCCCAAAGAGAAATTAAAAGTCGGCAACAGATATGACTACAGTTATCGCATAAATTGGTTTAAGGACCAAACTCCCTATACCTCTGAGCTTGGCGAAGTTGTCGGAACATACAGCGGTATCGGCGGAGTTTCCGGTATTGGTGAGCCGGAATGGGTAAAATATGCCATAGATTTTAAGGGTGGAAAATTATCAAATTTCAAAAACCCGGAAGAACTTATCGCCAAAATAGATGTACAACACGGCAGAACCAAAGATGCTATTATTATCAAAAATCCTTTGACCGGAGGATATCGGTTGATTTTTGATTTTCAAGCCAAAGAGAATATTGCCGAGATAAGAGCCTCATTGGTTGACAAATCGGGTGTTGAGCAGACTGAAGTTTGGAGCTACCAATGGTTGCAATAAAGCTGTATCAACCCGAAGACTTAATAAAATCTTATGTATCTTCGTGGCACATAGATTCTGCTACCACCATATCGGCACTCAGCGATGAGGCCGCTAAAGATGTCAAATCGCTTGATGAGCTATTAGACTGGCTTGACAATTATCTTTTATCACGGCTTATGCCCATAAAAAAGGATAAAATCTTGAGCGATGGGCAGTTTTTAGCCTTGGTAAAGGTTGTGTATTTGCAACACGAACTTTACCAAGATTTTAATATTTTTGATATTGCTGCCGTTACTGAAGATAAGTTGATAAAGCTGCAAGAGGCGATGTCAGAATACAAGTTTTTGCCCGAAAAAAAGGTTGTGATGCCGGAGCAAAAAATAAAAGTCTACAATCCGTTTTCGTTATTTTTGCAATATCTAAAGAAAGGTTTTCGTCATGCCTTTGGCCGCAAGTAATGAAGTTTTTGTAATTCCGCTGTTAAGCCGTCGCCGCGTTAAATTTCGTCGCATCAAGCTGTTTGGTCTTACTCTATTAACCACTTTTTGGGCCAGCGTCAAATGGTCAGAATTTATGCCCACCGACATAAGCCTTTTTATGCATTGGTTTTTGCTTATTTTATTCTTTTTGACCTTTGGGTGGATATCGCTTTATTTTTTCTCGGCGGTTTTTGGCTTTTTGGAGTTGGTAAGAAAAAGGCACTATGAGGGAATCAAACACCCTGCCAAAGATGCAGAATTAAATGCTAAAACGGCAATTTTAGTGCCCAGTTATAACGAAGACGCCGCGGCGGTAATGGCCAGAGTTTTAGCCATGGCCGAGGATTTGGGCAAATATTCTGAAGGCAAGCAATTTGACTTTTTTATCTTAAGTGACAGTACCAATCCCGAAATTTGGCTGCAAGAAGAGGTCATGTGGTTTGAAGCCAAAAAGCAATTTCCGCAAGGTATAAACTTGTACTACCGTCACAGACCGAGAAACACGGCTCGCAAAAGCGGCAATATCGAGGATTTTTGCACCCGCTGGGGCAGTAACTATAAATATATGTTGGTATTAGATGCCGACAGCCTGATTATTGGCAAAACCATGATACAGATGGCCAAACTGATGGAAGCAAACCCTACTACCGGCATTATTCAGGCTCCGCCGCAAATTGTAAATGCCCAAAGCTTTTTTGCCCGCCTGCACCAGTTTAGCGGCAAGGTTTACGGCCGCATAGTAATGGCCGGACAATCCTATTGGCAAGCGTGGGACAGCAATTATTGGGGACACAATGCGATTATAAGAGTACAGGCCTTTATTGACAGTTGCGGTTTGCCGGTGTTTAAGGGTAAAGCTCCGTTTGGCGGATATATCCTAAGTCATGACTTTGTTGAGGCGGCACTGATACGCCGTGCCGGCTGGCTGGCTTGGATGTTGCCGGAATTAGAGGGCAGTTATGAGGAATGCCCGCCCAGTATGCTAGACTTTGCCAGCCGCGATAGGCGTTGGTGTCAGGGTAACCTACAGCACATCAGAATTTTAATTTCTCGCAAGATTCACCCCGTGAGCCGCGTGCATTTTACGGTGGGAATCATGTCTTATTTGTCATCATTACTATGGTGTTTGTTGTTGCTTTTTGGAGTAGGAATCGTGGTGTGGCGCTACTTCTTTCCACCGGCATATTTCACCCAGAGCAAAGAGTTGTTTCCTTCTTGGCCGATATTTAATGTCTGGGGTACGATAGCACTGTTTGTTTTGTCGATGGTGATGCTGTTTTTCCCAAAAATATTAGGCGTTTTGTATGTTATCGGCAAGGGAGATAAGCAATATGGCGGAGCCGGTAAATTGTGGCAAGGCTTTTTTGTAGAAAACTTGTTTAGTGCTTTGAGTGCACCGGTGATGATGTTGTTCCAAAGCAAATTTATTGTCGAAATCTTATCAGGCATGGATTCGGGGTGGAAAACACAAAACCGCACGGCAGGGACTTCGTGGCGAGACGGTATCAGAATGCACTGGTGGCAAACCGCGGTGGGAGTAGGGGCTTCGGTTCTGATATATAACTATGCCCACACATTATTTTATTGGATGTTACCGATAACTTTGGGTATGATGTTGGCGATTCCGTTGTCGGTATTGTCATCACGGGTTTGGGGTAAAAAATCAAAGCAGAGGATATTCACCATTCCCGAGGAGGTACACGAGCCGGATATTTTGCAAAACAGTAAGCGGAATTTTAAGCAGTTGGAGCAGTTTATTACGGATAAAGATATGCTGGCATTGCTCAAAAATGATATATATGTATCGGTACATATCTATTTGTTGGCTATTAACGGTCCGATGCCCGATTTCGGGAGCGATTTAATCAAGCGAGTACAGCATAAAGTATCGTCATTATCCGGCGGCGGAGACGAAAATTTGAGTTTAGACGAAAAAAGATATTTACTTTACGATGAAAAATTGTTACAAGGTTATGCTGTGTTGTGTAAATAATATAGATAAAACAGTACGATATGTAAAAGATGTCTATTTTGTCAAAAAACTTGACAAAAGAAAATAAATATGTTATATCTGTATATATAAAGCGTAATTAACCAAAAATTAAATAATAATGATATAACTTTACAGATAAGGAGAAAGACCATGAAAAAACTTAGTACAAATGACCTCAGAGTTGCTAGTATTGCGGAAAAAGGCGCTAGTATTCCAGGCGGTAGCAACTTTTTCTCAAAAATCGGGAGAGGACTTAAAGAGCTTGGCGGCAAGGTTGGTGATAAAGCGAAAGATGTTGTTGAGTTTGTAAAAGAAAACCCGAAGGCAGTGGGGCTTTTTTTGGGCGGTATAGCGGCTGCTGCTATTGCAGCATCTGGTATTGATCCCAAAGCCTTAGAAACCATGACACAATATTCAGTAGAGGCATCAAAAGTTGCAGGCCAAGCCGCACGCATGGTTGTAACTGTAGGCGGTACTTTGGGTTCGTTTTTTAGTGCTCTTTATTTAAAAGCCACTACGAAATATAATAAAGAAGCCGCCAAAGCCGGAAAAACGGCTCCCGTAGCATCAAAGCTAGCTACAGCAAAATCCAGATAAGGAATATACTATAATAAAAGGAAGATAAAAATGGCCATCGAAAAGGTTTTGGTAGAAGATTTTGAATTCTTGATTGACGGAGAGGATATAGCCATCGCCATAGACCTCGATGAAGGAATGGTAACCAGTGCCGAGCTAAGCTATGACGGCAGAAACTGTGCTATCCTGACCCGCAACGGCAAAAAGGCCTTTTTGTTGACCAATATATTCCCCGGAATCAGAGAAAAGCTAAACAGCTTAGATGATGTTCTTATCTTGGAAAGACGTGGTCCCAACCACGAAATTATGAATGCTTATACGGTAGAAATCAAACATGTAAAAGAAATTCCCTATCCGGATAAGTTCGAAGAAGAGGCGGTTGAACTGTTTGAAGATTTAAGATCAGAGATTGGTGATGAAGAATTGGTCGAACTTCTCAAATCTCTGGCCAAAGAATACAGCGAAACAGCCAAATAAAAGCAAATCTGTAAGTTATATCAATCAAAAAACGCGGTGCTTTAACCGCGTTTTTTTTGGTTGTTGACTCTCTAAAAAGTTGTTGTACATTCAATATATATTAATAACCGCAATATGTAGAGAGATTAAAATGGTCAAAAACAGCGATTTGGATGACTTGGAAAAATTATCAGAACTCAAAAACAAAGGTTTTATAACCCAAGAAGAATTTGATTTGCAAAAACAAAAAATATTAGGTAAAGATAAGCCCCAAGCCAATATTAAAAACAAACCGAAAAAACATCATGTCACACAATCGTCTGTTCTTGAAGAAAAAATCAAAAGATTTTTAGTGTCCAAATATGCCGGTATTTTATTAATCGGGCTGGTATTGCTAATCATAATAGTAAATGCATCCATTGGTATTTATCGTCACCACAAGGCCAACAGCATTAATACCGAATATTATACCTCAGGAGAAATCAAAAGCGAAACTCCGATGGTCGACGGAAAGATAGACGGCACCAAAAAAGAATATTATATTACAGGTCAGCTTAAGGCCGAAATACCATTCGTCCAAGGGAAGAAACACGGAATGGTCACAGAATATGGTCAGGATGGCAGTATCAAACAAGAAATTCTGTGGGAGCATGATAAGCAAAAAAGAATTCATACCGGTACAGAAAACACCGCATTTTATACCAAAGGAATTCCCTCTGAGGCAACGGTTTATCGTGATGGAGAAATTGTAAAAAAGATAGGTTACTACTATAGCGGAAAAGTCAGAAGCGAGGTTGAGTATAAAGACGGCAAACCGTATGGTATAGGTAAATGTTTCTATGAAAGTGGCAAAATAAATCACGAACACCCATATAAGGACGGTGTCTATGATGGCGTTGAAAAACAGTATTACGAAGATGGAACCCTCTCTCAGGAAGTAACATATAAATCCGGAGCTAAAGAAGGTGTTGGTAAGACCTATTATCCCGGCGGTAGCATAAAGGCAGAGATTCCGTTTGAGAACGGTCTTCGCAACGGAGTTGTCAAAATCTATTATCCTAATAAAAAATTGAAAGAAAAAAGTGTTTATGTCAATGACCATCGTCAGGGCGAATATAAGCTGTATCACGAAAATGGAGTTTTATATATAGATGCGGTTTTTGCAGATGGTGTTGGCCGCGGAGTAACCTACGACGAACAAGGCAATGAAGAAGGTTACGCGGAAATTACCGAAAACTAATCTAAAAAAATTACAATAGTTAGGGGGTAATATCCAACTAATTACAAGCTGTCAATAAAGTATGTATGCTTACTAACCAGCATTTAAAGATATTGATAAAATTTGCTACTTTGATAATGTCTAAACATTAGAAAATATTATTAACTTTAAAATATAAGCATTATGAAAAAAATTGTATTATCAGTTATGGTGCTTGCTCTTGCAGTGTCTGGTTTGCAAGCACGTGAAGAAAAACAGGACACCTGTGGTATAAAGGCTGGTGCGGCTACCGTTGTTTCGGACACTCCCGGAATCGATGGAGCAAAGAATTTAATAGCCTTCCAATTTGGGGATGTAAGCTTGGTTCTTACCAAGGATTCTCCTAAAAGCCAACGGAGGCAAGCCGTAAAAATGTGCTATGAGCTATACAAGCTCGGCAAGGTGGATTACACCGAATATGTCGAGTTTGCCAAAATGCTCGACATAAAACCAAAAGCACAAAAAAATGAAATAGCAAAGCGGAGAAGTTTTATAAACTTCTCTGCTTTGTTTTAACAAATTGAGCTTAAAAATGGCTATTTTTACACTAATTGTTTTTGATTATCATTATTTGCGCAAGATGGTGCTTATTGAGTAACCATCTATAGCTTTAACCTTATTTTCAACTTTTGAGCTTATAATTATTATAATTTAATCTTTTGGAGTTTGAAACATGAAAAAGGTTGCTTTGATATGTGGTTTAATTGCTTTGATGACAACTTCTTGCTCCTTATTTGACAGGGGAGAAAAATTTGTGAATCCGGTCTTTTATGAAAAAATGATTTCGGCTTCACATGAAAATTTTGAAGTGCAATTAACCCCAACAAGTATTTATA
>CALYBC010000002.1 GCA_944393725.1 uncultured Alphaproteobacteria bacterium | reverse complement strand
TGAGCAGTTGAAATCAGTTGCCGAGTCGGCTTATGCATTGGATCCTGCTTCAAAAACCTATGGTGATCAGATTAAAAGTTACCAAGAGCAGTTTGCAAAGATCCAAGGCGAAATTACCAAATTGGTAGCCGATGCTTCATATCAAGGTATTAACTTGTTAAAAGGCGGTAAGTTAACCGTAACCTTCAACGAGTCGCGCTCAAACAAATTTGATATTCAAGGTGATGATATTATTACCGAGATGAACATCAGCGGTGCTGATGGCTGGGCAAAAGTTCCAAATGGTCAAACTACTACAGCTACTACAGCAACAGCAATTGAGCTAAAAGATGATGCTGGGGCCGATGACGAAGGTACTGTAGCTGAAGGATCAGTAATCTATACTAATGATGGTGGTACCACAACCTTTGTTAAAAGTGGTGATGTATACTATGAATTGCAAGGTGATGGTACGGCAGATCGCAATGATACCCCGGGTGGAACAATGGTTGAGCATAAGGTTGCAGTAGAAAGCTATGCTGCCTCGATTGATGCTACCATCACCGAGATAGCCAAGGCTACCGATTATTTGCGTTCATACGCTACTGAATTAGGTAACAACTACTCAATCATTGAAACTCGTCAAAACTTTACCGAGGCATTGATTGATGTATTAGAGACCGGTTCGGATAACTTGGTACTTGCCGATATGAACGAAGAATCAGCCAACTACTTGGCATTGCAAACCAGACAGCAATTGGCTATTAATTCACTGTCCTTGGCTTCGCAATCAGCCCAATCAGTATTGAGCTTGTTCTAGTTCAACATCTCATATTGGGAATAAATGCGGGAGTGGTTTTCCACTCCCGTTTTTTATTTAAAAATTAACTTTATTAAATTATAATCAAATTTAAGTTCAAGTTTTTGATATTGGAGCAGAATAATGCCAGCTACAAAAATAATATCTTTAATATCACTAATTAGTATTTTGCCAAATGTTGCTCAAGCAGGAGAAGAGGGGGTTGTTTCGTTGTTTGAGGATAGCGGTGTAACTGCGGAAAGCACCACATCCGAAACCAACGCTCCACAAAATGATAGTGGACTGTTTTCATTTCTAAAATTTAGCCTTCCCGAAAAAGACATTCCCACTGCGGCTGATAAAAATTTGCCGTCAAATATTCAGGATACAATCAAATTGGCCGATCGCGGAGATGTAAAAGCCCAATTGTTTTTGGGATACTCGTATCTTTATGGCGAAAACGGTCTTCAAGTAGATTATGAAAAAGCTTTTAATTATTACGGCAAAGCCGCATTGCAAAATGATCCGGCCGGACTTAATAATTTGGGCAGTTTATATTATAATGGTATCGGGGTTAAGAGAAACACCGCTAAATCTTTGGTGTTGTTTTCCAAGGCCGCAGATTTAGGAAATTCGGAGGCAGCAGTAAATGCCGGATTTATATTGATAAGTGGTAATGGAGTTAAACAAGATAAAGAAAAAGCCATACAATATTTTGAAAATGCATCGTCAACCGACAATCCAACCGCCAAATTTATGACCGGATATGCCTATTATACCGGAAAACTGCGCCCACAAAATTATGTTAAAGCAGCTCCGTTAATTAAAGCTGCAGCCGACGCCGGTATAGAGGAGGCGCAGGTAGTTATGGCCGATGTTTATATAAATGGTCGCGGTTTTCCTCAAAATTATAACAATGGAGTAAAGTATCTGCAAGAGGCTGTAAGTCAGGGCAATACCGAAGCTATGATGAAGTTGGCCGATATCTTATATACCGGAGACAAATATAACAAGGATATTGAGTATGCGCATGTCCTTTATAACCTGGCATCGGTAAGAGGTGTGAGAGAAGCACCGAGCAAGCGGCAAATGGTTGAATCCAAAATGAAAATTAACGACATTTTGCAAGCCCAGCTGCGAGCTGAAAACTTCAAAGACAAACCCTCCAAGCTAACCCAATATATCAGACAGACATTTGGTGAAGATATTCGCAGTTTTTTCTAAACTAATCTTTGTTTTCAAGCAGATGTTCCAACCAATGAATATTATACAATCCGTCTATATACTCAGGATTGTTAATTATCCGCTGGTGCAAAGGAATGGTCGTTTTGATTCCGTCAATTACAAATTCTTCCAGTGCTCGGTGCAAACGCATTAAAGCCGCATTTCTGGTCTTGCCGCTGACAATAAGTTTAGCAATCATGCTGTCATAAAACGGTGGAATTTTATAACCAGAATATATTTCGGAATCAACTCTGACGCCCAAACCGCCCGGAGCGTGCCATTCGGTAATTTTGCCGGGGTTGGGAGCAAAGGTTTCTGGGTCTTCGGCATTAATTCTGCATTCAATTGCATGTCCTGAGAAGGTAATATCTTTTTGAGAGTAACCCAGCTGAGCACCGGCAGCGACTCTAAGCTGTTCTCTCACAATATCAATTCCGGTCAAAGCCTCGGTAATCGGGTGTTCAACTTGCAATCTGGTATTCATCTCCAGAAAATAAAATTTTCCGTCTTCGTATAAAAATTCCAAAGTTCCGGCATTTGAATATCCGATTTTTTCCATGGCCGAACGGGCAATTTCACCAATCTCGTCTCTTTGCTGTTGGTTGAGAGCCGGAGAAGGGGTTTCCTCAATTACTTTTTGATTTTTGCGTTGGATGGAACAATCTCTCTCGCCCAAATGTACAACATTTCCATAGTTGTCTGCCAATACTTGAATTTCGATATGGCGCGGTTTTTGCAGGTATTTTTCCAAATAAACTTCATCACTGGTGAAAGAAGCCTTTGCTTCGGCACGAGCCATTGTATATGCGGTTTCGATTTCTTCATCATTAAAGGCAACTTTCATGCCTTTACCGCCGCCACCGGCCTTGGCTTTAATAATTATGGGATACCCG
This sequence comes from uncultured Alphaproteobacteria bacterium, assembly GCA_944393725.1. Taxonomy (GTDB): domain Bacteria; phylum Pseudomonadota; class Alphaproteobacteria; order RF32; family CAG-239; genus CAZU01. Next base: position 41,496 of record CALYBC010000002.1, on the reverse strand, counting down.
ATTTTATTAGCCCACTGTTTTGCGGTTTCGATATCGGGCAAAGCCGGAGATCCGGGGATTACCGGCAATCCTGATGCAATAGCGGCCTCGCGAGCCAGTAATTTATCGCCCATGGTTCTGATTTGTTCTGGCCTGGGGCCAATAAATGTAATACCGTGTTCTGCAACCATTTCGGCGAAGTCGGCGTTTTCGGAAAGGAAGCCGTAGCCGGGGTGGATGGCATCTGCTCCGGTAATTATGGCAGCCGAGATTATAGCCGACTTATTAAGATAAGACTCTGTTGACTTGGCAGGTCCTATGCATACGGCTTCATCAGCCAACCTGACATGCATTGCGTTTGCATCAACATCGGAATGAACGGCCACGGTTTTTATCCCCATTTCTCTGCATGCACGATGAATACGCAATGCGACTTCGCCACGATTGGCAATCAGAACTTTTTCAAACATGGGAGTCCTCTCTTATTCAATAATCATTATAGATTCGCCGTATTCAACCGGGTCTCCGGATTCAAGCAAAATTTTGGTAACCGTGCCCGAACGATGAGCTTTAACCGGATTAAAAGTTTTCATTGCCTCAATAAGGCAAACAATATCGCCTTCCTTAACGCTGTCGCCTACACTGACATAGTCAGGCTTAGTCGGGTCTGGAGAGAGATAAACTACACCGACGATAGGCGATTTGACGCTACCGGGATTCTTTGCGTAATCATCAATGGCAAACTCATCGGTTTTGGCAGTAACTTCTGCATTAACCGAACTAGGAGCGGCAACCGGAGCTTGCATTTGTACTGGCGGCAGAGGTGTTGCGGTCGCGCACATTGCGCCTTTTATTTTAATCCTACAGTTTTCGTCTTCATATTCGATTTCGCTTAAAGCATTTTTGTTCAAGACCTCGGCGAGCTTGCCGATAATTTTAGTATCAATTTGATTTGTCATAATTTTCTCACTTGCGGTTGCAAAATAAACATTCGACTCTGTCCCAAGGATAGCATTTTATCCGCTAAATACAACAAAAATGATGAATATTGCAAATTCCCATAGCAAAAGCACATAAAAAACAAAGTCCCGTGTATTTTTGGCACGCATTTTGCATATAATCTCACAGATTTAACTTTGCGCTAAAAAGGATTGCGTTATGGAAATACAAGATAAAAACAGTTTGTTGCAACAGTTGATGTCGGTAAGATTTAGCAGTACCCCAATATTGGAAGGTGCGGAAAGCGGCTTTGCCGATATGCTCAAACCTGATTTCTCAGCTCCGCAAAAGCCGGCTGATAAAACCGAGCCGTCATTTCAACGCGAAGATTTTTCCACGCCCGAAGTTAAAGTTAAAGAAAAAGAAGATTTTTCCGTAAAGACAGAAAACAAAAAAAACGAAAAAGAGCCGGTCGCCGACAAAAAAGAAGAGCCGATTAAAGCTAAAGATAAAAAAGTTGAGTCAAAGGCCAAAGAAGACACCGTTCCTCAAGAAACAACCGCTCCGGAAGCAAAACAGGAGCAAACCAAACCTGCAGAGGAAGGAGATGCGGTCGTAGATACAGCTGTAGAAGAAGCACAGGCTGTCCAAGAAGCACCGGTACAAGAAGATGTCGCTCCCGTATCCGAAGTAGTTCCGGTCGCACAGGATATTGATGTACAGCAGTTTTTTGCCGATATGATTAATGCTTACTCCGCAGAGATGGTTACCGAGGAGGAATTGCCGTCGGATATGGTTGAGGCTTTGCCTAAGCAAAATGCAAAAGTTCAGGCTGCCGCGGCAGAAGTAGTTAACGATGTTGAGTTGCCGCTAAATCAAGATGATTTGTTGCTTGCCGAACAAGCACAATATATAGACAAGAAAGTAGCATCGTCTGACAAGCTCAAGATTGAAGTTTCGGTGGCAGAGGAAAAAATTGCCGCTCCGATAGAAAAGGACATTCTGCAAAACCGCTTTGCCGTTGATTCTATGTTCCAAGATGTTGAAAACAATACGGAAGTTCTTGATGCAGATGTCAAACTGGCTTCTGATGCCGTTACAAATAATAACAAGGCCATAAAGTTGCAAAACGAGCAAATGGTTAATCCGCAAATGTTCAAGAATTTTGCCGTTGCCGAAGCAAAAGTTGCCGGTGATGGTAATTCAGCTCAAATTACGAACAATACTTTGGCAGTATCAGGAAAAGAAGTTGTTTTTGAAACATCTAATGTTCAAAGAAATGAAAACTTTGCCAGACTAAACGAAGCAACACAAAGAGGTAGTGTTAAAGGAATGGCTAAAGAAGTTGTGGAACAAATAAAAGTCAATATAACCAAGTCTGCTATTAAAGGTGTCGATACCATAGATATTCAGCTCAAGCCTGAAGATTTAGGAAAAATTCAGATAAGAATGCACATAGCCAAAGATGGTAAGTTACACGCTGACATTATTTCCAGTCGCCCCGAAACCATGGATATGTTGCAAAAAGATGTTTCCGGCTTGGAAAGAGCTTTCCAAGATGCCGGATACGATACGGACAGCAGAAGTTTTAACTTTAGTTTCCAGAAGGAAAACCAAGCCGGTGGCGAACAAAAAGATGAAGCCGGTTTGCTAAAATTTATCGGAGAGAGCTTAGAACAAGAAGCCGAAGCTCTAGCCGGCAACGACAACCTCGGTTATGACCCCTTGCGCGGTCTTAATATCAGGGTTTAGTACATAAGGAGGACAAAGCTATGACAGATTTAAGCTCAATCATAAGCTCGGTTAACACCAGTTCAACCACTCAAAGTTCCAGCCAAACCTTGTCGGCTGATATGAACACTTTTCTGACCATGTTAACCACTCAGTTGCAATATCAAGACCCCCTAGATCCGATGGATGCTTCGGAATATACCAGCCAGTTGGTACAATATTCAAATGTTGAGCAAGCCATTCAAACCAACAAAAAGCTGGATAATCTTTTGAATTTATCAATATACAACCTTGGAGTACAAGCAGCATCATATGTCGGCAAAACGGTCCAGGCCTTAGGGGATATGATGCCTCTTGACGGTGGTGTAAGTAAAGCTACCTATACCTTAAGTAAAAATGTACAAGAATGCACCATAACGGTTAAGGATTCCGATGGAAAGGTAGTTTACACCCAAAAAGGCGAGACCTCAGCCGGAGCTCACGATTTTGTATGGGACGGCAAAAATTCGGCCGGTGAACAAATGCCGGACGGGGTCTATCAAATTGCGGTTGACACCAAAGTAAATTCCGGCGAAACCGCGGCCAGCGTAACCACAACCATTTTTGGCAGAGTTACCGGTGTTGCCAGCGACGACAGCGGTATATATGTAGGCTTGGCAGATTCCGTGACCGCAACTTTAGACTACATTCTGACCATCAGAGATGAGAATTATTGGAACAATTTGATTGACAGTATCAAGAAAGAAGATGGCGGAAACGCCGCTGGGGAAGAAACTCCTGAAGAAGTATTATCGCAATTAGTTTAAATAAAAAAGTTTTAGGAGAAGAACAATGAGTATTTTAGGAGCATTACAAGCCGGTATTTCGGGACTCAGCGCACAGTCAAGTGCAATGGGTGCGGTGGCTGATAATATCGCCAATATGAATACAATCGGCTATAAAAACAACAATGTATCGTTTTCAACCTTAGTGACCAAACAAGTGTCATCCAACAAATATTCTTCCGGCGGTGTTCAACCTCATGCCACCCAGAGTATTGATGCACAAGGTTTGCTATCATCGGTATCATCAACAACATCGCTGGCAATATCGGGCAGTGGATATTTTGTCGTTAACTCGGCATATGACGGTAGTGGTACTTGGGCCTATACCCGTGCCGGAGATTTTACGGTTGATGAGACCGGATACCTAAAAAATACCGGAGGATATTACGTACAAGGTTGGTCTTTAATGCCGTGGGACGGCAACACCGAAGCATCGACCGTTAATATCAATGGTATTACATACATGAAAGCCTATAAAGATACTAATGGTGAGACCGTATATATCAATGACAATATTGTTGATGCCAACAATATGCAAGGTATCAACCTTTCCAATATTGGCGGTACGGCAACTCCGACCACGCAGATTGCCTTTGGTGCTAATTTACCGTCCGGAGCCACTATCGGTACTACTCACTCTGTATCGACATTAATATATGATAGCTTAGGCAATGCCAGCAATCTCAGCTTAAATTACACAAAATCTGCCGCCAACGCATGGAGTATGAATACCACCATTCCCTCTGGTGCTGCGGCTGTAAATCTTTATACTGATGACGGCTTGGTATATTCATCAATTGCTCAAATGGAGTTTACGGATATACCTTCTGTCGGCTCCACCATATCCATAAATGGTGTTACTTTTGAATTTACCGATGGCAATGCCGCTGCTGGAGGCAATATTGCAGTAGATATGTCAACCGCCAACTCGGTAACCGATGTTTTAAATAGCTTTATGACGGCCATTAAAAGCAACATAAGGGATGCAGGTCGTTTCAGCATAGACGGCAATGCCATTAAGATTCAACAATCGGTAACTGGTGACGCCTTGAATTTTGATTGCAGCGGAACACTTGCCTGTGTTCAATCTTCTGCCAACATTGATAAATCATCTGGTCTTCCGAGCGGAACTTTTACCCTGGCAGCCATTGATAACACTATCAAAAACTGTGCTTATATTGATTTTACCTCAATTACCGAAAATGAAACCATTACTATTAATGGCATAAACTTTGTCTTTGGTACCGGTGTAAATACCGATGATACTTTTTATGTCGGATACAGCGGAGATGTCGTTACCGATATCAACAATTTGGCGAGTGCAATCCAAACCTCGGGCGTAGCAGAGCCGGAAAGATTTGTGGCCAGTGGTAAGACTTTGCAGATTATTCCTTCATCGACCGGTGAGGATATAACCATTGATAATAATGTTGCAAACAGCACCGGTACCATTATCAGCGGTGGTTTGGTTAATAATTTAACCGATGCTACCCCGATTACCAATCAATTCCAATATGATGGAGTAGATCAGCTTGGTTCGCAGATTCCTGCAGTTATGTTTAATTCTGACGGAACACCTAAGGAAGTAAATGTAGAGGGAATGGAAATATATTGGGCTAACGGTGCTCAGGATATGACCGGCAACACCAAACTTGGCGACGGCACCAGAATATCAATTAATATGGGTAGTGCCAATGTTTCTTCCGGTTTGACCTGCTTATCCGGAAGCTTTACCACCAGCTACATAAATCAAGACGGAGCCACCTTCGGTAGCTATTCAGGTGTTACGGTAAGTGAAGATGGTGTGGTAACCGCAGTATTTTCAAACGGTGAAACCAAGCCGATATCAATTATCCCCTTGGCAATGTTTACCAATGCCAATGGTATGGAGGCATTAAATAACAATGTATGGATTGCCACCACCGAATCAGGAAATCCTTTGTTGACCAGAGCCACTACCGGAGGAGCCGGAGAAATAGCATCAAGTTCGCTTGAAAGCTCTACCGTAGATTTGGCAACAGAATTTTCCAACATGATTGTAGTTCAAAGAGCATACTCTGCAGCAGGTAAGATTATTACCACCTCAGATGAGATGCTGCAGGAACTCACCAATCTTATATAATTAAAAAAACAATCCTAAAACTTAAAATAAGGAGCTTTTTGCTCCTTATTTTTTTGGGGCTGTTAATATCTTAAATAAATAGTTAACTAAACAAGATTTTTAAGTTAAGGATAAATAAAGGGGAAAGATTCGCAGATTTAATCGTGCGGATTAATATTGTTTATTTATAAATAGATTGGGGAATCTATGAATAACATATTGCAGACTATCAAAAATATGTCACCGGCCAAGATGGCTTCTATCGGTGCGATTCTGGTATTTTTAATCAGCTTTTTTATCTATCTTGCCGTTCAAATGAACAGTAGTGAGTACTCAGTTTTATATACCGACTTGGATTTGGAAGATGCCAAACAGATAGTCGCAAAGCTTGAAAGTTCCAATGTAAAATACAAGTTGACCAAGAATGGGACCGAAGTTATGGTTCCGGTTGAATATGTGAATCGGATGAGAATAGAAACGGCGGATTTGGCACTTGCCTCCAAAGGGTCTAATGTCGGATACGAAGTTTTTGACCACACTGATGCCCTCGGTTCGACCAACTTTGTGCAAAATGTAAATTTATTGCGCGCATTAGAAGGGGAGCTTGCCAGAACCATTCGTTCGGTTGATAATATTCGCTCGGCCCGTGTACATTTAGTTATGCCCAAAAGAGAAATGTTCTCAAGAGAGGAGCAGACCCCGACTGCATCGGTTGTCATTAAAACCAAGCACGGAAATCTAAGCCCGCAAAACATCCAATCTATCCAAAAATTAGTAGCGGCAGCTGTTCCGAAACTTGATGTAAAAAATGTTTCGATAGTCGATTCTAATGGCAATTTACTTACCGAATACAGCGAAGAACAAAGTGAGGTCGTAAAAAATACGACCAACGAAGCATTGCGTCTTGAACAAGAACGCAAAATTGCTCAAAAAGTGCAACAACTTTTGGAAAAGAGTTTAGGTTCTGGTAAAGCTCAAGCTCAGGTTAATATTGAGATGGATTTTGATGAAGTTGTTACCAACGAAGAAATCTATGATCCGGATAGTCAGGTTATCAGATCTCAGGCCACCATTTCGGAGCAAGGAACATCGACTCAAGCCTCACAGCCGGTTACGGTGGCACAGAACATTCCCAACGGCGATGAAGCCTCATCAACCGGCGGCGTATATGACACCAGTTCAAAAACCGAAGAAACTATAAACTACGAAATATCAAAGATTGTTCGTAACAAAGTAAAAAATACCGGCACCATAAAAAGGTTAACTGCAGCGGTTTTGGTTGATGGCGTTTATGAAAAAGATAAAGATGGCAACATAGTTTATCGTCCCCGCACCGATGATGAGATGGAGCAAATTACCAATTTGGTTAAATCGGCTGTCGGTTATGATGCTAACCGCGGTGATATGGTTGAGGTCGAAAATTTAAGATTTGCCAGTATCGGTTCGGATCCTCTGCAGCCCAAAGAGACATTATACTTTGGCTTTAGCAAGGCCGAGCTGATGAAAATGGCCGAAGGCTTAGGAATATCAATTATAGCCATATTGGTAATTGTTTTGGTAATTCGTCCGTTAATAAATAATGCCTTTGATACCTCGGGGGCAAACTCAGCCGACAAGCTGTTGTCATCAGAGGAAGATGATAACTTGCTGTTATCCAATTTCTTAAATGACAACATTGATGAAACTGCCGAAGAACTGGTTAATATTAATAAGGTTGACGGTAGGGTCAAAGTATCACTCATAAAGAAGCTTAACAATACGGTAGAGAAGAATCCTGATGCGACGGTTAATGTTATTCGCTCATGGTTGTATAACAATGAAGGTTAAGGAAGATATATTATGAAGCAAAATGTTATAGATGATTACAATATACTTTCCGGCCAGCAAAAAGCTGCCATATTAATGTTAGCTCTTGATGAAGAACGTTCGGCATCTTTATTTTCCATGATGGACGATGAAGAAATAAAAGAGCTTTCGGTTATAATGGCCTCATTGGGTAAAATAAATTCTAATGTCGTTGAACAGTTAATAAACGAATTTAATGAGAAGATAACCAGTACCGGAAGTCTTGTCGGTTCATATGAAAGTACCGAAAGACTATTGGCCAAGGCTTTGGACAAGGACAGAGTTTCCATTATTATGGAAGAAATCAGGGGCCCGGCCGGCCGCACGATGTGGGATAAATTAGGAAATGTGAACGAGCATGTATTGGCCAACTACCTTAAAAACGAGTATCCGCAGACTATTGCCGTTATTTTATCCAAGATTAAGGCCGAGCATGCCGCGAAAGTAATAGCACTGTTTCCCGAAAACTTCGCTATGGAAATAGTTATGCGTATGCTGAGAATGGATTCTGTGCAAAAAGAGGTTTTGGACAGCTTGGAAAAGACATTGCGTAAAGAGTTTATGAGCAATTTGTCGAAATCAACTCGTCGCGATGCCCACGAGTTGATAGCAGATATTTTCAATTCGCTTGACCGCAATACCGAAAGCAGATTTATGGATGCTCTTGAAGAAAGAAATCGCGAGAGTGCCGAAAGAGTTAAATCTTTGATGTTTACCTTTGAAGATTTGGTCAGAATTGATTCTCAGGGTATTCAGGTATTGTTGCGTAATATAGATAAAGACAAATTGGCGATTGCACTCAAGGGGGCATCAGAAACTGTTAAAGAGTTATTCTTTAATAATATGTCGACCCGTGCCGGAAAAATTATTAAAGAAGACATGGATGCCATGGGGCCGGTCAGAATGCGAGATGTTGAAGAAGCTCAACAATACATTGTTTCTGCGGCCAAGGATTTGGCTAACAGCGGTGAAATTATTGTTTCAGAAGGCAAGGACAGCGACGAGTTGGTATATTAATAAGGAAATTGGTTAAGTGGCGGAATATCAGAAATATATGTTTGACAATTTTGTCATCACAACTCCCAAAAAGGAGGATATGCCCGCTATGGAAGAAGATTCTGAAGCGGAACTTGTCGCTCCGGAGATTGTAGAACCCGAACCGGTTGAGGCCGAGCCGGTAGCTTTTGAAGAAAAAGTTGTTGAAGAAGAAATAAAACCGGTTGAGCATATGTATACCGAAAGTGAGTTTACCGAGGCGGTTGCCAAAGCAGAAGCAGAAGGCTACGAAAAAGGCAAGCAAGAAGTTGCGGAAACAGAATTAAACCGCCATAATATATTGCTTGAGGGCATAAAGAATCAATTGATGGCAATTTTTGCCGCAGTTGAAGAAAAAGCCGCCAACCAGGAGGCATCAGCTATTTCATTTGCCGTTGATTTGGTTCGCAAGTTGTTGCCGACCCTGGAAAAAGACAGAGCCGAGGCTGAGGTTAAAAATTTTTTGGCACAGAATTTTGCTAATTTTTCATCTCAGGAAAGCTTGTCTTTTTCATTTAATCCGGAGGTTATAAGCCTTGTTGCCGATAGTATCGGTAGGCTTGCGGAGCAGAATGATTTTGAGGGCAAGATAGCAGTTCATAAGGATAACAGTTTAGGTCCGTCAGATTGCAGGGTAGAATGGAAAAACGGCGGAGTTGAACGCAATATACGAAAGAGTTTGGATAAAGTTGAGCAGATGATTACGGAGAGCACACAAGAGAGGGAAAATGGAGAATAAAAATTTAGAATTAGATGAAATGAGTGAATCGCGAGTTCTTGATGAGGAGCCGATTTTACGCAAAGATGTCGGCATGGAAGATTTTGATATTCCGTCATCGGCGTCTGATTTAGAGGCGGTTTATAACATACCGGTAAAAGTTTCTGCGGTTTTAGGCAAGACCAGTATGAAGGTAAGCCAATTAATGAAACTCAGCAAAGGCGCTATAATCGAGCTTGATCGCAAAGTAGGTGAGGCCATAGACATTTATGTCAACAATAGTTTGGTTGCCAGAGGAGAGGTTGTTGTTGTTGATGATAAGCTCGGTATAACCATGACCGAAATAGTCAAAGCTCCCAACAAATAGGAATTATGGATAATGGAAATTCTTATTGTCGGAACACTAAACGGGCAGATTGGAGCCGCCAGCAAGATAGCAGTATCCAAGGGCGGACAGGTGTCTTTAGCCGACAGTGTCGAAAAGGCACTGGATATATTGCGTTCCGGCAAGACGGTAGAGTTGGTGATGGTGGATGTTACCTTAGATGTCCATAAATTAATATCATCTCTTGAAACATCCCGTATTAATGTTTTGGTAGTTGCTTGCGGTGTCGCTAACGATACATCTTTGGCCGTTAAGGCCATTAAAGCCGGAGCCAAAGAATACATTCCGCTTCCACCCGATCCGGAGTTAATCGGTGCGGTTTTAGCTGCGGCGACCCGAGAAAATCATGCTCTCATATATGGTGATAAAAAAACCGAAGCAATTTTAAAAATTGCTAAGCAAATCGCCCCATCGGAGGCCAGTGTGCTTTTGACCGGCTCGTCAGGAACCGGTAAAGAAATATTTTCCAGATTCATTCACGACAATTCCAAAAGAAGCAACAACCGCTTTGTGGCCGTAAACTGTGCCGCTATACCCGAAGCCTTACTGGAATCAGAACTTTTTGGCTATGAAAAAGGAGCTTTTACCGGAGCGGTGGCTCGTCGCATCGGTAAATTTGAAGAAGCTTCGGAGGGCACATTGTTGTTAGATGAAATTTCAGAAATGAATATCGGCTTGCAAGCTAAATTACTTCGTGCCATTCAAGAGAAAGAAATTGATCGCTTGGGCGGCAAAGCACCGATTAAGGTCAATACCAGAATTATAGCGACTTCCAACCGCAATTTGGAAGAATGTGTGGCCAACGGAACATTCCGTCAGGATTTGTACTATCGCTTGAATGTTATTAATATAAACATTCCGGATTTAAAAGATCGTCCCGGTGACATCATAGTTTTGGCCAAGCATTTTATCAAAAAATATTCTGAGCTTAACGAACTGCCGATGAAGGATTTATCTAAAAAGGCCGAAGAAATGCTGTTAAATTACTTATGGCCAGGCAATGTCAGAGAACTTGAAAATACCATGCACCGAGCAGTGTTATTGGCAACCGGCGATGAAATAGATGAAGTGGCAATCATGTTGCAAGACAAGACCGCGATAAAAGAAAAATCATCCGCCAAAGAAGTAATATCTCCGGTCGGAAAGACGGTAGCCGAAGTTGAGCGCAAACTTATTTTGGATACCATGGAGAGTACTTCATGGAACCGTTCTACGGCTGCAACAATATTAGGTATTTCGATTCGCACATTGCGTAACAAACTAAAGCAATATCAGGAAGAAGGTTTTAATATACCTTCAAGTCAGGGGTAATTTGCACAAATGGCAAAAGCAAAGACAAACAATTTGAGAAGTTCTTTTAAGGACATGTTTTTAGGCTCGGCCAAACGCGGAGATTTGCTTTTTGCCGTATCTATTATTCTGATGTTGGTTATTTTGATAATGCCTTTGCCGACCTGGCTTTTGGATATTTGTTTGGCACTTTCGATAACCATGTCCTGTGTTGTTTTGATGATGGCAATTTTCATTGAAAAGCCCATTGAGTTTAGTGCCTTTCCGCTGGTTTTGTTAATTACCACTATGTACAGGCTTGCTCTAAACTTAGCCTCGACGCGTTTGATTTTGTCGCAAGGATATTTAGGGCCCGATGCCGCCGGTGAGGTAATTAAGGCTTTTGGCGGCTTTATTATGGGCAACAACTTTGTTATCGGGGTTATTGTTTTTGCTATATTGGTATTGGTAAACTTTGTAGTCATCACCAAAGGTTCCGGTCGTATTGCGGAAGTTGCCGCCAGATTTGCCTTGGATGCCATGCCTGGTAAACAAATGGCGATTGACGCCGATTTATCATCAGGCTTGATAGATGAAGAAGAGGCCAAAAAAAGGAGAGAGGATTTATCTAAAGAAAGCTCATTTTACGGAGCCATGGACGGTGCCTCAAAGTTTGTTCGCGGTGATGCCATAGCCGGACTTTTAATAACTTTTATTAATATTGTTGCCGGTATCATCATCGGAATGGTACAAAATGACATGAGTTTTTCTGCAGCCGGAGAAACATACACCAGATTGACGGTTGGTGACGGGCTGGTAAGTCAGGTTCCGGCATTAATTGTTTCGGTTGCTGCCGGTATCTTGGTGTCTAAAGCCGGTATGACCGAATCAACAGACAAAGTTTTGTTTGAACAACTTGCCAATTATCCCAAAGCTTTGGGTATGAGTGCGGCCTTGGCTGTTGCCTTGGGTATGATTCCCGGTACTCCGGCCATACCGTTTTTTATTTTGGCAGGTTTAACCGGTGGGTCTGCTTATTATTTAGATAAAAAGCAAAAAGAAGAATTTGCCCAAGCTCAGGCGGTTATGGAGCAAGAGCAAAAGCAATCAGCCATCAGCAAGATGGCCGACGAGCCGATAGCCAATGTTTTAAAGGTTGATTTAATAAGATTGGAAATCGGATACGGTTTACTTCCTTTGATAAACGATGAAAGCAATCGCAAGCTGACCGATCAGATTAAAGCTTTGCGTCGCGCCTTGGCTATGGAGTTGGGTTTTGTTATGCCTTCTATTCGTATTCAAGACAATATGCAGTTAGATGCCAACGAGTACAATATCTATATCAAAGAGGTTAAGTCAGGAAAAGGAGAACTCCGACCGACACAGCTTTTGGTAATGGATCCAAGAGGCGAGCCGATAAACCTTCCCGGCGAGGACACTTTTGAGCCGACATTTGGCCTAAAGGCTATGTGGGTAGACCCATCATACCGCGAAGAAGCCATGTTCAGGGGCTATACGGTTGTTGATCCGGCAACGGTTGTTACCACTCATATCACCGAGTTGGTTAAAGAGAATATGCCGGAATTATTATCATACGCCGAAACGCAAAAACTTCTTGATGAGATGGATAAAGAGCATCAGAAATTGGTTAAAGACCTTATTCCCAACAAGATTAGTTTGGCCGCGGTTCAACGCATTCTCAAAAACTTGCTGCAAGAAAGAGTTTCGATTCGCGATTTGCCGACCATTTTAGAAGGAATATCCGAGGCCGTTACTTCGACCCACAGCTTGATGCTGATAACCGAGCATGTTCGTACCAGATTATCTCGCCAATTATCCAATGCCTACGCCAATGAGTTTGGTGTTATTCCGTTAGTCCCGCTTTCGGCCGAATGGGAGCAAAATTTTGCTCAAGCCATTGTTGGTGAGGGAGATGACAAACAGTTGGCTATGTCTCCGAGTACCTTGCAAGCATTCATAAGCAAGGTTAGGAATGTCATGGAGGATTTGGCCGCCAAAGGAGAGTCTCCGGTTTTATTGACCAGCCCCAACATCAGACCTTTTGTTCGTTCTATTGTTGAGAGATTCAGACCTCTTAGTGTTGTAATGTCTCAAAACGAAATTCATCCCAAAGCCAAAATCAAAACCGTAGGTCAAATATAAGCAATGCAGTTTTCAACCAAGCCGTCATCAATTTTAGCCGAAGAAGCCGAGGTGCTAAAAGGCAAAAATATGATTGCGGTAACCTCCGGAACCAGAGGTTGCGGCAAGACCTGGTTCGCGGTTAATTTGGCTCAGGCTTTGAGTATGTTTAAGCAAAAAGTATTGTTATTTGACGGAGACAGCGGTTTAAGCAATACCAAGGTGCAATTAGGCCTTGATGAAGTAAATGATTTAAATGCGGTAATTTTCGGCAATCGCAGCCTCAATCAAATAATTCACGATTACGATAAAGGGCGTTTTTCTATAATAACTTCTAACTCAGGTTCCTCCGGTTTATCCATGATGTCAATCGGCAGATTGCAAATATTGGGAGATGATTTGGCCATTATTGCGCAAAACTACGATAAAGTTATTTTGGATATGCGCGCCGGAATATCAGATACCTCTAAGGTGTTATCCGGCATGTCGCAAAACATAATAGTAATTTGTACCGATGCTCCGCAGTCAATGACCGATAATTACGGGCTCATCAAGATATTGGCCTCTCGCTATCCAAAATTAAAAATAAATCTTGTCATCAATCAGGTAAATAATATTAGTGCCGGCTTGCGAACTTATGATATTATGGAAAAAGCCTGCCGCGAATTTTTGCCTGCGGCACCGTTATTGTTGGGGGTAATCAGACAAGATACCAGAGTTAGGGATTCTATACGCAACCAATCAACAATAATAAACAGATATCCCAATTCCGAAGCCTCGCAAGACATATTAGCCATAGCTCAAAGGATAATTATTGCATGAGTGAAAATATTATACCACCTTTGTTATCGGGACTGCAGCCATCACTTTCCGAAGGTCAGCAGGGTTTGCAAATCCAAAATATCACGCCGGAGCTTCTAAAAATTTTACAAAATACAGAAGTTGCGGATTTAGAGGTTATAAGTCTTAATAAAGGGTTGGCTCAAGCCGTATTGCACATAGGTGACAAAGCCGTTAATATTGTAATCAAAGGAGGAATGCTGTCGCAAGGGGCGGAAAATATAACGGTAAAAATCGGACAGGGCGCGATGCTTTATCCGGTTAAAGAAACTTCGCTTAAGCCGTCTAAAGATATAATTATCAGTCATGAACCAACAGTTAATAAGCCCGAAGTCGAACCGTTGAATTTGGAGAAATTTATCAAAACAACTTTTCCTGACAGTGATGTTGTTAAACAGCTTAAATCACAAATTGCCGATATTTTGCCAAGCCTAAAAGTCAGTATGTCCGGTGCGGATACGGCAGATGATGCGGCTTTTGTAAAAATATTGGAAAATATTTTTAAAATACCAAATTCACAGTCTGAGAGTTTAGGCAATATTCAAGATAAAATTACGGCGGCACTAAACAAGTTGCAAGGGCTGAATATTAAAGGGGAAGTTATTGCCAATTTTAACGATGTAACCAAAATAAAAACCATATTTGGCGAAACTTTTTTTACCACCAAGGTAAATATTCCGGTTCATGAAAAGATATTATTGCATATTGACGGACTAAAATTTATTCCGCCGTTTAGCGGTGGTGATAAATTTTTACGAGAGCTTGCCAAAAATATAGAACTGCCCCGAGATATCAAGAGCATAAAAGAGATTTTGTCGCAGTCTCCAAAATTTGGCGATTTGCTCAAGAATATATCCGCAAACGATGAGGTGCTGAGTTTGGTCGTAGAGAAAATAGCCATTAATCAAGGTAATGTGCTAAGCAAGATATACAATTTCTACCAAGCGGCAATCGGCAAAGATATTAATTTATTTTTAGGCAAAGACCTAAAAGACTTAGATAATATTCCGCCGGCGGTAAAAGAAAAAGCCGTTGAGGATATTACGCGTTTTATCAACTCCTCATACCGCGAAACCGCAAATTGGAAAATAGTCGAGATGCCTTTTTTTGACGGTAATGTTTTTAAGCCTTTAAAAATAGGGATTAAGAAGCGGGGGCAAGACGGTAAAAAATCACAATCAAGCAAGCAAGAAGATGTCAGGTTCATGATTGAAACCGGATTTTCCAAACTCGGAGAATTTCAATTTGATGGCCTTTCTAATATAAAACAACGCAAACTTGACTTGATAATCAGAACCACTCAAAAACAAGACGAAGATTTTTGTTCTCATGTTATCAATTTATTTAAGAAATCGTTATATGATGCAGACTACAACGGAACCATTAAGATAAATCAGCAAGAAGGTTTCATTAAGATAGAAGAAGCAAACTTGATGGATGAAGGGATATATGTATAGATGAAAGATGCATTAGAATATTATAAAACACTAGGAGTATCAGCCGATGCGGATGCCGAAACCATCAAGCGGGCATATCGTGATTTGGCCAAAGTTTGGCACCCTGACTATAATAAAGATGCTTCGGCAACTGATATGTTCCAAAAAATCTCGATAGCATACGATGTATTAAGCGATGAGCAGTCGCGTTTGCGTTACGATTTGCTTTCTCTGGTTTATGGCAAAGAAAATTATCCTGACATAGAAAGTATGACGATATTTCAAGATGACGGAGACGGAGTAAGAATAAGAGTTTTAAATCTCTTTTCGGTTAGGAGCTGGTTTTCGGGTTACAAAATATCCCAACATCACGCCATCAGCAAAGAAAGTTCGGCTTTTTCTAAAACAGCCAAGAACGCAGCCTTAAATTGGCTTTGCGGATGGTGGCATCCTAAAGCCTTTTTGCAAAATATCAAAGCAATAAAAAATAATTTTAAGCATCCGCTTAATGAGAGTGAGAGTAAGAAAGCCCTAATTCATAACATGATAGTGTACGCTCGCGATAAACAACAGGCATCATCGGTAAAATGCGGATTACAGGCCGGTCTAATGTTTAGCGGCGAAGATAAAGCTTTAATAGATAAATTTATAAGCCTGCAAAATATAAAAGTATCTGCTCCCAAAGCCTGGAAAATAACTTCGCTCAAAGCCGGACAGCTGATAGTTCCGGCTATGGCTGCCGTGGCAATTATATTTTCCGGTGCCGATAAATATATGAATCTGAGTGAATCCGAATTGTGGAATATTTTTGCTTCTAAAAAAGAGATTAACTACTATCAAGAAGTAAATTTCGGCCAAGGGGAGAGTGTTGATGATGTCGTCGTAGGCAAGATAATGAGTGTTCCGGTAAATAAATCCGATAACACGCAATTATATCATCTTACACAAGACAGCAAAATAATGTACGGGCCATCAAGCGATTTTGATGTAATCAAGACCCTGCCGGCACAAACCACCGTTCGTCTAACCGGCTATACTCCGGACAATGTATGGGCCAGAATCATGATAGATAACGGCGAAATAGGTTTTGTTTATTTTGCCGATATCAAACAAGGTATAGGCAAGGACATTCCTTTCGGCAGTGCAATTACGGAATAAATTTTATTGCTTCGATTTTGCTTGCCAGACCGGAATTATCATCAATCGTAATGAGTGCACCGCACAAGGTTGCTTTTCCGGAGCAAGGCTCTAATTTTCTGGGAGAGAATTTGTCTTTCAATCTTTCGATTGGAGCCTGAATATCAAAGCCGATAACTCCGCTATAATCACCACACATTCCGGCATCGGTCTGAAAAGCGGTTCCTTTGGGTAAAACGGTTGCATCATTTGTCGGCACATGAGTATGAGATCCGATAACCGCAGACACTCTGCCGTCAAGATAATGTGCAAGAGCTTGTTTTTCTGCGGTAGCTTCGGCGTGAATATCGACGAAGATGGCAGCAATATTTTTACCTAAAGTATAATTTTCCAATACTTTATCAATTGCTTGCAACGGGCAATCCACAGCCTCCATAAAAACTCTTCCGACCACTTCGATTACCAACAATTTTTTTCCGTTATCTAGCGGAATTTCGCGATAGCCGCTGCCGGCCAGATTAGAACTGTAATTAAGCGGTCTGACGATTTTTTTGTTTTCATCAAGGTATGGAATTATATCTTTTTGGTTCCAGACATGATCGCCTGTTACTATGGCTGATACTCCGGCTTCAAACAAAAGGTTGCAGATTTTAGGCGTGCAACCAAAACCATGAGCGGCATTATCGGCATTTACGATTAATGCGTCGAAGTCGTATATTTCTTTAAGGTTTTTAACATTATTTCTCACCGCCTCACGACCGGCTTTTGCAACAATGTCGCCTAGGTACAATATTTTCAATTTACAAATTTCCTTTTTATAACTGAGAAAACTCCGCTTAAGAGAGCGGAGTTTTCAAACCATAAAGATTTAAGAGAAACCGTTTAGCCGTATAATACATTCTTGAAACGAACCGCGGGTCAATAAGTGGGCACCATATAAATAAACCACGATTTATTCAGCGACAGCTCCCTAAAAAATAATGTTGGCTCGGAAGACCTGCTAATCTACGAACTACGCAGTCTCTAAAAACCTTCTATGCAGTAATGCTATAACAAATTAATTTCGTTTGCAAGCGTTTTAATCGCCGCATTTAAACTTTTTATTTTATCAGCCAAATCAGTGTCTAATTTGGTCAAATCCGGACAGTTTTGGACGGTAATATCACTATTTTGCGGCTTATTTTTTTGTAGTTCGGAAAGTTCGTCGGCCAACAGGAGAGCAATCATGGTAAGGAGCATGTTTTCACTTACCTGAGTACTGCCATCGGTCAGTAATTTTGCTTTTTCATCAAGGATTCTTGACAGCTGCAGGATTCGCAATTCTTGACCATCTTCGCAAGCAATCGCATATTCTCTTGAATTAATGGTGATAGTAACCTGAGCCATATTACAAAACCTCATTTATAAAGTTGTTGATATTATCAATTTTCTGCAGAGCTTGTTTGGTCGCATTTTCCAATTTATCATTTTTTTGTTTGTATGTTTCAATTTGAGCTTCTAAGTTTTTCTTATCATTTTCAATCTTAGAACTTCTATTTTTTACGGCTGTATCAAGGTTTGCAATCAGTGTTGACAGCTCACTCAAGGCATCATAAGTTTTGGTAAATTCAAAATTTTTATTGTCCATTGGTTATTTTTCTTTCACTTTAAAAAATAATCGCGTATTATCGTCAGGTAACAACATAATAAACAGCAGAATAACTTTTACAAGAGATAAAGCAAATTATGCCACAGATAATATTAGATACCAGAGCAGAAAGCGGAAGCATACCGCAGTCAGATAAAATATCATGCTATATAGTTTCTTCCGACATAAACGCAGAAATTTTACGGCAATTAAAGCAGAGCCAAAAAATGATTTTAAGCTGTGGAGCGGATAGTTTGGAATTTTGCCGTCGGGAAAATCTTGACGGGATATTTGTAGAATTAGATGAAAAAAAACCGGTAAAATCTCAGCTAAAACCTCTAAGAGAAGCTCTAAAACACAAAACTTTAGGTGTTTTGATACCGATAAGACGCCACGAAGCAATGCTTGTAGGAGAGATAGAGCCTGAGTTTATAGCCTTTAAGCAAGGCGATGATGTCGAGCATGATAAATCAATTCTGTCATGGTATAATGAGTTATTTTTAATTCCTTCGGCTTTGTATTATAACGGCAGTAAAGAAGATTTAGGGGAATATGTCGTCGATTTTGTAATATTAACGGCAAAAAATTTTAAAAATTTTGGTTGCTAAAAACAGAAGTTTATATTAGTTTGCTAAGAAAAAAAGATAACAATTAAAAATAATGGGAGTATAAAAATGAAACAACAAGCAGGATCAATTCGTATCGGTTGGGTAATTGAATATAAGGGCAAACCCTGGACGGTTATTAAAACCAATTTTGTAAAGCCCGGCAAAGGCGGTGCTTTTATGCAGGTCGAAATGAAGTCCGTTGAAGAAGGCACCAAAACCAACGAAAGATTTCGTACCGAGGATATGGTAGAAAAATTGATGGTCGAAACCAAAGACTGCCAGTTTTTATATGAAGACGCAACCGGGCTTACCTTTATGGAAAGTGATACTTACGAACAATTTGCCATGCCGTCGGATATCTTAGGGGATTCCAGACCATTCTTAACTGATGGCATGGAAGTTAAAGTAAGTGTAATTGACGGCAAACCGATATCGGTTGAGTTGCCGTTACAAGTTATCTGTGAAGTTGTTGAAACCGAGCCGGTTATTAAGGGCCAAACCGTTTCATCATCTTACAAGCCGGCCATATTGGATAATGGCGTCAGAACAACCGTTCCTCCGTTTGTTGGTGTAGGAGATAAAATCGTTGTTGCAACAGCAGATGCCTCTTATGTTGAAAGAGCTAAATAATGTCTTATATTTCTACCAATTTGAGTCTGTTAATCAATACTGTAAAAAAAGCCGCGGCCGGTTTGTCGCGCGACTTTAGTGAGATTGAACAGTTGCAAACTTCGGTTAAAGGGCACGAAGAATTTACCAAAGCCGCCATAGAAAGAACGCTCGGTTTGTTGCGTAACGGCCTTCAGAAGGCTCGCCCGCAATATGCGGTAATTACTTCCGGAAGCAAAATCCCTTCAGGGTCATATTTTGTAGTTTCGGCTCTAGACGGTGTGGTTAATTTCATGCATGGTATCCCATACTTTGCCGTAAGCGTCGCCGAGGTTGTTGAAGGCAAAATAACTTCAGCCGTTATTTATAATCCAGCCACTACCGATTTGTACTTCACCGAAAAGGGCTACGGGGCGTTTAAAGAAGGTTTCCGCAACCATGAAAGATTGCGTGTTTCGGCTCGCAAGGATTTGGGTACTGCGTTGGTTTCTGCAACCGGTGAGTTAGCAGGCAAATCCGCAGCAATAAGAAGTTTAGGCTCAACCGCACTCGATTTTGCATATTTGGCTTCGGGAAAACTGGAAGCGGTTGTTTTTGAAGGTGAAGATGTTCTTGATGCTGCCGCCGGTATTTTACTGGTAAAAGAGGCCGGTGGTCAGGTATGGTCGCTATCCTCAAAAGAAATTCATGACAGTGATGAGCATATTTTGGCATCAAAGGGTGTCGTTGCTGTCAACACATCTTTAAGCGATAAAGTTTTTGCCGTAACCAACAAATAATTTCGGAGGTTTTGAATGCGTTTATCAAAGGTCTTTTTTACAACGGCGATGATGTTTTCCGTATCTGCGATGGCAGAAGAAAATGTTGTTGTCGATTTGTCAGTTTTGGACGGATTGGGCACATCTTATGTCGGTGTTTCTCAACCGATGTTTCCGGTTTTGCCCAAAAAAGCCAAACCGACCGTAAAAAAGACTTTTGCTAAATCAAAATCATCTGTTTTTGATAAGAAAGGGCCCAAAGCGGCTCAGGTGAAAGTAGAAGTTAAGCCTGAAGTAGAGACCGAAGTAAAAGAGGAAGCCAGACCGGAAATTAAACCGGAAGCAAAAGATAAAAACATTGTAAAGACCCAAGAAGTTTCCCGCAAGATTGAGGCAGTGCAAGAAGAACCGGTCAAATATGTAGCCTCTGGCGAGCCGGTCGAGGTGGTCGCCGTTGAGCCGGTAACAAATAAGGAACCTGCAACTGCTCCGAAAGTAGAGAATAAAACACTCTCTGCTGCCGAAATTTCTGCAGCACTTTCCGGTGAAGCAGCAATAACAACAGATAAGACATCTGCCGATATAATACAATTACTGGAACCAAATTCTGATAATCAAGCTACAAAATCTGCTGCAGAAATTTCATCGGAAAATATGCCCTCATCATTGGCTACTTTATCAAAAGAAGATAAAGATGCCGGAAAAGCAGAAATTAATCCTCAGGCCAACAAAGCTTTTCAAGCAGACAAAGGACTTCTGATAGAAGAAAATGTACCGGAGATGGTAAATAAAAAGTCTGATAATGTACTAAAGTTTTCCGAAGATGAAGATGAAGTCACACCTGCGATGGGCAAGCAAATTAATTCCATAGTTAAAAATTTTAGAAATATGGAAAAAAGCAAAATAGCTATCTATGCATATAATCTTGAGGATGGAACCGATAGTTTTAAACGCAAAAGAATCAGCTTAAATCGAGCAATTGCCGTAAGGACTTATCTTCTCAAGCAAGGCTACAAAAACTTTAGCATAAAGGTTATCAATATTAATGCCGGATCAGATAAAGTTAATACGGTAGAATTGGAAGAGATTTAAAAAAAATACAAAATTTTAAAATAATGCTTGCGTTATTTAAATGCTTAATGTATAAGGGCATAAAATTATCGCGTTTAATGTAGAAATTAGGAGCAATTAAAAATGAAAAAAGGAATCCATCCTGACTATCATGAGATTACCTATGTAATGACCGACGGTCAAAAATATACAACTCGTTCGACTTTGGGTAAGGCCGGTGATGTAATCAACTTGGAAGTAGATCCCAAATCGCACCCTGTATGGACCGGCGTTCGTCGTTTGGTAGATACCGGTGGTCAACTTTCTAAATTTAAGAATAAGTTCGGTGCTTTTGGTCTTAAGACCGGTGATTCCGAATAATATCTTAGTTTAGTAATAACTTACGATTTATTAACCTGCACTTGTTATAATAAGTGCAGGTTTTTTATACAAGGTATTATAGAGATGACTAAGATAGTTCATTATGAGGTATACAAAGATAACGGTTCGGGCTGGCAGTTGGTTGAAAGATTTGCCGTTGAGCAAAGGCATCAAGCCTATGAGGTAGCCAAAGAACAGGAAGCCGCCAATAATAAGGTAAAGATTATCAAAGAAACTTTTGAAATCAGCGATAATACCTATATTGAATCGGTAGAATACATAAGCAACTTGAGTAACAAGAAGGGTAGCAAAAAAAGTTTAAGCAAGATAGACTACCAAAAAGACTCGACTGAAGTTGTCCAAGATATTGCCGACAGTCGCCGCAACATATATAAGGCGATAATCAAATTTTTTGCCCTGATACTGGTAAGCCTGATATTTGCCAATATTTTTGTTGGTTTGATATTTCCTCTTCTGGAGATAGTTGTAGGCGAGGAGCACAACAGCTCACTTTTATTTTCGGTGTTTTTTATTGTATTTTTAGCCATGGCAATACCATTGGTATTAAAAAACATTCCGTGGTATATATTCATAAGTCAGGACAAAGATGACAAGCAAGAAGTAGGCGAAGAAAAATTTTTTGAGAGAGCTCAAAGTCTGGTTAGAGCATTCAATGTTAATTCTGATTTAAAAAATTTACAAACCAGTGCATACCCTGAAGCACCTTTGGAATATAAGCAATATCTGATATATTTTCTAAGTGAGATACTATCAAATTTAAATGTTCGTTCAGCGTTGCAAAACAGTTTCTCGCGATTAGGGGTTAAGTTTTTGGTCTTTGGCGGTTGTTTAGAGCTTGCGCGTTATGGTTCGTTAAAAATGAGTGAAGCCAATTCCATTTTATATGATGCCTTTAAGATAACCGATGGTGATGAGGCGGATTTGGAGGCCTTTTACGAAACCAAACAAAGCTACAGCGACAACAAGATTGCCATTTATCTGACCGGTGTCGGGGCTTTTTTGATGCACCAGATAATTACCGACCAAAAGCTTTATGCTAAGGTTTTAAACAAAGCTTTTGCCAAATGGGAAGAACAACGCAATCCAGAGGTCAGCAGCAATTACTTACCGGCCGAAAAGAAAGGAACCGACAATGTGGTCGTTAATTCTCCGGTAAAAGATGATACGCAAACCTGCCGAGTTAACATCAAGAGCGACTTAAAATTTTTGGGCGAAAATATTCGCAATCAAGAAGATATAGCCAACAAGAGCAGTGAGGCCATAAAAACCATAATAAATAATTTGGTCGACAAATACAGCGGTAAAGCAGTGGTTGAATCCGGAGGCGTTACCAGCGTAGACTTTGATAAAGTTAGAGATGCAATAAAATTTGCCGCAGAGTACCTAAAGGATATCGGCACCTATAATGATGAAAACGGCAGTGACCAGATAATTTTGAGGAATTGCTGTTCAATTACCAAAGCCGAAGGCGAGAAGCAGGGTGATTTGAATCAGTATGTTATGGACATTTTTGAACATGTATACAATAATGAGATAATTACAATAAAAGATATAGCACAGCTATTAGAAGGTGATGGTTATGAGGTCGAATTTTTAGGCGACAAGCTTTTAAGCGGCACCAACACCAATGCGGAGTTGTATAAAGTTAAATATTAGTGGTAAATCAGGGAAAAAGTACTTGTATATTTGCAATAAAAAAACTATCCTTAAAATAGTTTTTTTATAATTTGAGACAAAGAAAGGATTTTAGCGATGACAGCACCATTAATGCCCAAAGCAACGGCCGTATGGTTGGTTGAGAATACAACTTTGACATTTCGTCAGATAGCAGTTTTTTGCGAAATACACGAACTTGAGATTCAAGCCATGGCAGACGGTGATGTATCGGGCAACATCAGAGGATTATCCCCCGTTGACAATGGTCAGTTGACATGGGAAGAAATACACCGTTGCGAAGCCGATAAAAAGGCAAATTTGGAAGCCTGTGCTATGGAACGCAATGTAAAGCTCCGCAATCAAAAGAGCAAAAAGGTTTTATCTCCGTCGCAAAGACAGGATAAACCCAATGCAATTTTATGGATTGTTAAAAATTATCCCACAATTAAAGATACTCTTATTTGCAAGCTCATTGGCACGACCAAGGGGACGATATCTTCTATTCGTGATGGTTCGCACAAAGAAATGTCTTCTTTGCGTCCGAAGAATCCGGTAACCATCGGTTTATGTTCCGAATCAGATATTGAGAAAGCTTTGGTTGCCTCACAGCCCAAACCGGTTAAAGAGAAGGTAAAGAAAGAGAAAGTAAAGAAAGAAAAGGTCAAAAAAGCTCCCAAGAAGGCAGCGGTCAAAAAAGCGGCGGCAAAGAAAACTTCAGCAAAGAAAACAGCCAAAAAAACAGCTGTTAAAAAAGCTCCGGCTAAAAAAGCGGCGAAGAAATCTGTAGAGAAAAAGACCGTTAAAAAAACAACCGCAAAAAAAGCCGCTACTTCCAAGAAGACAACTGCCAAGAAATCTCCGGCAAAGAAGACCACGGCCAAAAAGGCAGCAACTAAGAAACCTGCAGCCAAGAAGAAAGCCGCTAAGTAGTAATTGGAGTATAGATTAGTAGAAAAACACCGCCTTAAAAAAGCGGTGTTTTGTTGTATTCAGGAATATTAATTTTATTGTGTCAATTTGGCGATTTTGTCTATTTTTTTAAAAAATACCCCTTGTGCGACTCGCAAAAATATGATATAACCAAAAGTCAAAAGATATTATTATGCCATCTCACTGCTTCGGCGGTTTTTTATTATTATGGTTAAATGTTGCGTTGTAAGGTTACTGCTTTGGCGGTATTGAACCAACTCCGGCTTAGTTTACGGCGAATGCCGCTAAATCACCCGGGGTGCCTTCTTACAACAAGTAAATTGGTAATAATAGCAATTATGAAAATTAATATTGCAAAGGAAAGGGCTTGTTGCTTTGGCCCCGCAGTTGAAGTACAGTAGGCTGTGATTCAAAACCTTTGTAATTACTTAATTGGAGTACTGTTAAAATGCCAATCCAAAGTTGTTAGAAGATTTAAATTTTCATGCATATGAAAAATTTAAATTTGAGCAACAAAAACAACGCAACAAAGGTAATATCTTCCCTGATTTACTGCGGACTTGTGTCTGGGTATCAGGGTGATGGTAACACTGCTACCCCGCAAAATGCGGCTGAAGCTGTTTCGGCAGCTCTTGGTCGCAAGGTGCTCCCAGGAGTGTGTGTTTATCACACCGACTGGGGTTGCCCTTCAGGAGGTGAGCCCGTTGGTGCATATCGCGCCGAGGGCACTCCCGAAGAAATCCTTTCCGAAGCTGAGAAGCTTCGTAAGGATTTGAGGCAGACTACGCTTAGCGTGGGACTGCCAGGGGTTGGAGAGGCTACCATCGGCTTTGAAGCCTATGCACATTGCTCTCTTCTTGAGGCAGGTGCTAAGTGGCAAGAGGCCGCCGCCCGCTGCATGCAGGAAAAAGGCGTATACGTCTCTTGCGGTATGGCGGAGGAAGGAAATCACATTGTGATTTCCGCGGAGGCAAATCCAGCCTTCGTCCAGGACCTCAATACCTGGAAAGAGATAGTTAAACAAATCTGTGTCGAAATCGGTGCGGATGAACCGACCTTTAACGAGGTTGGATTTAACTACCTAAAAGACGCTGAATAACATCAGCGTCAGGATAGAGTATCGGGGTGCCCAAGCACCCCTTTACTTATAGAACAGAGGAATGACCATAATTGGTTGCTCCTCTGTTTTAGTTTTTAAATCACAAAAAAGGAGAGGGGATTTTACTTCCCTCTCCTCGCATATATTATGGAGCTTATTTTTGCTCCAAGAGACCGTTGATAACCTCAACAGCCTTTGCAAGGTCAGTCTCGGTCATCTTCCTGCCGCGTGGCGATCCGCCGATGGTATCGCGACCACCGAAGCCATTGCCTGCCTCGAGCTGATAAATCTCGTTTAAGGCCGCAAAGACTCTGGTAAGGCCTCCCTTACCAAAGATTTCTTCGGCGACAGCCTTGTTCGGCATACCGAAAGTCAGAGCCCCGGTCGCCTCCACCAAAGACACAACAATTGGGTTACCCCAACCTTTGGCCTCATCAGGCTGTCCGGCCTCAACCTTACGGTCATACCACTCTGCAAAACCAAACACGCGGCTGTTGCAGATGGCCAAGGCCTTTCCGGTCTTGCTACCGCGTTCGGCAAGGTCAGCCAAAGCTGCCGCACGGCGATCAGCCTCAGCCTTTTCCGCCGCGGCAATAAATGCCTTGGTAGACGCCTGGGTCAGCAATCGCCGCCATCCCTCAACCGCCGCATAAGCAGACAGTTCATCGGTGGCGTTGGCCCCGAACAGCGCTTCCCAAGTAATCAGGACAGCACCAAACGGCATGCCCAGGACATCACGCCCAATCGGGTCGGTGTCCATTATGGCAATGGTCTCCGCCAGCGGCAGAAGATCCTGTTGCCAAGTCTTCTGCAAAAATGCCGGCAGAGTTGCGGCATATTTGCTCTGCGGGTGCGGCAACAGTCCGGCAAGGGACGCTACCGCGAATATTGAATCCGCGTCAATGTGATTAATCACAAAGCGCGGGTCCTCTTCGCGGGCCGCAAAGAAGTCTCTATAAGCCCGTATTGCTACAGACTCTAGATGACTCATGCTGCCGTGGTGGTCGAGCTCAAGCTCATTCACCACTGTAGTGCCGCCGAATGAACATTCAACGGGGCAGTACCCAACAGCAGCGAGTTCGCGTACGGTCTCAATATTCTTGCTTACGACAATCTCAATTCTTGCCATACTATTTCCCCATAACCTTACTTCCTTTCGGACCTCAGTCGGGGTTATTTTTTTATGCTCCGCACATCCCTGGGGTTTTGAGCCAATGTTACTAAAATGTCCTTGCTTAATTTTATTAGTCCCCAAGCTACTATACTTCACTCGATTGGGCGGTTGTTGTCGCAACTCTTAAAAAAGCAATTAAATACATTCTTTGGCATAAACTCGCAATCCTTACATATGCGCGGAGAAATTTAATAATAGTCTTAATGTAAAATACACTCCCAATATATCACAATTTTAGCCCATATGCAATAGATCATATGGGCTAAATATCCTGTATCCCTTGATTTACATAAGTTTTTTACATTTCAAAAGCGGCTTCGATTATCCGATTGTTTATTTTTTCTTCCAAATCGTAGTTTGCCGGAACATTTAATTGCGGAGCGATTGCCGATATAATTTCGCCGCCCGTCGGCACTGCATTCCAGCCCGAAGTGGTAAAGCCGAAAGTTTCTTTAATTGCTTTTGGCTCATCAAACATAACAACCAAAGTATATTTCGGATCAGAAATCGGGAAAGCCGCCATAAAAGTAGTTCTCACTTTCTTTTTGCCATATTTGCCGTTTTCATCTAATTTATTAGCCGTTCCGGTTTTGCCGCCGACTTCATATCCTACAATATTTGCCCTTTTGCCTGAGCCTTCGGTCACCACTGCTCTGACCAATTTGCGCATTTGTTTTGAGGTGTTATCGGACAATACACGATATCCGTCATCATTTTTATCTTTGGCCAAAAATGTCGGATTATGATATATACCGCCGTTTACCACTGCCGAATAAGCCGCCGCCAAATGCAACGGCGAAACCGAAATTCCGTATCCGTAACCGATGGTTGCAACCGTAGAATCCGAAATTTTCCATTTGTCAAATGGTGGTACCAAAGGTCTGGCCGTTTCTACGATTTCGGTGTCCAGACGGTCAAAAAATTTGATTTTTTTCAAAAAATTATACTGTTCGCTAAAGCCTGCCTGCAAAGCTATTCTTGCCGAACCGATGTTTGATGAATAAATCAAAACTTCTTCAACCGAAAGCCAACGATTTTCACCGCGATAATCATAAATTGTGTTGTACTTCAAACGCATTGGCTCAGTAGCATCAAACTTTTCTGACAATTTAATTTTACCGCTTTCCAAAGCCATTGCCGCATTAAACACTTTTAATACCGACCCAGGTTCATATACTCTGGATGTTGCAGTATTAAATAAGGCTTTGGTATCTTCTTTACCTACATTATTGGGGTCAAAATCAGGTAATGAGACCATTGCCACAACTTCTGAGGTTTGTGTATTCATCAAAACCGCCGCCGCCGACAAGGCATGATATTTTTCCATATTTTGTTTTAAGATTGTGCGAATGGTATCCTGCACTCCGATATCAAGCGACAGTTTAACCGGAATCTCGGAAGTGGTTATTCTTTCCTCCATTCCTTTTTCAATACCGGACACACCGTTATTGTCGATATCGGTCATTCCGGTAACATGAGCCAACAAGTTTTTGTGCGGGTAAATTCTTTTTTCGCTTTTTCTAAATTCCAACCCCGGATTTCCCAAAGCAATCACCAGTGACTGCTGGTGTGGAGATAGGTTGCGTTTTATGGTATAAGTTCCGCGTTTGCGTTTCAGCTTTTTATAAACTTCGTCAAAGGACAAATCAGGAAAAATTTCGGTAAGCTTAAGAGCGGTTTCACGCGGACTTAAAATATTTCTGGTATTTGCATCCAAATCTTTGGTAGGCAGTGAGGTTGCAACAATCGCCCCGTTTACATCAACAATATCGGCTCTTTTTTTAACTTCTCCGCCGGTATAAAGTCCCGTTACATCGTCTGTTTCTGCCAAGTTGGGTAATATGCAGGTATCAAGCAATCTGAAGGCAACCAAAATATAAGCACAGGCACAACAAGCGATTCCGAACATGATCCTGCCCTTTGCCAGATAGCCGCTTTGTTGCTTGCTATCCCAGTTGATAAACATATCTTCGCGTTGAATATTTATTTCTTCGCCTGGCAGATAAAAATTATTTTTGGTTTTCTTTGTTAATATTTTTTTTCTCATTGCTTCCTGCACTAAAATATCAAAAAACTCAGTGTTGCATATTGGCTAATTTTTTCAAATTTCTTTGTTTTGCGTATTTGGCAATTTTTTTACGAGCCAGCTCTTTGCGCGATTCGCCGGTTTCATAGTCAAATGGTAACGCAGAATAGTTAATAATTTGTTCAGCCTTAATCGGGTTAAGCGCAATATGGTCATTAACCAAGGCTCTCAGTCTTGCCGGATTATTTAATTTTGACCATTCGGCATTAAGAATATGTATGGTTTGAATATCGGTCTGGATATCACGATTAATTTGTTCCAGTTCGTCTTCCAAACGGTAGACCGAATTTTTCATATAATTGGAAGCGGCGACTGTAAATACAACGAGTACGAGACTCAAGGCAATTTGGGTTATACGGTTAGCATTCATCATCATTGTTGCAAACTCCTTCTGGAAGTTGTTGTTTAATGGCATAACGCAGCTTTGCCGAACGCGAACGAGGGTTCAAAGCAACTTCTTGGCTTGAAGGCTCGATGGCTTTTGACGCGAAAGCAAAGGCAGCGCTTGAGGTTTTTGGTTCACTCTTACGATAACGCGAAACATGCACGGTTTTCTCGGAGTTATTTTTGAAAAAGTTTTTAACGATACGGTCTTCCAACGAATGGAAGTCCACCACGACCAGACGGCCGTTAGGTTTTAATCGCAGGGTAGCTTTTTCCAAACCCTTTTGTAATTGGTTTAATTCATCGTTAACGGCAATTCTTAAGGCTTGAAATGTTCTGGTTGCCGGATCGATTTTTTGACTAAAAGAGGGCTTTATCACCTGATATATAATTTTAGCCAAATCGGTTGTGGTTTTAATGGGGGCAGATTTTCTGGTTTCAACAATTTTTCTGGCAATCTGACGTGATTTTTTTTCTTCACCTAAGTTAAAGATAATGTCGGCTAACTCGCTTTCATTATAGGTGTTAACCACATCGGCAGCGGTAATTCCTTGTTGCGACATTCTCATATCAAGCGGCGCTTCTTTGCTAAAAGAAAAACCTCTTTCAGCTTGGTCTAATTGCATGGAAGAAACACCGATATCAAATACGGCACCGTCGATTTTTTCATTTACCAAAACATCAAAGTTTCCGAATTCTCCGCCTCTGAACTCAAAACGCTCGCCGTAAGTTTTTTTCAATTCTTCGGCACGCGGCAAAACTGTTGTATCACGATCAAGCGCAATCACCTTGCAGTTGGCTTTTTTTAGTATAGCTTCGGAGTACCCGCCGTTGCCGAAAGTTGCATCAACAAATATTTTGCCATCAGCGATATCAAGGTTTTCTAATACCTCATTAAGCATAACCGGAAAATGTTTCTGATAATTTTCATTTATCATCTGTCATTCTCCGATTTTTTGATTGATGGGCGGTTTTTGAGTACGGCGGCTCTAATTCTTTCTTCTTCTTTTTCCCAGTTTTGCGGGTTCCAGATTTGAAATTTGCGACCTTTGCCGACAAATACGGCAGTGTCGGTAATTCCTGCATGCTTTAGGAGTTTTTCCGACAACATGATACGGCCGGTGGAATCGAAAGGATATCTTTTCGAATCGCCGAACAAAAGATTAGAAATTTCATCTTGGGTCTCGGAAAAGAAATCGAGGTTGGAATCCATCTCGTCGGCCAATTTGTCGAGCATGGTCTCAAGGCATCCTTCGATGCAAGGGGAGTTAAACGAGCGGTAGCAAACAATTTCGGAGGCAGTTTCTTTAACGATTGCACGATAGTCGGCCGGCAAAGAAACGCGTCCTTTGGCGTCAACCTTATTAACAATCGTATCAAGAAACAAAAAAGTTTTACGCAATTTACTAAAACCTCAAAACTTGTAACATGTTTATGGTATAACATGGGATTTTATGGGAATCAATGGTAATTTTTAGCAAAATTTTAACAGTTCATGTTCTGTTCTGGCGCGATTCAGGGCTGTTGTAGGCCTCGTAAGGGTTTGCGACAATGCAAAAAAAATAAAAAAATTTATTATTTTTTTATGCAATGTTTATATCTTGCCAAGTGCTTGAAAATATGCTAAATTACACTCTGATTTGCTAAGAATTTTATTTTTTTATTATTATATGCACACATGCGACAGGAGCTGGTATGTTGTGTTTTTTTGTGGTTGCTCCAAATACAAAAAATATGAATAATTTCACGATTAACCGTTTGCCGTTAGCAGGAATGTCTGTAGGACAAATATTTGAAGATGAAAAAGGAAAAATATTCCGCCGCATTCAAGGAAACGAAGCCCCGTTAAAAGGAAACTACCTTATGCACATAGGGCTTTCTGGCGGTCGGATACAAACAACCATCTCTGTAGTAGATGGACAGGTGGTTCCTAATCCTATCTTCGTGCCAAACTCCGTTTTTTCGGACGGTCAAGGTAACTACTTTATCCGAACTCTTGAGGAAGATGAAGGCATAAACTCAGCCAAAGCTCTTGCGGCAGGGTGCGGATATATTGTAAACCGCCAATACTCAAGTGGTGAAATACAGGCGTTTTCCCGTCACCCGAAACTGCCGCGGTTTGACAAGTGCATCATGCCAAAGGTGCTTTTTAACGAGTTCGGAGTACCGTATAACCTTGTTGATTTCAGACTATATGGCTTGGTTTGCAAGGCTTTGTTCGGGTATGTTGAAGCCGAAAAAGTGGAGCCGGTTTATCTGCTCACGGATGTCGTTGGAACCAAAGTAAATTCTGTTCTTGGCGGCGTCAATGAGCATGCGGCCGTCTTAAAAGATGGTGAGGTGTTGGTTCAAAACGCTTATCACGGCGAATGCTACAAGCAAAAGCGTGAGAAGTTGCTGAAGAACTACGAACCTGATGGCGAGATAAACGGTATTCCGGTTTATCGACCAAAGAAAGTGGTTCAGCAATGGACCATGACCGAAGAAAATATCTTTGGTCCGCTGTGGGGTTCGTTTGAGTTCTTAGCCAAGGCCATGATAAATATCACCGACGAGAGGGATGTTTATGGCTGTAACTTCGCCGTGTTTGCCGGAGATGACACAGCCATTGGCTCTCACAAAAAGTTAAGGCGCTTTTTGCCTGCCAATCCTCTGCCCAAAGAAGAGGCTTTGGCGATTTTAGCCAAATGTCGCGATGATGAGAGGGTCGCTATGGGGTTGCTGGTAAACAGCATAACCCAGAAATTCGTAGAAGTGCCGCTGGGCGTCTGCGAAATATAGTTTAAATAAAATTTGAAACCGCTGGTTTAAAAACCGCGGTTTTTTTTGTGTAAAAAATGATTTAATAATTCTTGCAATCACCAAATGATTTTATTATGCTTGATAAAGGTTTTACAAGACGGCCGGACAGCCGCACCGCAGCATGACTGCGGCGAGGAAAGTCCGGGCATCGGGGGAACAAGGCACCGGATAACGTCCGGCTGGGGAGACCCAAGGGAAAGTGCCACAGAAATATACCGCCGAAGATTCTTCGGTAAGGTTGAAAAGGCGAGGTAAGAGCTCACCGCGGCGGTGGTAACATCGCCGGTCCAGGTAAACCCTGTCTGATGCAAGACCAAGTTAGGGGCGTTAAGGTGTATTTTCTTTTTTATAAAGTAAATACAAACCAAACGATACGGAGTGTTCCTCCTCCGCTCCAGAGGTAGGTCGCGACGAGCCGTTTAGCAATAAACGGCCAAGATGAATGGCTGTCGGTTTGGGCTTGCCCAAATTACAGAACCCGGCTTATAGGCCGTCTTGTTTTACCAATAATTTTTTATGATTAGCGGAGACTTTATCAATGCAGCAAACAATCAATAAAGAAATCACCATCAAGGGAGTAGGGCTACACTCCGGGCTAAAGTCTGTTTTGATACTAAAGCCGGCAGAAGTTGACACCGGCATAACTTTTCGTCGTTCTGATGTTGTTGGCTCAAACCCTGTCAAGGCGCTGTATTCCAATGTCGTTGACACCAGAAATTGTACTTGCTTGGGCGACGGGAAAGGAAATTTGATATCCACGATTGAGCATTTGATGGCTGCATTATCGGTTTTGAAAATAGACAATGTTGCTGTTGAAGTATCATCTCCCGAAATGCCGATATTAGACGGAGCCGCCGCCAAATTTATCGAAGCCATTACATCTGCCGGAATAAAAACCCAATATTTGCCGCGTCGCCGCTTAAAAGTATTGCGCAAAGTTGAGTTCAAAGATGACAAAGGCGGCTATATAAGCATAGAACCGGCCAAAGATTTTGCCATTGACTTTACGATAGAATTTCCATCTCCGATTGTCGGACATCAAGAATTTAATGCCAGCATTGACTTAAATTTGTTTAATCAAGAAATTGCTCCCTGCCGCACTTTTTGCGAAAAAAACCAGATTGATTATTTGCAATCAATTGGTTTGATAAAAGGCGGCAGCTTAGACAACGCGGTCGTTTTGGACGGCGATAAGATATTAAACGAAGGCGGCTTCAAAGTTCCGAACGAATGCGTTAATCACAAGGTCTTAGACGCCATCGGAGATATGTACACCTCCGGTTACCAAATTATCGGCAGAGTTACGGCACTAAAGACCGGACATTATCACAACAATCAATTATTAAAAGCTTTGTTTGCCGATACGGCAAATTATGAAATTATTTAAGAAGGAAGAGTAGATGAAAAAATATGCATTTTTGTTATTGTTCTTGCTGACAGCCTGTGCCTCAAGCAAACCCGATATGAGTAACATGTCAGCCGAGGAATTGTATAATCAGGGCTATGATGAATTACAACAAACTTCATGGTCGCAGGCAGCCGCTTCATTTGAAAAAGTAGAGCTTGACCACCCTTATTCCAAATGGGCAACCAAAGCCAAATTAATGGGGGCTTACGCCTATTACAAGGGAGAAAAATACGATGATGCAATTTTAAGTCTGGACAGATTCATCCGTTATCACCCCGGCAACAAAGACATTGCTTATGCCTATTATATGAAAGGCCTTTGCTACTATGACCAAATTGTCGGAGCCGAAAAAGATCAAGAGGTAACCGCCAAAGCCGAAGAAGCATTTAAGCAAGTAATCACTCGTTTCCCCAACAGTGAATACGCCAAAGATGCCAAAGCCAAAATGGTCTTAATCAGAGATCACTTGGCCGGACAAGAGATGGAAGTAGGCCGTTATTATTTAAGCCAAAAAAACTATCTTTCGGCATTGAATCGTTTTTCTACCGTGGTCGAGAAATATCAGACCACTCCGCAGATTGAAGAAGCATTATATCGCGAGGTTGAAATCTATACCATTTTGGGTTTGAATAAAGAGGCTAAAATGTCGTTAAGAGTTTTGGGTCATAACTATCCGCAAAGCAAATGGTATCAAATGGCAGAAAAACTACAAAAATAAGGTTTTGATATATGCTGCGTTCTTTAAGCATTCGCAATGTCGTCTTAATTGACAAGCTTGACATAGATTTTTCCCGCGGGTTCGGTGTTCTAACCGGAGAGACCGGTGCGGGAAAATCCATTTTGCTTGATTCCTTAGGATTGGTGTTAGGTAAACGCGCCGAAACCTCGCTTATCAGGCAAGGAGCGGAAAAATTATCGGTATCGGCTGTTTTTGATATGCCCGATAACGAAGATTTTAAGACCCTGTTAGCCGAAAGCGATTTGGAAGCCGAAGGCGATATAATGATAAAACGCAGTTTGTCAACCAACGGCAGCGGCAAGATATTTTTTAATGACCAGCAGATATCGGCCAAACTTCTTAAAGATATTGGCAAATATCTGGTGGAAATCCACGGACAGTTTGACAATCAGGGATTGTTAAATCCGGCCAATCATCAGAAGGTTTTAGATGAGTTTGGCGGCTACGGTGATTTATTGTTAAAATGCCGCAAGGCTTGGGAAGAATATCGCGATGCCTCAAATAAACGGGCCTTTGCCGAACACAATATTGCCAAAGCTAAAGAGGAAGAAGAAAACCTAAGGCACTGGATAAAGGAACTGGAGGTATTATCGCCACGAGAAGGTGAGATAGACGAACTTCAAAAAAAACGGCAAGAGTTTATGCATGCCGAGAAGATAATCGAAAACCTAAATTATGCTTATGCGGCACTAACCCAAGGCAAAGATATTTCATCTGCTATCAGGATGGCTCAGAGTGGGGTCGATAAGGCCAATGGCTATGTTGAGGGCAAATATGACGACATATATGCTTCTTTGGACAGTGCCTTGGCCGAGATTTTGAATGCTGTTTCTTCAATCGAAGATGCCTCCGCGGAAATCGGCCTAAATTCCGACGAGCAAGCGGCAATAGATTCCCGGTTATTTGCCTTGAAAGATGTTGCCCGCAAACATGGTGTAACACCCGAAGCCTTGCCCGAAACCTTGGCCAATTTTAAGGAGGAGTTGCAATCAATCGAGCTCGGCGAAGATGGTTTGGAAACCCTAAGAAAAGCCGAGCAACAAAAAAGATTGGCTTATATTACGGCGGCAAATGCCTTGCATCAAGCTCGTATAGCCGCGGCACAGAAATTAGATAAAAAAGTAATGTCTGAGTTGCCGCCCTTAAAGATGGATAAGGCTCGCTTTGTAACCCATATTGAACAAAAAGGCGAGGGCGGCTGGTCGGATAAAGGTTTTGATGATGTATGTTTTACGGTTTCGACCAATCCCAATTCGCCGCAAGGACCGATAAACAAAATAGCCTCCGGTGGTGAGTTAGCCAGATTTATGCTGGCCTTAAAAGTAAATCTGGCGGCAACCGGTAGCATTCCGACCATGATTTTTGATGAGGTTGATGCCGGTATCGGCGGCGCGGTAGCTCAAGCGGTCGGCGAAAGATTGGCTCGTCTCGGACAAGAAGTACAGGTGTTGGTAGTAACTCACGCTCCGCAGGTAGCGGCTTTAGGCAGCACCCATTTTAAGGTTGAAAAACATACCAAAAATGATATAACCACCACCACGGTAAAAAAATTATCCGAGGCCGAACGCAAAGAAGAAATTGCCCGCATGTTGGCTGGTGAAGTTATCACCGATGAGGCTCGAGCGGCAGCGGTTAAATTAATGAAATAAGATATTTTGAGGAAATAAAAAGATGAAAGTAAGAACACGTTTTGCACCAAGTCCCACCGGTTATATGCATATAGGTAATTTGCGTACGGCACTTTACGAATACTTGATTGCCAAAGCCCAAGGCGGTGATTTTTTGTTGCGTATTGAAGATACCGATCAAAAACGTTATGTTGAAGGTGCAACCGACATTATCTATAACACTTTGAAAATGGTCGGCATGAATTGGGACGAAGGTCCGGATATCAGCGGTGATTTTGGTCCCTATGTACAGTCGGAACGCAAAGATTTATACGCCCCCTATGCTCACAAATTGGTAGAGTTGGGCGGAGCTCACTATTGTTTTTGTGCCGAAAGAGAAAAAGAAGTTGATGAGGACGGCAACGAGATAATTTGCAAATTTGAAGACCCATGCAAAAAAATACCTTTGGAAGAAGCCAGAGCCCGCATTGCCGCCGGCGAACCTTATGTGGTAAGACAAACCATCAATCAAACCGGCAAATCCAAGTACGAAGACAAGGTTTATGGCACGATTGAGATAGACTATGATGAGTTGGATGAAGGGGTGCTGTTAAAGACCGATGGTTTTCCCACCTATAACTTTGCCAATGTTATAGATGATCATTTGATGGGTATTACTCATGTGGTAAGAGGAAGCGAATATTTGCCCTCCACCCCGAAATATAACTTGATGTATGATACCTTTGGTTGGGAACGTCCGATTTATGTTCACTTACCGCCGGTAATGAAAGATGCTCACCATAAATTATCCAAACGCAACGGCGATGCCTCTTTCCAAGATTTGTTGGCCAAGGGATATTTGCCGGAGGCGATTATTAACTATATAGCCCTGTTGGGCTGGAACCCCGGAACCGAAGAAGAAATCTTTTCGATTAAAGATTTGGAAAAGATATTCTCGGTTGACAGACTAAACAAATCGCCGGCGATATTTGATATTGTCAAATTGACCTGGATGAACGGTGTATATATCCGCAATCTTTCAAGCGAAGAATTTTATCGTTTGGCCGAGCCTTATTTGGCAGATATGCCGGCGAATGTAGATAAAAAAGCACTTGCCGCTGTATTGCAACCGCGTGTCGAAACCTTAGGTCAAATCAAAGAGCAGACCGACTTTATTAAAGAGTTGCCGGATTATGCCGCCGATTTGTATGTTAATAAAAAGATGAAAACCGACATTGAGGTTGCCAAGACTGTTTTGCCGGAGATAAAAGAAGTTTTGGCCAAGCAGAACGAATGGAACAATGATGCATTATTTGCCTCATTAAAATCTTTAGCCGAAGCCAAAGGTTTGAAAAACGGCCAGATTTTGTATCCGGCACGCATCGCTCTTTCGGGCAAAGAAACCACCCCCGGCGGAGCTACCGAGCTTGCGGTTGTTTTGGGCAAAGAAGAGAGCTTAACCCGCATTGACCAAGCCATTGCTAAGTTGGGTTAGTGAGTAAAAAAATGACAGTAAAAAAGCGACCTTGATAAATTAGGTCGCTTTTTTATATAAAATATTAATCCCAAAATTTTTTGTAAAGGAGTATAGTTGTAAGGGCTACAAGCATTGGGATGATCGCCATATAGGCATTGGTCAAATAAAAAGAACGATAAAATCAACTTTTTTTTTTGCAATTTTGTCTATTTTTTAAAAATCAAAAAAAATTAGGTAAAACAAAACAATAGTTTTTCATTCGGACAAATTTGTTGTTAGTGCTACTTGTCAAAGTATGTCCGGTCACAATCGTTGGTTTATGTTAACTTAACTCTATACACAACATAATAGGAGAAAAACAATGAATGTAGCCCAAATAAAATCTGTAGATTCTGCTAAGGCGAAAGGATTGGTAGCTTCTTTTAAAAAAGAAGGAAGAAGCTATTCTACCAGTTTTGGATATGTTCACCAAGACGGAACAGAAATCGCTGTAGCTATGCGTAAGCACCCTGATCCCAAAAAAGAATGCCTTGATATAGCATTTGTTAAAGGCAATGAATATTTGCGAATTTCTACCTCAGGAAAAGACAACGAATGTGTTGTTTCATTAAATGAGCTAGACAAAGGGAGCAAACAATCAATATCTTTTTCGGTTGAGGATAAAGACATTACAAATTCTGAGGGACTTATCGAAAAGCTACCTAATAGAGAATTAAAAGACATGATGGAAACATATGTTGGCAAAAATATAGACGCATTAGCTATGCATGTTCATAACAGAACAAGATCTTCAAATCGCGATTTTACAAATGCGGTTAGTGCATTTATGCAAAAAAAATCTATGGGAAAATAGCCCAAACAAAAATCACCCCCGATAAAACGGGGGTGTTTAATTTTTCTCATTAAAATTTAGGCTTTTTTGAGCATAACCTCAGGAGCCTCAATTCCGAGCAAATATAGCAGTTTGACCAAAATATCTCGTACCAATTTGGCCAAAGCCAGACGCGATTGTGCAATCTCGTTTGTCTCGGCGGTCATAATCGGTGAGGTATTATAGAAGCTTGAGAATACCTGAGCCAAAGTATAAACATAATCAGTAATAATGCTTGGCTCTTTTTCGCTGTGAGCTCTGGCAACCGCCGCATTGAGTTGAGCAATTTTCAAAGCCAAATCGCGTTCATCTTTGGTGGTGATTTCAATCTTATCAGGGGTTAAACCTTTCTCTTTTGCCTTACGCAAAATAGAATTTATTCTGGCAACCGCATATTGAATATAGGGCCCGGTTTTTCCTTCAAACTTGGCAAAATCATCAAGTTCAAATATATAACCCGAGGCAATATTGTTTTTCAAATCCTGAAACTTGATTGCCGCCATGGCAATTTGGTCTACCATTTTTTCAATTTCTTTTTCACCATATCCCTCAACTTCATTCGGTGCCGGCAGAGATTCTCTAACTTTGTCTTTCGACAATTTTATAAGGTCTTCCAAATTCATCACTCCGCCGTCACGAGTTTTAAATGGCTTACCATCGGCTCCGTTAACCGTGCCGAAGCCGATATGCAATAATTTAACTTGCGGAGCCAAATTAAGTTTTTCAGCTACTTCAAAAACTTGTTCAAAGTGGAGTGATTGCCTTTTGTCAACCACATAGATGATTTCTTGGGCTTTTAGATTGTCATAACGCATTTTAATCGTGGCAATATCGGTTAGTTGATAGCCGAACCCACCGTCGCTTTTAACCAAAATAACCGGTGGTTTTTGACCTTTGTTCTCGTCCAATCTGATAATGGTTGCACCGTCATCAATTTCGGAAATGCCTTTTCCTTTAGCCAGCTTAACCACTTCTTTGCAGGTTTCATGAGCATCGCTTTCACCAAGCCACAAGTCAAAATGAGCATCCAACTCTTTGTAATTTTTCTTCACATCTTCAACCGACACTTTGCGCAAGTGCTGCCAAGCCTTGTAAAACTCCGGCACTTTGTCTTGAATTTTGGTGGTGATAATACGCGCCTGTTCTTTGGCACTTTCGTCTTCTTTACAGCGAATGTTGGCTTGTTTGTAGAAAGAAGATATTTGTTTGATATCATAAGTTTCTACTTTATCCAAATTACCGTCTTGTCTGATGATTTCTGACAGTATCATTCCCATTGGGGTACCCCAGTCCCCGAAATGTACATCGGAAATCACCTCATTACCGACCAAAAGTTCGATTCTTCTGATTGCCTCCCCGACCACTGCCGAACGCAAATGTCCGACATGCAGCGATTTTGCCACATTGGGCCCACCGAAATCCATCACGATTTTGTGCGGATTTTTATCTTTTTCAATGCCGAGACGGTCATCTTTCAACATCTCTTGCATATTTTTGGCAATAAACTCATTGCTCAAGGTAAGGTTCAAGAACCCCGGGCCATCGACCGATACTTTGGCAAAGTCAGCGTCATTTTGCAATTCGGCAGCAATGCTTGTTGCAATTTCTCTCGGATTTTTTCTTTCTTGTTTAGCCAAAGCCAAAGCTCCGTTGCATTGAAAATCGCTCAAATCCGGACGATCGGAAACTTTAACATTGGCAAATTTATTATCCAAGCCCAACTTGGCAAAGACGGCGGAAACTTTTTGGTTAACAGCATTTTCCAAAGACAAAGACATTATATTATTCCTTATTTTTCACATTTAAAATA
The DNA here is from genome assembly GCA_944393725.1 of uncultured Alphaproteobacteria bacterium. GTDB lineage: Bacteria > Pseudomonadota > Alphaproteobacteria > RF32 > CAG-239 > CAZU01. Next base: position 2,018 of record CALYBC010000002.1, on the reverse strand, counting down.
GTAATGATTAGGCACTAACAATCGGCAAGAAAGCACGGTTTCTTTAACCGGAGTGGCATGAGTTCCGGTATTATATTTTTTGCACTCGGCATCGGCCAAAGCTTTGACTTCCTCATAAGAAGTATAAAGTTTATTATAGCAAATTGCCGGTTCTTCAGGTGTTGATTTACCGACATAAAAAATACCTTCTTTTTGTGCACCGGCTTCGCGTCTGCGATCAACAAAAGGCCCAAACTGTGAGCAGGCATTGACAAGCGAGGCCATAACCAAAATATTTATCAAATTTGCCCTAGACAATTAAACAAAACTCCTTATACTTTCTTTCAAGTTCAAATTTTCATCAACTATAGCAAGAAGAATAAAAAATGCAAGCAAACAAATATATTGGAGACGCAAGCTTTACAAAAATGTTAGAACATTACTCCTGCCAAACCCCGTTGGAAGTTGTAAAAATGCGTTTTGCCGGAGCGATATGCTCACCCAATTTGAGTTTAAGACCGACCGATGTGATTTCGTCATTTTGGGCTGAGGGCAGAGCTCCAAGGCTTGAAACCAAGGCCGAGGCCGATTTGTTTTTTAAGTTTTTTATGGGGCTTTGGGATGAAATATTTGATAGTGTCAAACAAAACAAGGTAAAACTTCCCACCCTCAAAACCAAAGATTTGAAGGAGTACTGCCAAGCCCGCTATGACATGGTTGAACAAGGCTATGTCGAAGGCTTTTTTGGTGGTGAAGAAAACCTAAAAATGCCGGCATTTTTAGCCGAGATTGTAGATTCGCTTTCTGAGATGGCGATGTTATATCAAAAAATAGCATCCAAAGGCGATGACGGCTCAGCGGTGTGGAATGCCGTAAAGCATACCGATCGCACGGTAGAAAAGGCGATAAGCTTTATTATCGAAAACTCAGTTTTACCGCGAATTGAGGATTTGCAACGCAAGGTAAATTAAATAAAAATTAATTTCTTTTTAAGAAAAAATGTGGTAAAATAAAATCCGTACGGAGTAGCTGTCCGTACGGATTTTTCTTAAGAAAACCAAGATTTAAGGACGCAACAAGAATGTTGAGTAAAGAACTTAGACATAGCCTCTTTAATGAGGAATTGTTGGCTTTCTGCCGTTTGGCAGAGAGTTTTGTTGCGTCTAAAACATATACGAATCGCCTTAGCAGAAATGATATAATTTATCGCCGATGGGCGGGAGGTGAGAGATGAATAACCACATCACCTTAAACGCCTCCATGCGGAGCAATTTGCTAAGTTTGCGAAACATCTCCAAACAAATGGATAAAACCCAGTTAATATTGGCGACGGGAAAGAAAATGAACTCGGCGATAGACAATGCGTCCAGCTATTACCAAGCTCGCTCTCTGACCAATCGTGCGGCTGATTTAACCGCGTTGCTTGATGCCATGGAGCAAGGGATTCAGACCATTGAAGCCGCCACCCAAGGACTGACCTCGGGAGCGGAATTTTTGGAACAAGCAACCGCGGTAGTTAACGAGGCGATGACGGTTGCAGTACCGGAAAAAGAATGGTTTGTCGCCCAAGACGGCGTCGCCGCAGTAGTATCAAACTGGCAAGAGCTAAAAGCGGCGGTTACATCTAATTTGACCGGCGATATTGTTATTTACGGCAATATCGAATGTGAAGAAAGCTTTACTCTAAAAGACGGGCAAAATTTGGTCGGAGTTGGTAAATTCGGCGTTGCTCAACCCGATAAAGATAAATACTCACAGCTTAGTTTTGACATGGCGGCAAATAATATTACTAGCAATTATGCCATAAGACTTAATGGTAATAATCAAATTAGTGATTTATCGGTTAAAGCGGTGTCGGCGGTCGGACGAGGATTGAATGTTTTAACAGCAACTTCAACCGCTGAAATATCTATTCATAATTTTGATTTAATGATGGAAAGTAATAGCGGTACATTAGGAATTTATAATGGTACCTTAACTTTTAGCGGAAAAAATTATATTTACGAAAAAAGTAATGTGCGAGCTACTTCGCAAGGATT
>CALYBC010000001.1 GCA_944393725.1 uncultured Alphaproteobacteria bacterium | reverse complement strand
CGTTTAATTCATCATAAATCATTCGATTATTAATATCTGAGGACAGTTCTTTTATGTCCTTTGTTCTTAACTGTATATTATTATAACAGTTAAAACGAATTTTCGTGGCAATGTACTGTTTAATTATTGTTGAAATATTAGTCATTTTTTTCTCCTGACATAGTGGAATTAGACAAAATCTTAGAGCCGCCGAAACAAATAAGATACAAAAAAAGTACCTTAAAACCTCAATGCTGAAGCCCTAAGATACTAGTTTCGGTCCGGATATTTTTTTTGACAGACTACTCGCTAAGCACTAGCAACGCACAAGAGTCACCGAGAAAACCTCAGAAAATTCCAGGTATCTTATTTCTAAGATACAATTATAGTATACCTCATTTAAGGTGTCTTGTCAACTATATTAAGCATTTGTAATCGTTTGATATTGAATGTTATTTTGCATAAATTTTTCAACGTGAATATATGTTTCCATTGTTGGTTTATAATACTCCGGAGAAAGTAAAAGTTCGAAATTCATCGCGTTGGGATCAGCAATACAAAAAAAGGCTTCCTTTATGGAGGCCTTTTTTGTATTGGAAATTTAATTTTATTCGAACCCATAGAAATGGGTTTGACAAGGACTAGAGGCAGACGGGAGTATGCCGATGAGGCTTTAGCCGAGCGAGGACGCTTTCGCACAGAGAGCAAAGCGAACAAGCCAATCCCGCTTAAGATCACCAATTTGAAAAGAGAAAGTTTATACTTCCTCTTTTTTCATTTTAAATCCATATCAACAAGCCCTTTATTCCGCACCGATTTGCCAAGTGTGCTGGTAACTGCAGTGGAAATATAGTGAGAGTGAGGGGTATATTCAAAAATCTTTAGCTAAATTGATAAAAGGCAAAACCGTGATTAGCATAGCTTACCGTTTGTCCATGCTCAAAAATATGGATGAAATTATCGTTTTGCAAAAGGGAAAAATTGTTGAGCAGGGAAGTCAAGCCGAGCTTCTTAAGAAAAAAAGTATGTTTCATCATCTTTATCAATTGCAATCAGAGGGATTTTTGCAGTTTGACGAATAAAAAAAGTACTTTATCAGAAGAAAGCTTTTTGGGGCGAAGTTTTTTTATCTTGTTTATTTATAGTAAATTTTATTTCATTAATATTTATTAGATGGTTATTTTATTTACATTACATGATTTTTATGCTATAAGTAATTCATGTTAATATATATCAGGGCAATACATGAATAAAAATATATTTTTTTACCACGGGTTTAGAAAATCTTCGGATGTACACATTGAAAAAGCTAAAATTCCAGCTTGGTGCAAAGGCAAAGGGGCCGGAGGACAGAGTAATGGATTTTATGTTTGGAACAATATAGAAAAAGCAAAAGAATATTTAAGCGGGTATATATGCGATAATCCGGTTATATGCAAAATAAAAACGAATGCGGATAATTTTAAATATCCGCAGTGGCAGTTTGATTATGAGGCCTTAGGATTTCTTCAGGAAACCGAATATGAAGAACAAAAGAATATTAGAAAGAAGCTTGCTCTGTTATTTGTGAAGTACAAAGATGAACTTCCTGATAGTTACAAAGAAGATTTAAAAAACAACAAAGAAAATGGATTTAACTTACTATGCGTAAATGAAACTAGATATGGTTCAGTAAGAATCATGATAGAAACCAATAGATCTACTTATAGAACAGCTTTATATGAAGGATTTCTGGCGGTTTCTGGCTGTGAGCAGGTCCTTAATGATTATATGTGTAAGCATTCTAAAGGATACCTAGCGGAATACAATGATTTGATGCAAAAATGTTTACCGTATCATAATTTAGCATTTAAATATGTTGGTGACAAAGATTTAGAAGTTGTTGATGTTTATGATGGTCAAGGAAATAAGAGCATGGATTTAACCAAACAATTTTTACCTGAAAAATATCAATCACAATTATTAAATTCATTTGCATTAAATAAACCCAATATAAGATGAACCGCATAAAAATCTTAATCTAAGTATTTACGATACAAAAAAATGCTCTCTTGGAGAGAGCATTTTTTTAGCATTTACACCAATCAAAATTGGTGTAAAAGGCATTGGCAACAAAGTCGCGTGCTTTTATATAAGAAAAATGCCCGTCGTTGCCTTTTAGTTTTCCCTCCGCATCAATAAATATCAATGCTTTCGGAGGCAACAACAACGCAATTTTCTGTAATTCCGCTGCCACATTTTCCGGAGAAAGCCCGCCGGCATACCCTTGAACAATATCGTCAAAGACCGGTTTTTGTCTGCAATCTGGAGCAATTCCTTCGCCAAAAGATTCATCAAATAACAAATCAAAATTGACATTATGCCGATGATATATTTCTTTGATAAGCAAGGAATTTGCTTCATTATAAGACAAAATGAAACGCAAATGAGGAAACTTCATCATCTGTGCTTCCAGCTCATAAAGTGTAGGCGTTTTTTCGTTTCGGCCTATCTTAAAATTGAGCTGTATTCTTTGAAACATCGGGGCACCTTGTGCATTTTGCCATGATAAAAGCTCCTGTAACTCAGGAACAATGTTACCGTCGCAGAATTCATCGACCCAGTCTTGGTTCAAGTGTAAGGACAAATTAAGGTTGATACCGTTACTCAAAATTTGTTCTTTTAAATCTTGCAGCCAGGTAAATCTTTTTGAATCAAAGCCGCATTTTTTACCGGATACTTGAATTCCGAATTCAACACATGGAAATTCGCGGTGAAGGGCAAATAGATCATCAATGCAGGTAAACTCATTTGCTCCGGAGCATGTAATACATTTTAGTTTCATATAAAAAATATTTAATAGTTAGACATAATCTTTATCAAAATCAGCACGATTATACATTTTTTTGTCAAAAATGCAACAACAATAATTTAAGATTAAGTCGTATAAAAAATATAAAAGAATAATGCATATGCCCTTGAAAATTTTATTAGCACTCATACATCAAAAATGTTTGTTAAATTTTTTAGGAGAAAAAACATGTTAGCTAAAATAGCTCTTATATTAACAATTATCGGCGGTATTAACTGGGGTTTGATCGGAGTTGCCGGATTTAACTTGGTAAGCTTTCTCTTCGGTTTTGCTCCGGTGATAGAGCAAATCGTTTATATCGTAGTCGGTTTGTCGGCAATTTATGCTGCCTATGATATGATAAAAAAATAGTCGGTCTTTTTTCTTCTCCACAGTCTCATACAATTTTGTGTGAGACTTTTTTTTCGCGTAAAATATCTTGCGTTTTGAATTATTTTTTAATTTAATGAAATAGATGTTCAAGTAACAAAGAGATGTGCTATGCGAATTATAAATATAAACGGGCCGATTAATTCCGGCAAAAGTACGATTGCCAAGCTTTTAATCAAAGTACTTCCTCGTTCGCTTTTCATTGAGGTCGATGATTTGCTCTCTGATGAGGAACAAAATAGGTTGGGGCTGTCAATGCAAGCCGGTTGGGCTGAACGAACAAATCGTCTTAACGCAATCATTCAAAAAGAAAAATCCGCTCAAAACTATCAAAACATAATTTTTGCCTACCCGATAACTGCCAAATTATATAAAGAGTGGCAGGCTTGGGCAGATGACACAACTACCTTTATTAATATAACCCTATCCCCAAAGCTCGAGGTCTGTTTGCAAAATCGGGGTACCAGAGAGCTTGATGATTGGGAAATTAAACGGATAAAGGAAATGTATCAAGAGGGCTATCAAAATCCGGAGTTTTCCGATTTGATTATCGATAACGGCAGTCAGACGCCGCAAGAAACCCTACAAGAGATTATTAATTTTTTAGAGCAGAGAAATAAAAATGGAAATCAGAAAATTTAAGCAATCGGATTTATCGCAGGTTTTAGAATTGTGCCGAGAGGTAAGAGAGCACCATATAGATATTTTGAACGGATATTTTACCCCTCAAGATGATGCCGCAGAACAAAAAGGCTTTCTGGCATCTTTGGACAATGAAAATTGTATTGCCTTGGTTGCCGCCGAGGGAGAAAATATTTTTGGTTATTTGTTGGCAGATATTACTGAAACTCCGTATTTGAAAGCTCCCAAAGTCGCTCGTATCGGCAATTTCGGCGTAGCCAAAAGCCAAAGGCGGCACGGCATTGGTAAAATGCTAATGGACGATTTTATGAATATTTGCCGTGCAAAAGACATTGATGAAGTGCGTTTGGGCGTTTTTAATAAAAATACCGGCGCATACAAGTTCTATGAGCAATATGGCTTTGAGCCTTTCGAACAGAGAATGCAGATTATGCTCAAGTAGAGTTTAATTAACGAAACTGAGTTTGAAACTAAGCTCTTATAAGCTCGTGTTCAAACCATTTTTCTTGAAAAGCGGTAGCTTGCTCAATTTCAGCATCTAAAAAGGTCATACCTTCCGGAACCACAATCAGTTTATCGTCATCATCATTGGTGCGGTGGATTATGCCTATACATTTGCCGTAGAATTCTTGCACGGGGTGATTTACACCTAATACATAAGCATCAAGCTCTTCTCCGTCGCCGGATATGGTGTTGGGAATATAGCCGTAATTAAGTTCATATAAAAAATTGTGCTTGGGATGTTTTGAATTTAATGGTCTGTCGATAACCACATTAACCATTTTGCCGAGATACTGCATAGCTGTTGACATCATGGCTCTCCTTATTAAAATATGATTTAAAAAACAAAATTTAGCTTATGCCACCAATTTAATTCCGGCCAACAGTCCGCACACGCCGATAATGATTGAAAAGGCGAGATAGGTTCCGGCCTCGGGTAAAGATCCTTTATTTATCAAATTGGTAAAATCCAAAAGGTAGGTCGAAAAGGTTGTAAATCCACCGAGCAGACCGGTCATAACAAAAAGGCGAATCTCTGGACGCAGATTAGCTTTTTGTGATATATACGCATAGGCACATCCGATTAAAAAGGCTCCAATAACATTTACCGCCATAGTTCCCCAATGGGTATTAATTTTGTTGCACACAACCCATCTCAGAATTGAACCGATTCCACCACCTAAAAACACAGCTAAAAAGTTAAGCATTTCCCTGCCTTTCAATTTATATACCAAGCAAGGGTATATAAGATAACCTGTTATAAATCAAGCGAAAATATAAAATATTTTTATGGATTATTGACAATTTTCAATTAATTAATAAGTATAGAGGCATAAGTTTTTTTATAAAGCGGAGGAAATTACTTATGTTTAAGATGATAATATATTTGGTTGTACTTGTTGCGTTAATTGGCGGCGGTATCGGGTGTTTTCACTTGTGGCGAGTAGCCCAAAAAAATCAAAAAGAAATGTCGCAATATGAAGGAGCCAAGATTGCGGTTAATAAAGATTTCGGCAAAGTCTTAATTGTATATTATTCTCTAAGCGGTCATACCAAAGATATAGCCCAAAGAATACAACAAAATATCGGCGGGGATTTATATGAGATTAAAACCAAAGAAGAACTTAATAAATACCCGTGGTTTCCTCTACTTATGCGGCAAAGACTTAAAAACATGAATTACCCTGAGTTAGCAGGAAGCATGCCTGATTTCAATGATTATGATACGATTTTTGTTGGTGCACCGGTTTGGTGGTATACCATGGCAGTACCAATGTATTCATTCTTACAAAAGGCTGATTTTAACGGTAAAAAGGTGGTTGCGTTTTCAACACAGGGCAGTAATGTCGGCAGCTTTTTTGAGGATTTCTCCCGCCATGCTCAAAATGCAAAGTTAGGACAGGGGGCATCTTTTAATAATTTACCCCCAAAATATGATGCTCTTGTTGACAATAAGATAGCAATTTGGCTCAACAGTTTATAAGGAAAAGCGAGGATGGCGTTTTTTGCTTCCACAGAAAAAAATATTGTTAATTTGAGTAACTCTTTTTTACAATATTACGGAGCAAAAACGCATCACGACACTTTACCTGAGTTAGATTCGATTTTGCAGAAGAATGATAAACAAAATGTAGTCTTTCTGATATTAGATGGTTTAAGTGATGACATTTTGCGACATCATCTGAAAAGTGATGGATTCCTTAAAAGACATCAAAAGGCAGTGCTTTCCAGTGTTTTTCCGCCGACGACGGCTGCCGCAACTACTTCAATGCATTCCGGTTTATACCCGATAGAACACGGTTGGCTGGGGTGGATGCCTTATTTTAAGGAATTTGGCGAGGCAGTAGAGATTTTTTTGAACCGAGGCTTTTATACACATAAACCTTTTGGTTCGCCGAGTGCGGCCGAAAAACTGCCGTATAAGACTATTTATCAGCAAATTTTGGAACAAAATAAAGCTGTAGAATATAAACAAGTGTTTCCCAAATTTGTGCCCCAAGGTGCAAAAACTTTCAAGGAATTGTGTTGCAGAATTGCCGCTATTGACAAAGACGCCAAAAAGTCAACTTTTGTTTCCGCCTATTGGACATCACCCGATCATGAATTGCACGAGGAAGGTGTAGATTCCTCCAAAGTGACGAAAGTGATAAAGGAAATTGAAAATAATTTGCAAAAATTATCTGAGCATCTGCAAAATAGTATTGTCGTCATAACGGCCGATCACGGCATTGTGAATACCAAGCCTATTTGTCTTAACGCGTATCCCGAACTTACTGCTTGTTTTGCCGTTTCGCCGTCATTGGAAGGTAGAGCGATGAGCTTTTTTATCAAAGACGGAAAGCAAGAATATTTTGCCTCAAGGTTTAATGAACTTTTCGGAAGTGATTTTATATTGTTTACGCATGAAGATTTCTTACATTCCAAACTGTTAGGAAAAGGCAGAGAGCATCCGCGAGTAAAAGAATTTATCGGCGATTTTGTTGCGGTTGGAACCGGAGATAAATGTTTTTGTTACAAGCCAGACGGTGGATTAGAAATAGAATATTTAGCAGCCAATCATGCCGGTCTAACGCCCGAGGAGATGAATGTTCCGCTAATAGTATTTTAGCCTACACCATAAGTGTTTTCATATTTTCTTTTAACCAAGCCTCGATTCCTTTTCTGGCGGCAAGTCGAAAATCGTTAATTATGTTTTGGTCTTCGGTTTCAAGATAGTACGCAATTTCGGCGTCTTTCATATTCTCAATATAATCGGCAAAGGCAAATATCAGGTTTACCTTTCTGGGCCACACTCCGTCATTAACAAAGATATTTTCCTCAAACTGAAAGAATAATTGGGTAAGCAGGAGATTTATTTTATCTTCATACATTTTTTGACCTCGCATTGTTAATATACAATACGAATAGCAAAACAAAAAAATATATCAAGTGTGTTTTGTAAATTTACAATATTTGTGGATAAACTTAAAAGTTCTTCTTTGTAACCATTATTACCTTACCGCATACATTGAGCTTTTTGCAGTCTACAATACTAAACGAACGGTATGATTTATTATCGGCATTCACCTCAACCGAATTATCAAAAGGATTAACTTGCAAACGCCTGATTAGTATATCTCCTGCGGTATTTAACAAATATATTCCGTCGGAATTCATCATCGCAAAAGAGGTGTCTACCCACGCAAAATCACCGGAATTAAGCGTTGGCGACATTGCATCGCCACAAACCTTAATTATTTTTATATTTTCCGGTGCTGAATTGGCAGAGGTATAGATATTAAACAGATTTTTAGGCATAACAATTTCACCCAAGATATTTTTTTTAATCTGCTCAAATCTGCCTTTATTTGTGCCATCCATATCCAAAACATCAACAGCAACCATTTCATCTGATTTATTTTTAGACAGACCGAACAGGTTGGTAAGAGTCGCCAACTTATCTTGAATAATATTTGCCTGCAAAGGAAAATCACAGAGTTCTTGTTCGGAGACATTTAGAATTTCTGCCAGTTTGCGTCTTGTTGTTTCGTCAAGTCTTCGCGGAGAATGTCTTTTAATAAAATGGAACAAATAAGTCGAATTTTTTCCCAGTTTTAAGGACAGAGCATTAAGGCTTAAACCTCTTTCTTTAATGGTGTTTTCCAAAAAATCGCGTACTTGTTGTTGTTTATCCATATTAATATTCTCCTGATTTATCATGAAGTGCCTAGAGTGTATTGCATTTTTACAATTTTGTAAACAGATTTTATAAAATTTGAAAAATACATTGACTTTACAATTTTTCATATTGTAAACATACAATATAATCACTAAAAAGAGGTTAAGATGTCCATAAAATACACTACTAAAGAAGACTGCATAAAAAAGGGAATCTCCAAAAAAAACGGTAAGTTTTATAAGAAAAGCTTGCTTGAAGTATGGTATGACAGAGGGTGGCTGGAGCTCGAAAATTCACTCTACGGTGCCGAAACCAGATTGCTTTATGGTCTAAAATTTATGTTGGACTATCATATCGTTGCACGACAAAAATTACGTAGCCAACCCGGTTCTTCAGACCGGGTCGATTCCTCCATTCCGCCAGAAAGCGAACCATATTTAGATGCTCTGGATCGATATCAAAAAGCGATTCGCAATATTCCGGCAGAGTTTTGGCCTCTGGTCAGAAAGATATGTCTAGAAGAAATTGAACCACAGCCGTCACCGGAATTAAGTGAAAGACAACGGAGCTATTTCTTTTACATTTGCCGATACGACTTATGCCGAGGTTTAGACAGGGTGGTTACTGTCTACACTAAAAGATTGAGTAATAGAACAAATGGCAATTAAAACTTTACACAAAATAAAATTTATAGTAAAAGTTACTTGTTTAACAAAATAAGGACTAAAAAAATGGATTTAGTTGAAATTTATGCGCTAATTTTTCTAATATTAAATATCATCAATCAGGTTAAATCTGGATACTTATCCACACATATAATTTTTAGTGTAGCCCTTGAAATTCCTATACTTGGAAGAGTTTTCATGTTCTGGTAAAAAAATATTTTTTTTCCACTATATTGACATAGCCGTCGGGCTGGTGTACAACTTCAAGCATGATGAGTAAGTGGGTCAAGGCCACTTGCTCATTTTTTTATGCCCATTATACGAAATAAAGGAGTTATCACCAATGGGACTTGCAACACCGGTTAAATATCATTCCGTTGCGGCCATGGAACGCAAAATCGAAAAATACTTTAACGAAAGATCTAATTTCAAAAGCGAAGTATACAGCCCCAAAAAAGGTGAAATAATTGAAATAAACGAACAAGCCCCGTTACATTTGACGGGGCTTTGTGATTATTTGGGGATTTCTGACAAAGATTTGGATGACTATCAAAAGAATCCGGAATTTGCCGAGCTCATCAGAAGAGCCAAGAAAAAGTGCGAAGCATATCTGGTTGATCAATGTGTCAGATTACATAAGGCCGATTTTATCTTAAAAAATAATTTTCCGAACTCTTGGCAAGACACATCGGAAAACCAACTAAATGAAGAACTCAAAAAAGTTTTGGTAGAATTTGTAAATAAATAGGGAATTAAAACAACCATGAACAATCAAACCGTTACCGCCCGCATACCGCAGGCGTTTGCTCCGCTTTTGACCCAAAAAAAGCGGATTAAATTTTATTACGGCGGACGTGGCGGAGGCAAATCTTATGCTTTTGCCGACAGTCTGCTGTTAAAAGGCCGTATGGAAAAACTTCTTATTGCTTGTTTGCGAGAAGTACAAGACAGCATAAAGGATTCCGTATACCGCCTTTTGTGCGAACGCATATCATTTTACGAAATGAAGGACTACAAAATAGCCGAAACCAAAATTGAAAATAAAATTACCGGCAGTAAATTTATTTTCAAAGGACTTCGCGACCAAGATATCCAAAAAATAAAATCACTTGAAGGTGTTGATATCGCTTGGATAGAAGAAGGCCAGAGTATCTCAAAAAAATCATGGGATATTTTATCGCCGACCATCAGAAAAGACGGATCCGAAATTTGGATATCCATGAATCGCGAAGAAGAAAACGATCCGCTATGGGTTCTGCTGGCCGCTAATCCCGACGATAGAACCTTGGTGGTGAAAGTAAATTATTATGATAATCCATTTTGTCCTCAAGAACTGAAGCTGCAAGCTGCTAAATGTCAAAAAGAATCGCCTGATGATTATCTACATATTTGGCTTGGTCAACCTTTAGCTCAAGGTGCTTCTAAACTGATTGCACCCAATTTGGTCCGACAAGCTTTTATGGGTAAAATATCATCAAGCGATTCCCCTCTGGTTATTGGGCTGGACATAGCTCGTTTCGGCGATGACAGTACGGTATTTTGTTTCCGTCGCGGTCGTTGGTGCTTTAAGTTCGAAACCATAAAAAAACAAGATATCGTAAGCATAGCCGATTATTGCCAAGGAGTAATAAACGATTACTCTCCGGCTCGAATTTTTCTTGATGCCGGAGGTGTTGGCGGCGGGGTCTATGATATTTTACAATCCCGCGGTTATCGCGACATAATCCGTGCGGTAAATTTTGGCGGCAAGGCGATTTTAGAAGAAAGATATGTCAATCGCCGTGCCGAAATGTGGGATAACGCAAGAGCTTGGCTTTCGCAAGATTTGCCGGTCGAGTTGGTGCTTGATGAAGAGTTATTGAGCGACTTATGTTCGGTCAACAAAAAATATGATGCCAAAGGGCGGCTCCAACTCGAGAGCAAAGATGAAGTCAAAAAAAGATTAGGGCGCTCGCCCGATAAGGCCGATGCCTTTGTCTTAACCTTTGCCGAGCCGGTATACGACCGTGGCAAGATTACGACTTATGGCAATGGTCAGGTCGTTATTGAAGATATGTTCAAACAAAACAAGGAAAGTAAATGGTAAAAATTCACAAACTCTAAATAAAAGGAAAAAACAAATGATAAAAGCAATATCAGATCGGGTGTTTATTCGCCTCGAACCAGAAACTACCGCCACTTCCGGCGGTATTATTTTAACAGAAGACTATCACCAAAGTCGCAACATCGGACGAGTTGAAAGTGTAGGTTCGGATGTTGTTTCCGTAAAAACAGGCGACAAAGTTTTGTTTCATATGTTTGATGAGCTTCCAAGCTATGACAAAGATGTTGTCGTGGTCAGAGAAAATTCAATTTTAGGAGTATTTGAAGATGAGTAAGAAAGAAATATCAAAAATCGATTCCGAAGTTGCGGAATGGCTCAAAAAAATAAATAAGGCCGAAGAACATTATGCCGACTATCATAAACTAATCGGAGATATTCGCAAATATTACCGCAATGAAACCAAAAGAGATAAGCAAAATATTTTTTGGTCGACGGTCGAAACGCTAAAACCGTTTTTATATTTTACCCAACCCAAACCCTATGTGGAAAGAAGAGAAAAATCAACCGACAAAGTTCACAATCTTGCTTGTCGGATGTTGGAAAGAGCTCTTATTTGGGATTTGGAGCAGTTTGATTTTGACAGTGTTATCAAATATGCCCGTAACGATTTTTTGTTAGGCGGCTGTGGTTTGGTAATTGAAAGATATCGTCCGAGCTTTGGGCTTATAGAAGATATGAACGGCAACACTTTGGAAGTTAAGATTGACGAGCAGGTTAACACCGAATATGTCGACCCGATATATTTTATTGCCGATTCTGATAAGGTCGGAATTTGGGAAGATTGTCGCTGGTTTGCCCTCAAGCATTACATGAGCTTTAAGGAGGCATGCCAATATTTTGATGAAGATATATGCTTTGATATGAAAGAGGCCCAAGACAAAGGAGTTAAGTCTTTTGAAGTTTATGAAATCTGGGACAAAGAAAGCGGACGCGTTTTGTATGTGAGCAAATCTTCTCCTTATAAGTTTTTGAGAGTGATAGAAGATGGTTTGACAATCAACGGATTTTATCCCATGCCCAAGCCGTTATTTGCCACGACCACAAACGACAGCATTATTCCAATACCGGATTATTCTCAGTTAAAACCGCTGTTAGATGAGCTTGACGGAGTTACGACAAGAATGGAAAAGACCATGAAAGCCATCAAGATTTCGGGCTGTTATGACAATGCTTTTCCGGAATTGGGCAATATCTTAAATAAGGATATAACCTTGGTCAGCATCTCAGATTTTGATCGCTTGAAATCTGCTGGCGGTATTAAAAACATTGTCGATTTTATGCCCATTGAGCAATACATAAATGCCTTGCAATCTTTAGCAAGTCGTCGTCAGGATATAATTTCCGCAATTTATGAGATAACCGGTGTCAGTGATATAATGCGCGGCAGCTCCAATGCAACCGAAACTGCAACCGCGGTTACTAAAAAGACCAATTTCGGGACTTTACGAAATCAAGACAGACAAAACGACATGCAAAGATTTATCGGTGAAATTTTCCGTATTAAAGCCGAAATCATTTGTGAATGTTTTGATAAAGATAAGTTGCTGGCCTTTTTGCCCAAAGAAGAAAGATTGCAACCCGAGGCTTTGTTAGCGGTTGAACTGTTAAAGTCCGACAAGCTGAGAGATATGGTCTTAGGCATTGAAAGCGATGTCAGATTTGGCGAAGGCGATAAAGCTAAAAACAATATCGAAGCCATAACCACTATTCACACCATGATAGGTCAGGCCTTTGATATCGTAAGCAAACAGCCGGCATTGTTGGGATTATACCGCCAGATGATAGGCGGCGTGGTTTCTTGTTTATCTAACGCTAGACAGTATGAAAATGTACTGGAGAGCTGCTTTGATAAAATTGCAGCCGAGTTGTCTGCACCGGAACCTGTCACTCCGACACAGCCTGATAAGCAAATTATGGCTTTGGAAATTGAACAACGCAAAAACGAACAAGATTATGCAATCAAAAAAGAGCAAAACGAGATTAAAAAAGCCGAATTGCTCTTTAAGCAAAATCAAGAAAACAACAAAAATCTGTTGACCAATAAGGAGATGGAATTACAGACCGCCTTAAAAATAAAAGGTAAAGACGGCGATATATCTACCGGCATGGTCAAAAATTTCGAGTAATTAAAATGACCTATTTCAGTAAAGAATTTTCGGCAGAAGTAGTTTTGCCGGACGGTTCGGTTGCAACCTCAAGTTTTGAAATCGACCGTTATCTGCGTGCCAACAATTTAACGGCACAGTCAGACTATTCTCCCGAATATATGAAGCATATTCGCGAGAATAAAGAAAGAGAACGGCAAAAAGATATTTTTGCCGACATTGTTCAACAATATAAAAAAAGGATATGGAATGAGTGAAATTAGAGAAGAACTTGAAAGCATCGCCAAAGAGCTGAATATGACCTCTGACGATGACGAGACCATTAAAGAAGAAACATCTTCTGTAACGGAAACCAAAAAATCAGATGAAGATAGCGAAGGGGCGGATGAATATTTATCCGCCCCTAAAAGTTATCAGAAAGAATTTGCCGAAAGCTTTGCCTCGTTACCGCAAGAATGGCGCAAATATCTGCACATTCGCGAGCAAGAGGTTGATAAAGGCTTTGGCGAATTACGCGAAAGAACCGGAGCCTACAAGCACATAGATGATATCTATGCTGCTCGCTCATCGGAACTTCGCAATTATGGTATCACCTCGGCAAGCGATTGGCTTAATAAAATGGCCGAGATTGACCACATGTTAAGCAGTAATCCGGCAGATACCATAAAAATGTTGGCCGATGTCTATAAAGTAAATATCGGCTCAACTCCCAACAATTCTTCAACTGTTGTCAGACCGCAGCAACAGCTTAGCTCTGCTTTGGCCGACCAAGTTGTCCAAAGACAGGTCGAAGAATTTGCTCATGAACTTGATGAAAACGGCAAACAGAAACACCCGTTCTTTGGGGAAGTCGTAAAAGACATTTATGATTTGCTGTCCAAGGGCATGGCAAACAATCTCCAAGATGCGTATGACACCGCGGTTTGGTTCAATGCATCCACCAGAGATAAACTAATCAACGAACGTTCTCAAGCCGCATTGGAGCTTAAAAGCAAAGATGCAAAAAAATCAAAAGAAGCTTCGTTTGCTCCCAAGGGACGAGGCGAGATTGATACCAAGAACTTAAGTCTCCGAGAAGAGCTTGAGATGCGTTTTGCGGCATTATGTGACGATGAATAATAACAACAATTTTTTAAGAAGGAAAAAATAAATGGCAAACTCAAATTATGGTGATTTGTTTACTACAACTCTTGAATCCAGAGCCGAGAAATTGGCAGATAACATCTCTAAAAACAACGCTCTGTTATCCAAGCTCAAATCCAAAGACAACATCCGTACCATTTCCGGCGGTTCCAAAATTTTGGAAGAATTGGAATATGGTGAAGGCGATATGGTTTGGTATTCGGGTTTTGATACCATCAGCTACACCCCCAAACAGCTGTTTTCGGCAGCCGAGTATGCAATTAAATTGTGTGCGGTTCCGGTAGCGGTCTCGGGTGAAGATTTGCTCAAAAACTCAGGTCATGCCAGAGTAATGGAGTTGATGGAAAAACGCATTCAAAACGCCGAAAAGACCATGCGCAATCAGCTTTCTGCCGCTTTGTACGGTGATGGTACCGCATCAGACGGTAAAGCCATCGGCGGTTTGAAATTGTTGGTAGCCGATGATCCGACCACCGGTACGGTAGGTAACATCAACCGAGCCACCGGAGGCAACGAATTTTGGCGCAACCAGTCCAAAACCGTTTCGGAGCTCAACAGCAGCAATATTTTGCAAGCTATGAACGAGATGTATCTAAACTGCTCACGCGGTGTTGATAAACCGGATTTGATTGTAGTTGATGATAAGCTTTATTCGGCTTTTGAACAAGCCTTACAGCCGATGGCCAGATACACCGATACTACAATGGCAGATGCCGGATTTTCAAACCTCAAATTCAAAGGTGCCGATGTTATTTTTGACGGAGGCCAAGGAGGTCATTGTCCGGAAAACCATATGTATTTCTTGAACACCAATTACATTTATTTGCGTCCGCATAAAGACCGCAATATGAAAGTAATCGGCGGCGACAGAATGGCGGTTAACCAAGATGCTATGTATCGTATTATCGGTTGGGCCGGTAATATGACTTTGTCTAATGCTGCATTGCAAGGTGTATTGATTAACTCACCGGCATAATCATAAAACAAGTCACGATCATGTAAGTAAAAAGAGGGGAGAGGTTTATAAAACTTCTCCTCTTTTTTATCAAAGTAAGGAGAAAATTATGGATTTTGCAACTTATCAAAATCTGATTGAGCAAAGCAAAAATCGGACAGACAATCATGTCGCAGCCAGATTTTATAATCGGGCGGTCAAAACCGGCGAGTTATCTGAGGATGGATTGCCGATATTTAAAGATGTCTGCTATTGCGAAATCAGAATAAAAGACAACACGACCGAAGTTTTTGACCAACCGGCAACCGAGGAAAAAATAAATCGTTTTCCGCTTGAGTATGCACGATATCAGCTTTCACAAAAGCAAATTGCCGAAGGTACACCGCTGGAAGAATTTGCCTTTTTGACCGCTAGCGAAATCGAAAGTTGTAAATGCCACGGGGTATTTACGATTGAAACTTTAGCATCTCTTGATGAAGAGAAAATCAAAAATTTAGGGCTTTCGGCTGAGGCCGCTTTAGCTAAAAAATTCATCTCGGGCAATAAGTTAATTAAACAAGGTGTTGATATTGCGGCATTAGAAGAAAAGTATCGCTGCAAGATTGCCGATTTGGAAGCAGAAATTTCTCGTCTTAAGTCCAAGCCCGAAAGGAGAAAAAAGAAATGAAATCAATATTGGAAATATGTCAGGAAGTAGCGGATTTAGCCGCCACCAAAAGACCGGAAGACCTGTTTAACTCATCATCGCAGCAAGACAGCATTTTTTTAAGTGTGGCTAAATCCACCTTGGATAGCCTTTTGCGTTATGGCGATTGGCAAGAGTTGACCAAAGAAGGTGTTCTTTTAACCTCAGGCGGCAGATGTAACTACTTGCTTGATGCGGTGTGCCCAGATTTTTACAGCATTTTGAATAATACGATTTATATCAAAGACAGCTCGGAAAAAGTAATCGGAGCAATTAACCCCGAAGACTGGATGCGGGAAAAATATTTTTGCGAAAATAGCACCGATACCAAATTTATTATTCAAAACGGGATGATAAAATTTTTAACTCCGCCGGCTGATGGAATAAAAATAGTATTTCAATATCGCAGCAATGTTGTTTGCCTTGACGCCCAAAAAGGTTGGGCCGAAAAGAGCACCATCGGCAAAAATACCGATGTTCCGATATTTGACGAATATCTGGTCAAGCTGGGGATTTTGTGGCGGTGGTTAAAAAGAAACGGCATGGACTACACCGAAGAATTTAGTGAATACGAACGCGAGCTAAAAAAGCGTTTTGCTACCACACTTGCAGTCAAAGATATCAATTTATCCGGCAGTTTTGCGGATATTACCGAAGCGGGAGTAACCATCAATGTTAAACCGACAGATAAATAGAGGAAACAAGTCCATAAACTATACTTTGCCATCTCCGGTCGGAGGGTTAAATGTGCGTGACAGTTTGGACAATATGGCGGCTGATGATGCCATAGTTTTGGACAATTACATTCCTTATGATACCAAAGTTTCTTTGCGTAAAGGATATAGTTGTTATTTTAAAAATGACGAAAAGTTTCTGACTTTGGTTTCATATAATAAGTATAATGACAAGAGGTTTATCGGCATAGCGGCGGGCAAAGCCTATAATCTAACCTCAAAGCTCAATGTCAAAACTTACGATGTTGAGTTTCAGGAAAACCGTTGCCAGACCATACAATACAAAGACCGGCTGTTTTTCATGAACGGAGTTGATAAACCCAAAGTCTTTTATGTTGATGAAAATGGTGAAGATAAATTTGTTGATTGGGAATTTTCCAACAATAATTTAGTGGCGGAAAAAATAATTTCCGGAACGGTATCCAAACAGTTCCTATGGTTTGTCGAAAAAGGTGCCATGCGGGTATGGTATGCTTCCGAAGCCGGAAATATTGCCGGCAACCTAAGCAGTATCGATTTAAGTCAGGTCGCGAGATTTGGCGGACATTTGATGGCGGTTTGCTGCTGGACTGTTGACGGCGGGCAGGGTATAGATGATATGACGGTATTTATCACCTCCGAGGGTGAGGTAATTATCTATTCCGGCACCAATCCATCTTCGGCAACGGCGTGGGAATTGAAAGGGACTTATAAAATATCCAGACCGATAGGGTATAACTGCACATTTCAATACCAAGGCGACATTGTCATAATTACCGAAGAAGGCTATCTGCCGTTATCAAAGGTTTTGCCGCTTAATCAAGCCGGAAGTTCGGCAGTTGCTTTTTCCGATAAGATAAGAGGTTTGGTACTTGAACGCACCAGTCAAAACAAAAATAAAGATGGCTGGCAAGGTATCATATACAGTAAAGGAGGTTATTGCTTGTTTAATGTCCCGCTATCGCGAGGTTTTGAACAACATGTTTTGAACCTAACCAGCGGGGCATGGTGTCGTTTTACCAACATCAAATCATATTGCTGGGGTAATTTTGAAGGCAGGCTTTATTTTGGCTCTGATTATGGAGTTTATTTGTTTGATGACGGATATTCCGATGACGGCAACCATATTTTAGGTGAAGTTCAGCAAGCTTTTAGCAATTTGGGAACGGCAGGATTAAAAAAAATACAGCTCCTAAATCCCCGCACCAAGTCATCAACCAAATATGCTTTGGTAATATATACCAACATGGATTTTGAGGAACGCAAGGCCAACTATGCCGAAAATGTCGGCAGTGTCGGTATAACCAAATGGAACGAAGCCAAGTGGTCGTGCTTGGACAAGCCCATAGGCACCAAATGGCAAACCTTGAAGGGAACAATTCGTTCGCAATGGATAGCCAACTCAGCCACCGGTTTTAAGGCGTCTATAGTTTTTAAGACCAAAACTCGCGGCAACTTAATCGAGTGGTTTGACACGGGGGTACGCTATGAGCAAGCTAGCGGCGTCTTGTAATATGATTTTGGATTGCAACGGGCAAATAACATCATTGGTTTGTCAAGGACTAGGATTTGATGAACAATGGCTGGGCAATCATTATACCATAGGTTTTGTATTATCGGGCAAGATAATAGGCGGCTTGATATATCACGATATCAGGGCAGGACAAGACCTTTGGTGGACTATATATACCTCCGATAAAAGATGGTGCAATCGCCGAATTTTAACGGCGGTATTTTCTCTGGCTTTTGATTATTTCAAAGCCAAGCGGATTAATCTTTTGGTTAATACCGATAATATTGCGTGCATAAATTTGGTTGAAAAATTGGGTTTTGTACGCGAAGGAAAACTTCGTCATTTTAGAGATGACGGAGCGGATTGTTATTTTTATGGCATGTTAACAACAGAAAACAAATGGAAAGGAAAACACAAATGAGTAAAGCAATAGGAAAAGTATTCGGAGCCGGCGGCGCCGATACATCAATGTTTGATTCGGAAAAAGACATATTGAATTATTTGAATAACTACAACACTACAAATTATGATAATACTTTAAATAACTTAACCGCATATGCAGCCGATGCCTCAAAACAGTTGAGCAACATGGGTAATTATAATTTCGGGGTAACCGCCTCTGATGCGGCAAGACAAAGAGCTGAGCAGGCCACATATCAGTCATATTTGGATAAGTTGCAGCCCCAATTTGCCAATCAGACATCAGATTTAGCCGCCTCACTGGCCAATAAAGGCATAACCATAGGTTCCGATGCATATTCCAGAGCTATGAGTGATTTGCAAGACAGTCAAAATGCAGCATTAAATCAGGCGGCATATCAATCGGTATTAAACGGGCAAAATGCGTATTCGAGCAGCTTGCAAGATTCAATCAATGCCGCAGATTTTAGTAATAAAGCACAAAGCAATTATATCAGCCAATTATTGAAAGCCCTTAGTAACTCACATTCAGGCTATGATATAGCAATGGATAAATACAACATCCAAAGCGGAGCCGATAACCGTATATCACAAAATAAAAGTTATAATAACAACGCACAAGCAGAATTTGGAAATCAATTTATAGGCGGGGCACTGCAAGGAATGATGTTGTCTGATATCAGACTCAAAGAAAATATCAAAGCCGTAGGCAAATTAGATAATGGTTTGACGGTTTATTGTTTCAACTTCAAAGGCTCTCCGGTTGCACAAATCGGGCTGATTGCTCAAGAAGTAAAAGAGGTTAAACCTCAGGCAGTCAGTGAAAATGAAGACGGCTATTTAATGGTCAGATATGATGAAGCCGTTAAAGTAAAAGAGCAACAAGGAGAATAAAAATGCCATTTGATAATGAAGGAATGTTTTCCAGATTACACAACTGGGAAGATGATCGGATTAATGATATTGATATCGTAACCGATCATATGGACGAAGAAGACGATAACTTTGCCGATGGTTTAAGTCAGTGCTTATTACGCAACGGCAAGTCAAAAATGGAGGCCGATTTCAATGCCGGTAATTTCAAAATCACCAATGTCGCTGATGGAGTGCTAGCCGGTGACGCGGTAAATTTGAGCCAACTTGAAGAAAGTACGACAAGTTCTGCTACCACCATAAAAGAGCTGATGAACGCCATGGTAAAGGTTGGCGATATCAAAGCCTCAACCATCAGCGAAAATCATGATAACTGGTTATTGTGTGACGGGCAGGAAGTTTCTCGCGAAGATTATGCCGATTTGTTTACGGTAATCGGAGATAAGTTCGGCGAGGGTAATGGAGTTACCACTTTTAATGTTCCGGACTACCGCGGCAAATTTTTACGCGGTTTAGGCAATAATTCTGCAGAAGATATCTATACCGCACAAGAAGAAGGGTTGCCCAACATTACAGGTAATATAAATTTGTTGTTGCAAAGGCATGGCACACATTCGGCCGATGGTGCTTTTGAATTAACAACAACAAGCAGTAATGGTGGTGATTATACTTCGGTAGGAGCACAGGCAAAATTTTCATTTGATGCTTCAAAGGCAAACGAAATTTACGGAGCATCAGAACATGTAACACCGGAGAACTATTCGGTTTATTGGTTTATAAAAGCAAAAAAGGAGGAATAAAATGGTAGGAAGAATAATGCCTAATTTTATTGAAATTCGTCAGGGGGATAGTTTTACTATTCCCCTTCAATTTAAGAATAAGGAAGGATTTATTGATATCAGCGGAGCTAGAGTAAATTTGTATGTTAAAGATAACGAAAGCGGTAAAATTGTCTTGAGTAAATCAGGGAATATCGATGACGGAGTTTTAGGCAAAGCCAGTATAACACTGATACCGGAAGATAGTAAGAATATGGCAGTTGATGGTGATTACTCAACCAATATTCAAATAACTTTTGCTCAAGGCGAGGTTCATACTATTTATCCTTCCGATATTTCAAAAACGGCTTCATTTATAATAAGCCCGACCATAAAGGAGTAATACAATGGAAAATACGATAGTACTAAACTCCGGAGAAAAAATAGAAGTTTTGTTTTGCGACGAAGTAAGTTTGGATATTGATTGCGGAATTCGTTACATAGCCTCCGGAAAACAAGAAATAGAGCAATATGTCAATGAGGTGTCAAAGCCAACTTTGGATGCCGTTATTCTTAAAGCTCAAACAGACATGGCAGAGCAAATTGCACAAGGGATAGAAGATGCATCTTCAAGTGCTGCTCAATCGGCACAAAGCACTATAGATAATTTTGTGTCTGTCAACAAAGGTGAAATAGATTCATATATGTCCACGAGCATACTTCCGACAATGGACGAGAAATTAACACTGGTTAAAGTTTACGCCGATAATACCGAAACACATGCCCAAGAAGCAACAAACCAGAGTGCTCAAGCCACACAGAAGGCCGCCGAGGCCAGCCAATCGGCACAAGAAGCTGCTCAATCGGCTTCAAGTGCGGCAGACAGTGCGGCTTTGGCAATAGCTAAATCATCATTCGGCAATATCGGCGATATAAAATACACCACCCGAACCGATGTTCCCAACGGCGGTGCTTGGTGTGACGGTGCAGAATATACTCAAGCGGCTTTTCCTGATATTTATCAAATGCTTGTCGACGGTAAAATAAGCTCAACAGATTTTGCAACATTTAATGATAGTGTATCAACAAATGGCTCTTGTGGTTTGTTTGCACTTGATACTGCAACAACAAGCTTCAAAGTACCATTGTTGAAAGATATTTATATTAAAGCTAGTGATACCACACTAGCATTTGGTGCTGAAAGTTTACCTAACATTACCGGCACTTTATTTGGTGGTTCATCTGGTTTTGATCCAAATACAGGAAGTTTTGAAGTTGTTACTACATTAATCCCATCTGGATGGTCTAATCCAAACCCTCAATGTTATAGTGCAACTTTTGATGCTTCTCGTTCATCACCAGCATATCAAGACGGAGCAAAAGTAAATCCTGATAATGTTATATATAGAGCGTATGTAGTTCTCTATGCAAGTGCCGCAGAAGCAAGTGCAGCACAGGCAGCAGAGTTTATGACAGCTTTAGGCGGTAAGGCTAATTTAGGGCTTGATAATGTAGACACACAAGGAAAAGAAACAGCAGTTGCTTGGTGCATCCCTGATTATTCAGCAGGAATTACTATATCTTCGTTACCTTACATCGCTCCTGCTGATGGTGTAGTAAATATAAACATTACAGGCAATGTAGGTGCTGAGGCAAATCTTTCTATAAATAATGTCCTTGTTTATATAGAAACAGGGGAGGGAAGTGTTAGAGGAAGAGTTAATGCACAATTAGATGTTAAAAAAGATGATGTGATATCAAGCAATACACCTGCAGCCGCAGGAAAAAATTTTTTCTTTCCATTTAAAGGAGTAAACAATGTTTAAATTTGCTAAAATTGTAAACCATGAAACTAAGCTTTGCGAGGTCGGCACAGGAACGAACGCAAAGTTTTATCAATCTATCGGAATGGCCGAGCAAGAGGTCGAACAAGCCTATAACGGCAAGTGGTATTTAAAAGGGTATGCCCCGCAAAAATCACTTGAAGCATTGAAGATTGAAAAGCGAGAAGAGATAAATGCCGCCCGTGATGCTGCCGAACAGGGCGGTTTTGAATATTTGGGAAAAATATTTGATTCTGACCCTATATCTTGTCAGAGAATGTCTTGTGCGGCTCAGGCCATGAGCTTACTTCCGGCAAGCGAAGACAATAAAATTACCTGGACTTGCCAAGACAACACGACAATAGATCTTAATGCTCAAGAACTTTTGGGACTGGTTGTGGCTTTGGCTGCTTGGTCAAACAGTTGTCATATCAAAGCAACCGCACTAAAAGAGCAAATAGAAAACTGCCAAAGTGTAGAAGATTTGGCTAAAATTACCTGGAACAGTGAGGTGTAATTATGGAAAATAATAAAAAACCGGAATTTGCCGTTGTAGGAATTAATTATATTACCCTAAAAAAAATAACACATCGCAATATAGTTGTTCCCAAAGGCTTTATTTTTGACGGAGTAACCATACCGGCACCATTTACCATGCTTTTCTCCAATAAAGATTTAAGACAAGGTATAAAGGCAAGTTGTATTCACGACTTTATGTGTCGAAATAAAGATAAATACAGGCGTAAAGAAGCAACCGATATTTTGATAGAGCTTTGGCTGGAAAACGGCCTAAATAAATTTAAGGCTCAAATAGCAAAAGTCAGCATAAATATATATCAGTTTTTGAAAGGTTGGAGATGATGGACTGGGGAGTTATTACCGGACTTGCGGCCATTGGCGGTGTTATTACCAATTTTATCCGCTTCGGCCGTTGGCAAGGAAAAGTAGAAACCCAAGTTTCTACTTTGGAAAAGATATATGATAGCCATGACATTCGTATGGAAAACCTAACCAATCTTTTAAACAAACAAAATGATTTGTTGACGGAAGTTAAGGTTAAGTTGGATATGCTGTTTGATAAAAAAGGAAAAAAGATGTGAAAAAGAAATATGTACAATATCTGATACTGGCGGTGGTTGTAATTTATACCACCGTTTGTTTTATCTGGCCCGAACATGCCGAAACCGTGGGTAAAGGATGGTCGACATTGATAAATGGATTATTACTACTGATAGGAGTTTAATAGAATGATAGACATGTATAAAGTATCGCAAAGAATATTGTTACACGAAGGGCTGCGTCTGCAGCCCTATTTTTGCACCAAAGGAAAACAAACCATAGGTGTTGGCAGATGTTTGGATACCAATCCTTTAACCAAAGAAGAAGAAAAAGTGGTCGGTGATTGGCATCATGGCATTACCAAATGTGCCGCTATGTATTTACTAAGGAATGATATCAAAAGAATATATCGTGAGCTTGCCAAAAAAATAGATTTTTTTAAGGAGCTAGATGGCGAAAGGCAATATGCTCTGATAGATATGGCCTTTAATTTAGGTGTCAGCGGGGTGTTAAAATTTAAGAAGATGTTGAGTTATATTGCAGCAGGAAACTACACAAAAGCGGCAAATGAATGCCTCAATTCGCAATACGCCAATGATGTCGGAAAAAGAGCCATTAGGATTGCTAATACTATAAAAAACGGTGAATTTAAGTTATGAAAGGACATGTTAATGCAAATATTAAGAAAAGCATTTATTTGGGCAATATTATTGTCTTTTAGCTATTTTTTAGGGCGTTCTCACTGTCAGGTAGATACAAAAATAAAGGAAGTGGAGGTGATAAAATATGTTAAATCAAAGCAAGAAGAAATATTGTCTCGTCCTCATTCTTCTAAGCTTGAGCTTCTTGAGCTCATGCGCACAAACCAATTATGAAGTTTGTCCGATCTATCCGATAGCAGGGCAAGAGGTTGCTTCAGAATTACGGGAATTTGAAGGAAAAGCATTTTGGGAATGGCTGGCAAGAATAAATAAGCTAAGGCAACAGCTAGAAATATGCCGTAATAAATAAGCCCCA
This sequence comes from uncultured Alphaproteobacteria bacterium, assembly GCA_944393725.1. GTDB lineage: Bacteria > Pseudomonadota > Alphaproteobacteria > RF32 > CAG-239 > CAZU01. The sequence goes on along the minus strand of CALYBC010000001.1, from coordinate 60,139 downwards.
ATATTTCGGGGCTTATTTATTATTTTTGAGCCAGTTTGGTGTCTTCGCGTTTTTTAGCAAAATCTTTAGTATAATTGTTATCAATTTGAGCTACAATTTTTTTGAATTTAGCTAACTTACTTCCGGCCAAATTCTCACCCGTCGCGGCTTTAATCGTTCTGGGATTAACGCGTCGACCGTTTTTAATGACTTCATAATGGAGGTGAGGGCCGGTAGAGCGTCCCGTAGAACCGACATAACCGATGATTTGTCCTTGTTTAACTCTGGTACCTGGTCTTATACCTCTGGCAAAGCCATTCATATGACCATATGCGGTAGAGTACTCCGAATTATGTCTTATTTTGACATAGTTACCGTAAGAACCATTATATTTTGCCACTTGCACAACACCATCACCGCCGGCATAAATAGCAGTTCCTTTAGGCGCAGCATAGTCAACGCCCCAATGGATTTTGTATTTTTTCAAAATAGGATGATATCTCTTACCAAAAGGCGAGGAAATTCGTGCATTTTTGAAAGCCATTGGTTTGCGATCGAGTGTTTTTTTCAAAGCTCGGCCTTTTTCGTCAAAATAATCAGCGGAAGCATTGCCATTTTCAAATCTGTAAAGAGCCAGTTTTTGGTTACCCAGCAACAGACCGGCATATAAAATATCGCCGCTTTTAACTAAAGAACCGTCAGGCAACACTTTGCTCTCATAGACAATCTCAAAATGGTCACCGGTTTTGATATCGCGGCGAAAATCGACGGAATAAGAGAAAAGATTGATAAAGTTGCTGATGATACGCATTGGAATTCCATGTTTTTGCATGGCAACCGAGAGGTTACCGTCAATTTCACCGGTAATAGAGTTAACTTCATCAATAAATTCGTCTTTTTCGACAAAGGTTTGATAATTTCCGTCTTTGAGGGCGGTTATAATTCTTTCACCAACTTGAGGTTCAATTATAATATAATTAAGGTTAATCATTTTGTCGGTTTGAGCATCAAAGGCAAGATTAACTTTAATTTTCTGTCCGGCTTTCAAATCTCTTGGATCAAATTCCTCTTTTAATGAATAATAAATATCGTTAGCATCATCTCTTGATATGCCGATATCATTCAGTGCGGAGATAAGCGTATCACCGGGATTAAGAACTATTTCTTTTTCCTCATTGCGGTACTTTACCAGATTATCCACCATATCAAACATTTGTCTGATACTTTCTACCGATTCTGTAGAAAAATCGTCGACAGAGTTCAGATTAGAGTTAACGGTATTTTCAACCATCAGATAAGAAAAATAATCTTTAGTATCAACAGAAGCTTCAACTTTATTATTATGAGCCAATGATAGCACAAAAGCGGCTGACACTGCGGCAAAATAACAAAAATTAATAACCTTATGTTTATATTTAGATTTTAGAAGAGCTTTCAAAACAATGATCTCCCTATGGTTCAAACTCGCACCAGTATATATATAAGGTAAGTTCAAATAAAGTAAAAAAAAGTTAATGTGTATAAAAGAGAATAATACACAAATATGAATAAAAAATAAAAATACACAAAATGATAAAAAAAAGCTTGCAATTATAATTTTTGTTGTTTATAAGGAAACACGAAGTTTGGGGGTGTAGCTCAGTTGGTTAGAGCGTCTGCCTGTCACGCAGAAGGTCGCGGGTTCGAGCCCCGTCACTCCCGCCATTAAAAAACCGCCGGTAAGGGCGGTTTTTTTGTGGCAAAAGGAGTATGTACTCGAAGCCGTGACCTTGTCGCGTGGCGCAAAGCAAGGAGCAGCCAATAGTTTGGCTGCGAGGCCTTTGCGGCGTAGAATTGTTAACGAGCCGGCAGCGATAGTGCCACCGGCGAGTGTTACAAATCAAACTGGAGGAGCCTTAGTCCACTCCCGCCATTAAAAAACCGCCGGTAAGGGCGGTTTTTTTGTGGCGAAAGGAGTACGCGCTCGAAGCCTTGGTAATTTTAAATAATTTAGACTATCTAAACCATTTTTTAACCAATTATAGATAAAAGAAAATCGACAGTATGTGATAACTTAATTTTGGAGAACTAAAATGTACAATTTTAATGAAGATGCCATCAGAGAAGCTGCTTACTTTATTTGGAAAAACAACGGTTGCCCTGCCAATTCTAGCTTGAGCGACTGGGATGCAGCAATTAATCAACTTTACAATAAGTCTTCTATTTCTTTGAAGTCACCCAAAAAATCTTCATCGGTTAAAGTGCTTATGCCCAAGAAAACCGCTTGCAAGCCGGCTTTACGCAGTGCTAAATCAATCATTTTGAAACCAGCTTCGGCAATTAAAAATACAACTAAAAAAACTTCCAAAAAAACGAAGTAGAATCCAATAACTCCAAGATAGGGAGCCGGAGCGAAAGTGCCTCAGGCTCCTTATTTTTTTCTAAAAGCAAAATATTTAAATAAGATATAGCTAGATACGGTGGTGCATACAATAGCCAAAAACTGAGCCGGATAAACATTTATGCCGGCGATTCTTACAAATATTTCCAACATCACTACATTAATCAGGTACGCCACTATCCAAACGCCGACACATTTTATATACTCCTGCACCCAATCGGCAAATTTGCCTTTAGTTTGAAAGACAAATATTTTTTGTGTTGCAAAAGAAATAAAAGAAGAAAAAATCCAAGCCAAAGTCATGGACATCCAGTATTTCCCTTCTCCAAACCATAGCACAAAACCGACATACATAAGATACGATACAGTGGCGTTAAAGCCGCCGACCAACACGAATCTTATTTTATCCGGCAAAGTAAACCAAAAATTCCACACGGTCAAAAATATTTGTAATATCAGCTTCATATTTTAGCTCTTAAGATCGACCAATACCGAAAGCATTTCATTGTTAACGGTAAAGCTTTGAGCATTCAAGGAATATGCCCTTTGTACAACAATCATTCTGGAAAACTCTTCTTCCAGATTTACGGAAGACGATTCTAATGATTCAGGTACAATTACTCCATCAGCTTCAGTAAAATAAGTTTCACCGGTTTCGCCATTTGCTTCAAATAATGTGTTATTTATCGGAGTTAAATTTTCCGGGGCGGCGAAAGAGGTTAGGGCAATTTTAGCAATACTCACTTCGCTGTCATTGCTGTAATAAGCTCGTAAGACGCCATCCTTTTCAAATCCGATTGACACAAGATTCCCGGAAGGGAAGCCGTTTTGTTGAATATTGGTAATTTGTGAGCTTTCGCCATATTGGGTCATTTTGGATATATCAATATTTACGTTGCTGGTTGAGCCATCGTCCCAAGTGATGGCAACATCGATATTTTCCGGAGTTTTTATAGTTCCGTCAGTATTGAACACTACCTCGGTAGTACTTCCGACGGCAGTCCCATCTTCTAATTCAAAGGATACATTCCAAGAATTTTCTTGTCCTTCAATTTTGTTAAAGACCATATTCAAATTGGCTCCGTCATAATTTTGGGAGTAGATTCTGACAGAATAGACACTGCTGTCTACATCCTTAGCCGGAACATTGGCAATTATTGAAGCTTGTGTTGTTTCTTTTTGAGGAATTGTTTGCGGTGCATCAATAATGATATCTGAAGGTGTCGTGGCAAATTGATCTTCACCGTTAATAGAAGCAAAACCTTGTACATACAAACCGCTTTGCGAAACCAGATAGGTAACATCATCTTGCGATAATTTGTTAAAATCTCCGGCTCTGGTATAATATATATTACCATATCCGTCATTTAAGCTAAAAAAAGCATTACTGTTACCATTAATAGCCAAATTAAAAACATTTCCGGTAGATTGTACGGAGCCTTCAATAGATATATTGGTTCTATCATAATATCCGACACCATCAATAGCCGTTCTTGAGGAGTTAAGACCGCTCTGTGCACCGGCATTAAGTCCGGAAGACCCAAGCAGACTATAAAACAGAGTCTCGTTTTGTTTATAACCGGTAGTGTTCATATTGGCAATATTTTCCGCCACGGTCTGCTGAGCATGGCTCATGGCACTCATACCGGTAACTGAAGGAATAAAGCTGGCAATAGTCATATTAAACCTCATAAAAAAGATTAACTTACACAACCATATGCAATTTTTGTGCCAAAGCTCTATTTGCAATATGATTGTTTTCATAAAAAAATCCGCCATTACGGCGGATTTTTTGGAATTTATGATATTTTTATTTTTTAGATTTATCGACCAACATCAAATCAGGCTTTGCTGCTTCTGCCGGAATCGGTCCGCCTTGGCGGATGCAGTGTCCGTCTATGTAAGCACCTGGTTCGATGGCAATGGTGTTGTGTATAGCGTCTCCGAGTAGCTTTGCCGATTTTGCAACAAACAAATTATCAGTAACAGCTTTTCCTTTCAAGGCGCCATACAACTGTAAGGAGTTTGCTGTTACCGCTCCGACGACACTGCCTTTAACACCGATAATGAGCTCATCACAAGAGATATCACCTTCAACCGCCCCGTCAACATGAATTATTCCGTCACTCATAATATCGCCGGTAATTTTAGTATTTTCACTGACTATTGTCGGCACCGGAGCACCGGTTGTGCTTTTGCTAAGTCTTCTTGCCAGTTTAAGATATATAAGTCTTTTTAGCTTTTTCATGATTATTCCCCCTTATTAAATCTTAAGAAATTTTAGCCTGCATAAAGGGCAGAGGATCAACAGGTTTTCCTCTGTACAGTATTTCGTAATGGAGATGTGGTCCGGTAGATCGTCCGGTGTTGCCGACCTCGCCGACGACATCGTTAATCTCCAAATAATCACCGTTTTTTACATAAATTTTATGCATATGTGCATATTTAGTAACAAAACCGTTTCCGTGGTCTACCACAACCAAATTTCCGTAACCTTTGTTGGAATGATTTACCTTTATCACCTTTCCCTTGGCCATAACTTTAATTTTATTGCCTTGTCTTGAAGCTAAATCGATTCCTTTATGTCTAGCCGAGCTCTTATTAAAAGGGTCGGTTCTTATACCGAATCTGGAGCTGACCCAATAGCTCCAAACCGGCTTTCCGATAGGAACATATTTAGCGACTTCGCGATAATATTCCAAGTCATCGGTTGCTTTGAAAATATCACTTATTTTTTCTTTCATTACCTCATCTTGCAAATCCATGACTGAATCGGGGATAAAAGTACCACCTTTGGAATCGCGTTTTTTAGAATTTGCTAAAGGGTTAAAATATAGGCCTTGCTGCTTTAGAGAACCGTTTACCTTTGAAAAAGCACTCTTAATCTTACCGATTTCGTTTGAAGCAATAGATTCTACCTTCTTAAAAACTTCCAATTCGGCTTTTTTAATATTTTGGACAGCCACCTCGAGTTGTTGTAACTGTTCTTTAAGAGCATCGCGTTCGGCAGCAGCTAAGTCTCTTTGCAGTATAACTTCATTTATGTTTGCCTTGTCCGATATTGTTTTTCCGTCAGCCCAATCTTTTTCTGCCGTAATTTGTTTTATTTTATCCTCAACGATCATCGCTTGTTTTTTGTATTTATCGATTTTTTTGCTGTCATTATCGTTCAAAGAATTGAGCACCTCATCCACATTTTTTTGAATGGCGACGAAGTCACTCATCAAATCGACATAAGCATCTCTGGTTTCAACCAATTCCATGTCCTTGTTAAGGATGATTCTTCCTGATTTATTATATAAGTAATAAGAATAGGCGGACCAAGCCGTGATTAAAACAAGAGCAGATAAAATAAACAATTGCAATTTTGATGAAATCTTAAGCACCATAGCCTTGCCGGCACTACGAAAGATGACCTCTTTTTCGGAGAAAAAAGGTTTCTTTTCCGTATAGTGCGGAGCATATGTATTTTTAAACTTTATTTTTTTCTTATATTTCATAAGGTCATCAATCTCAATTAATCCTGTTTATCGGTTATAACATTTTTTTTGAAAAAATAAACTTTTTTTTAACAAGTTATCCAAAGTTGGGGTACAAATTAAAAAAAACTTGCAAAATATGTAAAAAGTGTGGTAGAAGCCGAAAGCTTTTGTAAAACTATTAAATTATTATATATTATGGAGAACCTATCAATTATGATTGCCGGCGTACTGGTTATTTCTGGTATAGCCGTCATGCTGATAAACAGCTTTTGTTTTTTTAGTAACACTGTACAAAATGCAGGAATTATTATGTCTGTTTCCGGAGTATTTGCTCCCGCGGCAGGTAGTCTTGTTTCTTTTTTAAGGCACAAAAAGCCTCTAAAAAAATAGAAATTTTGACACAAAAAACTCGCAAGTAAAACTTGCGAGTTTTTTATTGGTAGGGGTGGGGAGACTTGAACTCCCACTGCCTGAGGCAACAAGATTTTGAGTCTAGCGCGTCTACCAGTTCCGCCACACCCCCGTGGAATGAGTGCATAGATAATCTATTTATTTTTTATAGTCAACATATTTTTTGCAAAAAAACAAAAAAATTTTTTATTATTCCCAAAGATGATAAAAATTAATCGGCCTTACCGGACAATCCCTTGGCAATATTCATATTAATATCAATTAGGATATTTAGCTTTTCCGGTTCAGGTTTTGCGGTTATCTCTATTGTTCTTTTGAATATGAAAGAAGCCAAATTAAGAATATTTTGCTTAACCTCTTTAGGTTGCGGACAATCATTTTCCTGCATGGCAGAAGCCAAAATACTCCAAAGTCTGCGATTCTTGTCCAAAGCCGGCTGTAACTCTTCTTTGGCACTATCCCAGTTTTCTTTCACGCGATTCAGAGCCGATGCCGCCTTAATCAGAGCACGTGATTCCAGTTCTGCTTCGCTCATTCCGGCAATTTCAGCTTTGTTATAACCGCCAATACTGTCCATAATTAAAGTTTCCTTGCAATAAAATTTTAACTCTAAATTTAGATAATCGTAATAAACTTGAGGACAATATAGATAACTACGGAGATAAAAGCAACTATGAAAAAAAGACTGCTCACAATTTTTGTTTTGGCGGCACTGACAATAATTTCTTATGAAAGCAAAGCTTTTGTCCGCTATGAAGAGAAGAATCCCAAAAAAGTTACCGAATTAAAGATGACCGGTTACATAGACTATGCTCCGTTTGGTTATGTGGATAATCCCGGCGGTATAGTATACGGAGAATTTCATACGGTGTTCCAACCAATGCTTGATACCTTTGTCAAAGAAGCCAACTTGAAATTACAATACGATGTTCAGCAAAAAACGTTTGACGATTTGGCACAAAAAGTCAGGCAAGGTGATATAGATTTTTTGGTTGGAGCATATTATCAAACCGAGATGTTCAGAGGGTTGCATTTAATATATCCTGCCGCTTTATATAATCCGATAACCGTATTTATGTTACCTGATAGAATAAATGATATAAAGTCAACCGATGATTTGAAAAAATTCAAAGGAGTTAGAAACACCAACGAGTTATTCAGCGACTTTGTGGATAAAAAAGTTGCAGAATTAAATCCTATAGAAGTTAACAGTTCATATGAGATGTTTCAAAAGCTCTTTACACGCGAAGCCGATTATGCCATCACCAGCTATTATTACGGAATGCTTGAAGCCATAAAGATGGGAATCCAATATCAAGTTTCTCCGGCCAAACAGACGATTTGGAATATACCGATGTTTGTCGGAGTATCAAAGACTTCAAGGCATCGCGATATGATATCAAGGTACCTGACCAGATACCTAAACGACAAAAACAATCTTAACATACTTCAGCAAAACCTGCAGCAAATTATAAATGATTTTCAGGTTAAATATTCCGGAGTTGTGCCGCCTGATTTTGGCGTTGAGAGCAAAGAGGCTGGCAAAAATAATGCTGCGGCGGAAAACAACGATAAGAAACTTGACGATAAATAAAAGAACAGATATATTCTGCTTGCTATGGTTTTATTGATTCATCACACGACATCGCCGTTTGCTCGTAAAATAAGATTGCAAATGAGCGAAAAGAAAATGCTCTTCATCTTAAAAGAGGAAGAGCCGTGGCATTTGTCGGCTGATTTATACAAACTTAATCCGGCCGGAGAGTTGCCGATATTTTTAAATGACGGCGATGTAATCCCCGGCCACTATGCAATATCGGAATATTTGGAAGAGATATCAAGTGAGGTTCCTCTCATATATGGCACTCCCAAGCAAAAGGCTAAAATAAGACGCATGATTGACTGGTTTGATAATAAGTTTTATCGTGAGGTCTATCGCAACATAGTTATGGAAAAAGTCCACAAAAGATTTTCCCAAGGACTTGCTCCCGATTCTAAAATATTAAAGATTGGGTTGAACAATCTTGGTTATCACCTTGAATATATAGAGTGGCTTTTGGATAGTCATCCTTGCATAGTAGGAGATGAATTGACATTGGCTGATTTAACGGCGGCGGCACATTTGTCAATAATAGACTATCTCGGGGATGTCCCGTGGGATGAGTTTTCCTCCACCAAACTATGGTATTCTCGCATAAAATCTCGTCCGTCGTTTAAGGATTTACTTAAAGATACCATAAGAGGCATCTTGCCATCCCGCAACTACACCAATTTGGATTTTTAGTATGAAAAAACACATATTGTTTTTGAGTTTATTTCTTAGTTCATGTGCCTATTTCGGAGGAGGCAGCGGGCAGGTGGTTTATCACTGGGAAAGATTGCATACCGGAGTAGAACGATTCGCCAAAGACCACGGTGAGTGTTTGCTATCTGCCAAAGCAATTGAGTTTTTCCCAGATTATCGTTCGTGGTTTTATACCGAAGAAACCAAAATAAATGCCAGAGCCGATTGGAATGCAAACCGCGGTATTTGGGCAACTTATGTTCCTTACCCCGGAGCTCAGCCTTTAATAGTAAATTCTCGTTATGATGACAAAGATATGGACCCGATAGAGTATCGTGATTGCATGAAAAGAAAAGGGTATTGGTATCGTACGCATGACATCCCGGAGATAACCAATATCAATTTATACAGGGTCAGACAGCCGCAATTATTCCATCCTTTTGGCAAGCCTGACTACTACGATTAGCCAAAAATATGCAAAAACAAGATATTAGCCGATGGTAAAATAATACCGTCGGCTAATATTTTGAAAAATAATAAAATTTTTTTATTGACAACAAAAACTTTTCTTGTATATTCAACCCGACATTAAACATCTAACCAAAGAGAGAAAATAGATGAACACATACGCAACTAAACCGTCTGACATTGAAAGAAAATGGTATGTTGTTGACGCAGAAGGAGTAGTTTTGGGTCGTTTGTCTGCCGAAATCGCTAAGATTTTGCGCGGTAAGCACAAAGTTAACTTTGTTCCCAACATTGACTGCGGCGACTATGTAGTAGTTATCAATGCCGACAAAGTAAAGCTGACAGGCAACAAGCTCACAGCTAAGAAATATTTCAAACACACCGGCTGGATTGGCGGAATCAAAGAAACCACAGCCGAGAAAGTATTGAACGGCCGTTTTCCGGAGAGAGTTATTATCAAAGCCGTAGAACGCATGATTTCTCGCAATCCGATGGGTCGTCAACAAATGACCAAATTGAAGGTATATTCCGGAGCTTCTCATCCGCACACGGCACAGAATCCCGAAGTTTTGGATATTGCCTCTAAGAACCCCAAGAATAAAAGGAGCAGATAATTATGGCTGAGAAATTAGAATCTTTGCAAGATATAAAGAAGGCAGCCAAAGTTGAAGCTGCTGAGTCTGTTGTACGCAAATCCAAAAAAGATAAACAGGGTCGTTCTTATGCCACCGGTAAAAGAAAAGACGCTGTAGCCAGAGTATGGATTAAAGCCGGTAAGGGCAATATCACCATCAATGACAAATCGATTGATCAATATTTTGCTCGTCCGGTATTGAAAATGATTATTAATCAGCCGTTTGAAGTAGCTAATCGTGTAAACGAATTTGATGTTGTTTGCACTGTAAAAGGCGGTGGATTATCTGGTCAGGCCGGTGCTATCAAACACGGTATTTCCAAGGCTTTGAATGAATATGAGCCGGAATTGCGTGATTGCTTGAAGAAAGCCGGATTCTTGACCCGCGATGACAGAATTGTAGAACGTAAGAAATATGGTCGTGCTAAAGCTCGTCGTTCTTACCAGTTCTCAAAGAGATAATCGGTTTTTTACCGAATTTCAAAAAAGAGGTGCAGTTTGCGCCTCTTTTTTTGTTGTAAAAAAAGAGAATTAAATTATAATAAGCAAATCAAAACAAATAATTATGTTTAACAATTAAAATAATTTTTATTATGCAAAAGCTAACAACAGAGAAGATGACCTTGTTAAATAAAAAAATAGCAGAGGTTGAAGAGCACAAAACCAAAAAAAGGAAATCATGTGAAGAGATTGATTTCAAGGTGATGATAGCAAACAAATCTATAAATCAGCATTCTGTCGAAGAAGCAGTACTTAAGGTTGTCAACGGTGAATATACGGCCGATATTTTATTTCAACTGATAGAGAACGGCTGGAATTTTTCTCATACTTTAGAATATCTGATTCTAAGTCAGGTTGCTTTAGGTAATTTGCCGTTAGATATACTCTATAATTATCAGAGATCGCTTTCTTTCTTTTCGGAAGATATGGATAAGCTGATAATTAAAGAAACCATTAAAGGAAATCTTCCCGACAAATTCTTGCGTGGACTATTACAACAAGAATACGGATTTAGCGATGTTTGTTGGGAAATGCTGTTTGCAAGCGGTATAGACTTTATGGTCGATGCCTATATGAAAGAAAAATATCCGGATATTGAATATTAGGATATTGGTAATATAAGAAAACCGCTTTTTTTATTAAAAAAGCGGTTTTTTTTTAATAACTTCCATCGCTGCCGAATTTTTCACGCCACTTATTCATAATTTCTACGGCTTCCTCACGACATTCTTCAATAGGAGTTGCAAATACCGCCGGTTTTAAGAGTTCGTATAAGTCATCATCCTTAAATCCGATATCGGCAGCATCTTTTCTGTTAGCGGCAAAAAATATTTTTTCGATGTTGGCCCATTTTGCGGTCATCAGACACATCGGGCAGGGTTCACAGCTGGTATAAAGCGTACATCCCGACAAATCCCAGGTTTTAAGCTTTTGTCCGGCGGCTCTTATGGCTTGTACTTCGCCGTGAGCCGAAGGGTCATGATTGGCTAACACATGGTTATAACCTCCGGCGACAAATTTTCCTTCTTTATCGTAAATTACCGCACCAAAAGGCCCACCGTCGGGTATGTTTTCAAGATTAAGTGACGATGCCGAAAGTTTAATTGCTTCTCTCATTGCCTTAACATCGGCATTTGTATAATTTTTTTTCATTATTTCTCCTTTCTTTTTATCTCTGAGGAGTAGAATAATTGCAAAATCGGTATATGTAAACACTAAAGATATACAAGTATAACTATCCACAAAAAAAAACAAAAGTGTAAAGGTTGTAGATTTTTTTACACATTGGTGTAGTTTTTTATAAGTGGTTTATCAACATACGGAGATGGCTATGCGTTTGAATTACAAGACATTAGGTTTATTAGGAATGTTATTAATCGTTTCTGCCTGCAAAAAGGAAGAAACAACAACCGCGGCAAAAGAAGCTGCACTGCCGCAAGTTCCGGTAATAGAATTAAAAGAACAAAATATTCCGTTGAGTTTTGAATTTTCGGCTCGCTCGCAAGGCTACAAAGAGACACAAGTCAGAGCTCGTGTCGGTGGTATTTTGTTAAAACGCAATTATGTTGAAGGTTCTTGGGTCGAGGAAGGCAGTATTTTGTTTGAGATAGACCCCGCACCGTATAAGGTAGCTCTAAAGCAGGCGCAGGCACAACTGGCTCAAGCCAAGGCCAAGTTACAAAGTGCCGAAACCCAATGGAAAAGAACCGAAAAGCTGTTTAAGGAAGGTTACGCCAGTGAAAAGACCAAAGACGAAGCCTTGTCCACCAAAGATGCCCTGGCTGCCGAGGTTCAGTTAGCGGAAGCGGCGGTAGATTCGGCACAGCTAAACCTTGACTATACCACGGTAAGAGCTCCGATAAGCGGTATAACCAGCCTCGAGACCCAGTCTGAAGGTTCTCTGATTTCTACCAGCGGTGATTCCAGTCTGTTAACCAGCATCACACAAATTGATCCGATTTATGTAATATTCTCGGCGACCGAAAGCGAAATACTCTCTCTAACCAATATGACCGAACGCGGTCTTATTAAGAATCCCGAAAGAGGACAAGATATTTATGCTAAGTTAAAATTGGGTGATGGTAGTATTTATGGCCAAAAAGGAAAAATAAACTTTATTAATCCTACCGTTGATGAATCAACCGGCACCATTAAATTGCGTGCGGTATTTCCCAATCCCGAAGGTAAGATTCGCCCCGGACAATTTGTTCGTTTGATAATGGAAGGGTTGGTAAGAATAAATGCTCTTGTTGTTCCGCAAGAATCGGTAATGCAGGGAGCCAATGGTTCGTTTGTTTATAAGGTAAACGATAAAGGTGTTATCGAAATGGTTTCTGTTCAAACCGGATTAACCACTCCGAACGGTGAATGGATAATTGATGAAGGCTTAAAAGCCGGAGAAAAAGTAGTCTACAGCGGACTTTTAAAATTGCGTCCCGGAATGACTGTAACTCCGGTTGTAATGTCTTCTGACAACAGTGCTGCAACTCAAGCTCAATAGGGTGTGAAATGTTTTCCAAATTCTTTATTAACAGGCCGATATTTGCCACGGTTGTCTCACTGGTAATTTTGTTGGCAGGACTTGTTTCGATGAAAGTTTTATCGGTGGAGCAATATCCCAATATCGTTCCTACCGAAATTCAAATTTCCGCAGTCTATCCCGGAGCCACGGCCGAAGTTTTGGCCGACACGGTGGCCGCCCCCATAGAGCAAGAGTTAAACGGCGTAAAAGACATGATTTATATGTATTCTACCGCCACCTCAAGCGGCTATTTGACTATCGGTGCGGTTTTCAATATCGGAACCGATCCTGATCAAGCTACCATTGATGTTAACAACAAAGTTCAGATGGCCACAGCTAAATTGCCGAGCGAAGTAACCAAACAAGGTATTACGGTTGAGCAAAAATCAAATTCTATTTTGCAAGTTGTTACCATGAGGTCGACCTCGGAAAAGTATGATACGGTCTATGTTTCCAACTATGCATTGTTAAATGTTTTGGATGAAATTAAACGCATTAAGGGTGTAGGCAGTGCCTCGTTATTTGCCAGCCAAGATTACTCAATGCGTATATGGCTCAGTCCCGATAAGTTGGCGGATTATGGTTTGACTCCGCAAGATGTAATTTCGGCGATTCAAGAGCAAAATTCGCAATTTGCCGCCGGCCAGTTTGGGCAACAGCCGATGGGCGAATATCAACCCTACACTTATTCGGTTAACACCAAAGGTCGTTTGATAGATGCCAAAGAGTTTGGCAATATTATCCTCAAAAGCGATAAAGACGGCGGATTGTTGCGTTTAAAAAATGTTGCCAGAATTGAGCTTGGTGCTCAGGATTACAGCGTAAGTTCAACCTTTAACGGCGAAGAGGCGGTAGCCTTTGCCGTCTATTTGCAACCCGAAGCCAATGCTCTTGAAACCGCCCGCATGGTAAAGGAAAAAATGGCAGAATTATCCAAGAATTTTCCTGATGGCATAACCTATGAAATCCCTTACGATACCACAGTGTTCGTTGATGTTTCGATTAGAGAGGTTATCCATACATTTTTCGAAGCGGTTGTTTTGGTAATTGTGGTAGTTTATCTGTTCTTGCAAAATATCAGAGCCACCATTATTCCTGTATTGGCGGTTCCGGTTTCAATTATCGGAGCCTTTGCCGGTATGTATGTTTTAGGCTTCTCGATAAACTTACTGACACTGTTCGGATTGATTTTAGCCATCGGTATTGTGGTCGATGACGCTATTATTGTTTTGGAAAATGTCGAGAGGTTGATGCATGAAAAAGGTCTAAGTCCTAAAGATGCGGCAATAGAGGCAATGCGCGAAGTATCTGGTCCGGTTGTTGCCGTGGCATTGGTATTGTCCTCGGTATTTCTGCCGATTGCCTTTTTGGGTGGTATGACCGGTGTAATGTATAAGCAATTTTCGGTAACCATTGCGGTTTCGGTATTGATTTCGGCATTGGTAGCCTTGAGTTTGACCCCGTCGCTGTGCGCGTTGATTATCAAACAAGAGCACAAAGAACCGCACGGATTTTTCAAGTGGTTTAATACTTTCTTTGATAAAGTAACGGAATGGTACTTAAGCGGAGTTAAGTTCTTCCTCTATCACCGCAAAACGGCGATGTTAGGCTTTACCGCCGTGATTGCCGCGATTGTAATGTTGTTTAAGGTAGTTCCGAGTGGATTGGTTCCCAACGAGGATCTAGGCAACTTATTAATGGCTTACAGTATGCCGGAGGCTTCCTCGTTGCCGCGAACCGAGAAATTCACCCAAAAGGTTGGAGAGATGATTAGAGCCAATCCCAATGTTGAGGATGTCTTGACGGTTAATGGTTATAATATGCTGTCATCAAGTCAGAATACATATTCGGCCATTAGCTTCATAACCTTAAAAAATTGGGATGAAAGAACTAAGCCCGATCAATCATCAAGCTATTTGGCAAGATTGTTTACGGCTATGGGCATGAGCCAACCCGAAGGTATCGGCTATGCGTTTTCGATGCCTCCCATAATGGGTATGAGTACATCGGGTGGTTTTGAAGGATTTATTCAAAATAAATCCGGTCAATCATCACAGGCTTTGATGGCTAAGACGGAAGAGTTTGTTGCCGCGGCAAATAAGAGACCTGAGTTAAGCAATGTTCGTACCACATTTTCGGTAAGTACGCCGCAATATCGGATTGATTTGGACAGAGAAAAGGCTCGCACCATGAATGTCTCGATTAATTCTGTATATTCCGTAATGCAGGCCACATTCGGTAGTTTATATGTTAACGACTTTACCTATATGGGACGCAATTTTAGGGTAACGGTACAATCGGAAGCCAAGTTCCGTCGCACACCCGACGATTTGCGTTATGTATATGTAAAATCCAACACCGGCGAACTAATTCCTTTGTCGGCCTTAATTACCGTAGAAAGAGTTACCGGACCGGAGTTAATCAACCGCTTTAACATTTTCCCCGCTGCCAAGGTCTTGGGGGATCCGGCCGAGGGCTATTCGTCAGGACAGGCCATCAAGGCAATGGAAGATGTTGCTTCAGAGGTTTTGGGTTCGGATTATAGTTTGGCTTGGGTCGGCTCGGCTTATCAAGAAAAATTGACCGGCGGTGCCTCGACACAGGCTTTTGTATTTGGTTTGATAATGATATTCTTGATTTTGTCGGCCCAATACGAAAAATGGTCATTGCCTTTTGTGGTTATATTATCAGTGCCGTTCGCCGTTTTGGGAGCTTTGCTTGCCACCTGGTTACGCGGTACGGAAAATGATTTGTATTTCCAAGTCGGCTTGGTAACCTTGATAGGTTTGGCCGCTAAGAACGCAATTTTAATAGTAGAATTTGCAGTAGTAAAGGTTCAAGAGGGGTTAAGCTATGCCGAAGCGGCTGTGGAGGCGGCAAAATTGAGGTTCCGTCCGATTGTAATGACCTCGCTGGCCTTTACATTTGGTGTATTGCCGTTAGCGATATCGACCGGAGCCGGTGCTGCCAGCCGTCATTCCATAGGAACAGGCATGGTTGGCGGAATGATATTATCAACCTTTGTTGCGACATTGTTTGTCCCGATGATGTTTGCCATTATCGGCGAGATGTTTGATAAGAAAGGCAAGAGCAAATAACACAATAACATAAAGCAAACAAAAAACCTCGTCAGCACGGCGAGGTTTTTTATTGAAAAGCAAGGATAATTATGTATTATACAAAGCAATAACTTAAAATTTATAAATTATGAAAGCACAAAAAATATTATTATTGCTGTTTGTCATTTTTACTTTTAGTTCCTGTGCTTCATTAGCTAGTTTTTTAGATGCCACGGCCAAAACATTGGAAGAAGGAGAAAGGCTGTTGCTCAACACCGAGAGCAGGTATCAGAAAGTAAAAAGAGATATAAATAAAATGCAACCATCGTCGCCAAGAGACAGTTGCCAGTTTAGTGATCCCATATACGACCCTTAACAAGCAAAAGGCTTAAGGGTCGTATTTTTTTTGGCACGAATTTTGCATATAAAACTTTAGATTAATAATGCAGATTTTGGGGAATATGCAAAATGAAATTTGGTAAAACACTACATACACTAGGATTAGCGGTGATTTTATTAGGATTTTCTGCCTTTGCCAATTCGGCAAAAGCGGTATCCAGAATAAAAGATATTGCCGATTTTGAGGGTGTTAGAGACAACCAATTGGTAGGTTATGGTTTGGTTGTAGGTCTAAACGGTACCGGAGACAACATAAAATCGGTAGATTTTGCCAAAGAAAGCTTAATCTCCATGTTAGATATGGTAGGGGTTAATGCTCGCGACGGTCAAATTAAGGCCAAGAATGTTGCGGCAGTTATGGTAACCGCTAATTTACCGGCATTTGCGCGCCAAGGTTCCAGAATAGATGTTACGGTTTCGGCCTTAGGAGATGCCAAAAATCTGCAAGGTGGTACTTTGATAGCCACAACTCTTAAAGGTGCCGACGGAGAGGTTTATGCCGTTGCTCAAGGAACCATAGCTGTCGGGGGAGTAGCTGCCGGCAATCAAAATACCGGTTCTGCGGTTCTCAAGGGTGTTCCCACATCCGGCAGAATAGCCAGCGGAGCCATTATCGAAAAAGAAATACCGTTTACCCTAAATAGCCTGAACAGTATCAACATTGCATTAAGGAATCCAGATTTTACTACTTCGCGTCGTATTGCCGATGCCATTAATGCCATGTTAGGCACGACCGCGGCAAAATCCATAGATCCCGGCACGGTAGTTTTGAATATCCCGACAGCATATCAAGATAAAATTGTTGATTTGATGACCAAAGTAGAGCAACTGCAAGTTCAACCGGATCAGACTGCCAAAATTGTGGTTGATGAAAGTTCCGGCATAGTTGTCATCGGCAAGGATGTAAGAATCAACCGCTTGGCAATAGCCCAAGGCAATCTCACCATTAAGATTACCGATGTTCCTTTAGTTTCCCAGCCCGAACCGTTTAGCCTTGGCGAAACTGTCGTTCTTAATACAACTTTGGTTGATGAGGAAGAAGATACCGAAGCCAAAATGCAGGTTTTAGACGGCGGGGTTAATTTGCAAGAATTGGTTGATGGTTTGAATGCTTTGGGAGTTACTCCCCGAGATTTGATAGGTATACTTCAGGCAATCAAAGCCAGCGGTGCTTTACAAGCCGAGATTGAGGTAATTTAAGAGGAGGGGTGCGATGACGACAGTATCATTTGATAGCACAATTATGGGATTAAAACATCCCTCTCAGATTTCAACTTCGGCAATGTCTTCAAGCGATAAGGCCAAGGCTGAGGCGGCAGCTCAGGATTTTGAAGCCTTTTTTATGACCAGAATGATGGAAAGTATGTTTGAAGGTGTTTCCACGGATGGTATGTTCGGCGGCGGTGAAGCCGAAAAGATTTATCGGTCTTTATTGTTGGATGAATATGGCAAAGAAATGGCCAAAGTCGGAACGATAGGAGTTAAAGACTATGTAATGCAAGGCATATTGCAAATGCAAGAAGCCATGTCGCAAGAAATAACCGAATAAGAACTAAGGAGGTAAAGATGACAGAATTGCAAGAAAACGAAATTTTAGCAAAAATAGACCATATGAAAAATGTAGTAAATGGTTTTTGCGAGATAATAAATAGAGAAAATGCGGCTTTGGAAATCGGAGACATTGCTACGGTTAAGGCTTTGTATGAGCAAAAGATAAAGACCGTTGCGGCCTATCGTTCGGCCAGTGCGTTTTTTATAAAAAATCGCGAAGAATTGGCAAAATTTGAGCATGAAAGCAAGTCAGAGCTCAAGGAGTTATCACAAAAATTGGATAAAGCCCTAAAAAACAATGATTTGTTGTTAAAAACCAGAATGGAAGCCGGTAAAAAGGTTATGGACATCATCATTAACATAGCCAAGAACACCAACAAATCCAATGCAACTTCGTATGGTTCGCACGGAACTTACACTCCGTTAGATAATAACCGCAATGCATTGGCTTTTAACCGGACATTATAAGGAGAAGTGTCATGGCGTTATTAAATAGTATATCTACATCAATATCGGGGATGAAGGTTGCCCAATCACAGTTAGAGATAGTAAGCAACAACATAGCTAATGTTGATACTGAAGGTTATACCAGAAAGACGGCCAGTCAGTCAGCACGAGTTGTTGCCGGAATGACCATGGGGGTAACCATGGGCAATATCCAAAGGACGGTAGATGAGGGATTATTAAAAAGCTTTTTATCATCAAATTCCATTACCTCGTCAATGTCATCTCAATATGAATACTTGAGCCGTATGGATAACCTGATGGGAACAACCGAGGCCGGCAATTCCATAGCTTCAAATGTCAGTTCATTGCAAAGTGCTTTTGACACTTTTTCCACCAATGTGACTTCGGCTGCCGCCAGATATTCTCTTTTAAGTGAAGCCGAGAATTTGACCAATAAATTCAATTATTTGTCGACCAATATTCAAACGCTTCGCGGCGAAGCCGACATGGCGATAAACGATGCGGTAAGCAATATCAATTCTTTACTTGAAACGATTGATAGCTTAAACACCAGCATTGTCAAATATTCTATTTTGAATCAAGACGGTGTTGCCAATTTGCAAGATCAACGAGATACTGCATTAAGGGAATTAAGTTCTTACATTGATATAACATACTATACCAGAGACAGCGGCGAGGTGGTAATTCAGACCACATCCGGAGTTATGTTGTTGGATAATGATGTTCACAGCCTATCACACTCAGCCTTAGCGCAAGTAGGTCCCGATAATAGCTATGAAAGCGGCAATATCCAAGGTATTTATGTTGACGGTGTCGATATAACCTCAAAGCTTACAGGCGGCAGTATAGGAGGTTTGATAGAAATAAGAGACAATACCTTACCGTCTATGCAAAGCCAGTTGGACGAATTAGCTTATGTTATATATAATCAGATTAATCAAGTACATAACATGGGGACGGCCTATCCGGGCATGCCCTCGGAATTGACCGGAAACTCTACTTTTATTGTCGATAAAAATACCGGAGTATGCTCGCAAAGCATCAAGATTGACAGTGGTGATGTGAGATTTGTCATTTTTGACGATAGCGGTAAACAGGTTGCGACCAATACTTTGGTAGGGGGCATTGGCTTTCAGGAAGGCACAATCAGTGAAATGATGAATGCTTTGCAAGGATGGTTAACCTCAGATACCGGAGCCGATTTGCCTGATGCTACGGTTTCGATGAATGAAAGCGGTAATTTGGTTATTTCAACCGGAGACAGCAACTATACCATTTCGATTATAGATGAAGCCGGCTCTACTCCAGGATCAGAGCAACAAGATGCCGTAATCAGTTTTGATGTTAACGGCGACGGCATTTATGATACCAAAGAGAATGGCTTTTCAAGCTTTTTCGGGTTAAATGACTTTTTTGTCACCGGAAAAAATGACTATATCTATGACTCCAAAGTTGTAAGCAACACGGCTTCCGTTGGCAACAATGCCATGACTACTTGGAGTTTTTCGGATTCTGTCAACGGATTAAACTATGGTTCAATTAATATCAGCAAATCGATGACAATTCAGGATATTGCCGACCAAATTAACAATAATCCTGATTTAAATAATCACATCAAGGCCTCGATTATTTCTAACGGCAACGGCTACATGTTGCGGATTGAAAGTTTGGAAGGAGCTCAGTTGGAGATAGCCGAAACGGCAGGAGGCGGAGTTTTGAGCAATTTGGGTATAGCTTCGTCAAATTGCGGTTATTCTTCGGTAATCAGCGTGAGAAACGATATATTGGAAAATTCCAATCTGATAGCGGCCGGCGTACCTGATTTTGATTCCAACAAGGGAGCCTATGTTGTTAACGGAGCTTCAAACGGTATTGCCAACCAACTCGCCGAGGTATTTACTACCAATCAAACCTTCAAGCAATCCGGAGATATGGCTACTACCTCAACGACCATAGCCAATTATACTTCGACTTTTGTTGGCAATGTTGCCAGTCAGGTATATACGGTACAATCTTCACAAGAATATCAACAAGCTTTGACGGATGCAATTTCGTATAAAGAAGCACAAGTAAGCGGCGTTGACATAGATGAAGAGTTATCGCAAATGATTATTTATCAGCAGTCCTATGCGGCCTGTGCGCAGGTATTTACGGCCTCACGCGAGATATTGGATGTTCTGTTAGGGATGATATAATAAGGAGGATTGAACAATGGTAAGAGTTCCTACATATGCTCACAACATGAGTTTGTTAAACAGAACCATGAGCATAAAAGACATGACCGATTTATACAGCTATCAGGCAGTAAGCGGTATAAAATATGCGAACTATGGCGGCTATGGCATGAGCGCGTCTAATATTGTTAATATGGAAGCCTCATTAGCAGTGACGGAAAATTTTTCCAATAACAATATAATATTAAATACCACGATTGAAAGTATGAGCACGGTAATGGAGAGTGTTGAAGATCAGGTGAGTTCGTTTAAGAGTCAGCTCAACAATACTCTTTCGGCCTTAAGCGGTCTGCAAAACGGTTCACCGGTCAGTACGGAAGTTTCTTCTGCAATATCGGAATTACAGATGGTTGCTTATTCCGGTATGTCGTTATTGTCAGACGCATTAAACACTTCGGTGGCCGGCAAATATATTTTCGGAGCAGGATCATCTTCGGCTCCGACCAAATTTGGTTTTTCATCATTAGAAGAGTTTCAAAAATATTATGATGGTATAAATATTACATATCCGACGACATCCAATGCCAATCTGTCAAGCCGCTACGCCAATGGAGAAGTCAACGGTAATTTGACCATCAGTCACGATGCTACGGCTCCCGATAATGAATTCACTTTATCAGCCAGTGAAGGCTTTTTAACCCCGGCAGTAACCGGCGGTGCCGCTACGACCGGAGATTTGACATTTTCGGCGACGGATAATACTCTCAAGGCGAACGTCAGAGGAGCATTTAACACGATTGGTGCCGGAGATACCATGATATTTACCGACGAAAATGGTACTACCAAGGCATATATTGTAGAA
Organism: uncultured Alphaproteobacteria bacterium; assembly: GCA_944393725.1. Classification (GTDB taxonomy): domain Bacteria; phylum Pseudomonadota; class Alphaproteobacteria; order RF32; family CAG-239; genus CAZU01. The sequence goes on along the minus strand of CALYBC010000001.1, from coordinate 38,966 downwards.
TCTGTTTCTTCAGATGGTAAGACCATCACCTTTTCCGATACCACACCGGTTGCGGCAGATGCAACCTATACCAATGGTGTTGGAGCCAATGGTAAGGCCATAACCTTAAGCACCTCGTTTGCCGTTGGTACGGTTGTTGATTTTAAGGGCAGTAATGATGTTGCTCCGACCATGCAGGTTATGGGAATAAATGACGATGGAAGTTTGGTCGTAAGAGCCGATGAAAGCTATTTTAACGGTTTGCCCTTAACCATAGATGCATCAGAAGACTGGAGCCTGACATCAGACAGCTATTATATCGGAGGCTCTGCCACCGAGACCTTCCGAGTATCGGAAAACCAGACCATAACACTTGATATAAGTGCTAACGACAGTGTGTTTGACAAACTGTTTAGAGCTTTTGGCCAAATTGCACAAGGGAATATGATACAAACCGATGAAGACGGCAATGTTACTAATGCCGATGAGGTCAATGAATTGGTCAACAATGCTATGGATTTGTTGCAGTCAGCCATTGACAATAATGGTAAATCATCAAATGGCACCAATGAAACCTTATCGTTGGTAATAGCTAAGATATCGGCCAATTATGTAACCATGAATAATGTCCAAAGCACACTTGAATTGAATGCATCTACACTGGAAAACAGCACTTATTCAATTAAAAATGTTGATAAAACGGAAGCGACGGTTAAATTAATGGAGAGTATGAACTCTTTAGCGGCTTCATATCAGGTATTAAACAATGTAATGAACTTATCTTTATTGAACTATCTTAAATAAGTTGCAGCAATAGGAGGTAAGATAGCTTATGCAATACGGAGAATTTAACACCAATCAAGCGGTGGGTGTCAGGTTATGTCGCAATGTTTCATTGGCAGAAAAGTACTATATCAAAGGGTCCGTTTTAACCGCCGATGACATAGATATACTAAAAAAATACGACATAAAGAAAGTCTTTGGTGTTGTTTTCGAGGACGGCGATATGGACTATCGCGTGGCGTTAAATCAAATAGCATCAAGGGTTTGCGGCGAAGGTTTGGGGTATTTTACCGATAATGACGGCATTTGCAAAGTAGTAGCTCTTTTTGATGGAATTTTTAAGGCTGATGAGGCCAGAATAGATAAATTCAACGGTTTTAATGAGCATTTTATATTAAATACCATAACCCCGTATAATGTCGTTAAAAAAGATGATATTATAGCCGAGATAGAGATAACACCAACCTTACTTCATGAAGAAGAAGTTGATGACATGCTTTTTCGCTTATCCGGCAATGAGAGCTTGCTTAAGATAGGAAAAGTAGAAGAGAAAAGGGTTTCGATTATTTATTCAAATTTGGTAGGCGATTTAGAAGAAAATGAATCATTTACCGCTGTTTTGATGAAGTTAGTGAGTAATTTTGATGGTTTAGGGTTAAACTTTACCCAAGAAATAAATAGCCGTTACGATAAGAATGTTTTAGCCGAATCATTGTTTGATGCCTATCGTAATAAGGCTGATGTAGTATTTGTGCTAAGTCCTTTATGTTCGTCAGGATATAATAATGCTCTGGCGGCAGGACTAAAAATGTCAACGGACGGTATTGTTAATTTTTCTTATCCGCAGGTTGGGGCGTCTGACTTAATTATAGCCCAAAAAGGCAAATGCAAAGTTATAATAGTTCCGCACTCTTACGGCAGGGTAGATACATCAGCGATAGATGGTTTAATCAAACAGGCGCTTTTTGCCGAGCATATGACCGAAGCTACATTTTCACAAAAAAAGGCCGGTTGGTTGTCCTATATAGACAAGCTTTCGCCGGACAAGGAAAAACTTCTGATAAAGTCATCTAATAAAGGCGATTCTGCCAAATCCAGAGTAGGTGTTGTTGTTTTAGCGGCCGGACAGGGCAAGAGGTCAGGTACGAATAAGCTTTTAGTCGAAAACAAAAAAGGCGAGGTTTTGTTTATGTCGGCGGTAAAAGCGGCGATATCATCACAAGCACGTCCGGTTTTTGTAATTACCGGATATCGGCATGAGGAAATGGAAGAATATCTAAAACAATTTGATATAAATATCCTATACAATCCTTCATATACCATGGGAATTGGCACATCAATAAGTTTAGGACTTAAATCCATGCCGTCAACTTGTGACGGAGCTATATTATTGCCCGCAGATATGCCCAATATCACGGCTGCAGATATCAATAAGCTTATCAATAAATTTGACAAAGGCCAAGATAAAGAAGTTTGTTTATTTAGCTATAAGGGGGTAAAGGGCAATCCTGTATTATGGAGCAAGTCTCTGTATAATCAGGCCGAGATTGTTCCGGAAAATGCTGATATGAGGGTGGTCTTTGCGGAGCATTCCGACTACATGAAGCTCATAGAAGTCAAAGACAAGAAAAAACTCACCGATATTAACTTCCCCGGAGAAATAAAAGAATACGCCAACAGCTAGATGAGCTTTTTAGCAATATTGATATAGGCTTGTGCATAGGGCGATTGAGGTTCGGCGGCAACGATTGGTTTTCCGTTATCGGCGTCGGCTCTGATTGCAAAATTTAACGGAATTTCACCCAAGAATTTAACTCCGAGTTTTTCGGCGGTCTCTTTGGCACCGGCGTACCCGAATATTTCATCACGATTACCGCATTTCGGGCAAATGTAATAACTCATATTTTCTACAATGCCCAAGATGTCAATATTGACTTTCTTAAACATATTCACCCCTTTGACGGCATCAATCAAGGCAATATCTTGCGGGGTAGATACGATGATAGCGCCGTCAATTTTAAGCCTTTGCGATAAGGTGATTTGAATATCGCCGGTTCCCGGAGGCATATCAATAATCATGATATCAATTTCGCCCCAGTTTACCTCGGTCAAGAGTTGCTCAATAGCACCGCAAGCTTTCGCTCCGCGCCAGATTATGGGAGTATCGCGGTCAATCAAAGAGCCGATAGACATAGCTTGTAGCCCCAGAGCCTCAAAAGGTTCAAAGTTTTTACCGTCGTAAGAGATTGCCGGTTGCCCTTCAAAACCGAGCATTGTTGGGATAGAAGGGCCGTAAATATCAGCATCAAACACCGCAACTTTTTTACCCAAAGAGCTGAGCGCTAAAGCCAAATTAACGGCGGTGGTTGATTTTCCGACCCCGCCTTTGCCCGAGGCCACGGCAAAGATTTTTTTAACATTTCGGATCTGCCACATTTGTGGCTCTTCATTCAAGTTTGACACGGGTTTGGCATAAGAAAATATGATATTTACTTTTTGAGCCGCAGTGCTTTGCAAAATGTCCGCTTTAAGTGCTTCTGCCGCATTTTTATCTTCGGGAATATTTTGCAAGGTAACGATAACTCGGTTATCAAGAACACTGATTGCGGCAATATTTTCACTTTTAAAATATTTTTCGGTCAAACTTCTTACAATATTTTCCATCGAGCTTTGTCCCTGTTGATAGATTGAGAAATGTTGTTTCTTTGAGCTATTTATATTATATAATCCGAATGATGCAACTAAAAAATGGAGAAATTGCAAAGATGTCAAAGATTCCAAATCCCTGGGACAATAACGAAGAAAAAGACGAAAATCCGTGGGCAGATAACGATATGCCGCCGGTAAAAAACAAAAAGAGTAATATAACAAGCGAAAAAGATTTTGATTTCAAATGGTGGTGGGTGGCTGCCGGCATAGCTCTTTTGTGGCTTGTTTCCGGTTTTTACCAAATTCAGCCCAACGAAGAAGGAGTGGTATTAAGATTTGGTGCCTATAACCGCAGTACGACACCGGGACTTCACTACCATCTGCCGTATCCTTTGGAATATGTTTACAAGGTAAATTTAACCCAAGAACGCAGTATTAATTTGGGAGTTCAAGAAAGCCGCAATTTATCGGCCAACACATTTACCGAGAGCCATATGCTTACCGGCGATGAAAACATTGTTGACATAAATTTGACCATTGTTTGGCGGGTTGAAAATGCCAAAGACTATGTATTTAATATGCAAAATCCCGACCAGACAGTAAAAGTTGCGGCACAATCGGTATTAAGAGAGATTGTCGGACAATCAAAAATGATGCCGATAATTTCGGGAGACCGCGGTAAGGTCGAAGATGAAACCAAAGCAGAATTACAAAAGGTTCTGGATGAATTTGGTGCCGGCATCAAGATTGTGCGTGTAAAATTGCAAAAGGCCGATCCTCCGAAGCAAGTTGTTGATGCCTTTAACGAGGTTCAACGCGCTAAAGCCGACATGGAAAGGTTTAAAAACGAAGCCGAAGCCTATCGCAACGAGATTTTGCCCAAATCCCGAGGCGAGGCGGCACAGAGATTACAGAATGCCGAAGCCTATAAGCAGGCAGTAGTAAGCAAAGCCAAAGGTGATGCCGAAAGATTTTTATCGGTTTATGAAGCCTATAAAAACGGCAAAGATGTAACCATAAAGAGATTATATCTCGAAACCATGGAAAAAGTTTTAAGCAATTCAGACAAAGTAATTATCGATTCCGGAAAAAAAGGAAACAATGTTATTCCGTATCTTCCGTTAGATAAAATCAACACTAAAGGAGCAAACTAATGAGTGATAAGGCTAAAGTCATAACCGGAATAGCAGTTGCCATACTGCTGGTAATTCTTGCCGATACTTTGTTTGTCTTAAAACAAACCGAGCAAGCCATAGTTTTGCAGTTTGGTGAACCGATAAGAGAAATCAAGGAGCCGGGATTAAAAATCAAAATACCGTTTATTCAAAAGGTCATATTCTATGACAACCGACTTTTGAATTTGGAACCTCCGGCACAAGAGGTTGTACTAAACGACAAGAAAAGACTTGATGTCGACAACTTTACCCGTTATCGGATTGTTGATCCGCTCAAGTTTTATCAAACCGTTCGTACCGAAATGCAAGCTCGTTCAAAATTGGAAGAAATCGTAAATTCTTCGGTTCGCAAAGTTTTGGGCCGTAGCACTTTGCAAGAGCTTCTTTCCGAACAACGCACGCAAATTATGGCTGATATCTCGCAGGCCGTAAAAGCCGATGCCGAACAAATCGGTGTAAGTGTCGCCGATGTCCGTATCAGAAGAGCCGACCTGCCGATAGAAGTTTTACAGGCAATTAATGCTCGTATGAAGACCGAACGCGAACGTGAAGCCAAAGAGTTCAGGGCCACCGGTCAGCAAGAAGCTCAAAAAATCAGAGCAACCGCCGAAAAAGAACAAGCGGTAATTATTGCCGAGGCCGAAAAACAAGCACAAATAATTCGCGGTGAAGGCGATAAACAAGCTATCGAAATATGGAATCAAGCCGCAGGAGTTGATCCCAAATTCTTTGCTTTTTATCGCTCACTAGAAGCTTATAAAAATTCATTCAACGGTAAAGATAACAGCTCTTTGGTGCTATCACCCGACAGTGAATTTTTCGAATATTTTTCTCAAACGGGAAAGGCAGGAAGATAAATGTTGTTTAGATTGGTACTGTTAATAGGCTTGACTTTTTCAAGCATAACCCAAGCTCAGATTTTGGAACAAGAAAATAAATTCGGGCAGTCATTTGCCGATTTGGTTGATAAGCTTGTTCCCGGAGTGGTCAATATCTCCACGCTTAAACAATCTACAGAATTTTCAGACAAAGTCGAGATTAACAGTACCAACGAGCACATTCGCAATTACTTTTTGCAAGACGAAGGCGGCAGAGTTTCACTAGGCTCAGGCTTTTTGATTGACGGCAATGGTTATATTATAACCAACAATCATGTTATAGATGGAGCGGATTCTATAATCGTAAAGCTTTATGACGACAGTAAGTATGATGCCAAAGTCATTGGTTCGGATAAGATGACCGACTTGGCCCTGATAAAAATAGATGCCGACAAAGAATTGCCTTTTGTTAAATTAGGCGATTCCGATAAATTAAGAGTAGGGGATTGGATATTGGCAATCGGTAATCCTTTTGGCTTGGGCGGCAGCGTGACAGCCGGTATTGTTTCGGCCAAATCTCGCGATATAGATGCCGGTTCTTACGATAACTTTATCCAAACCGACGCTTCCATAAATCAAGGTTCATCGGGTGGTCCTATGTTTAACATGAAAGGCGAGGTCGTAGGAGTAAATACGGCAATATTCTCTTCTAACGGCGGCAGTATGGGGATAGGCTTTGCCACACCGATAAATTTAAGCAAATTCGTTGTTTCCGAGCTTATGAGCAAAGGCAAGGTAGAACGCGGCTGGATAGGGGTCAAAGCTTCAAACAGCGACGAAGAAATTCCTCTAAGCGAACAAAAAACATTTACCGGCGGAGTAATGGTAAACTCGGTTAGCGAAAATTCTCCGGCAGCAGCTTCCGGTATCAAAGCCGGCGATATAATCATCGCTCTCAACGGTGTTGATGTCGAAGATGTTAAGCATTTTTCTCGCAACATAGCCGAAACTCCGGTGGGGAAAAATATAATGCTACGCGTATGGCAAGATAATCGGATTAAAGATTTTGAGCTGACCGTGTCGCTTATGCCTGAGCAAAAACCTGTTGCCGAGCCTGATACTATGCCGGAAGAGTCCAAGCCGGAGGGCTATATAGCCGAAGCAGGTATGGTTTTAGAAAAAAATGCCGATGGCAAAATTGTGATAAGTGAGGTCTTAGCCGATTCCGATGCCGCCCAAAAAGGCTTAAGCAGTGGTGATATCATTCAAAAAGCCAATGGCAAAAATGTGAGCAGTATCGAAGATATGGTGTCTTATGTCGCCTACGCAATCTCAGATAAAAGCGGACAATTAGAATTATTGGTTCTAAGCAACGGTATTCCGCAAACTTTACAGCTCAAGGTAGGAAACAATGAGTAGAATAGATTTTTACCATTTACAGAAATCGGGTATTGAGGAAGTTTTGCCCAAATTGCTGGAAAAGGCCTATGCTTCTGGTAAGCACATTGTTGTTAAAATCGGTACGGAAGATAGGGTAGAGTTTATAAATACTTTGTTGTGGACATATGATGATGCTTCATTTTTGCCCCATGGCTCCAAAAAAGACGGTAATGCCGCCTCACAACCGATTTGGCTGACCTCAGGTGATGATAATCCCAATCAGGCTTCTATGTTGTTTTTGATTGATGATGCCAAGATAAGTACGGATAAATTATCAGATTTTGAGCGAGTATTTAACATTTTTGACGGTGCTTCCGAAGAAAGTATTAAGCAAGCACGCGTTTTTTGGAAAGAGGCTAAAATAGCCTCTCATGAATGCCACTATTGGCAACAAACCGCAAGCGGTTCATGGGAAGAAAAAGCTTAAAACAAGCAGGTACTAAACTAACGACCGCCTTCTTTTCTGATATACTGGTTATATGGTGTCTTCGTTACAGTGTTCAAAGTAGTTATTGTCTTTTGCTGAGCTTTGACATTTTTCACGCCGCACCCAAAAACTCTTACGCCGGAATTGTTGTTATAAATATTAGGTATGTTGTTCAAAAGATTTTTTTTCTCATTCATCATTCCGACTCTCCGCTATAAAAATTATGTCGGCAGTATAACATCAATTTTTGAGCTTTCAAGCAAAAGAGATGAGTTTATAACTCTTTTTTTTCCAATAATTTTATTCTGTTTTCCAAGTCATTGATTTTTATTCTGATATTGTCTGAGCGCGGATATTTTTGTGCTTGTTTGAGTTGATTTTTTGCATTTTTCAAATTTCCGGTTCTAAGTGAAAATTCGGCGGTAGCATAAGCGGCAGCAGCCATATCACCGCTGATGGCATAAGCCTTGGCCAACAACATCCACGAAAAAGCATTTGGCGAAGATACCAAAGATTTATTAAGCAGAGTTATGGCTTTTTTTGCCTCAGCGGGAGACGGTTCATCTTCCAAAATCACCTGAGCGTAGTTAACCTGCATTAATTGCGAATTGGGCATTAGTTCATAGGCTTTGGCAAAAGCATCTTTAGCTCTTTTAAGGTTGCCCGATTCCAGCATAATTTGTCCTTTAAGCTCAAAGAAATAAGGATTGTTTGGTTCTATGGCCGACAACTCATCCAAAATTTTTGCCGCCTCGTCAAATTTTAGCATTTTAAAATAAGCGATTGCCTGAGCATAGCGGGCAGGGATATCTTTTCGGGTTAAGGGATATAGTTTTAATGTTTCTTCCGGAGTTAACAAATAAGCCTTAAGTTTAGCCTTAACTCTTTCAAATTCTTTATCATAAGGAGAAGTTGCAGAATATGGCGATTCCAAAACTTTTTTCTCAAAGAATTTGATTCTTTCGGTAGTGATTGGGTGGGTGCGGAAATAAGGCATTTCTTCGCGTCCGTTAAGCATATTGTCTTTTGATATTTTTTTCATAAAAGTCAGCACGCCGGCTGGAGATTGCTTGGTTTTATCCAAAAGCATGGCCGCAGCTTCATCAGCCGAACGCTCTTCTCCGGTGCGATACACCATATATTCGTTCAAAAGCGAAGACTGTCCGCCAAGCATAACCGCCATGGCAACATCACCTCTGCCGCTCAAAGCCGCCGAAGCCCCCGCCAACATGGCCGATACTAAAGAAACGGTATTCATGTCTTGAGCTTTTAGTTTTTGTCTTAAAATATGACCGCCCATAATATGTCCGGTCTCGTGAGCAATAACTCCGGAAACTTCATTAGCATTATCGGCTCTGGTAATGGTTCCCGTATGCACAAACAATCGATTGGCGTCGGCTACAAAAGCATTAAGTGAATTATCTTCTACAATAAAAATATTATTGCGATAAAATTTTATTCCGGCCGCCTCAAACAGCGGTTTGACTATATGTTGCAAAAATTGCTCGGTTTCTTCGTCAGAAATAAGCCTGATACTCTGAGCTTGTGCTTCACCAACACAAAAGACTGCCGGCAGAATAATTCCGCCGAGCAGTCCCAATATCATATACCTAAAAAAGTATTTTAGCCTTTGATAAGTTTTTTCCACCAAGCCGATTTTCCTTTCTTTTCGGATTCAGCCTCTTTGGCATTTTCGGAGGTTTCTTTGCTTTTATTATTGTCTTGTGTAGTATCTGCATAGCTGTCATATAAAATAACGGCTTCTTGTTTTTCTTTATTTTCGGAGTTGCTATCGTTGTTGCGATTAAATCTGCCGCGACGACGATCAAATTTTCCTCTTCTGCCTCGTCTTTCTCTGGGCTTTGGCTGTTCTTGTTGAGTAGTTTCTTTTTCTTCCTTAACCTCAGCCTTGATTTCTTCCGGCTTATTTATCTCTTGTTCAACCTCTTCAACCGAAGGAGTTGTAACTTTTTCTTCTTTTGGAGCCACAATCTTTGTGCGTTCGATTCTGTAATCAGAAATACATTTAACATTGTTGTCGGCACTGATTATAATCTCTAATTTATATTTTTGTTCCAAGTCGCTGAGAGTTTTCCGCTTATGGTTTAGTAGATATATGGCCACATCGGTCGGAACAAATATATTTATTTTGGCAGAACGATTTCTGGTGCCTTCTTCTTCAATAGAACGCAAAATATAAACACCGGCTGATTCCAGAGTTCTGGTAATACCTTTGCCATGGCAGTACGGGCAAACCTGATAATTACTTTCCCAAAAGGCCGAGTGCATTCTTTGTCTTGAGAGCTCAAGCAATCCGAACATACTCATTTTTCCGACCTGAATTCTGGAGCGGTCTTTTTTCAAAGCCTCTTTCATGCGTTTTTCAACGGCATGATTGTTGGCAGGTTCGTCCATATCAATAAAGTCAATAACCACCAAGCCGGCCAAGTTACGCATTCTGAGCTGTCTGGCAATCTCATCACAGGCTTCCAAGTTTGTTTTAAGGGCAGTTTCCTCCAAATCTTTTTCTTTGGTAGCACGACCGGAGTTAACATCTATAGAAACCAAAGCCTCGGTTGGGTTAATTACCAGATATCCGCCGGATTCTAATTGTACATTTGTGTCATGTAGTTTGTCGAGCTGCCCTTCAACCTGAAATCTTTGAAACAACGGCATGTCGTTGTTGTGATATGCTTTTATTTTCTTCAAATTGTGCGGCGATAAAATTTTGAAAAATTCTTTAGCTAAACGATAAGCTTCATCACCGGCAACCAAAATTTCCGAAGTGTCTTTGGTATAAATGTCACGCAAAGCTCTCTTAATCAAATTACCTTCTTCGTGGATAAGTTTGGGAGCTTTGTTTTTCAAAGCATCGATTCTGATTTGGTTCCAAGCTCTGATGAGGTAGTTATAGTCACGAACGATATCAGACTTGGTTTTTTCTTCACCGGCGGTTCTGACGATAATAGACATATCCGAATTAAGCGGCAGTTCTTTAACAATACCTTTTAATCTGTTTCTGTCTGCCGCATTGGTGATTTTTCTTGAAACGCCGCCGCTTTTAATGCGGTTTGGCATCAAGACACAATATCTGCCGGCCAAAGAAAGATAAGTTGTTAAGGCGGCACCCTTATTGCCTCTTTCCTCTTTGACTACTTGAACCAAAATGGTCTGGCCTTCTTTTATGACATCTTGAATTTTGTGGCGATGATAAAGTTTTCTTGACTTGATTAGTTTTCTTTGAATTTCGAAATCAATATTTTCGTCGTCCTCATCAACATCATCGTCAGTTTCGTCAAACTTGGCTCTTTCTTCATCATCATCGTCGTCATCATCGTTTTCTTGAGATACGGAAGCCTCATCAAGACCGGTATCTTCAGCCAATGTTTTTACCTCGGTTGCCTCAACCTCATCTTTAGCTTCTTCGGCCGCGATTTGCTTACGATATCTTTTCTTAAGCATTCTGCGTTTGGTTTTTTTCTTTCCGCCTTCTTTAGCTTCTTCTTCGGCAATAAACTCTTCTTCCGAGATATGCGGAGCATCCTCAACCTTAATTTCTTCTGCCGTTTCTATTTGCTGAGTTGGTTCTGCAATCGGTTCAACATTAATTTGTTCGTCAGTAACAGGGGTCTCGGCATTTTGTTGAGCCAAAGCCTCTTCGGCTTCTTTTTCGGCCTTAAGTCTCAAAGCTTCTTCTCTGGCCAAGGCTTTTTCCTTAGCTCTTCTTTCTCTTTCGATTTCGCGTTCTTTGATGATTCGTTTTTTGTTTTCGATTATTTCATCAACTTCTTTTTCAATATCATCCAATACTTCTTGCGAAACATTGTAATAATCGGGATGAATTTCACCAAAAGCCATAAAACCGTGGCGATTTCCGCCGTAATCGACAAAGCAAGCTTGCAAAGACGGCTCAACTCTCATAATTTTACCGAGGTAAATATTTCCTTTTATTTGCTTGCGATTGGTGCTTTCAAATTCAACATCTTCAAGTTTATTTCCGTTCACCACCACAACTCTGGTTTCTTCAGGTTGGGTATCATCAATCAACATTCTTTTAGTCATAAAAATCTCCACCGTTGTAAACCATATAAAATATGGCTCAAAATTAACCTGCAATCCGGAGAGAAAATTTAAAGATTTAAATAAAGTTGTGGCGTTATGATTTTGAAAACATTTTAAAATTCACAATTAACTTTTGCGAATTTCACTAAACCACATAAAATTTCACTTTTGGCAAATCGCGAATATTTTTTGTTGTTGATTGGTGCGATTAGACCTAAAAATCTTTCAAAACTCTCCGGTAAAACTTTCGTTTTACAAAGTTTCGCGGTGCGCGTCCGATCATAATGAAAGCACGGCGGGTATCAGAATTCGGTTTTAATCATCATAAACACATTTTTTTCCAAAAAATAAAACCGGTTCCGCTACTAAATATCCGCAAAACTCACGCACTAGCATATACGGTTTAATTTAAAACACAACAACATTTTTACACTGTGATTAAATTTTTTAAGAGATTGTAAATAAGTGTGAACTATACTAAATAGTCAGATTAAGGGTGAATTGATGAGCATAATAAAACGAATATTACATAAAGTATTGATACTTTTGGGTGTTTTTGTACTTTTGTTCAGCGCCGAGAATTCTTATGCCGGTAGGATAACCGGATTAAGAATAGGTCAGGGCATAGGTAATGTTCGCATAGTTTTTGACGCCGACAGCAAGTTTGATTATAAAGTTTTCACGCTTAGTTCACCAAATCGATTGGTAATTGATACACAAGGTGTTGATGTTGCACCATCGGTAAGCAAAAATGCCGATGAAAATATTTTTGTAAAGAATGTGCGTGTTGGTTCAACCGGCGTTGACGGTGTCAGAATAGTTTTTGATTTACAAAAGCCGGTGTTAATTAAAAAAGCTTTCATGTTGGCTCCGCAAAGTAATTTTAATTGGCGTTTTGCCATAGATTTGGAAGCAACATCGGAAAGAGAATTTAACTCTAAAATAGGTAACAATTACGCCGTAAGCAGCGATGATTATAATTCTGCCGATACCAAGTCATCGCACAAGCCGACGGCAAGCACTCCGAGCAAAAGTTCAAAACGCAAGATTATTGTTATTGATGCCGGACACGGAGGTGTGGACCCCGGAGCAATAGGATATAACGGTACCTATGAGAAGAATATAACCCTCTCAATGGCTAAAGAACTAAAAGATTTGCTCGAAGATAACAGCAATTATAAGGTGTATTTAACCAGAAGTCGTGATGTATTTATTCCTTTGCGCGAACGCGTAAAAATTTCACGCAGTCACGATGCCGATTTGTTTATATCGATTCATGCCGACAGCGCACGCAACCGCAAAGCGGTAGGGTTGTCGGTTTACACATTGTCAGAAACCGCTTCGGATAAAGAGGCTGCGGCTTTGGCGGAAAAAGAGAATAAGGCAGATATTGTTGCCGGCTTAAATTTTGCCGAACATTCTAAAGAGGTAAGTGATATTTTGCTAAATTTGGCACAAAGAGAAACCAACAATTCTTCATCCGAATTTGCAACTCTCCTGAGCACGGAAATGTCCAAGGTGGCCAAGACCGTAAGCAACACCCATCGTTTTGCCGGATTTGCGGTTTTGAAAGCACCTGATGTTCCGTCTGTATTACTTGAATTGGGCTATTTATCCAATCCCAAAGAAGAAAAGCTTTTAAGGCAAAAATCATACCGTCGCAAATTAGGGCAAGCTGCGGTTAAAGCAGTTGATAAATATTTTAAAAATCCTAAGCATTAATAAGCATTAATATTTGACAGGTTTGTAATTTTTTACTAAAAGATTCAAAATAAAAACAAATATTTTGGTCGGATATAAATGTTTAAGGCAATATCATCATTTTTAAGTACCTGCTTTTTCTTTGCGGTAATAGCTTTGGTTTTAGTAATTACAACGGTTTGGCAAATATCACAAGAATTGCCTGAATACAGACAGTTGGAAAAATACGAGCCGTCTGTAACTACGCGTCTTTATGCCGGCGACGGGCAAGTTATGATGGAATATGCTGCCGAAAAGAGGCTTTTTGTGCCTGAAGACAAAATTCCCGATCTGGTAAAGCAAGCATTTATTTCTGCCGAAGATAAAAATTTTTATAATCACTTTGGTGTTGACATTATAGGCATCATAAGGGCGGTACTGGTTAATATCAAGAATTTGGGAAGCGGCCGTCGTCCGACCGGAGCTTCGACCATAACCCAACAAGTAGCCAAAAACTTTTTACTATCTTCAGAGTTGTCATATAAGCGCAAAATCAAAGAAGCTTTGCTTGCCATAAAAATGGAACAAGCTTTTAGCAAAGAACATATCTTGGAACTATATCTGAATGAAATTTATTTGGGTAATCGCTCTTACGGTGTTGCCGCAGCAGCTATGAATTACTTTGGCAAAGCCCTTGATGAGTTGACCTTGGAAGAAGCCGCTTATTTGGCAGCACTTCCCAAAGGCCCCAATAATTACAATCCCAAAACCAAATATGATGCCGCGGTTGCTCGTCGCAATTGGGTAATAGACCGCATGGTCGAAGACGGCTATGTTGATGAGGAAAAAGCACTTGTTGCCAAAGGCAAACCGTTGGAAGTCGTGACATCTCGCAACAAATTAGTTAAAGATTCGCAATATTTCAGTGAAGAGGTAAGAAGGCAAGTTAAAAAGAACTTTGGTGAAGATGCCTTGTATGAAGGTGGGTTATTGATAAGAACGACCTTGAATCCGAGATTGCAAGAAATTGCCACTAAATCTTTTACAAAACAACTTGACAACTATGACCGCCGTCATGGCTGGCGTGGTGCCATTCAAAACATTCCTCTTACAGAGGGGTGGAAAGAGGCATTTAAGGAGATAAAAAAGCCCGGTGGAGCGAAAGAAAATTGGCAGTTAGCCATAGTAAAATCTGTTTCTGCGGCTAAAGCCGAAATTGAACTTTCTGACGGAAGTTTAGGCGAAATACCGTTATCTCTCATTATATGGGCACGCAAGACCTTAAGAAATCAATCGGTCGGTGGTCAACCGCAAAAAGTATCCGATGTTTTAAGCATAGGTGATGTAATATTGGTTGAAAAAGCCGCAGAAACAGAAATAAAAAAGCATAAATTAGGTGAAAATTCATACAACTTGCGGCAGATTCCCAATGTTGAAGGGGCAATGATTGCCCTAGATCCTCACACCGGAAAAATCTTAGCCATGGTTGGCGGATATTCGTTCCAGAAATCACAGTACAACAGAGCAACTCAGGCTAACCGCCAAACCGGCTCGGCATTCAAACCGATAGTTTATTTAGCGGCACTGGAGAATGGATTTGAGCCGACGGACTTAATTTTGGATGCTCCGTTTGTTTTGGATCAAGGCCCCGGTCAACCGGTTTGGAAACCGGTAAACTACTCCAAAAAGTTTTATGGCTTAATGACCTTGCGCCAAGGCATAGAAAAGTCAAGAAACTTGATGACCGTCCGTTTAGCTCAAAGTGTAGGCATGGATAAAGTTGCCGAATACGCCAAAAAGATGGGGGTAAACGATAATTTGCCGGAACTTCTGTCAATGTCATTAGGTGCCGGGGAAACCAAGCTCATCAGTATGGCTTCGGCTTATGGCGAGTTTGTCAATGGCGGTAAAAAAATATCTCCATACTTGATAGAAAGAATTCAAGATCGCGAAGGCTATACCATATACAAGCACGATACCAGAGAGTGTGTAGAATGCAATGTCGCATCTTGGGAAGATCAGCCTGTTCCGCAGCTAAAGGATGAAAGAGAACAGATAATAGACCCGTTGAGTGCATACCAAATGGTTAGTATATTGGAAGGCGTCGTTCAATACGGTACCGGCGGCAGACTGCGTTCAATCGGTAAGCACCTGGCAGGCAAGACCGGAACCACCAATAAAAATCAAGATGCGTGGTTTGTAGGCTTTTCACCTGATTTGGTAGTGGCTGTCTATGTCGGTTTTGATCAACCCCGTTCATTAGGTCGATATGAAACCGGAGCCGCGGCTGCTTTGCCGATATTTTATGATTTTATGAAAGAAGCCCTTGCGGGGCAAGCCGATATACCATTCCGTATTCCAAGCGGAATTAAGCTGGTCAGAATAAATCACGATACCGGAAAGCCGGCCACCCCGAGTGATACCTCGGTAATTTGGGAGGCCTTAAAACCGGAGGCAGCCCAACGCCAGTTTGCTCAAAAGGTAGTTAGTGAAGAAAACAATGCAAGCAATAATAATGCTGAGCCGACAGAAACGGAAGAAAACGCAGAAACAGTTGTCGCACCGGTTATAACTTATGAAAACAATAGTGAAGATGAGTTACAACTGGGAGCAGAGTATTAAGGAGAATAACAGAATGCGTGCCGATATTTATGAAATCAGCCAAAACATAGAGCAATCGTTGAAATTGCTCAGGAGGTCTCTTTGACTACGATAATTCTTGTTTAAGATTATCGGAATTGGAAAGTTTAACCGCGGACACATCACTGTGGAATGATGCGTCGAAGGCTAAAAAATTAATGAGCGAAAAGGATGCTCTGGAAACGGCACTTTATAATTTTGACAAGATGAGTTCATCTTTCAATGATTTGTACGAACTGGCCGAAATTGCGGAAAAAGATAATGATGATGCCGCGTTAGATGAGATAATGCACCAGATGACAAATTTGTCAGAGCAGGTTAAGCACGCTAAGTTAGAAGCTCTGTTATCCGGTGAAGCAGACGGTAACGATGCCTTTTTGGAAGTCCATTCCGGCTCGGGCGGAACCGAGGCTCAAGATTGGGCCGAAATGCTCTTAAGAATGTATTCGCGTTGGGCCGACAAACATGGCTATAAAGTTGAATATGTAGAAGAGACCGAGGGCGATGTTGCCGGAATTAAGTCTGCTACCATAAAGATCAGCGGACACAATGCTTATGGTTGGTTAAAATCAGAAACCGGAGTTCATAGGCTGGTCAGAATATCGCCTTTTGACAGTAATGCTCGCCGTCATACCAGCTTTGCTTCGGTAGGCGTCTATCCGGTAGTTGACGATAATATAGAAATTAACATCAACGAAGCAGACTGCCGCATCGATACATACAGGGCATCGGGAGCTGGTGGACAGCACATTAACAAGACCGATTCTGCCGTAAGAATTACCCATATACCCACCGGTATAGTTGTGCAGTGTCAAAACCAAAGATCTCAATTTCAGAACAGAGAAGCCGCCTGGAAAATGCTTAAGGCTAGGTTGTATGAGATAGAAATCAAAAAAAGAGAAGACAAGGCCCAAGAGCAACGCGATAACCAAGGTGATAACGGATGGGGATATCAAATACGCTCCTATGTTTTACAACCCTACAAGATGGTAAAAGACTTGCGTACCGAAGCCGAAACCTCGGATACCAAGGCCGTTTTGGACGGAGAAATAGATTTATTTTTATCGGCGGCACTAGCCGACAAGTTAGGAGGCAATAATGCTTAATAAATATTTGCGACGGCTTGGAGAGATTGCATTATTGGGGTATTTGCTGTTTTGTTGTTCGGTTTATTTTTTGCCGCAGTATTATTTTTATGCCCCAGATACGAGCAATCCTGATTTAATCAACGCTCAAAACAACGGATTTAAGGCCGAAGAAGTAACTTATGCTTCATCAGACGGCACCAAGTTGTATGGTTGGTTTGTTAAACCTAAAGCCGGTCATAAAATAGTAGTATACTTCCACGGCAATTCTCATAATATCGGAGCTTTTTATAATAAGCTCATTCCTTTTACCAAGAAAGGTTATGGTGTTTTTATCGGTGAATATCGCGGATTTGGCGGTATTGAAGGCAAGTTAAGCGAGGCTAATTTGGCCTCCGATGCAATAGCTGCGGTAGATTATCTAAATTCTCTGGGATATAAAAACTCCGATATGATTATTTACGGTATGTCTTTGGGCAGTTATACGGCAGTTAATACCGTTTATGTCAAAGGAAAGCAGAATAAATTTGCATCACTGGTATTGGAAGTTCCGTTTGACAGTGTGATTAATGTGGTTAAGCAAAGATTTTGGCCGGTATTTCCGTTTGATTTAATAGTTAAAGACCGATATGAGAATTTGGCAAAAATTAAAGATATTGATATTCCGGTCTTGATTATGGGGGCCGAAAAAGACAAGGTTGTACCCGTTGCAAGAGCCAAAGCCCTGTTTAATAACGCCTCAGAACCCAAAAAATTGATAATTTATGATGGTGCAGGCCATTCGGATTTATATGATTACAAAAATTATCAAGACATTTTGCAATGGTTGGAACAAAATGAAAAAACTAAGTAGCCGCAGTTATAAAATACATAAGATTACGGACTTTATCGGCGTTATTTTGCTGGTATGCCTACTTTTATTTATTTGGCAGTTATACCGCGGGTCGATTAGTCTACCGTTCCTAAAGCCATATATAATCAAGGCATTAAATCACGATGATACCGATTATCAGGTTACTTTGGACGGCGTAAATTTGGAATTGGTGCGTTCGGTACAACCATTGCGTATTATTGCCGGTAATGTAACCTATAAAAAAGAAGGAGCGATTACCATAACCGCTCCTAAAGTAGCCCTCTCTTTCAGCATAAAAGCACTGTTACGAGGTATTATTGCTCCATCAACTATCGAAGTTGAACAACCAAAAATACTTATATTTAGTAAGTACGGGCTTAAAAAAGATAAGAAGCAAGACAGTGGAGAAGTAAGTCGGCAAAAATTGAAATACTATTTTGAGCAGGCTGAAAATTTTTGGGAGCACTTTAATTCCGAAGACAATGTTTATCCCGAAAGTTATATTAATTCAATCGAGATAACCAGAGCCGATGTTGAACTTTTGGAGGTAGATTTAGGTAAAAAATGGCAGTTTAGCGATGTAAACTATAGTTTTGACCGTGGTTTTAGTGAATTAACCACGGAAATCAACGCATTGATGCCGTTTAATGACAGTACTTCGTCACTAGGATTATCTGTCAGTTATGATTACTCAGACAACAAAGCAGCAATGAAATTTTATTTTTCCGATTTAATTCCGGCAGATTTGTTAGAGTTGCTGACACCGGCAACATCATCAGATGATTTTTATAATATTAAGGTGCCGTTGCACGGCGAATTAAGTACGGAGTTAAATCTGCAAAATTTAAGTAAATATCGCGAAAATATATTGGCCAACAGCGAAAAAATCATAGATTACATTAATTTTGATTTTAAGGGAGAGAAAGGGGTAATCAAGTTTTCTTCTGACGAAAGTTATGACTACAACATATCCGGATTAATTTTGGAAGGGCAGATCGGCGGAAATTTGGAAAGTGTAAAAATAAGCGATGCCGGATTGAATCTGGATGGACAAAAAGCAAGTCTTGGCCTGGAAATTAAAGGACTTAAAGAATATCTGTTGCACTCGTCATTAAAAGATATGTCAATAGACATCACCGCCAAAGTTCCTGTTTTAGAAACCGATAAGTTAACGGTTTATTGGCCCAAGTATTTTGGCGATAAAGCATGGAAATGGTGTAAAGAAAGCCTGTTCGACGGCAAAATCAAAAATGGAGATTTTACCTTTGGTTTTGCCTACGATAAAAAAAACAAGGGCATAAGCTTTAACAAACTCAAAGGAACGGCATATATTGAGGGTGGTACGCTTTTATACTTAAACGAGATGCCCAAGGTTACCGATATATACGGCAAGGCAACCTTTAGTGAAAACAATATCATAATTGAGGCAGATAAAGCCAAATCGGCCGATGTTATACTAAATAAAGGATATATTGATTTATATGATTTGAACGCCGAAGATAATTTCTTGAAATTACAGTTAAGCGGCATCGGCAGTATAAGTGATATTTTACGCCTTATCGACCACGAACCGTTAAAATATCCGAGCAGCATAGGTCTCAAACCGGAAACTGTAAAGGGTAGTGCGATTGCAGATTTGAGTATGGATTTTGAGCTTAAAGAGGATTTAGAGCCGGAAGAAGTTAATGTAAAAGTCAGTGCTGTTCTACAAGATGTTGTTATGAAAGATATATTCAAGGGCAAGAGCGTAGAGGCAAAATCTCTCAACCTTGAGTTAGACAATCAACATATGTTACTTTCTGGCGTCGCCAATGTGGAGGGATTACCGCTTAGTTTTGAATGGTATGAGAATTTTACCTCGGCCGACTACTTAAGAAAGTATAATATAGGGTTTAATTTTGATAACAGTTTTAAGGAAAAATTAGGGCTTGATATCAAAGCTCTGTCTGCACCTTATATTACCGGAACAATTCCTGCAAAAGCAGTAATAACCATGTATTCTAATAACAAAACCATAGCCGATGTACATGGCAATTTAAAAGGGACTAAAATTGATTATTCGTTTTTGGGCTACAAAAAAGAAACTGATGTTATTGGAGAAATAACCGCCCAACTTGACATAAAAGGGGATAAAGTTGTTTCGATTCCCAAATTTAGTTTGTCAAAACCGGATTTTAAAATCAACGGGCAGGTAGGATTTGATACTCAAGGCAGAGTAAAAAACATAGATATAAGCGATATCAAAGGACCAAAGACCAATGCCAAAGCCAAGATAGATTTTTTGTATAGTCCGCAAGAACAAATAAAGGTGATAGTATCAGGTTCTTCTTATGACTTGTCGGAATTTTTTGCCGAGGATAAGGATGACGAACAAGATAAAAGCCAACTTACGCAAGCTGTAACCCCAAAAAAGACCGATGATTGGGAAGAAAATGTACCCAACATTAATATAAACATAGCCGTTGACAAATTATGGACCGGAAAAGACATCGGAATAAATAATTTTGCCGGTTCGGCAAAATTAAAGAAGGGGATAGGTGTCGATGACATGCATCTGGTTGGTAATTTTAGTCGTCGCACTACTAAAGAAAAGGCTCCCTCACAGCTTAAGTTAGATTACAATTCACGTCCGAATGGTGAATATTTATTAAGCATAAACAGTAATGATGCAGGTTCTGCACTAAGATTTTTGCATTTGTACGATTATGTAAGAGGTGGTAGTCTTAGTATAAATGCCAAACGAGGAATCGATAAGCGTTTTGTCGGGCACATAAAAGGCCGAGATTTTAATGTTGTCAAGACCAATATTTTTGCCAAGTTGCTCACATTATCTTCGCTAAGCGGAATGGTAGATATGCTTTCTGGAGACGGAATAGCATTTACGCATTTTGATGCTCCGTTTGAATATTACGACTCGGAATTTAAGCTAAATGGGGCTAAGGCATTTGGCAATGTTATCGGAATATCTGGTAGCGGCAAATACAATGGCGATACCGAGCTTTTATCATTTAGCGGCATGATAGCACCGGCATATGGTCTAAACAGCTTTATCGGTAAGATACCACTGGTTGGAAATTTATTAAGTGGCAGAGATGGTACGGTATTTGCGGTAAATTACACTATTAAGGGCAATATAGATAATCCGGATATAAGCATAAATCCTTTATCCGCACTAAGCCCGAATTCGCTCAAAGATATTTGGAATGACAATTTCGTTAAAAATCAATAAGATGTATAAAAAATCAATAAATTAACCAATGTTACGGAATTGTTAATATTTTTATGATAATTGTTAAATAGATTGTGCTCAAAGAGCAAAGATGCTAATATAATAATTAAGGTGTACCGTATCAATTGCAAAAGGCGAGGTGTGCTATGTCAAAATCTAGTAGCTGGAGCATTACATTATCAATCGGTGTATCATTTTTTGCATTTGCTGCAGATGCAAAAGTTGTACCTGTCCATGAATACCAAGTGGAACAGTTGGATACCAAAACAATAACGGCAACATGCGGTACATACGGTTATATTGATAAAGATGGATATAACAAAACGGAAAACGCTGATTGCAGCACCTATAAACTTTTTGACGGAACCACCTGCTACAAATGTTCTTGCCCCTCCAACTACAAATATACTGATCAAGATTGCAACTCTACGGGATATAAAGCCCCGACCGATCCTTCAACAATATGCAATGACGGCAGTGGCAACAAGTATACCATGTGTGCCTGTGCAAATGACTATGTAGATCTTACGACGCAAAACGGCTATAACACCAAATATTTCGAATATAATGGAACTCCGGCTACAAGCAAAGGACCTAAATGTTATAAGGCAGACGGATTTAGTTGTAAAGATCCATACAAAGCTCTTGGAAATAATAGCAAAACCGTAAATCTTAGTCCTGGGCCTTATAATGGAAATAAAACAGTTACCTATATAACCACTAAACCTTTTGATAGCTCTTCATTAGAGTGTGTGTACGGCATCAGCTATGATACTTCTTATGTGTTTACCGCAGCACAAAGTACGGGGACGACATGTCACAATTTACATACATATACACCGCCTTTATATACACAGACGACATTGTATTACTACAATGGCTGCAGTACCAATAATATGTGTTACAATACTGCGCCGACCAGTCCTTGTATAAGCTATAAATCTCACACATTTAAAGGTGAAATATGCTACGAAACCGAAGGATGTAAGCCAGATGAAACATTAATAGAGAATAACACCAAAGTGTGCAGCAACAAAAGTGCCGACAATGTTGGATTTAGTGGGACGTCTTCTGCTGTCGGTGGAGCAAATAAAGTCTCTTGCACAATTTTATCGTGCAGTGCCGGAAAACAATATTATCCACAACAACCAAGCGATAAATTTAAATATACCAGTGCCACCAGATATGGTCTTACATGCTATAAAATAACCGGTTGTAATGCTGACTTGAATTGTCAGTCAGATAATCCTGGTGATGGAGTCGTTTTTGATACGGTAACTTCCAATGGTACGACATGCTATTGTCTCAAAGGCTGCTCCACCACGCAGATTGATTATGATACTTATTGGGACGGTTTTCTGAAATTATGGAAGTAAGTTTTTTTATGATATTGTGTTATTAGATAAAAGGTGCTAATATTATAATAAGGAATATGTAAGAAAAGGAAGAGTGTCATGACAAAAAGTATGGTTGGAGTGTTTTCTGTTTTTGCCGCCGTTATGGCAGTATCCACAGCATCGGCAAAGGTAGTGCCGGTGCATGAGTACCAGCTTCAGCGGTTAAATAATGCCATCAAGCCTGCAGCTTCTTGTGCTACCTATGGGTATTTGACGCAGACGCAGAAAGATGCAACGGTAAATGCTACCTGCACCACGCATAAACTTTTTGACGGAACCACTTGCTACAGCTGTTCATGTCCATCAACTTTTCAATATACCTCTTCACAATGCTCACAAACAGGGTTTACGGCACCGTCTTCCACCTATAAATGCAATGATGGAAAGAATGTCAAATATTCTAAGTGTGAATGCTCTTCATCTTATATAGATAGCACTAAGGTTACATTAAATCTTTCTTCAATAATATATCCGACTCCCAAAAAGCTTGGAACGACCACTTGCTATGAAAAGGCCGGTTTTAAGTGTAAAAGCGGGTATAAGACATTCACAAACCATCCGGTTTTATCATCAAAAAATCATGCTATTACATATTTATATCACACTCCTTATACTGACTCGGTTAAATGTGTCTATGATTATGAGGCAACCAAAGGTAAATTTTATACAGCAATTCCCAACGGTGCAACTTGTCACAGACAATATACTGTTTATTTATCGCTGCTTCCCAGCCCCAAGACATTGTATTACTATAATGGGTGCTCTGGAGACGATGGATGTTCAACCGCAGCATCTACAAGTTGTGTGGTAATGACGCAAAGAGTACTTGATGGTACCACTTGCTATGAACCCACGGGATGTGCTGCTAAATTAAATGGAAAATTAGGTTTATGTGTTACTGCATCTGATAGCAAATTCACAGCTAAACCCGTAACTTCAGGAGATATTAGTTGTAGCATGTTGGTATGTCCGTCAGGTTACACGCAAGTATGCTTAGGGCTCAATCAAGGTAAAGGTTCAACAATAACACCTCTATGCAGTAGTGCGGATTCATATAAAACAGTTAACGGAATGGTGTATGATGTTCGGTTAAAAGACAGCGGAACCGGTCGACTGGTGTGCCGGAGTAATACCGCAACCGGTTGTGCAACAGGTAATATAGATTACGACAGCTACTGGGGCGGGTATCTCGCTTGGTGGAAATAATAACATAAAAAAACACCTCTTACCATTTGCGGTAAGAGGTGTTTTTTTATGTGCGATATTGAAATGATTAAGCCAATATCTTAGGTCTTACAAAGCTGGGCATGTTGTTATCTTTATTTTCTTCAACAGAAATTTCGGTATTGCTTAGAGTGTTTTGGTTGCCGATTGCGACATATGCTCCGGTATTATTATTGAGGCGATAATAGTATTTTTCAATTGATGGAATGACCTCATTTTTGCCCAGATACAAATATCCTCCCTGTGGCTGATGAGAGCTTATCCTTTGCAATATTTTTTCTTGGTATTCCGGAGCAAAATATCTCAACACATTACGGCAGAAAATAATTTCAAATTTTGACTTAGTAACCACATCTTCGAGCATATTATAACGACGGAACTCGACCATTTTTCTTATATCTTCGTTGGCCGACCACATATCATCTTCTGGGGTAAAGAATTCTAGGATTGTTCTGGCATTTAGCCCCATTTGAATCTCAAAATTGTTATATTTCCCATGTTGAGCTTTGCTTATTGATAGAGATGATAAGTCAGATCCGACAATGTTTACTTCCCAATCGGCAAACATTTTGTTTGCCTTGGCAACGGCCATGGCAATAGAATAAGTTTCTTGCCCGGTAGAACATCCTAAGCTCCATATGTTTAATTTTTTTGAGGCTCGACATTTTTCTTTGATTTCTGGCAACAAAACATTTTGAAAACGGAAAAACACATCAAAATCTCTAAAGAAAGATGTGTCCGAAAAAGCCATAGCTTCAACCACTTGAGAGATGAGAGGCTTTTTATCCATCTTAAGTTCCATTATCAAATCTTCTACCGTGTTAAAACCTTTTTCACGAATAAAATTTGATATTTTTTTATCAATAATAAAATATTGCGACTCGTCAAATTCCCAGCCGGCATTATTCTTGAGCATATCTAGTAGAAATTCAAAATCTTGACGGCGCATTATCTGTCTCCTCGCATTATTTTTATTATTTTTAATTTCGACGCTATGATGTCTTCGTCAAATGGGCGCATGATAAAATCGTCGGCACCGCCTTTTATAGCCTGCTTAATTATTTCAGGATCTTTGATATAGGAACAAAAAATAAAATAAGGCTGTTTTATTTTTTTATCTGCACGTATTTTGTATAATATATCAATTCCGTCAATTAGCGGTAAATTCCAGTCACTTATGATAACATCCGGCATGTTTTTGGCGCATTGTTCAAGCAAATCTTCACCATCATCAGCTTCTGTTACGGTATATCCAAAGTTTTCCATAATTTTGGAGAGTAACATTCGCATTATTTTAGAGTCATCGGCAATCAAACAAGTTTGCATTTTTACTATTCCGTTTCTTTAATCAGCAATACAGTATCATTAGTTTCGTTTACATACAGCTTAGAATTATCGCTTTGCAATACCAAAAGCGGGGTCGTTGTTGCGTCGGTAATATCGCCGCCGTCTTCTAATATTGTTTTGAGTTTATCCAATTTTTCGGTCGAGATTTTAAGAGTTTTACTGAATTCTGCAATTATTTTTTTATCATTATCATACAGATTTATAGTTCCGCCGCGGATTAACATATCGGCTGCAATCATTGTCATAAGCATGGCTGCTCTGTTATTTTTTATGTTGGTTATGTTCCATGCCAAAGCGAGAGGAAAATCTTTGTTTCCTATTGTCGATAAATAATTTTTTGTTATGGTTTTTACCATATTGGTATCATCAAGATTAGTATTTTTAAGACCGAAAGCCAAACGGAAGAATTTCATTCTGTTAGAAAGATTCTGAGAGCTCGTTTTTAAGATTGATTTTATATCATCTAAAAATTCCATATCTCCTTCTTCCAAGAGTTCGACGGCATTGGCAACGGCACCGATACTCCCTGCAAGATCATGGCTTATTCTGGTACACAACAATTCACTTATAAGATTATTATTCATATCACACCTACTAAAACAAATTTTCTGTAATCTATCAGCAAAAGATTTAAAAATTATAAAAATCGCTGTTAATAAAGCGCTGATCTTCACGTGACATTCTGGTGTAATCCATTTCCACAAACATGGGGTCTTCAAGTAGTAAATATCCGGTTGCGGCTTTAAGATATGGCTTGTTACCGCCCAAGCCCCAAGTTACCGTTGTTTTATTATCCGGATTACCGTATTTGCGGTTTACGGTCTTCCAAAAGTCATATACTTTTAAGTTTCTGATATAAATAGCTTTGGGGGAATTCCCCGTAATACTGGCAATTCTGGAGTTATAGACAATTTTATAAACTTTATTTTCGGTGAAATTACTGGTGAGATATACTTCTATTTCTTCTTTTGAATCAAATTTGGCATACTTAAGGTATTGGACATACTGATATCCGCCTTTTTTAGCTTTGTTTATTACGCAGGCTTCCAATCTTTCGTATCCGACAACACCTTCGTTACGGCAAGCTTCTTCGTTACGCCATTTTATGAAGTTAGGAATTTGAAATTTTGCATTTATTTTTTGGAAGCCGCGATTTTCTAGAGTTCTGACGGTTTGCCTTAAATTCATTCTTAACATCACACCGGCAATATCAAACACCGAAGCGTTAGAACGACCTTTACTTTCATTATCGCGAGATTTTTCGAGCAGATCCTCAAGTTGACTTTTGCCGCTTTTTTCGTCTGAGCTAAGAATAGAAAGAGGATTTGAAGAAGTTATTTTTTCAACCCAAGTTCCCTCAATCGGACTTGATGAGTTTTTACTGTCTTCTTTAAGGGCAGATGTTAAAGACTCATCCTTTTGCAAGATGTCATTATTTTTATCTGTTTGGGGAGCTTCCAATATTGGGGGAGCTGTGTTGGGTAATGGCTCAATTTCCGTATTGTCGGTTTCCGCGTTGGTGTCGGAATTATCATCATCGGTCAGAGGTTCGATATCAGGCAGGTCATCTAAAGCCAAGGGTAGGGGAGCTGAGAGATTTTGAGGAGTATTATCTCCGGTAACGGTATCAGGATTTGTTGGTTCGGTCGGTTCATTTGTAGCTTGACTTTCTGTCGTACCAATGTCGGGCAGATCATCAAACGAAAAACCTTCGGGAAAAGGATATTCATCAGAATCTTCGCTTGCCGAAGCGATTCCTCCGTTGATAAAAAGTAAAGAAACAATCAAAAATAACCTAATTAAAGCCACTATAACCAACCCGATATTTTCTCTAACTGGGAGCATTATATTTATTTTTATCAGTATTGGCAAATACTATACGCAACTTATTAAACGAAGTTTTTATTTACATTTAGAAGAAAAGGTTATAAAAACTGGCTTATGTTAACAGACAAGATGGATAAAATGACGGAACGGGTACATGTTATCGGCGCGGGATTGGCCGGAGCCGAAGCGGCTTGGCAGTTGGCAAGACGCGGAGTTGAGGTTGTTATTCACGAAATGCGTCCTAAAAAAATGTCTCCGGCGCACAAGACGGGATGGGCAGCCGAGCTTGTTTGCTCCAATTCATTACGCAGCGACGACGCTACCAACAGTGCAATCGGGCTGTTACATCAAGAAATGCGACAAGCCTCATCTTTGATAATGCGGGCGGCCGATGCTACCAAGGTTCCGGCCGGCGGAGCTCTGGCAGTTGACAGAGAGGGTTTTTCAAAATACATAGATGAAGCCTTAAAATCATCGCCGTTGATTAGTTTTGTCGCCGAAGAAGTGCAAGAACTTCCCAATGAAAATATCTCTACTATTATAGCCAGCGGTCCGCTAACCTCAGAACCATTGGCCCAAGCCATAAAAAAAGAAACCGGAAACGAAAGTTTAAGCTTTTATGATGCCATAGCGCCGGTCATATACAAAGACAGCATAGATTTCAACAAAGCATGGTATCAATCGCGTTATGATAAAGGCGACAAATTTGATTACATAAATTGCCCGCTCAATAAAGAAGAGTATTACAACTTTGTTGATGAGTTGTTGGCGGCCGAAAAAGTTGAGTTTCACGACTTTGAAAAGGCCTGCTATTTTGATGGTTGTCTACCTGTTGAGGTTATGGCTCAAAGAGGCAAGGATACATTGTTGTTTGGTCCCATGAAACCGGTTGGTTTGACTAATGCCCACAAGCCTGAGGAAAAACCATATGCGGTTGTCCAATTAAGGCAGGATAACAAGGCTGATACTTTAAGAAATATGGTCGGCTTCCAAACCAAGATGAAATATGGTGAACAAGAGCGAGTTTTTCGCATGATACCTGGGCTTGAAAATGCAGTCTTTGCACGACTTGGCGGAATTCACAAAAACACCTTTATCAAAAGTCCGATATTGCTGGATGATTTTTTGCGGCTTAAAAGTAAACCTTATATAAGTTTTGCCGGACAGATAACCGGTTGTGAAGGCTATATTGAAAGTGCGGCGACAGGGTTATTGGTCGGGTATTTCAAAGCATGCGAAGTTAAAGGAAAAGATGTAAGCTTACCACCTTTGACAACGGCCTTTGGTTCTCTATGGTTTCATCTAAGAGATGCAACGGCCATAGAAAATTATCAGCCTATGAATGTAAATTTCGGACTATTTCCGGCATTGCCTCTTGAATATACCGCCAAAGGGAAAATTCGCAAGCTTAAAGGCACGGAAAAGAAAGAAGCATATTGCCGTCGTGCCGGCACTGATATAAAAAAATGGTTGGAAAAATTTGATGTTTAGTATGTTATCCGAAAAAAGCAAAATAAAAGAGAATTTTCCGGTCGGTTTAATCGTTTCTCCGTCGCTGAAGCCACTGGTGTATGCGTACTATTGCGCAGCCAGAGTAGCCGATGATGTGGCTGACGCCAAAAATGTTTCAAACAAAATAAAAATCCAAAGATTATCAGAAATCAGCGCAGCTTTTATAAATCATAAAGAACCGTCTGCCTACACCGAAGTGTCAAAATTAGGCCAAATATTTGCTAAAGAAAATTTAGACAGTTCACTTTATCTTGATTTGTTAGAAGCCTTCAAACGAGATGTTTTGGCAAAGCCTGTAAGAATTTGGGAAGAGTTGATTGATTATTGTCGTTATTCCGCAGCTCCGGTCGGTAGATTTATGATGGCTATTCATAATGAGAATTACTCGACTTATATTCCTGCACAAAACCTATGTATAATACTGCAGTTGTTAGATGATTTAGGCGATATAAAAGAAGATTTGAGTTTGCTGAAAAGGTGCTATATTCCGGAAGATATGCTCGCCGAATATGGGGTAAAAGCAAGTGATTTGGGGCTTTCCTATACCAAGCCGGAAACGGCACTCATGTTAAAAGAATTTTTAAGTAAAATAAGAGCAATGCATAAAGATGTTCAACATCTTCCGCGATTGATTACAAATTTTCGTTTGCGGTTTGAGGTTTGTATTATACTTTCATTAACTAATTCTATGATAAATAAATATAATAAGGTTGATATTTTACAATATAAGCCGCGTTTGAGTTATTATGATTGGACCAAGAGTTTGGTTTACGGACTGTTAAAGTCATTGTTTTTTAAGTATTAATGACTGGTTGGTAATTTATGAATAAACTTATAAGAAAAATTGTCAAAAAATCAGGGTCTTCTTTTTTTTGGGGACTTCATATTCTTCCTACCAAAGAAAGAAGAGCTATATATACGCTATATGCTTTTTGTCGTCACATAGACGACATTGTTGACGGAGATTTTCCGCTTTCACAAAAACAAGAATTGCTGGATGCATGGCGGCGAGAAATAGATAATATCTATGACAAAAAAGTTCCGGCATCGGATATTGGTAGAAATATCTATAAAAATTGTATCAGGTTTGGTATTCCCAAAAAAGAACTGGTTAGCTTACTTGAAGGTATCTCAATGGATATACCCTATCCGGTCAGGGCTCCCGAATTAAATGATTTTTATAAATATTGTTACGGAGTGGCCGGTGCCCCTTGTAGTATGTATTTAAGAATTTTGGGCTGCAAAGATGAAGAATTAATTGCCGATTTATCTTGGACTTTAGGCCTCGCAATGCAAATCACTAATATCTTGCGTGATGTCAGAGATGATGCCAATGCCGGAAGGTTGTACATTCC
This sequence comes from uncultured Alphaproteobacteria bacterium, assembly GCA_944393725.1. Taxonomy (GTDB): domain Bacteria; phylum Pseudomonadota; class Alphaproteobacteria; order RF32; family CAG-239; genus CAZU01. The sequence goes on along the minus strand of CALYBC010000001.1, from coordinate 9,484 downwards.
CAGAGAATTTTTATTAAAAGCCGGAATTAATTCAACAGACCCGATGACCGTAGTAGTTGATAAAAATTTATCAATAGCTCGTGAAGAATTGGCAAAAATTGCCGCCGAAAATTATGAAAAAGCCTTTGGCTTAATTAAAAAATTAAATAAAAGAAATGCTCGCAATATTAAAGTAATTGTTTATATTTATAAAAGATATTTCGATATAATGAATAATCGCGGATGGGAGATAATATCGCCCAAACCTTATATCGGCAAATTTATAAAGATGATGTTGGTTATCAAAGCACTTAGCGGGAGATAATATTTGGCAAAAACAAAAGCAACATACCACATTATCGGCGGAGGTTTGGCAGGACTTTCTTGTGCTTGGTATCTAAAACACAAATATCCGCATATTCGCTCTGTAATTTATGAGGGGAGCAAGCATTTGGGCGGCAGATGCTATTCGTATTTTGACGAAGGCTTATCAATGCCGATGGATAATGCTTTGCATGCCGTAACCGGTGCCAATAGGTTCATGTCTCGTTTTGTAAAGAAAAGTGAATGGAGCAAAGAAAAACAGTTCATAGATATGGATAAAGAAGAAATAAATAATTCGGTATTTACTAATAAAGAATTGCTATTGAAAAGTTTTTGCAATACATCGGAAAATATCCCCTCAGAGATAAAGCACAACATAGTGTTTTCAATGTTTCCTTTTAACAAAAATCAAACCAAAGTATATTTTTCCAAACAAGATTTAAGTCCTCGTATAATAAATGTCATGGCTGCCTATGCCGACGAAGTTCATCTAAACAGCAAATTAACTAAGATATCTTCACAGTTTGGAGTAGCAGCTCAGTTAGAGTTCGGTAAGAAAATTGTTGAGTTGGGAGCCAAAGACAGAGTTATATTGGCTCTTGATAATTTATCATATGCGAAATTAATGTCGGCAACACCTTTGGAACACAACAACATAGTTGAAATAAACTACCATACATCACAAACCATATTTTTGCCCAAAGGCGCATCATTTATTGGGGTTAAAAACGGAATTTGTGATTGGGTGTTTTCCGCCAACAACATACTGACGGCCATAATTTATGATTATACCGGTAAGAGCAAAGATTTAAGCGATTTGGCTCGTGAAATATGGCACGAATTAGATAAAATTAGAGGGGTAAATTCGGCTTTCATTCCGCCGTTTAGAGCGGTATGCCACAAAAACGCAACCATCAAGCAAAATGAGAAAAATAATCGTCTTCGGCCGCTGACACCTCAAACCGAATATCCTAATATTTTCATAGCCGGTGATTGGAGTATGAAAGATTATCCTTGTTGTATGGAAACAGCGTTTAAATCAGGAATAAGAGCTGTCAAAGCGGCCCTAAAAGCATAGTAAAGAAGGTAAATAAAATGGATTCAGAAATAACAACTTTAAAAAACGGATTACGGATTATCACATCAACGCGTCCGCAGTTAGAAACGGTATCGTTGGGTATATGGGTTAAAACCGGCTCGGCCTATGAGCAAAAAGACAATAACGGTATATCGCATTTTTTGGAGCATATGTCATTTAAGGGAACACAAAAAAGAACTGCTTTGGATATAACCGAAGAAATAGAAAATGTTGGTGGTCAGTCCAATGCTTATACCTCAAGAGAATTTACGGCGTATTATGCCAAAATGATGAAAGAAGATGCCGAGTTAGCCTGCGATGTATTAACCGATTCACTATTAAATTCGACATTTCCGGAAGAAGAGTTGGTAAAAGAAAGAGATGTTGTCATTCAAGAAATTAAACAAACTATAGATACGCCTGATGATATTATCTTTGATTATTTTCAAGAAACGGCATTTCCAAATCAAGCCTTGGGTCGCTCAATTTTAGGGCCGCAAAACACGGTAAAAAGTTTTACTGCAGATACATTGAAATCCTATATCGGAAGTAATTATGCCGCCGAAAATACGGTTGTTTGCGCCGTTGGAAATATAACCCACCAAGAATTTGTAAATATGGTCAAAGCAAGAATGAGCGGATATCGTTTAAAAACCGATTTTGCATTTGACAAGCAAGAGTATAAAGGCGGATTTTTCATTGAGAGAAGACCTATTGAGCAAAGCCATATGATAATGGGGTTTTCCGGTGTTCCGTACAAGAGTAAAGAATATTACGATGTAGCTATTTTGTCGACGATTTTGGGCGGCGGAATGTCGTCAAGATTGTTTCAAGAGATAAGAGAAAAACGCGGACTTGTATATTCGGTGTACACATTCGCTTCATCACATTCGCAAGCCGGTCTGTTCGGTATATATGCCGGCACCGAAGCCAAGGATATTCCGGTAATGGTTCCTTTGGTTATAGATGAGATAAAAAAGATATGCAACGAAGATGTCAGCGACAAAGAATTTATGCGCGCCAAAATGCAGCTCAAAGCCAACATAAAAATGGGGCTTGAAAGCTCATCCTCCACAGCAGAAGTTCTGGCTCGACAAAACTTAATTTACGGCAGAACATTGGGTATAGATGAAGTGGTGGCAAAAATAGATGCTGTCAGTAAGGAAGATATCAGAAACATAGCCGGTAAAATATTTTCATCGGCACCGACCTATACACTTTTGGGATCATTGGATAGGTATATGGAATATGATGAATTACAACAGCGATTAAAATAAACAAAATCTTAAATATTGCTGATATATAATTAACGGCAACAGGCGTTGTCGTTAATTTTTTATTGCCGGAGGAAGTTATGTCCAGAGCCGAGGATATTTTTCAAAAGCTGATATATTTCGGAGAAGAAGCGATTGATGAATTTATTATCAACCGCCAAAGCGAAGAGCTGTTTATAGATTTTAAGCAAGCCGCTTCCGACGGCAAAAATTTTAATACACTTCATAAAGATGACCGCAGAAATTTATCTAAGGCTATATCCGGTTTCGGCAACTCGGAAGGCGGCGTTGTTATATGGGGAGTTGAGTGCGCCAGAGATTATGAAATCGGAGATGTTGCCAAAGCCAAGGTAAAAGTCAGAAATGTTCATAGATTTTTAAGCTGGCTTGAAAACGCTATTTCCGGCTGTACGATACCCAGTCACAATAAAGTTCGTAACCACATTATAAGTGTTGACGAAAACGGCGACGGCTTTGTGGCAACCTATATTCCCAAAAGCGAATTGTCTCCTTTGATGACTACAAGTAATTCGGCGATTTATGTCAGATCAGGCTCAAACAATGTGCCGGCACCATATGCCGTGATGGCCGGAATGTTCGGACGCCACCCACAGCCCAATATAGAATTAAAAATAGCCGATAAAAAGATTGAAGCTCTGCAAAATCAAGATGAGGATATGTTCTATCCCAACAGCATAGACAATCCGCCCGAGCAATATGTAAAAATATCTTTTGAGTTGCAAGGAGCGAATATTTCCAATGTAATTGCCCGTGAGCTTTTCTTATCGGCCGAAGTCAAGAGTGATGGCGGTGAGTATAATAAGGTTAGATTTTCTAATTATAGTCAGATGGAGGTTATTGCCGGTATAGAAGGGCAGTTAAACATCATCACTCGTCCGGAGTTGAGATTGCCGCCTCGCGGTGCCATAAAGTTTTGCAATGTTGAATTGGTACTATCGCCGTTTATTGAAGATGATTTTCAGCTTGAGGGGGTAATCGGAGCCAATTTGGCCATGCCGAAAGATTTTCGTATATATATTCCTAAAAACAAGTTGCGCTCCTTTGTTGCCAAGGTTATTAGGGGTGATGAGGATTACAATATGATAATGAATGAGTTTTTCAATGACTATTTCCGCGGAGAATTCTAAGATGACGGAAGTAGAAATATATACCGACGGAGCTTGTTCCGGAAACCCGGGAGCCGGTGGCTGGGGTGCATTATTAAGGTGTAACGGGGTAGAGAAAGAACTAAGCGGCGGTGAAGATGATACTACCAATAACCGCATGGAACTGACAGCGGTAATATCGGCACTAAAAGCCTTAAAAAGAAGTTGCCACATAATTTTGCATACCGACAGTCGCTATGTTATGGACGGAGTAAACGAGTGGTTGCCCAAATGGCGGTTAAATGGTTGGCGCACAGCCAATAAGAAAACTCCGGTCAAAAATATTGATTTATGGCAAGAACTCGAGTCGCAGCTGGAAAAGCACCAGATCAAATGGGTTTGGGTAAAAGGACATAACGGGCATATTGAAAACGAGCGAGTTGATAAACTGGCCAGAGATGAAGCTAAACGGCGGATTTCGGAAATTTAGAAAAAATATCTTGATATAGACAAAAAAATATCGTATATTGTAATTGGCTTTAATGAATAAAAAGTGTCAATAATATGTCAATATCAAGAGAATATATAGTTAACACCAAAGCTAAAGCTGGGACTGAAAAAGACAAATCTTTTGTTTTTGAGACAAAAGAAGAATACATTACCCACCTCATCAGAAATCATCAAATTCAAAAAAACGGTAGTTACCACAAAGACGGCTGCATTCACTTAAAAGGGGTGCTAAAGATTGATTCGCGTGTTAAAAAAGGGCTTGATTGGAGCGATATTGTCGCAACCAATGCAATTGTTGAAGATGGTCTTATAAGCAAATATAAATATTTGCCCAAAACCACCAAAGGCGTGAAGACATCTTTGCCGATACCGAATTTGGATTTGTATATTTTGCATAACAATTACGGCTGTTCAAAGAGCGGTGACAGTTATTGTTTGGATATATTGCGAATATCCGAGCAAGCAAGCCTTCTCGATTTTTCAAGCGTCAGAGCAAAACTGACGCTTTTTTATGGTCAAAAGATAGGCCTGTCAAGGCTTCCACAATCAGATGTTATCTTAGGGTTAGGGGTTTCACATTTGGAGATTGATTGTAAAGACGCATATCATGTCGCCAAACAAAAAGGCTGCGGAAAAGAAGTTATCGACTTCTTGCGTCCCCGCAGCCCGATATTGACTTACATATCCCGCTTTATCGGCAAAAAGATATAAGTGCTATTTATAAGAGTTTTTATAAATTTGCACGCAGTCATCAACTGTCAAATCAACACGGTCGAAATTGAAGAGAAATCCCATACATTCTTTGGCGTTTTCAGCCATTTTTGTAAGCTCATCTTCGCTAATGCCGTAATCCGACATTTTAAGATTATCAACGCCGCAATCTTTCTGCAGTTTATCCAGCATGGTCAAAAAGTCTTGCGGTTTAGTAGCATTTTCCATACCCAAGAATTTAGCCATATCAATAAATCTTTGATCGCAGGCATGCTTTTCAATAAGATGTGCATAATAAGCTTTAGATATCATGATAAGTCCGGCACCATGCGGTAAGTCTTGGTGGTATGCCGAAAGAGCGTGTTCTAAAGAATGTTCGCTGGTGCAAGCGCCCACACACATAACAAATCCCGACATCGAGTTAGCAAAAGCCATTGCCGAACGAGCTTCTTTATCGTTTGGGGTAGATATTGCTTTAGCCAAATATTTTCCTACATTTTCGATAGCTGCACGAGCAAACATATCACTCATCAGATTGGCGTTGGCGGCAATATATGCTTCGGTAGAGTGGAATAGGGCGTCAAAACCTTGATAAGCGGTTTGCTTTGCCGGAACCGAAGTCATAAGTTCGGGGTCAACAATTGAAAGTACCGGAAATCCGCCGAAGAAAGCGGTTTTTTCGTTGGTTTCGGGGTTGGTGATGACGGCCCCGTTATCAATTTCCGAACCGGTACCGGCGGTTGTCGAAATGCAGACCAAAGGCAAGGGAGGATTTTTCAATTCTTTTTTACCGCCTTTACCAAAAGCAATATAATCCCAGATATCACCCTCGTTGGTAATCATCGAAGCCATGGCTTTAGCAGCATCCATCACGCTTCCGCCACCCAAAGCCAATACAAAATCACAAGAATTTTCTTTGGCTGTTCTAACACCTTCCATAACGGTAGATTTTAGCGGGTTCGGTTCAACCTTGTCAAACAAACGGTAAGCAACGCCGGCTCTGCTTAGTTGCTCAATTGTACGGTCGAGATAGCCGTTTGCACGGGCTGATTTTCCGTTTGAAATTACCAAAAGTGCTTTATTACCCGGTAGGTTGCGTTCATGAAGGTTGTTGAGTTCTCCGCAACCGAAAAACAGATTAACCGGTACATGGAAATTAAAATTCATGATTATTCTCCTTTTGTTTTGGTTAAGTTGATTAAAGTAATTTCCGAGGGCGCAAACAGCCGCATTTGCGGTCCCCATTGTCCGGCTCCTCTGGAAACATAAAGTTTGGTGTCGTTTTCCAGATTATATAGTCCGGACAGATATTGATTTTGTATCCATGAAAGCACATGAAACGGAAAAATTTGTCCGCCGTGTGTATGCCCCGAAACAATCAAATCGACTTTGTTTTCTTTGCCTAAATTAACCGGGGTGTGAGATAGCAAGATTTTGAATTGTTGCGGGGTAGAATTTTTAAGCGCGGCATTAAGGCTTATTATCAAGCCAATTCTTTGAGCGGTTCTCCAGTCCGGAATACCGGCGATATAGATGTCGTCGAGTGCAACTCCGTAGTTTTCCAAAGACTTAAATCCTAGTTTTTGCAAAGTAACAAGGCTGTCATGATATCCGGCATAAAACTCGTGGTTGCCGCTCACAAAATAAATACCTTGCTTGGCCTTAAGGTCGTTCAAGAGATTGGTAATGTCAGATATTTTGTTTTTGCTATCATCAACAATATCACCGGCCAGCAATATTATATCGGGATTAAGGGCATTGACTTTTTCGATTGTCTTTTTCACCTTTTCTGGATTGATTACGCGGTGAATATGAATATCGGTCAAAAGTACGATTTTTTTGTTTTCGGCAACTTTATCGGAAGTGATGTTTATTTCTTTTATGGCCGGTACTTTAGTTCCTTCATATAATGCATAAACCGTAAGGATAAGAGCCGAGGCAACTAAAAATGTATTGACTTTGGGTAAGTATTCTTTTGCCAACGGGGCAATGGGGATTAAGCCGGTTTTGTTGGCAATAAGCCAAAATATATCGACAAATATGGTAAGTATAGCCAAAATAACGCAACCGATAAACAAGAAATAAATGCCGTAACGGTATAAGGGATAGAATTTGCCGAAAACATTTTCAAAGGCATAAGAGCTTAGTGGCTGAACACAACCGATAAGGAGTAATATAAAAAGTAATGTTATGGTTAAAAAAAGCCCGAGCTTTACCAGTAATACAAAACGCACAAACAAATACATGGTAATTGTGCAACCTACCATCGAGGCCATAACACTCCAAGACAACATAAGAACGATTCTCCTTAATCTAATATTTTCGCAAGCATTATAGTTTTTAGAGCATACTCTAAGTCAAGATATTTTTTGTATTAAAATAAACGATTGTCAAAAAGTATAAAAAATAATATAATCAAAAAAAGGAATGAAGAGTATGTTACAAGACAAACAACGAGAAATATTTGAGCAAATTTCCGCACTGCCATCACTAAGACAAGGATGGGTGAGGGTGGTGCATCGTTGTTTGTCGAATCAATCATCAATTCAAAATATAAAACTAAACGGTTTGATATTCAACCGCGATGCGGCCAAATTATCACCTTTGCAACGCGGCGGCTCATACAATCACATAACCTCTATGGCTTCGGTATACGATGAAAAAGGTTTTTGGCAAAGTATGATGCGTGATGATTTTTACTGCTATGACAATTCTCGCTATGCCGATACAAAAATAGTTTTTGATATGCCGCAGGAAGAATTTTGTTTTTTACAGAATTTTGGTCGGTTTGTAAAAGGCAAGATAGATGCCAAATATTTAGTTGGGGTTGTTCCTAATATCAATGGAGAAAATCCAAACCTCAGATTGCCGCCAGAAGATGTGCTAAAAGCAAAACATATATCGCAAAATTCAGCACCTTCAACGGCAGAACCCAATGATGTAGATGTTATGATTGAAGATTTTTTAAACCGTTATCCCAAAACCAATGTCGCAAGAAAAGCTTCACTTATCAAAAATATGATGGAACAAACCAAAGAAGAATTATCAGAAAAAATGTCACAGCCGCAAAACAATAGCCACCCAATTTCCAAAGATATTTTTTCTTCTCGTTCCGAAAGATAGGAACATATACTGTTTTTTTAATGGAGAAAAAATACAATAAAAAGGTAGGAGATAAGGTAATGAATTTTGAAAAATTAAATGAAACCAATTGTCGAGTTGATGATATAAAAAATAATGATAAGATATTGATTGGCGGATCTTTTTTTGGAAAATTTGATTTGAAAGTCTGTGCAGATACGGATAACTTTGAAAAATTTTTTGTAACCGTAGAAAAAAATGCATTAAATTTTGCAAATAACAAAAAAATGGAAAAGTGGCTACATACATATGCACCGGAGTTTGATACTAAATTATTTGCTCACATGTTTGCTTTTGATAATGTATTAAGAAAAATATATCCTAACATGTCATCAAATATATCCCAACGGCAAAATTTTTATGATGCAAAAGGGAGTAAAACACTATCTCAGGCTTTTGACGCGGGAATTTGCAAATGTGCAGAAATATCAATTTTGGCTCAAGCATATTTTCAGCGTCAAGGAATAAACACAAAATATTTTGGAGGAGAGCTCTTGCGTTCATCAAATGAAGAATTTGGTGAAGCCCATAGTTTTATAACTGTTAATACAGATCAAGAAGAATATATTTACGACCCCGCAAATCCGATACTTAGTTCTGGGGCGTATATGCCGAGAATATCCACACTTGAAGTAACGCCTGCACAAAGACAACAATTTGAAAATAAAATCCATACACAAGATAACAAGAGAAATTGTGCCTTTATGGAGGCTAAAGATATATTGACACAATCAAACTGGTATTATGGATGTGGCGATGGAGCCAATATTTTTCCATCTTTTCTGATTTCCAAAAATACTAAACCGCAAACTATACCCCAAACACACGGTAGGTAATATAATTTATCAAAATACGCGGTAGAAGTAATTTTTCCGTTTAAAATGTAACGAAGCAAGACAAAGGCGATAGTCGTAATTGTATAGTCTCGCTGAGGTTACCAAAAAGGAACCCACCGGCTAAGCCGATGGGTTCCTTTTTTAGACTTATAATAAACCTTTTTCTTTCTTTATGATATTTTCTTTGGTTATCGGAACACAACCAATATCCTCACGCCAAGTCAGACAATCTTGTCTGCATTCACGCTTATCGGCATCCCAAACACCATGTCCTTCACTTAAACACCAAGCTTTGTCATCCAACATCAAATACCCTGCGTAACAGATTAGGACTATTACAACCATTCCGACAATAAAAGTTAGCACTTTTAAAGCCTGCCGCAGATATTGTGTTATTGTGCTTAAATTAATATTTATCATTTATCCCATTAACTCTATATGAATTACAAGCATCTCGAGAATTAGAATATAAACCACTTTGCGCTCGTTGTCTACCTATTTTATTAACTTGCTTATCATGGCTTT